>NZ_FOKD01000031.1:0-1157 GCF_900112095.1 Pseudomonas sp. NFPP24
TCACGCTGGGTTTTCTTGGTGCCCCAACTCCCCTTCTTCTTCATGTCATACAGCGAATAATCGCTGTCTTCTGCCGACAGCAGAACCTCATCAACAAAACGAACAGTGGATCCCTCAGGGTCAGACACAGTTTACCCCATCAGCCCGCCATTCAGCGCGAGGCGATTGCCGGCCCTATTAGATACAGCATCATCACTCAATTCGTTTCGTCACCCACCTCAAATTCAATAAATCCGCCCCTTAAGGATCCCCTTTATCAATTTTACTCACCACGCAGCTTGACGGTTCGAGGGTGTCGACTTTCCGGAATGCTTAATTTTTTCAATTTCCGCGTTGACCGCTAAATACTTATCAGCATATTTCTCCGGAGTGCGCTTGTGAAGTTCCCCCAAAATCGACACCAGACTTTCATGAATAGCCAAGTCTGTAGGCTTTATTTCCATAGCATCCTCATAACACTGCAAGGCGCCTTCAAGATCTCCCACCTTAACCAACATCGCACCTAGTTCAAGATACGTATCGACAAATGAAGGTTCGGCTTCAATGGCGGCCTGATAATACTTGAATGCGTAGACAACATTTGACGCACGCTCATTCGATACGCCTGCAAGGAAAAGATATCGAGCTATGACTTGATCAGCGGCCAACTGGGTAGCGACTTCATAATGCTTAATAGCCTGGGCAAAGTCACGCTGATAGAAACATATATCACCTAAACATTCAGCACATGCATAATCAGACAGTGAATGCGAGCAGGCCTTGAAATATTCAATTGCATTTTCGACAAGCCCGGTTGAGAGGTACCGAATCAGTTGTCTCTTAACATCATTAAAATCAGACTCGTTCACAGCTACTCTCCAACTACTCTAACGGGACTGCTCAGGGTCAGCCGCCATTTACTGCGCGCGGGCTGCCCCCCTTTAAACTCTTTATTTTATCGCCCAGCATACTTGGTTCAAAATTTACTTCTATTGAAACGACCAGTCATGCACCGATATCAATTCGATCTTCTGATTAGACTCATACTCCAACGGTGCTCTATAGTCGGTAATAAAGCTGACCCCCTCTATATATTCACCATTTTCAATAATCAGAAACTCATCATCCACATCATTAAAATCCAACTCGTAAAAATCCTCAAGCAGCAGTAGGTCACT
>NZ_FOKD01000029.1:0-2278 GCF_900112095.1 Pseudomonas sp. NFPP24
TTGCAGAACGGTACGTCGACTTTGCTGAGCAAAGCGCTCGGACAAGGTGGTGACTTTGGTGATGCACTCAAAGGCGCATTGTTCAATACATTGGCAGCCGCAAGCTTCAATGCTGTGGGGGATTACACCAAGGGCAAACTGACTGATGGCTACCCGCCGAAGATATTGGTGCATGCGATGGTCGGTGGATTACTTGCCCAGGCGACCGGTGGGGACTTCAAGACCGGCGCGTTGGCGGCGGGTATTAACGAAGCGGCTGTAGTTCATTTGGATTCGTTGGTTAGCGGTGATAAGAATCTGCTAGCTATGAGTTCTCAAATAGTCGGTGTTCTGGCGGCAGCTTCGCAAAAAGATGCTGATGCGAAGTCCATCGAGAAAGGTGGATGGATTGCGAAAAATGCTACCCTCTACAATCGTTCTGCACATAAAGATGAAACTGACGCTATACAGCAAGAGACTGAAAAAGGAGATTTCAAAAAAGAAAATCTCGAAAAAGCGACCTGTTTTCTGACGAAGTGCTGGGCGGAGTTTGAACGAGGCGGCGAAGAGTACCGTAATAAATACCTTACGGAATCAGATATGGCTGGACTCAGTAATGAACTTACGTGGGCGCAAGTGCAGCAAGAAAAAGGGCTGTTTAACTATAGTTTTTTTGATCGTCTGGCTGACGGAACAACGTCCGATGTAATCCCAGTCGGAAAAAATGCAGTCACAGCGGGTTTAGGTGGCATGACCGTGAGTGCAGGCGTTACCCTGTGCGCAACTGCAGCGGGCTGCTTCGTGGGCGCTCCCATGAGTGCGTTTGGGGCAGGTAATGTCTTTGAAGGAACCACGGGGATGTACAACCATTTTTGGGGGGATGAGCCTAAGAGTTACAACCCTGTTAAGTCGGCTTTTGACTTGATTCCCGGTGGCTATGGTCCATTGGTCTACCAGGGGGCGGATACGTTACTTTCCGCCGGTGCTGGCTTTGGGAAGGTCCCTCTCGTGATGGGAGCTTCAGATGGATTGAGGAAGGGTTCGATCTTCGGGGTTTTGGTTCCGAAGATGGATAATAATTTTTTCATTCCGTTGTTAGGCACGAAAACCCCATTTGGTACGGCGCTAGGTGTGTATGTCGGCGGAGTGGGTTATAAGGGCTACGGCTTTTACGAGGAGGCTAAGGGTGACGGTAAGTAAGTTGATGTTCTCGGCAATAATGGCGGCGGGTGTTTTAGTCGTAATGCTTTCCATAGGATGCCTGCTGGCATTGTTGCCAGTCCTGTTTATTTCTGCAGGGTTTGAGGTGGAATTTGATGTGGTATTTGTATGGTTGGGAATGCCATTCTCGATTTTGTTTGCGTTAAGTTGGTTTTATAAGTATGCAGACTTCGCAAAATCAATCATCTTTAGGCATTAGTGAGTCCCGTTTCTGTTAGCAACGCATGGGTAAAGCGGGCTTGGCGAAAAGGCCGTTGACTATTGTTCTCAGCATCCAAAGCGACAGTTGAAAGATGAGGCGTTCCGGAAAGTCTATACCGTTGAATCGTCACGCCGCATGGTAAATAAATCAAAAAAGCAGACGGACCCTGAGGGATTCCCACACATTCACCCTAAACCCCGGAGAGCGATCTTGAATCTGCTCTGCTGGCGAAGTCTTAGGCTTGGCGAGGTCGGTGCGCGGAGTCTCTCGGTGACTCGAATGATGAGCGGGCGTTGCGCGTTGTGCTAACGCTTTTAAAAGCTAGAGAGGAGTCGATTGTCATTCACAGGTTTCAAGCCTAGAACGATAACCAGCTATCAGCAGTATTATGATAAGCAGGGAAGTCGGTTAAAATATGAAGCTGGGGAATGGAAAAACTAGGAGTGATGGTGAATGACTTTATTATTTCCTGATCTTATGGCTGAGTTGAGTCCTGGCTTGAGTGCGGCTGGTTTTTATTTGGGCGAAGACTTTTCCTGTGTTCAGGAAAAAATTGGCGCTGTGGAGTGGTACGACTCAAACTCCGCTCTTAATAAAATTTTGCTCGAAAGTTCAGGTTGGATTGGCGTTCGAACGCCGGTGGGCTCCGCCATCGATGTAGGTGCAGTCGTGGAGTCTTTCAGCTATCGGAATGACTGGGTTTCATTGGATTTCGGAGAGGGCAATAAGCTATATAGGATTGTGGTTGGTAGAGGCTATCAAGGAAAGTTTAAAGTGGTTATGCCTGGCAGTGACCTACTGCTGCTTGAGGATTTTTACGAGTTGGATTTTAATGATGTGGATGATGAGTTTCTGATTATTGAAAATGGTGAATAT
>NZ_FOKD01000027.1:0-2394 GCF_900112095.1 Pseudomonas sp. NFPP24
GCAATCTGATGCTCGTTAGAGTAGTCAAATTGCTTGGGTGTTATATGGTCAAGCCTCACGGGCAATTAGTATTGGTTAGCTCAACGCCTCACAGCGCTTACACACCCAACCTATCAACGTCGTAGTCTTCGACGGCCCTTCAGGGAACTCAAGGTTCCAGTGAGATCTCATCTTGAGGCTAGTTTCCCGCTTAGATGCTTTCAGCGGTTATCTATTCCGAACATAGCTACCCGGCAATGCCACTGGCGTGACAACCGGAACACCAGAGGTTCGTCCACTCCGGTCCTCTCGTACTAGGAGCAGCCCCTCTCAAATCTCAAACGTCCACGGCAGATAGGGACCGAACTGTCTCACGACGTTCTAAACCCAGCTCGCGTACCACTTTAAATGGCGAACAGCCATACCCTTGGGACCGGCTTCAGCCCCAGGATGTGATGAGCCGACATCGAGGTGCCAAACACCGCCGTCGATATGAACTCTTGGGCGGTATCAGCCTGTTATCCCCGGAGTACCTTTTATCCGTTGAGCGATGGCCCTTCCATACAGAACCACCGGATCACTAAGACCTACTTTCGTACCTGCTCGACGTGTCTGTCTCGCAGTCAAGCGCGCTTTTGCCTTTATACTCTACGACCGATTTCCGACCGGTCTGAGCGCACCTTCGTACTCCTCCGTTACTCTTTAGGAGGAGACCGCCCCAGTCAAACTACCCACCATACACTGTCCTCGATCCGGATAACGGACCTGAGTTAGAACCTCAAAGTTGCCAGGGTGGTATTTCAAGGATGGCTCCACGCGAACTGGCGTCCACGCTTCAAAGCCTCCCACCTATCCTACACAAGCAAATTCAAAGTCCAGTGCAAAGCTATAGTAAAGGTTCACGGGGTCTTTCCGTCTAGCCGCGGATACACTGCATCTTCACAGCGATTTCAATTTCACTGAGTCTCGGGTGGAGACAGCGCCGCCATCGTTACGCCATTCGTGCAGGTCGGAACTTACCCGACAAGGAATTTCGCTACCTTAGGACCGTTATAGTTACGGCCGCCGTTTACCGGGGCTTCGATCAAGAGCTTCGCGTTAGCTAACCCCATCAATTAACCTTCCGGCACCGGGCAGGCGTCACACCCTATACGTCCACTTTCGTGTTTGCAGAGTGCTGTGTTTTTAATAAACAGTCGCAGCGGCCTGGTATCTTCGACCGGCATGGGCTTACGGAGCAAGTCCTTCACCCTCACCGGCGCACCTTCTCCCGAAGTTACGGTGCCATTTTGCCTAGTTCCTTCACCCGAGTTCTCTCAAGCGCCTTGGTATTCTCTACCCAACCACCTGTGTCGGTTTGGGGTACGGTTCCTGGTTACCTGAAGCTTAGAAGCTTTTCTTGGAAGCATGGCATCAACCACTTCGTCACCTAAAAGGTAACTCGTCATCAGCTCTCGGCCTTAAGATCCCGGATTTACCTAAGATCTCAGCCTACCACCTTAAACTTGGACAACCAACGCCAAGCTGGCCTAGCCTTCTCCGTCCCTCCATCGCAATAACCAGAAGTACAGGAATATTAACCTGTTTTCCATCGACTACGCTTTTCAGCCTCGCCTTAGGGACCGACTAACCCTGCGTCGATTAACGTTGCGCAGGAAACCTTGGTCTTTCGGCGTGGGTGTTTTTCACACCCATTGTCGTTACTCATGTCAGCATTCGCACTTCTGATACCTCCAGCAAGCTTCTCAACTCACCTTCACAGGCTTACAGAACGCTCCTCTACCGCATCACTTACGTGATACCCGTAGCTTCGGTGTATGGTTTGAGCCCCGTTACATCTTCCGCGCAGGCCGACTCGACTAGTGAGCTATTACGCTTTCTTTAAAGGGTGGCTGCTTCTAAGCCAACCTCCTAGCTGTCTAAGCCTTCCCACATCGTTTCCCACTTAACCATAACTTTGGGACCTTAGCTGACGGTCTGGGTTGTTTCCCTTTTCACGACGGACGTTAGCACCCGCCGTGTGTCTCCCATGCTCGGCACTTGTAGGTATTCGGAGTTTGCATCGGTTTGGTAAGTCGGGATGACCCCCTAGCCGAAACAGTGCTCTACCCCCTACAGTGATACATGAGGCGCTACCTAAATAGCTTTCGAGGAGAACCAGCTATCTCCGAGCTTGATTAGCCTTTCACTCCGATCCACAGGTCATCCGCTAACTTTTCAACGGTAGTCGGTTCGGTCCTCCAGTTAGTGTTACCCAACCTTCAACCTGCCCATGGATAGATCGCCCGGTTTCGGGTCTATTCCCAGCGACTAGACGCCCTATTAAGACTCGCTTTCGCTACGCCTCCCCTATTCGGTTAAGCTCGCCACTGAAAATAAGTCGCTGACCCATTATACAAAAGGTACGCAGTCACC
>NZ_FOKD01000026.1:0-3018 GCF_900112095.1 Pseudomonas sp. NFPP24
AGCCACCGGCGATCACGCTCAACGGGCTCGCCGCCGAAACCACAAAGAAAATGATGAAGCCCACGCCCAGGGCGCCACGCTTGAGCTCCGTGGAGCTGTTGACCGGGATAGATACACTCATTTTTTTGACCTTATTGTATGAGGCAGTCGCTGTTGGATTGGGCCCGATCAAACGGCATCGGTGCCCTCTGGCGTTGTTGTTTTGGTTGCACGCTGAATTTGATCCTATGCCCGCCCCTGAGCCGCTCGCTATCCCAAATCGGTAGCATCCGAAGCGCCGCCCCAAAACAGGTCAAGCCACCCATGGCGTGCCCACAGCGTTTGCCGATTCGGGATAGCCGCTTATCGCGTCCCGCCGCATGCTCGCGTCACCCCGCCCTTCTCCCGGATGCCTTGCGTAGGAACCTCAGCCATGCGTTCAATTCACCTCACCCTCCAATGGCGCATCACCCTGCTGAGCGGGCTGTGCCTGCTGGTGGTGGTCGGCGCGCTGATCGGTGCCGGCCTGTACCAGAATCAACAGAGCGCCGATCTGCTCAAGCAGCAGAGCAGTCACCTGCTGGGGCAAGCCGCCGAGGCGCGCCTGCAGGCCCAGGCCGTTGCCCATGGCCAACACGTGGAGCGCTTTTTCAATGACAGCGCCCTGGTAGGCGAAGGGTTCGCCGAGCAGGTACTGCAACTGCGCGAGCAAACCCTCGAGGGCCGCCTCAGCGCCGCGCAATTGCGCGAAGCGCTGGTCAGCGTGACCCGCCAGGCCCTGCTCAAACAGCAGCACGTGCTCGGCCTGTACGTGGTGCTGTTGCCTGGCGCGCTGGCCGGCGCAGACGCCGAGTTTGTCGGGCAACGCGCCCTGGCCGGCAATGAAACCGGGCGCTTTGCGTTGTACTGGTCACAGAGCCTGCCGGGGCAGCTGGTGCAGGATGTGCTGACCGAAGAACAGATCACCGCCAACCATGCGCTCCCCGGCGCCGACCCGGACACCGATTGGTACCGCTGCCCCCAGACGCAACGGCGCACCTGCGTGGTGGAGCCCTACACCAGCCAAGTGGAAGGTCGCGATGTACTGATGAGCAGTATTTCCGTGCCGCTGATCGCCAACGGCCAGGTACTCGGCGTGGTCGGCATGGACGTCAGCCTCGACACCCTGCAAAAGCTCGCCGCCCAGTTGGGCCAGGATTTGTATTCGGGCGCCGGCGAAGTGAGCATCCTGTCGCCCGCCGGCCAGATCGCAGGACGCAGCGGCGCCGTCGCGGGGGACACTGTCGATATCCGCCAGCCCCTGCAGGTGGTGGACGGCAACCCCGGCTGGCACCTGCAAATCAAAGTGCCGCAAGCCCTGGTGCAGGCTCCCGCCCGGCAGATGCAAAGCGAGCTGGACAGCAAAAGCCGCGCCGCCAACGGTTTCAACCTTGGCCTGGGCCTGCTCGCCAGCGGCCTGGGTATGCTGCTGATCTGGGTGACCGCCTACGGCGTGACACGCCCACTGCTCAAGATGGTCGAATTGCTGGATGCCATCGTTGAAGGCGACGGCGACCTCACCCAACGCTTGCCCGCCGGGCGGCGCGACGAACTGGGCAGGCTGGCCGGTGGCTTCAACCGTTTCCTGGACACCTTGCAACCGATGATTCGCGCCATTCAAACCGCCGCCCGCGACACCCGGGACAGCGCCGACACCTCCTCGGGGGTTGCCCGCGACGTCAGCACCGGCATGCAACGCCAGTACCGCGAAGTGGAGCTGGCGGCCACCGCCCTGCATGAAATGAGCGCCAGTGCCCAGGAGGTGGCGCGCCACTCCCACAGCGCCGCCGATGCCGCCACCGCCGCCGAAAGCGCGAGCCGATCAGGCCAGGCGGTGTTCGCCACAGCCGAGCGCAGCATCGAGGCGCTCGATCAGCGCCTGGACGCCACGCTCCAGCAAGTCACCGCCCTCGCCGACAGCAGCCGCCAGATCGGCCAGGTGCTGGATGTCATCAGCAGCATTGCGCAGCAGACCAACCTGCTGGCGTTGAACGCCGCCATCGAGGCCGCCCGGGCCGGCGAGCAAGGGCGGGGTTTCGCGGTGGTGGCCGATGAGGTCAGGCACTTGGCGAGCAACACCCAGCGCTCGGTGGAACAGGTACGCACGGTGATCGAAACGCTGCAACAGCTGAGTGAGGACGTGGTGCACAGCACCCAACTGAGCCGTGATCAAGCCAGCGGCAGCGTGGTCCAGGTGCAACAGACCCGCGCCGCGCTGGCGGGTATTTCCCAGGCCGTGGACGTGATCGAACAGATGAACCAACAGATTGCCAGCGCGGCCCTGGAGCAAAGCACAGTGGTGGACGACATCAGCCACCGGGTCAGCGATATCCGAGGCATCAGCGAAACCCTCAGCCAGCGCATGCACGAGGCCGCGAAGGCCAGTGATGCACTGCGCGAAATGGCCAGTCACCAGCAGCAGCTGGTGGGCCATTTCCGTGTTTGACGGGGGAGGAGCCAGCCGCAGGGCACGCCTTAGAGCTTGTGGCTGCCCAACGCCCGGAAGCGTTCCGGCGACGCCTTGCGCAAGCGGGCCGCCAGGTACACACCGCCCAGCAGGGCCAGGGGAATGATTGCGCAGAGGCCATAGGACAGGAGCTGGCTGGCCCCGGTCAGCACATCGAAGTGCACCACCGCCAGCGCCAGCACTGCGAACAGGGCCAGGCAGGAGAAACCGGGGAAAATCCGTGCACGCCAGATCCCCACCTTGAGTTCGGGATGGCGCCGGAAGAACGCCAACACCGCGACGGAAGTCAGCGCCATCAGCAAGATCACGCACAACGTGGCCAGGTTCGACAGCCAGGCGAACAATTGCAGGATCGGGTCGGCATCCATCGCAGCAAAAATCAGCACCACCACTGCGGAAATCAGACTCTGCAAGGCCGAGCCCATGTGCGGGCTCTGGTGCACGCGATGGGTGGTGCCCAGCAGGCTGTGCAGCAACCCATCGCGGCCAATCGCATAGAAGTAACGCGCGGCGGCGTTGTGGAACGCCAGCAG
>NZ_FOKD01000025.1:0-11345 GCF_900112095.1 Pseudomonas sp. NFPP24
GCTGCTCAATATCGGCATGCTGCTGTTGACCGGCGTGTCGATGTTCGTACCCGGGCTGGGCGAGGTCATGATGGGGGTGATGGCCAGCCAACTGCTGTATGAAGCCTTCGAAAGCGTGGTGGAGTGGGAGGAAGGCGATCGCAAGGCAGCCAAGGCCCACTGGTTGGATGTGGTACAGAACGTGGTGCTGCTGGCCGCCATGGTGGGCGCAGGCAAAGGCCTGGCCAAACTGACGGCGGTACCGGCCGAACCGGTGGTCGAGGGGTTGCAACCCGTCACCCTGCCCAATGGAAAAACCCGCTTGTGGAAACCCGACCTGAAACCCTATGAAACGCCGGTCAAGCTGCCACCCGATGCCCGGCCCGATGCGCATGGCCTGTACACACACGAAGGGCAGACGTACCTGACGCTGGAGGACCGGCAGTATCAGGTAACCAAAGACCCGGACACCGCCGCGTATCGCATCCAGCACCCGTCCCGACCCGAGGCCTACTCACCCGAGCTGACCCACAACCACGAAGGCGCCTGGCTCCACGAGGGCGAAAACCCGCAGGCCTGGGACGACGCTACCGCACTCAGGCGCCTGGGCCATACCACCGAAGGCCTGGAGACTGAACAGTTGCTCAAGGCACAAGAGGCCAGCGGCGTTTCCGCCAACGCCTTGCGCGAAGCCCACTTTAATGGCGAAGCCACCCCCCTGCTGCTGGCCGATTCGTTGCAGCGCTTTAAACTCAACCAGGACGTCAGCGCATTCATCCAGCAACTCAAAAGCGCCGACCCCGCCGTCTACAGCCAGGCTGACCTGGGCCTGCAACTGGACCTGATGAAGCGTCGCGGCCTGCTGTCCAGCACCCCGCCGCTACGGGTTGTGGATCCCCAGGGCAAAGTCCTGTGGGAGGATATACCCCATCCTTCATCGCCGTTCAGGCGTGCGGTTTATCTCACGGAGCAACATTTGGCCCGTGGCGAGGGATTGCGTGAGGTGCTGTACACGCTGCAGGACACCGACCCACAGCTGCTCGACATCCCGGGCCAGCCCCAGGACACGCTCGACACTCGGGCCACCGGGCTGCGCCAGGCATTGGGTGAATTCGTCGAGAGCATCAAGCCGTCGTATCTGGAAGAGCGCTATCAGACACTCACAGCCAGCAACGATCCCGACATACAGCGCGTACAGCAGGCTTTCCCCAAACTGCCGACGCGCATCGCGGGGCAATTGCTCAAAGAGCTGAGTACCGAGGACGTGACCACGTTACGCAACACCGGGCGCCTGCCGGATACGGTGGCTGGACTGGCACGCTGGGCCGAGCAGGAAACCCGCGTGTCTCGGGCCTATGAAAACTTGCACCTGAATACGCCGTCCGAGCTCGACAGCCAACGCCTGGTCCTGCGCACCCTGGAGACCTTGCCGGGCTGGCAACGGGGCACCCGCGTGGAGTTACGCCTGCACTCACCCGACGGCCCATTGCTCGACGCGATCGGCGAGGCCGGCAGCACGCCAGGCAAGACGTTGGTCCAACTGGAAAACGGGCAATTCAAAGGGCCGGATTCGACGGATATGTACCAGGCCATACTGGACACACTGTCAGCCGGTGAACGTCAGGACCTGAAGCTGTTCGACGCCCACCAACTGCGCGATGCCATCGCGGCCAAGCCCTTGCCCCGCGACACCTTGCGCACCCTGCTGTTGGAGCATCCGGTGCGCAAACCCACTTACGACGCCACCCTGCGCTTGCTGGGGGGCGGGCGCGGCTACGACATGCTCAGGGCGCAGTTCAACAGCCCGGCACAGCGGGTGCGCAGGCTTTACCCGTCTTTCAGCGATGCAGAAGTCACCGCCTTCATCGAGTCACTGGGCAGCGATACAAGCCGCCAGCTGGCCCTGAGGGAAGCCGAGTACAGCCAGCTCAAAGCCGACTTGAAGCAGTGGGTCAAAACCAACATCCCACGTGTGGCTTCCAGCGACTATGAACGAACGGGCGGGTACAGCGCGGTGGTTGCCAAGGATATCAAGCGCTGCTGGCGCCGTGAGACAGGCACCTCGCTGAAAATCGTCAGCGGCATGCCCCTGGACCTGCCCGCGCTGACGGCAGACTTCAGCCATGTCACCGAGCTTGAACTGTTAACCCGACGCTGGTCGAGCAATGCTCAAACCTTTCTGGGCAACTTCACCCAACTCAAAAAGCTGAGGCTGGAAAACTGCGACCTCAAAGCACTGCCCGAAGGGCTCGAGGCAATGCCCCGCCTCACCCATCTGGAGCTGAATGCGAACAATCTGGTGCTGACCCCGCAAAGCGCCGCCCGTCTGAGCGCTTTGCGACAGTTGGAAACCCTCGATCTTTCGGGGAACCGCCTGGGTACGTGCCCGGATTTCAGCTTCATGTACAGCCTCAGACGACTGAATCTGTCCTTTACCGGGCTTGATCAATGGCCGGTGGGCCTACGGGACAAAACCAGCCTGACCTCTCTCGACCTGAGCCACAACCAGCTTCGCGAAGTTCCCGCGGTACTGCTCGAGCCGCCGCCCGAGCAATTGGAGGCCATCGCCAAGATCAACAGCGTCACCTTGCTCGACGACAACCCGCTTCCCGACGCCTATCGCGAACGCTTCGACGCCTACTGGAGGCGCCTGAGCCAACAACGTCCGGACCTGATCAGGAACACTGACGCCTTCGATATGCGCAACCCGCTGCTTGAACGTGCGCGCACGCTGTACCCGAACCGCAGCCGCCTGGAGAACCGGCGGTTTATCTGGGGGCTGGGGAACGGCGCCGAAGCAGAGTTGCTACGCCTTGAGCAAGAATTCCAGGGGCTCAATAGGCAACTCGATACCTGGGCCTCAGCAGGCGGCAACCTGAACAGCCGCACCGGCAGCGGGTATGTGCGCACCCATCAGCGTTTGTTGAATGCCCTGGCTCAAGATGATCGCTACCTGGCCAAGGAACGCATCGTCCAATGCTGGCGCAAGGAAACGCCGATGCAACATGCTCACGATGGCACCCCCATCGGCCTGGAACTGGACCTCAGCGGCCTGAACCTGCAGAGCCTGCCGGAACTGGATGCGGACTTCAGCCACGTTGGCTCGCTCAAATTGACCAACATGCAGTTGAGCACCAGCCCCGAGCAGTTCCTGCTGCGCCATCGCGGGGTGCGCTGGCTGGACCTGTCGCAAAACCAATTGCGCGAGCTGCCGACAGCCCTTGATGAGATGAACGGGCTGACCCGTCTGTTTTTGCACGAAAACCAGATTCAGCTCACTACGCAAACTGCGCAAGTGCTGGCCCAACGTACAACACTCAGGCTGTTGAGCCTGGGCAACAACCCCTTGCGCATCGCTCCGGATTTCAGCGCTATTACCGACTTACGGGTGCTGGTAATGCAGAATTGCCAACTGGAGAGTTTCCCTGGCGGGCTCGGCGCACAACCGTTACTGACAAAGGTCGAGTTGGCGAGCAACCGCATCACCAGCCTTCCCGACTCGCTCATCAACCCTACGGATGAACAACTGGCGCAGTCCGTCCGGCTCACCCGGGTGACCGGCCTCAGTAACAACCCGCTGACCGAGGCGGTGCGCCAACAGGTGGATGTCTACCAGACGCGGCTTGAGCTGGCGGGCCACAGCTCGCTTGCACAGCCCAACCGGATGGTTACCTCAATAGTGGAACAGAGGCTGCCACTGATGGTGCAAGTTCCCGACCTGGTACAGGCAAAACGCTGGGTAAGGGACCTGTCCCAACAGGAACTAGCGAAACGCCACAACCAATGGTGGCAACTGCGAGAGCTACCCCACAGTGACGGTTTCTTCGCGATGCTCAATGGCCTGGAGGAACTGCCCGAAGGCCATGCAGACTTGCAGGCCCGAGTCTGGGCGGTGATCGACGCCATGACGCAAAACACTGCCGAATCCGAAGCGCTGCGGGCACAGGTATTTGAATGGGCGGGCCGGCCCACCTGCTGTGACCGCGCCGGGTTGTCGTTCAGCAACGTGGAGGTCATGACCATGGTGCACAACGCCAAGTTGATGGCCGGCGATGTGAATCAGGGGGCTACCCTGATCAAGCTGTCCAGGGGGTTGTTCCGCCTCGACGAAGTGGAAAAAGCCGCGCTGAACGATATCGCCCGGCGTACCCAAGCAATCAATGACAACCCCGCCTTGTCGGCCGAGGAGAAAACCCTACAGATCAACCGGCTGGAAGAAGTTGAAATCCGCCTGGCCTACCGTTTTGGGCTCAAGGACGCCGACCAGCTCGACTTGCCGGGCCAACCACAGACGGCGCGATACACCGGCGGCAAAGTTAAACCAGAGGTCTTGCAAGACACCCGCGACAAAATTCTCGCACTGAACAATTCACCGGCTGAATTCCAGGCGTTGGTCGCCAGGGATTTCTGGCAGGAGTACCTGACTCAGAAATACCAGGCGCAGTTCGAAGCGCAGAGCCAGCCGTTCCATCAAAGCCTGGGGGCCTTGTACGACCAGCGCAGCGAGGGGCGGTTGACCGAGAAGGTCTACGACCAACAGGCCAAGGACTTGCAAGCCCAGCTTGCCATCCAGGAAGCCAACCTGATCGAGACCCTGACACGCACAGAGTTGCGAGCCAATCCGATCACCTGACCGCCCGGTGCCAGGGCTGCACGCTCTGGCATCGCTTGACCTATCTACCCCGGCAAACGCCAACAGGCATGGTCTGCTGCGCACTTCATCATTGCAGGAGTGCACCCATGCCCGTTTTATCCACGACGGATCAGACACCGCCCCCCGTGTCAGACAGCCAGCACCACGCCTTGCTCGAAAACGCTGTACCCGATTGGCTGAAAAAGGCCACCGCGTCACAAAGGGATGCGCTCAAAACCGCCTCCACGGAATTGCCCGATTGGTATCAGCGCGCCCCGGCGGCCCGACGCAGCGCCTTTGAAACCAGCATCGCCAGCCAATTCGCCGCACAGAGCCAATTGGACACTACCTTGTCCAGGCTGCAAGACCTCGACACTTTCGCCCGGCCCCTGTTGGTCAACGCCTTGAAAGATCGGTTCAACGTCGAACTGGATGTCGACAAGACCTTCATCCGGCTACGAAAAACCGTGTCTATCAGCGAGTACTACATTCCCGCCGGTTGGTTCGAAGCACTCAAGCTGCCGCTGCTGCAAGCGGCTTTGCACAACTTCGAAGCGTCGGAATGTGAAGCCGGCGCGTTTCATTCGTCTTCGGGGTTCGTGGTCCTGGCGGCGAGCGGCGACTGCTATAACCCCATCACCACGACCTTGACCGTGGAGCAATTCACCGGGCTGTGTCGTTCGCTGGATATCGGCGCGAAATACCAGGCTTACCTCAAGGGTTTCCTGGAGCCCGATAACGCGGTGGCGCAGGCCGTCCTGCAGGAACGCTTCACTGCCGCGCACAAGTGCGCCCTGCGCGCGGCGGCTGAGCAGGCCCTCTTGAAAAATGACATCACCGAGGCCGACTACCGCATGGTCTTGTCGGTGATCGCCGGAGAAAAGGAGCCGGTGCTCAACGGCAAGCGCATCTGGTTGCGCGACCTGAGCCTGGCACAACATCGACTCACCGGTGTGGTGGTGTTCCTGGTCAGTGGCGAACTTCATAACGGGAGCGAGTTGCTGCTGTACGTTCCCGGCGATCCGCAGGCCCCGCTCAAGCGCTATACCCTGGGCCAGCTAAAGCCCCTGTTCAAGCAACGGTTCACCACCCCTGACACACCGCCGTCAGCGCAGGATGGGCCAACCGTCTACCAGCGCTTCTTCAGCCAGTTCGTCGACTATGCGGAGCGCGCGGACTATTTCAGCCAGTTCACCCAGAACGCCCCGGACACCACCATCCTCCAGGACCTCGCGCCCTATCAGGCCCTGATCGATCAAATACGCCGGGGGATCGACCCGTTCTACATGTTCAGCACGGTCCACCCAATGCCACCGCCTGCGCCGCCCCGGCAAGTGCCCAATCCGGACCCTTACCTGGACCCGGTGATTACGTCGCCGGCACACGGTGGATGGTTCTGGGGTGAGAACCTCGACCTGTGGACCTACCTCTACGAACAATATCGCGCCAGACTCTACGCCGACGCCCGCGCACACGCGGTGCCCACCGCCGACGTGGACGCACGCGTACGCTCACGCAAGCTGGCCCAGCTGCTCAATATCGGCATGCTGCTGTTTACAGGCGTGTCAATGTTCATACCGGCACTGGGGGAAGCCATGATGGCGGTGATGAGTACCCAGCTGTTGCTGGACACCTTCGAAGGGGTCAGGGAATGGTCGGAAGGTGATCGCAAAGCGGCCAAGGCACACCTGATTGATGTGGCGCAAAACCTGGTGATGCTGGCGGCCATGGTGGGGGCGGGAAGAGGCTTTGCCAAATTGATCCCGGTGCCTGCCGAGCCGGTCGTCGAAGCGACGTTGCCGGTGATGTCCACCGATGGCAAGACCCGCCTGTGGAAACCCGACCTGGCCCCTTACCGGGCGGGGGTCAATCTGGCACCGGATGCCCAACCGGATGCACAGGGGCTGTACCGCCACGAGGGGCAAACGATTCTGCCGCTGGAAGGCCACCCCTACCGGGTAACGCATGACGCGCAAAACGCCGAATACCGCATTGCGCACCCCACACGCCCAGAGGCGTACTCACCCAGGCTCACGCAAAACCACGAAGGAGCATGGCGTCACGAGGGCGAGCATCCCCTGGACTGGGACGACACTACGGCGCTCAGGCGCCTGGGCCATACCACCGCGCCGCTGGACACCGAGCAATTGCTCAACGCCCAACACGCCAGTGGCGTCACCGCCGATGCCTTGCGCGAAACCCATATGAACAGCGACACCACGCCGCTGCTGCTGGCCGATTCGTTGCAGCGCTTCAAAATCCACCAGCAGGTCAGTACATTCATCCAGCAGCTCAAAAGCACTGACCCCTTCGTGTTTCCCAAGGCTGACCTGGGGGCTCAACTGGACCTGATGAAGCGTCGCGGCCTGCTGTCCGGCTCCCCGCCGCTGCGAGTGATCGACACCGAGGGTCGCGTGCTCTGGGATGACGAGCCCTCACTGCCGTCCCAGCGCAGGCGCATAGTCCGGCTCACGGAGCAGCAGTTGGAGCGCGGCGAAGGCTTGCGCGAGGTGCTGGGTACCCTGCAAGGCACCGACCCCGACCTGGTCGACATACCAGGCTCGCCCCAGGACACCTTGCCCATGCGGGCCGCCAAGCTGCGCCGGCAACTGGGCGAGTTTGTCGAATCGATCAAGCCCTCGTATGTGCAGGAACGTTACCGCCAACTGACGGCCAGCACCGACGCCGATGTGCAGCGTGTGCAGGACGCCTTTCCCACCTTGCCGACGCGCATCGCCGAGCAACTGCTCAGCGAACTCAGTGCCCAGCAATTAGAGGCCTTTCGCGCCAGCGCGCGCCTGCCGGACACGCTCGCCGAGCTGGCGCAGTGGGCCGAACAGGAAACCCGGGTATCCCGGGCCTATGAAAACCTGCACCTGAACACACCGTTCGACCTCGATAGCCAGCGCCTGGCCCTGCGCACCCTGGAAACCCTGCCAGGCTGGCGCCGCGGGACCCGCGTGGAGTTGCGCCAGCGTATGCCTGGGGATGCCGAGGACCTGTTGCTCGATGCCATCGGCGAGGTGGACAGCACGCCGGTTAAAACCCTGGTGCAGCTCAGTGACGGGCAGTTCGAAGGCAACCCTTCCACGGATGTGTACGACGCCATTGTCAACGCGTTGTCACCCGGCGAGCGTATCGACATGAAGCTGGCCGACGCCGCGCAATTGCGCGCCGCCATCCAGTCCCAGCCCTTGCCCCGCGAAGCGTTGCGTGCATTGTTGCTGGAACACCCGGTGCGTAAACCTGCCTACGACCCCACGATGCGCCTGCTCGGTGGAGGGCGCGGCTTCGAGAAACTCAAGGCCCGGCTCAGCAGCTCAGCCCAGCGGGTACGCAAGCTCTATCCGTCTTTCAGCGACGCGCAAGTCGACACCTTCATTGAGTCAATGGGCAGTGATGTACGGTCAAAACTGACCCGGCGCGAAGCCGAATACCGCCAGCTCGAAGACGACCTGAACACCTGGGTCGAGGCCAACAAGCCGCGTACGGCGGGCTCCCAGTTCGACCGCGCCGGCGGCTATGCCGGCACGGTCGCCAGGGACATCAAGCGTTGCTGGCGCCGGGAGTCCGGCACTGCGCTTAAATTCATCAGCGGCATGCCGTTGGACCTGCCCGCGCTCACGGCAGATTTCAGCCATGTGACCGAACTGGAACTGCACACCCGTCAATGGAGCGCCAACGCTCAAACATTCTTGAACAATTTCACCCAGGTTGAAAAGCTGAGCCTGGTCAATTGCGAACTCACGACAATCCCCGAAGGGCTTGATCGGATGCCCCGGCTGACCCAGTTGCGCCTGAGCCAGAACAAGATCGTCCTGACCCCGGACAGCGCCGCGCAACTCAGCGCGCTGCACCCGTTGGAAAGCCTGGAGCTCTCGGGAAACCGCCTGGGTCGCACTCCGGACGTCAGCGCCATGCACGGGTTGAAAAGACTGGACCTGTCCTATACCGGAATCGAGCAGTGGCCGACCGGCCTGCAGGACAAAACCGGCCTGGAATTTCTCAACCTGCGCGGCAACCGCCTGCGCGAAGTGCCCGACCTGTATCTCGACCCACCTCCCGAACAGTTGGAGGCGATTGCCGGGATCAACAATGTCACCTTCCTGAAAGGCAACCCGCTCCCCGACACCTACCGTTCGCGTTTCGACGCTTACTGGCGGCGCCTGGGAGATCAGCGTCCGGATTTGATCAAGACCCATGATGTTTTTGACATCAGCAACCCGCCGCTTGAACGCGCGCGTGCGTTGTACCCGAATCGCAACGCGCTGGAGACCCGGCAGTTTATCTGGGGCCTGGGGGAAGGCCTGGAAGCAGAGTTGCAACGCCTGGAACGGGAGTTCGCCCAGCTCAACACGCAGCTCAATACCTGGGCTTCCGCTGGCGGCAATGTCAACAACCGCACCGGCACCGGTTACGTTCGCACCGAGCAGCGTGCGCTGAATGCTCTGGGTCGAGATGATCGTTACCTCGCCAAGAATCGGATCATCGCCTGTTGGCGCAAGGAAACGCCGGCCAAACTGGCCTTCGATGGCACCCCCATCGGCCTGGAACTGGACCTCAGCGGCCTCAACCTGCAGAGCCTGCCGGAGCTGGATGCGGACTTCAGCCACGTCGGCTCGCTCAAATTGAACAACATGCAGTTGAGCACCAGCCCCGAGCAATTCCTGCTGCGTCATCGCGGGGTACGCTGGCTGGATATATCGCAGAACCAACTGCGCGAGCTGCCGGCGGCGCTCAATGAGATGAACGGGTTGACACGCTTGTGGCTGCACGGCAACCAGATCCAGCTCAGCGCGCACACCGCTCAGGTGCTGGCCCAGCGGTCAACGCTTCGCCTGTTGACCCTGGCCTACAACCCCTTGCGCGTCGCTCCGGACTTCAGTGCCATCACCGACATGCGTACGTTGAACATGCGCAATTGCGAACTTGAGAGCTTCCCGACCGGGCTTGGTGCACAACCGTCGCTGGTACAGATCAATCTGGCGGGCAACCGCATCTCCAGCCTCCCCGAGGCCCTCATCAATCCACCTGACGAACAACTGGCGCAGTCCTCCAGGCTCACTCACCTCATCGAGTTCACGGGCAACCCGCTGACCGAGGCGGCGCGAGAGCAGCTGAACCACTACCGGGCGCGGCTTGAACAGGCGGGCCTGAGCTCGGTCGACCACCCCGACAACCTGGTCTCCTCGGCACTGCGGCTCTTGCCGCCGCCACGCCCCCAAGCCATCGATCAGGCGCAGGCGCGGCGCTGGATGCAAGCAATGTCCCCCACGCAGATCAGCACCCGCATGGCCCAGTGGGAGCAACTGCGCGCACAGCCAGGCAGTGACGGCTTCTTCGCCATGCTCAAGGACATGCGAGAGGCCACCGCCGGCCATGCAGACCTGCAAGCCCGGGTGTGGGCGGTGATCGATGCCATCACGCCAAACACCGTGGAATCCGCGGCGCTGCGCGAGCAGATGTTCGAGTGGGCCGGACGTCCGACCTGCTGTGACCGCGCCGGGCTGTCGTTCAGTAACGTGGAGGTCATGACCATGGTGCACAACGCCAAGGCACTGGCCAGCGATGTGAGTCAGGGCGCCGCGTTGATCAAACTGTCCAGGGGGTTGTTCCGCCTCGATGAGGTGGAAAAGGCCGCGCTGCAGGACATCGCCCGGCGCACCCAGGCGATCAATGACAACCCCGCTTTGTCGGCGGTCGAAAAAGCTCAGCGGATCGCCCTGCTCGAAGAGGTCGAGATCAGGCTGGCCTATCGCTTTGAGCTCAAGGACCCGGACCAGCTGGATTTGCCGGGACAACCGCAGACAGCGATCTTTACCCGCGGTAGGGTCAGCGCAGAGGCCCTGAAAAAGACCCGCGAGGACATCCTCAAGCTGAACGATTCGCCGGCCGAGTTCCAGGCCCTGGTCTCCCGGGATTTCTGGCAGGAGTACCTGACCCACAAGTACCGGGCTCGGTTCGAAGCGCAGAGCGAACCTTTCCACACCAGCCTGGAGGCCCTGCACCGCCAACACGCCGAGGGCCGGTTGTCCCAGGCCAACTACGAGCACCAGGCAAAGGACCTGCAGGCCCAACTGGCGATCGAGGAAGCCAGCCTGATGGAGACCCTGACACGCACAGAGTTGCAAGCCAACCCCGTCACCTGACTCACCGGGCGCCGGGGTTCGCACCCTGGCGCTGTTTTATCTACCCCAGGCGCCGCCCACTGACGTGATCTGCTGTCTGCTCCCACTACCTCAGGAGAGACCGCATGACGGTTCAACCTTCGCCCGTCGAAGCCACTACCCCCGTGTCGAAAAGCGTGCACGATACGTTCCTCAAGAATGCCGTGCCCGATTGGCTGAAAAAAGCCACGCCGCAACAGTTAGATGCACTCAAGACCGCGCCCGACGCAATGCCAGACTGGTACCAGCACGCCTCTGCGGCGCAACGCCAGTCGCTTATGGACTGCATCACCGCCGGCTTCACGGCCCAGAGCACGCTGGACAACGCCATGTCCCAGTTGCAGGACATCGACACCTTCGCCCGGCCGTTGTTGGTCAAGGCCCTCAAGGATCAGTTCAAGGTCGAGCTGGACGTCGACAAAACCTATATCCGCCTGAGAAAGAGCGTGACGATGGGTGTCTTCAACGTCACCGCCGGCTGGTTCGAGGCGCTCAAGCTGCCACTGCTGCAAGCCGCCCTGCACAACTTCGAAGCCGCGGAATGCGAAGCCGATGCCTTTCATGCC
>NZ_FOKD01000024.1:0-14429 GCF_900112095.1 Pseudomonas sp. NFPP24
CCTGGGATCGGGTTATACCGTTTTTTGTTTTCCCGGCGGGCATCCGCAAAGTGGTTTACACGACCAATGCCATCGAGAGCATCAATGCCCAGTTACGCAAGATCATCAAGACTCGAGGGCACTTCCCGACCGATGAGGCCGCGACGAAACTGATATGGCTTGGGTTGCGCAACATCACCGCCAACTGGGGTCATGCGGCACACGACTGGAAAGTGGCAATGAATCAATTTGCGATCCTGTACGGAGACCGATTTACCAGACCGAGCTGGTAAAACAAGGGCCTGCCTGACGGCAGGCCCTAACCAGCCCGAACACAAAAAAACTGATACTCCCGGGGCAAGCCCCCTCCCACATTTTGACCGGCATACGCAGGCCCGGTGTGGGAGGGGGGTTGCCCCCGATGAGGCCCTCCAATCCAGCACAAACCTCCCTGTAAACCCCGCATAAACCCACTCTTTACGCCGTCTTTACGCCTCGCCCACCCCCTCGCTCTCGTTCCTTTACGCCACTCCTGCCGACAATTGCCCCACACGCGGCACTCGCCGCTAAACGGAGAGACTTCCATGAGCGTTCTGGACGGGGTGTCACTGCTATTGGCCGTGGCGCTGTTCATTTATCTGCTGGTTGCGCTGTTACGCGCGGATCGGAACTAGGAGCTGGCCATGCACAGTTATGACTATTGGCTGATCATTGCCTTCTTTGCCGTGGTGCTGGTGCCGGCACCGTTCCTGGGGCGGTTCTATTACAAAGTAATGGAAGGGCAGCGCACCTGGCTTACGCCGGTGTTCGGTCCCGTGGAGCGCGCCTGTTATCGCCTGTCGGGCGTGGACGAGCATCAGGAGCAAAGCTGGCAGAAGTACATGCTCGCCTTGCTCGCCTTCAACCTCGCGGGCTTTTTGCTGCTGTTCGCGATCCTGTTGTTCCAGGACTACCTCCCACTGAACCCGCAGAAATTGCCGGGGCAGGAATGGACCCTGGCCTTCAACACCGCGGTCAGTTTCATGACCAACACCAACTGGCAGTCCTACAGTGGCGAGGCGTCCCTGAGCTACCTCAGCCAGATGGCCGGCCTGACCGTGCAGAACTTTGTCAGCGCGGCGACGGGTCTGGCAGTGCTGGTCGCGCTTTGCCGTGGGATCGGTCGCAAATCCACCAAGACCCTTGGCAACTTCTGGGTCGACATGACCCGCGCCACCCTCTACGGCCTGCTGCCGTTGTGCCTGGTGCTGGCGTTGTTCCTGGTGTGGCAGGGCGTACCGCAGACCTTCGCCCATTACGTGGATGCCGTGACCCTGCAGGGTGTGGATCAAGTGATCCCCCTGGGCCCGGCCGCCAGTCAGATTGCGATCAAGCAGTTGGGCACCAACGGCGGCGGCTTCTTCGGTGTCAACTCGGCGCATCCGTTTGAAGACCCTACCGCTTGGGCAAACTTGTTCGAAGTGGCGTCAATCATCCTGATCCCCGTGGCGCTGGTGTTCACCTTCGGCCATTACGTGAAAGACCTGCGTCAGAGCCGCGCGATCCTCGGCTGCATGCTGGCGTTGTTCCTGATCGGCGGCGCGACCTCGCTGTGGGCCGAATACCAGCCCAACCCGACCCTGAACAATCCGGCCGTGGAGCAGACTGCGCCACTGGAAGGCAAGGAGGCACGCTTCGGCACCGCCGGTACGGTGCTGTGGTCGGTGACGACGACAGCGGCATCCAATGGCTCGGTCAACGGCATGCAGGACAGCCTCAATCCACTCAGCGGCATGGTCGCGCTGGTCAACATGATGGTCGGCGAAGTGATCTTCGGCGGCGTCGGCGCCGGCATGTACGGCATGTTGCTCAACGTGTTGATCGCGGTGTTTCTCGCCGGCCTGATGATCGGCCGCACCCCGGAATATCTGGGCAAGAAGCTGCAGGCCAAGGAAGTGCAATTGCTGGTGGTGACCCTGCTGGTGATGCCGGTGGGTGTGCTCGTGCTCGGCGCCATTGCCGCCAGCCTGCCTGGCCCGGCCAGTGCCATCAGCAACCCTGGCCCCCACGGCTTCAGCCAGTTGCTCTACGCCTACACCTCGGCCAGTGCCAACAACGGCTCGGCCTTCGGTGGCTTCAGCGCCAACACACCGTTCCATAACCTGATGCTGGGCCTGGGCATGTTGATCGGCCGCTTCGGCTACATCCTCCCGGTCCTGGCCCTGGCCGGCAGCCTGGCGATGAAGAAGACCGCACCGATCGGCCAGAACAGCTTCCCGACCCATGGCCCGCTGTTCGTGACCCTGTTGACCGTGACCATTCTGCTGGTGGGCGGCCTGACTTTCCTGCCAACGCTGGCGCTGGGTCCCATTGCTGAACACTTGAGCATGGGCTTCTAAGAGGCGATATGAACATGAATATGCCTGCAAAAAATGCGGCCCCGGTCAAAACCCAGGAGCCTGCCAAAACCGCCGTCTCGGCTCTGTGGCGCCCGGCGCTGGTCCAGGCGTTCGTCAAGCTGGACCCGCGCCAACTGCAACGTTCGCCGGTGATGCTGGTGGTCGAACTGACCGCGATCCTCACCACTGTGCTGTGCTTCGTGCCCGACACCACCGTGCCCACGTTTGTCGCCGTACAAATCGCCGTGTGGCTGTGGTTCACCGTGCTGTTCGCCAACTTCGCCGAAGCCCTGGCCGAAGGGCGTGGCAAGGCCCGCGCCGACAGCCTCAAGGCCGGCAGCGAAGGCCTCAGCGCACGCCGCAAGGAGGCCGATGGCAGCTTCAAGGTCGTGCCGGCCACCAGCCTGCGCAAAGGCGATGTGGTGCGCGTTGCCGCCGGGGAAATGATCCCCGGTGACGGCGAGGTCATCGAAGGCATTGCGGCAGTCAACGAAGCGGCCATTACCGGTGAATCGGCACCGGTGATCCGTGAGTCCGGTGGTGACCGTTCAGCCGTCACCGGCAACACCCGCCTGGTGTCTGACTGGCTGCTGATTCGTATCACCGCCAACCCTGGTGAGTCGACCCTGGACCGCATGATCGCCCTGGTGGAAGGCGCCAAGCGCCAGAAAACCCCCAACGAAGTCGCGTTGGATATTCTGCTGATCGGCCTGACCCTGATCTTCCTGTTGGTGGTGGTAACCCTGCAGCCGTTCGCCCATTTCGCCAGCGGCAGCTTGCCGTTGGTGTTCCTGGTCGCACTGCTGGTGACGCTGATTCCTACAACTATTGGCGGCTTGCTGTCGGCGATCGGCATCGCCGGCATGGACCGCCTGGTGCGCCTCAACGTGATCGCCAAGTCCGGGCGTGCCGTGGAAGCAGCGGGCGACGTGCATGTGTTGCTGCTGGACAAGACCGGCACCATCACCTTCGGTAACCGTCGCTGTGCGGCGGTGGTCGCGGCGCCTGGCGTCAGTGGCAAGGAAGTGGCCGAAGGCGCATTGTTCGCCTCCCTGGCCGATGACACGGCGGAAGGTAAATCCATCGTTGAATACCTGCGCGCCTTGCACCCTCAAGCCGAGCCGACCGCAGACGAACTGACGGCCGTGCCGTTCAGTGCTGAAACCCGCTTGTCCGGTGTCGACTACCAGGGCCGTGTGTTCCGCAAAGGCGCGGTGGATTCGCTGCTGGCCTTCATCGGTCAACAACGTCGCGACTTGCAGCCTGCGCTGTCGCGGGAAATCGACAAGATCGCCCAGAGCGGCGGCACCCCGTTGCTGGTGTGTGCCGACGGCAAGTTGCTCGGCGCGATCCACCTGAAGGACGTGGTCAAGCCGGGCATCCGTGAGCGTTTCGCCGAGCTGCGCAAACTGGGAATCCGTACCGTGATGGTCACCGGCGACAACCCGCTGACCGCCGCCGCGATTGCCGCTGAAGCGGGCGTGGACGACGTACTGGCCGAAGCCACCCCGGAGAAAAAACTCGCCCGCATCCGTCATGAGCAAAATGATGGTCGCCTGGTGGCGATGTGCGGCGACGGCGCCAACGACGCCCCGGCGCTGGCCCAGGCGGACGTCGGCATGGCGATGAACGATGGCACCCAGGCTGCGCGCGAGGCCGCCAACATGGTCGACCTCGACAGCGACCCGACCAAGCTGCTGGACGTGGTGCAGATCGGCAAGGAATTGCTGGTGACCCGTGGCGCATTGACCACCTTTTCCATCGCCAACGACGTGGCCAAGTACTTCGCGATCCTGCCGGCGCTGTTCGCTTCGATCTATCCGCAACTGGGCGTGCTCAACGTGATGCACTTGCAGAGCCCGCAGAGCGCGATCCTTTCGGCCATCGTGTTCAACGCGCTGATCATCGTGGTGCTGATCCCCCTGGCGCTGCGCGGTGTGCGCGTACAGGCGGCGAGTGCGGCGGCATTGCTGCGGCGCAACCTGCTGATCTATGGGCTGGGCGGGATCCTGGTGCCGTTCGTGGGCATCAAGGCGATCGACATGCTGCTGACTGCGTTGCACCTGGTTTGACCCGATTCCTGTGGGCGCCCGACGGGTGCCCACAGGTTGCAATGACCGACTTGAGGAATCCGAAATGTCCAACATGATCCGCCCGGCCCTGAGCCTGCTGGTGCTCATGACCCTGATCACCGGCGTCGCTTACCCACTGGTGGTGACTGGTGTCGCCCAAGTGGCTTTCCCGAACCAGGCCAATGGCAGTCTGGTGCGCGACGACAGCGGCAAGGTGCGTGGCTCCAGCCTGATTGCCCAGGACTTTACCGGTGCCAGCTGGTTCCATCCGCGCCCATCGGCTGGCGCGTTTGCGACGGTCTCCAGCAGCGCCAGTAACCTCGGCCCCAGCAACCCGGCGCTGGCGACGCGTATCTTCGATGACGCGAGTAAACAGTTGGTGCCGAGCCAAGGGCCGGTGCCTCTGGCATCGCTGACTACCTCTGGCAGCGGTCTTGATCCACACTTGCCACCCCAGGCGATTGCCTATCAACTGGCAAGGGTGGCGGCGGCGCGGAATGTGCCGGTGTCGACTTTGCAGCGTTTGCTCGATGAACACATCGAAAGCCCGCTGGTAGGCCCGCCGGTGGTGAATGTGCTGGCGCTGAATATGGCCCTGGAAAAGTTGTAGGCAGTGGCGCCGCCATCGCAGGCAAGCCGGCTTCCACAGGGGAATGCATTCCAAATGTGGGAGTGGGCTTGCCCGCGATGACGGCCTGGGGCGCAACCCATAAACATCTGAAGGAACCCCGAGCATGAGCGACTCCGGCCGCGCCGATGCCCTGTTAGCCGATCTACCCCGGGATGGCCGTGGCCGGCTCAAAGTCTTCCTTGGCGCCGCGCCGGGTGTGGGCAAGACCTACGCCATGCTCCAGGCCGCGCACACGCAACTGCGACAGGGCGTGAAGCTGATCGCCGGTGTGGTCGAAACCCACGGCCGTGCCGAGACCGAAGCCTTGCTCAGCGGCCTGCCGCAGCAACCGTTGCTGCGCAGCGAATACCGTGGCGTGATGCTCGAAGAAATGGACCTCGACGGCCTGCTCGCCGCCAAGCCCAAGCTGGTGCTGGTCGACGAGTTGGCCCACAGCAACGCCCCCGGCAGCCGTCACGAAAAGCGCTGGCAAGACATCCAGGAACTGCTCGCTGCCGGCATCAACGTGTTTACCACGGTCAACGTCCAGCACCTGGAAAGCCTCAACGACCAGGTACGCGGCATCACCGGCGTGCAAGTGCGTGAAACCCTGCCGGACTGGGTGCTGCAAGAGGCCGACGAACTGCTGCTGATCGACCTGCCGTCCCGCGAGCTGCTGGAGCGCCTGCGCGATGGCAAGGTCTACGTGCCGGAGCAGGCGCGGGCGGCCATCGATGCGTTCTTCACCCAGACCAACCTGATGGCCTTGCGCGAGTTGGCCATGCAAACCGCCGCCGCCCACGTCGATGACGATTTGGCCCAAGGCTATCGCCAGCTCGGCCAAGCCGCGCCGGCGGTGCGTGGGCGCTTGCTGGTCGGCGTGGATGGCGATGCCCAGGCCGAGCGCCTGGTGCGCCATGCCAGCCGGGTTGCCCAGCGCCGCCATTTGCCGTGGAGCCTGGTGCATATCGATAACGGCCGAGCGCGGGACGAGCAGTCGCGGCTGCGCCTGCAAAATGCCCAGCAGTTGGCCGAACGACTGGGCGGCGAGGTAGTGTTGCTGCGCGCAGGGGAGGTGGCCAAGACGCTGATCCAGCACGCCGCCGAACGCCGCGCCAGTCTGCTGCTGGTGGGGCAGTCGCGGATGCGTTGGCGCCGTCGCTTGTTCGGCGGCGGCCTGGCTGCGCGTTTGTTGCGTAATGCGCGAGGTTTGGAAATCAACGTCCTCGACAGCGACGATATCCCGGCGCCGCCGCGCTTGCCGGATGTACGCGGGCTAGTGTGGTTCGACTACGCACTGGCGGTTTTGGCCACGGTGGTCGCGGCGGCGGTGGCCTGGGCGGTGTCCAGCGCCTTGCCGCTGCCGAACATCTCTCTGGTGTTCCTGGCGGCGGTATTGCTGGTGGCAGTGCGTAGCAGCCTGGGGCCGTCGCTGGTGTGTGCGGCATTGTCGTTCCTGACCTATGACTTCCTGTTTATCCCGCCGAATTTTTCCTTCGCGATCCAGCGTGAAGAAGACGTACTGACCCTGTTGTTCTTCCTGTTGATGGCGGCGCTGACCGGCAACCTGGCTGCGCGCCAGCGCCGCCAGTTGCAGGCGTTGCGCGACACCCAGGAAGAAACCAGCGAGCTGCTCGACCTGTCGCGCAAACTCACGGCCGCCACCGATCGCCAGGCGGTGATCAGTGCTGCCGCACATCACCTGGAAGGCTGGAGCGACCTGGACCTGTGCCTGGTCAATCGTGATGGCCAAGGCGGTTGGACAATCGAGACCGGCGGCCCGCTGACGCTTACCGAAGCCGAGCGTGCTGCTGCCGATTGGGCTTGGCAACATGACCAACCAGCGGGCATGGGCACCGGGACCCTGCCGTTCGGGCGTTGGTGGTGGTGGCCGTTGTCGGGCGAAGAAGGTCCGCTGGGTTTGCTGGGGGTCAGTCCCAAACCGGGCCTGGAATTGAGCGGCCAACGCCGTCGCCTGCTCACCGCCTTGAGCCAGCCATTGGCCCAGGCGCTGGCGCGGGCGCAACTGGCCCAGGAGTTGGAGTCTGCAAGGTTGCACGGCGAAACCGAGCAACTGCGCAGCGCCTTGCTGGCGTCGGTCTCCCATGATTTGCGCACACCGCTGACCTCCATGCGTGGCAGCATCGACAGCTTGCTGGCACTTGGTGAAGCGATCCCGCTGGAGGATCGTCGCGAATTGCTTGAAGGCACTCGCGATGAGGCTGAGCGTCTTGACCGTTACATTCAGAACCTGCTGGACATGACCCGCCTCGGCCACGGTGCGTTGAAGCTGGCGCGGGATTGGGTGTCGCCGGGTGATATCGTCGGCAGCGCCCTCGGCCGTCTGCGTGCAGTGCTGGCGCCGTTGCAGGTGAGTACCGACGTACCGCCCGAGTTGCCATTGTTGTATGTGCATGCTGCGTTGATCGAGCAGGCGTTGGTGAATGTGCTGGAAAACGCCGCGCGTTTTTCGCCGCCGCAAGGGCGTTTGCAACTGAGCGCCGGCGTTGCCGATAACCAGCTGTTCTTCGCCGTGGCCGACGAAGGCCCCGGCATTCCCGAGGATGAGCGCGCAAAGATCTTCGATATGTTCTACACCGCAGCACGCGGTGATCGAGGCGGGCAGGGCACGGGGCTGGGCCTTGCAATCTGCCAGGGCATGGTCGGCGCCCACGGTGGGCATATCAGCGTGGCCGACGGCATTGACGGGCGTGGCACCTGCATCACCTTGTTCCTGCCGTTGCCGACACAGCCTGGCCTGGAGCGCGAGGCATGAGCTACCCTGTTTTCTTCACGGATTTTGATTGGAAGCCATGAGCCAGACCGCGACGATTTTGGTCATTGATGACGAACCGCAGATCCGCAAATTCCTGCGCATCAGCCTGGCCTCCCAGGGCTACAAAGTGATCGAAGCCGGTACCGGCAACGAAGGCCTGGCCCAGGCCGCGTTGAACAAGCCGGACCTCCTGGTCCTCGATCTTGGCCTGCCCGACATGGACGGCCAGCAGGTGCTGCGTGAATTTCGCGAGTGGTCGACGGTGCCGGTGCTGGTGCTGTCGGTGCGGGCCAGCGAGGGGCAAAAGGTCGAGGCCCTGGATGGTGGTGCGAATGACTATGTGACCAAACCCTTTGGCATCCAGGAGTTTCTCGCCCGGGTGCGTGCATTGCTACGCCAGGCGCCAGCGGGGGAAGCCCAGGAAGCAGCCTTGCGTTTTGGCCCGCTGACGGTGGACCTGGCCTATCGCCGGGTGCTGCTGGACGGCGCTGAAGTGGCGCTGACGCGCAAGGAGTACGCGGTGCTGGCGCAACTGGCACGGCACCCTGGGCGGGTGATTACCCAGCAGCAATTGCTCAAGGATATCTGGGGGCCGACCCATACCGAGGACAGCCACTACCTGCGCATCGTCGTGGGACACCTGCGCCAGAAGCTGGCGGATGACCCGACCCAGCCACGGTTTATCGTGACCGAGGCGGGGGTGGGGTATCGGTTGTTGGGCGGATAGATCTCAGGTGCTTCTCTGTGGCGAGCGGGCTCGCCACAACGGCGTTAGTGACGCGCCTGTTTCAGCGTTGCTCACTTTCATAGCGATCCAACGTATCACTGGCAATTTCCCGCCCCAGGGCGATTAATTCCGGCGCTTTGTAGAACTCGAAAAAACGGCACACCCGCTTCGGCACGTTGATCAGCACGTCGGGCGGGTAGCCGGCGATCTTGTACTGCGCCAGCGACGTCTGCATCACCTCGAAGCTCTGGTTGATCAGGTCCAGCAGCGAAGCCGGGCCGACGTTATCAATGATGAACGACCCGGTTGCCGACTTCGGTGCGCCGGGCTTTTCCGGTGCCGCGGCGGGTTGTTGGGATTCCGGTTCGGCAGATTCCAGCCACGGGTTGATCTCCGCCGCCTGCGCTTCCAACGCCTCCTGCTCGAGTTTCATCAATTGTTCGGCCTGCTTGCGGCGAAAGGGCAGGTGCGAACCGAGTGATCTCGCCAGGTTGTTGAAGCGGCTCTTGAACGCGGGCGGGCGTTGGATCACCGGCAACTGGTAGTGCTTCTGATTGGTGGCGTTGAGGTTGACCGCGATGATCAAGTCACAGTGGCTCGACACCACCGGCACGATGGGCAGCGGGTTGAGCAGGCCGCCGTCCACGAGCATGCGGTTGCCTTGCATCACCGGGGTGAACAGGCTGGGAATCGCCGCCGAGGCGCGCATGGCCTGGTGCAGGCAGCCTTCCTGAAACCAGATTTCCTGCTGGTTGGTAAGGTCGGTGGCGACTGCGGTGTAGGGGATGCGCAGTTCTTCGATATTGATCTCGCCGACGATCTTGCGGATCTGCCCGAAGACTTTCTCGCCACGAATGGCGCCCAGGCGGAAGCTCACGTCGACCAGGCGCAACACGTCGAGGTAGTCGAGGCTTTCAATCCAGTTTCGATACTCGTCCAGCTTGCCAGCGGCGTAAATGCCGCCGACTACCGCTCCCATTGAACAGCCGGCGATACAGGCGATGTCGTAGCCGCGCCGCTCGATTTCCTCGATCACCCCGATATGGGCGTAGCCCCGGGCTCCACCGGAACCCAGCACCAAGGCAACACGTTTCTTCATGGTCCATGTCCTCCCCAAGGCAGGTGCCCACAATGCACCCATGAGAGGCCGGCTTCAATATTCGTGGGAGCCTGCAATATTTTTCCAGGATAGCGCTGCTGCTCGGGTATGCTCTGGCCAATAGGTACTATCGATTTCAGGCTAAGGACAGGCACTTTTCCCTGTAGGCAACGTCTACAACGTACGACTGTTTTTTCTTTTTGAGGTGTCATTGATGAAAGCCTGGATGTGTGTGCCTGTGATCGTGTTGGCCCTGGCTGGTTGCGCCGGGAAAACCGCCTACCGCGACAGTTGCGGCAGCCAGTTGGACGCCGCTTGGAAAGAACTTGACCTGGCCAAGGCCGAAGGCTTTGCCGGCACCGTGAGCTACTCTAAGGCACTGTCTCTGTTGACAGGCGCCAAGACCCAGCAGCAATTTGAAGCGTTTGAAGGCTGCTCCAACAAGGCCGAGAAAGCGCGGTTCTATATTCGTGAGTCTCGTGCCGGGCGTTGACCTGTAGCAGCGAGTAGGATTTCTCATCAGGTAGTGGGGGCAGGATGTCAGCTTTGGTCGATCAGTTAGTCGCTCAGGTCATTGGCCTGGAAGTAGGGTTGCTGAGCTGCCAGGCTCGTCTTGCCGCCGTCACCGACGACGAAGCCCTGCATGACCTGCGCACCACTGTGCGCCGTCTGCGCAGCCTGTTGCGCCCCTTGCGCGGCTTGCCAGGGGTGGAGCAGCTTGAATTGGCGGCCAGCACCGTCGGCCAATTGACTACGCCGCTACGCGACCGCGAGGTGCTGGCGGCGTATTTGCACCTGCATGGCCATCATGAGGCCGCAAACCGACGACTGCGCCTGCAACCCGAGGCCTATCGTCAGGTGGCGCAAAGCCCGGAGCTTGCGCACTTGCTACTGATCCTCGACGCCTTCCCGCGTTTCATCCGTGCTTCTGAGCACCAGAAGTTGCTCAAAGGCCTGCGCCCACGCATCGAAAAGCGTCTGGCCAAGCAATGGCAGGCACTCGATAAGGCCTTGAAGGATCCGGGCCATGATCGCCATCGCCTCCGCTTGCTGATCAAGCGCGTGCGCTACGCCGCCGAGGCCTATCCCGAGTTGGATAAATTGCCCGCCAACGCCATGTCGCACCTGAAAAAAGCCCAGGGCGCCCTGGGGGATTGGCATGACTGCTGGCAGTGGTTGGCCCAGGCTGAACGCCAGGCTGATCTGCAACCTTGTGTTGCCGTATGGCATCGCACCATGGCCAAGGCGGAAGGGCAGGCGGATCGAGTGCTGGATAAACTCAGCGCTGATTGTTTCTAAGCCGGTCCGGCTTTTGGCCGGAATAGGCGCTGTACCTGACTGGCCTGATGGTTAAGATCCCTCATCTGTTCCCTTTGATGTGAGACCGCCATGCGCTTTAGTGATTTGCTCGATGCCGCCCGCAGCAACCCGCTGGATGTCACCATCCCCGCCGAATGGGCCCAGGGCCGTGCGACCTTTGGTGGCCTGGTCGCCGCATTGCAATACGAAGCCCTGCGTGCCCAAGTGCCCGCGGATCGTCCTTTACGGTCGCTGGCAATCACCTTTGTTGGCCCGGTAGCGCCGGACGTCCCCGCCAGTTATCAAGTCGAAGTGCTGCGCGAAGGCAAAGCCGTCAGCCAATTGCTTGGCCGTGTGGTGCAGAACGGTGAAGTGGCGACACTGGTACAGGCCAGTTTCGGTGGGGCCCGTGAGTCGGAAATTGCGGTCGAAAGCGAAGCGCCGCCGGTGTTCAAGCACTGGGATGAGTGCCAGGAACTGCCTTATATCAAGGGCGTCACCCCGGAATTCATGCGCCATCTGGCGATGCGCTGGAGCGTCGGCGGCTTACCCTTTACCGGTAATAAATCCCGCGACATGGGCGGTTGGGTACGGTTGCGTGGCGATGTGAAGGAAGAGCCGCTGACGGAGGCCCATATCCTTGCCCTGGTCGACGCCTGGCCCCCTGCGTTGCTGCCGCACCTGAAAAAGCCGGCACCGGGCAGCACCTTGACCTGGACCATCGAATTCATCCAGCCGTTGCAAGACCTCACGACCCTCGACTGGTGCCAGTATTACGTCAATATCGAGCACGCCCGCGACGGCTACGGCCATGCCGCCGCCGCCCTGTGGAGCCCGACCGGCGAACTCATCGCTATCAGCCGCCAGACCGTGGTGGTCTTCGCCTGATCTCAATGCCTGTGGCGCTGCCGCCAGGCGCGCCACCAGCCACCGCTCAACACAAAGCGCGGAAAGGTCACGAACTGCTCGACCACCAGGCGTTGGACCGCATCTTTACGATCACTGAACGGTTCACTGGCCTGGGCTTCCAGGCTATGACCATGACGCTGCAACGCCAGGCCAGCCAGGATACCGACCACACCGACGGCAAAACTGGCCAGGCTCAGGCTGAACACCCCGGATACAATCAACAGAAACCCGATGATGAACAGCGGCACGGCAATCAGGTGCAACGCCAGGTTGGTCGGGTGCTGATGGTTCTGCGGGTAGTGACGCCATTGCCAGGCGGGGAGATTGGGGTGACGTTTGCCCATGATGATGAATCCTCTGTCCGTTGAAACAACTTGAACAGAGTTTAGGCGGGGGCGGGCGGGGCGGCGAATTGGGGCTGGCTATGGGGGTCATAGAGGGTAGTTTTCGGCATGTCCCCCCTTATGTCCAAATAACGCAGTCATGGTCGTCCATGTGTATCAGAAACGTGAGGTTGTTATCGGTTATCTGGAATGGATAACCGGTCGTCTCACCCAGAACCGCTGTAATATCTTTTGCATCATGGATTTTCTAAGCCCTGTATGCCGAATCGAACCCCACTGAAACCAGATTTCTTGACTAATCCTGTTCTGTATTTCCTGCCAGAAGTTAGAGCCGTATTCTGTGCTTTTTCGTTCAATTCGATTGGTTCGGGTACATCGCTTTCTGACTTGAAAAGACTCCACGCCAGATTGTTAATCGAAGTCGTGAGTTCTGCCGATTCAATTTTCTGGCGCGTATATTTAAAGTTTCGAATGAGTTGTCTATATTTTTTCGAGATGATGGATTAGGTGGCGCCCCCTAGCCGCATTTATGGGGAAGTATATACTGGGTTTGGTTATTTGAAGTAATAGTCGTCCGGATCGTTGATGTAAACGGTTGGTCCGCTGAGTGAAATAAATTTTGCGTTGAACTCTATGTGTGCATTATCGCTGGTGGCTTCAAAAGTAAAGTGGTCCATTTTCTTATTGATTTTTACGGTAAATACCTCGTGTGCGGGGATGTTAAAGACTTTCAGATTTTTAATGTCGTTGCAGGTTATTCCAAGTCTGCACATGTTATACTCTTTGTTTTTCCATTTTTCTGGTAGTTTGTCTGGAAATTCGGGGATGTCGAATCCTATTCCAATACAAGGCTGATCATTTTCTACCCTTAATGAGGAAATGGCTATTTTTCCAATCTCAACAGGAAGGCTGAAGACTTTGCTAAGAAATATACTCCCCTCTAACTCGTTCCAGTATTTCATTTTTTATTTCCTGAATGGATAGTGTTTTTTTGCGCCTTCAAGATAACCTTTTCGAGGTTTTTCGATTGGTCTCAAATTAAAGTGCGATGAATGGTCTCCAATTCCATCTACGCTACCGTATTTATGGCCTGCTGAGTGGTCTTGGATAAGGATTTTCGAGCCGTTTGCTCTTGTGAATTGATAGACTTTTGTGTTTATGGGTTTGCCGTTTTCATCCAGAACTGTTTTCCTATTCTTGTCTGTCATTTTTTCAGTCGTGTATTGTTTGGCCTTTCCTATGTCTGGGTCTACTACCATATCCGGGGCCTGAACCATCGGTATCCCAGCATCTCTTTTCGCTTGTCTGAAAGCGCCTCTGCGAGAAACATCAGGTGTTTCCGGTTCATTCTGTGTTTTACAGGCTGGCTGTTGTATCCCTTTCGGCGGACAATTGGCGCTCAGCCCTGTCGCATCCACCCATCCCGTGGGATTAGGCACGTACTGGTACGCATTGATCCCACCCGCCAGCTTCACTGGATCCGGCGTCAGGTAACGACCAACATCCGGATTGTAGTAGCGATGGCGGTTGTAGTGCAGCCCGCTTTCCTGATCGAAATACTGACCCTGGAAGCGCAACGGATTGTCGACTTTTCCGATATCAAGACGGCTGATTTCACCGTAGGCACGGTAATGCGCCGACCAGACGATTTCGCCATCCGGGGCGGTGAGTTCCTGCGGGGTGCCCAAGTGGTCGAGCTGGTAGTGGTAGGCCTGGGTGTCCTTCGGGCCGAAGCCTTCCAGCAAGGCCAGCGGACGGAAGCTGTCCGGCTCATACAGATAGCTGCGATGCCGATCCGCATGGTGTTCGGCAATCAGCTTGTCGCCTTGCCAGAAAAACTCGGTGGTGATGCCGTCGACGGTTTTGCTGATACGCCGCCCAAACGGGTCGTAGCGGTAACTGGCGGTCTGGCCGTTGGGCGTTTTAATACCGATCAGGCGGTGCTGGCAGTCGTAGCGGTACTCGGTGACGAGTTGATGGCCCTTACCGCGTCGTTCACGAATCAGGTTGCCGAAGGCGTCGTAGTCGTAATGATGGTCGCCCTGGATCATCAGGCGGTTGCCGGCGACGATGTCGGGGCCGGGGCGGTTGTGCATGAGCAGGTTGCCGGCGGGGTCGTGGCCGAAGCGTTCCTGCTCGCCTTGGGTGTGGTCGGCGCGGGTGAGGCGGTTGAGTGGGTCGTAGTGGTAGCGGTGTTCGCCCTTGCGGGTGTCGAGCAGGCGGGTGAGGTTGCCGG
>NZ_FOKD01000008.1:0-334570 GCF_900112095.1 Pseudomonas sp. NFPP24
CACCCAAGCAATTTGACTACTCTAACGAGCATCAGATTGCGGTGTGTGAAGACGAAAACGAACCGAAAGTTCGACGTTCACAAAACACCGAAAGCTGTCACATACCCAATTTGCTGAAGCGAGGCCCAGGCCGCGACTCAGTACCCGAATTTCTTGACGACCATAGAGCATTGGAACCACCTGATCCCATCCCGAACTCAGTAGTGAAACGATGCATCGCCGATGGTAGTGTGGGGTTTCCCCATGTGAGAGTAGGTCATCGTCAAGATTAAATTCCAGAACCCCTGATTGCTAACGCAGTCAGGGGTTTTGTTTTGGGCGGTCGGAAAGTGCGCTGAGTGTGGCCTCCAGCGCTAAAGTCCAGCCTTTCTATGCAATGACCCTGCGCATGGCTATCATGCGTGCCTCATTGTAAGGCGATGCTTGCATGCTGACGTTGTTGAAACTTCTGAAAGATGGCCGATTCCATTCCGGAGAAGCACTGGGTGCCGCCCTCGGCGTCAGTCGCAGTGCTGTATGGAAGCAGCTGCAGCACCTGGAGGCAGAGTTGAATCTGCCAATTCATAAGGTGCGAGGCAAGGGGTATCAGCTGGCATCCCCATTGGTGTTCTTGAGTGCTGAAGAGATTTCGCGGAGTGCGCCATCGCTGAGATGGCCCGTTCATATCTCCGACTCCATTGACTCCACTAATGCTGAAGCTTTGCGGCTGGTAGACGCTGGATGCGCGGCGCCGTTCCTGGTGCTCGCGGAGCAGCAAACTGCGGGAAGAGGTAGGAGAGGGCGAAAGTGGGTCAGTCCGTTCGCGCAAAACGTTTATTACAGCCTCGTATTGCGTATTGAGGCGGGTCTGCGCCAACTGGAGGGACTAAGCCTGGTTGTGGGTTTGGCGGTCGTGCAGGCCTTGCGCGAGTCTGGTGTTCAGGGCCTGGCCTTGAAGTGGCCGAACGATGTTTTGGTAGGGCAGAAGAAAATTGCTGGAATTTTGCTGGAATTGGTAGGTGATCCCGCGGATATCTGCCACGTGGTCCTGGGAATAGGTATCAACGTGAATATGCAGAGGGCTGACGAGGTCGATCAACAATGGACCTCGGTGCAGCTTGAGACGGGGGTTCAGGTGGATCGCAACCTTCTGGTGTCGCAACTGGGGCGGCAGCTGCAAGGCTACCTTGAGCGGCATCGGGAAGGCGGTTTTGTCGCGCTTCAGGGAGAGTGGGAGCAAAATCACGCTTGGCAGGGCCGGCCGGTCTCCCTTATCGCGGGTGTCCACCAGGTCGATGGGGTTGTGCTGGGTGTAGATCGCCAAGGGGCATTGCGCTTGAGTGTTGATGGCGTTGAGAAAGTATACAGTGGTGGTGAGTTAAGCCTGAGGTTGCGTGATGATTCTTGAGCTCGACTGTGGGAATAGCTTTATCAAATGGCGTGTACTTGCTGATAGCCCCAGTGCCTCGTCGGAGGGGGTGGTTGGTTCGGACCTGGCTTTGATTGAAAGCCTGTTGGCCCTTCCTGGATTGTTGCTGACGCGCTGTCGCTTGGTGAGCGTTCGTGCGCTGGAAGAAACAAGCAAGTTGGTCGCGGCTCTGCATGAGGCGTTCGGTATTACTGTTTCGTGCGCTGCTCCCGCGCGTGAAATGGGCGGAGTGCGCAACGGTTACGAAGATTTCGAGCGTCTCGGCCTTGACCGCTGGTTGGCGATGCTAGGTGGATTCAAGCTCGCGCGAGGCGCTTGCCTGGTGCTTGATTTTGGTACGGCAGCCACAGCGGATTTCATTGCGGCCGATGGCGAGCACTTGGGCGGTTTCATTTGCCCGGGTATGCCTCTCATGCGCAACCAACTGCGCACTCACACGCGTAAAATACGCTACGGCGACGCAGCTGCTGAAAGGGCGCTTGAGCGCCTCTCCCCTGGCCGTACGACCGTCGAGGCAGTGGAGCGCGGCTGCACACTGATGCTGAGAGGGTTTGTACTCACTCAGTTAGAGTTGGCGCGAAGCTACTGGGGTGATGACTTCATCGTGTTCCTGACTGGGGGGGACGCTGATTTAGTGGCTGATGCAGTGCCGCAGGCGCGGCTCGTGCCCGATCTGGTGTTTGTCGGTTTGGCGATGGCTTGTCCTTTGTCCTGAGGTGGTTATGCGTTGGTTGTTTTTGCTTTTACTTGTCCTCAACGCCTTCTATTACATTTGGCATCAGCAAGAAGCGCCGCTGCGCGCCAAGGATGTCACGCCTCTAAGCCTGTACAGGGGAGCGCAGCAGGATATTCGGCTTCTCAGCGAATCTTCTGATGCCGTGGTGCGCAGAGACCGCGTAAAAGCATCTGAAGCGCAAAATACTTGCTTGTACATCGGTGGTTTTGCGGATCAGCGTCAAGCACAGTCTGTTGAGCAGCGGCTCACAAGTCTGGATATAAAGGTCAAGCTTCTATTGCTCAATACTACAGACGCCTCCGGCTATTGGCTTCGAGTAGCCCCTGAAAGCCGACGCCTGGCTGACGATCTGCCCTTTGAAAACCTTGCTAAGGAATTCAATGAGTTAAAACATAAAATAATGTTGTGCGAAGGCGTTGCAACTCTCGAATAGTTTGCATAGAATGGCGCCCGCTTCGCAGTGAAGACCTTCTAGGCCTACAGTGTGAAGCGAAGGTCAATGCAGCTAACCTCATATTTTTAAATGAGAAAATGCTTGACAGAAGGTCGGCGTAATGTAAAATGCCGGCTCGCTTAGGAGGGGTTCCCGAGCGGCCAAAGGGATCAGACTGTAAATCTGACGTCTACGACTTCGAAGGTTCGAATCCTTCCCCCTCCACCATTTTTAGCGTGAGCTGCAAGCTCCGCGGGTATAGTTTAGTGGTAGAACCTCAGCCTTCCAAGCTGATGATGCGGGTTCGATTCCCGCTACCCGCTCCAAGTTTGCAGGTTGTGCAGGTGTTTTGCTCTTGTAGCTCAGTTGGTAGAGCACACCCTTGGTAAGGGTGAGGTCAGCGGTTCAAATCCGCTCAAGAGCTCCATATAACAAGGCAGATATGAAAATATCTGCCTTTGTTTTAACAGCTGCCTCGGCTTGAAGGTGTTGAGTCTGGCGTTATTGCCAGGTGATTTCAGGTCTAGTGGGGTTGGTTGTTGTAAAGTCTTTTTCGGGCCTGCATAATGGTCGGCCTGATTTTGTTTTAGGTCAGTAGCTCAATTGGCAGAGCGACGGTCTCCAAAACCGTAGGTTGGGGGTTCGATTCCCTCCTGACCTGCCAGATTCACGTGGTGTGTCTGGCTTTCTTTTCACAGGATCTTCATAGATGACTCCTAAGGCTGAAGCTCAAAGCTCTCGTTTCGATCTGGTCAAGTGGCTCGCTGTAGTCGCCTTGGTGGTCGTAGGCGTTGTTGGCAATCAGTACTACTCTGCTTCGCCGATCCTGTACCGCGTGCTCGCATTGCTTGCCCTAGCTGCTGTGGCTGCCTTTGTGGGCCTGCAGACCGCCAAAGGCAAATCTTTCGCGATCCTGGTAAAGGAAGCTCGCACCGAAATTCGTAAAGTCGTTTGGCCGACTCGCCAAGAAACCACGCAGACCACGTTGATCGTTGTGGCTGTTGTTCTGGTTATGGCGTTGCTGTTGTGGGGTCTTGATTCCCTGCTCGGCTGGCTTGTTTCCTTGATTGTTGGCTAAGGGTGTCCCGTGGCTAAGCGTTGGTACGTTGTTCATGCTTACTCGGGTTACGAGAAGCATGTTATGCGCTCTTTGCTGGAGCGCGTAAAGCTGGCAGGCATGGAAGATGGCTTCGGCGAAATTCTGGTTCCCACTGAAGAAGTGGTTGAAATGCGGAATGGTCAGAAGCGCAAAAGCGAACGCAAGTTCTTCCCTGGCTATGTGCTGGTTCAGATGGACATGAATGAAGGTACTTGGCACTTGGTCAAGGACACTCCTCGTGTCATGGGTTTCATTGGCGGTACCGCTGATAAGCCTGCTCCTATCACCGACAAAGAGGCAGAAGCGATTCTGCGCCGCGTTGCTGATGGTAGCGACAAGCCTAAGCCGAAGACGCTTTTCGAGCCGGGTGAGGTTGTTCGTGTCACAGATGGTCCGTTTGCTGATTTCAACGGTACTGTCGAAGAAGTTAACTACGAAAAGAGCCGGATCCAAGTGGCAGTGCTCATTTTCGGTCGCTCTACTCCGGTAGAGCTGGAGTTCAGCCAGGTCGAGAAGGTCTAGCTGAGCAAGCATCCCAACCCCGCAGCCTTAGGCTGTGGGGTTTTGTCGTCACTGGGATAAACGCGCAAGTAACCGGGGAGCCTTTCGAGGCGTTTGAACCCGTAATTGGAGTGCCTCATGGCCAAGAAGATTACCGCTTACATCAAGCTGCAAGTGAAGGCCGCTCAGGCCAACCCTAGCCCACCCGTCGGTCCAGCTCTGGGTCAGCACGGCGTGAACATCATGGAATTCTGCAAGGCCTTCAACGCCCGTACTCAGGGTCTTGAGCCAGGTCTGCCGACTCCAGTGATCATCACTGTATACAGCGACCGTAGCTTCACTTTCGAAACCAAGTCGACTCCGGCTTCGGTTCTGTTGAAGAAAGCTGCTGGTCTGACTAGCGGTTCCGCTCGTCCTAACACCGTTAAGGTTGGCACCGTAACTCGTGCTCAGCTGGAAGAAATCGCGAAAACCAAAAACGCGGATCTGACTGCAGCTGATATGGATGCAGCCGTGCGTACCATCGCCGGTTCTGCTCGTAGCATGGGCCTTAACGTGGAGGGTGTGTAATGGCTAAGCTGACCAAGCGCCAAAAGGCTATCGCCGGCAAAATCGAAGCAGGCAAGGCCTACAATTTTGTAGACGCCGCTGCCCTGCTGACCGAGCTGTCGACTGTCAAGTTCAGCGAGTCTGTTGACGTTGCTGTAAACCTGGGTGTTGACCCACGTAAATCCGACCAGGTCGTTCGTAGCGCTACTGTGCTGCCACACGGTACTGGCAAGACTGTACGTGTAGCTGTCTTCACCCAAGGCCCAGCAGCTGAAGCTGCTCTGGCCGCTGGCGCTGACCGCGTTGGCATGGACGACCTGGCTGCCGAAATGAAAGGCGGCGACCTGAACTACGACGTAGTTATTGCATCCCCGGATGCAATGCGCGTTGTAGGTCAGTTGGGTCAGATCCTGGGTCCACGTGGTCTGATGCCTAACCCGAAAGTCGGTACCGTAACGCCAGACGTAGCCACCGCGGTTAAAAACGCCAAGGCTGGTCAGGTTCGTTATCGCACCGACAAAAACGGCATCATTCACACCTCCGTTGGCAAAGTCGGCTTCGATGCCGTCAAGCTGAAGGAAAACGTTGAAGCCCTGATCGCTGATCTGAAGCGTATCAAGCCAGCTTCTTCGAAAGGTATCTACGTCAAGCGCGTTACCCTGAGCACTACTATGGGCCCAGGTCTGGTCATCGACCAAGGCTCACTGGACGTATAAGACACAGATTGGTGCGAGCGATCGCGCCAATTGAAAAAAATTGGGGTCCCTGCCTGGCGGGGGCTATCCAAGACCGTAGGCGACGCAAGTCTTAAACCACAAGCCTACGCAGATGGTGCTCCCGGTTCCTTACCGAATCAGACACCAAAACGACATCCGGCTCCGGCCAGATGAAACGGTAACAAGCAGGAGTTAAACCCGTGGCAATTAATCTCGAAGACAAGAAGGCCATCGTCGCTGAAGTCAACGAGGCTGCCAAAGCTGCTCTGTCCGCTGTCGTGGCTGATGCCCGTGGTGTGACAGTAGGCGCTATGACCGGACTCCGTAAAGAGGCTCGTGAAGCTGGCGTATACGTACGTGTTGTACGTAACACCCTGCTCAAGCGCGCTGTTGCTGACACTGAATACAGTGTCCTCAACGACGTGTTCACCGGCCCGACTCTGATCGCGTTCTCCAAGGAACATCCAGGCGCTGCTGCCCGTTTGTTCAAGGAATTCGCCAAGAGTCAGGATAAGTTCGAGATCAAGGCAGCTGCGTTCGAGGGCAAGTTCCTCGCAGCTAACCAAATCGACGTACTGGCAACACTGCCGACCCGCGACGAAGCCATTTCGCAGCTGATGAGCGTGATTCAAGGCGCTACCAGCAAGCTGGCTCGTACTCTGGCCGCAGTTCGCGAGCAAAAAGAAGCTGCCGCAGCCTAAGGCTGAGCGACTTCTCTCGCGTATTTTTGTTTATTTCGATGGCCGAGTAGGCCGTCCCCCAATTCAGGAAATACAGCAATGTCTATCTCCCAAGACGATATCCTCAACGCCGTAGCTGAAATGTCGGTTCTGCAGGTTGTTGAGCTGATCAAAGCTTTCGAAGAAAAATTCGGCGTTTCCGCTGCCGCTGCTTCCGCTGGCCCAGCTGTTGCTGCTGTTGCTGCTGAAGAGCAAACCGAATTCAACGTCATGCTGGTAGAAGCTGGCGAGAAGAAAGTAAACGTGATCAAGGCAGTACGTGAACTGACCGGTCTGGGCCTGAAAGAAGCCAAGGCTGTAGTTGACGGCGCTCCTGCCCAGGTTCTGGAAGCAGTGTCGAAAGACGCCGCTGACAAAGCTAAAGCAGTGCTGGAAGAAGCAGGCGCTAAAGTCGAGCTGAAGTAAGCATCGACCTTGCGTCTCCAGCCCAAGCGTTAAGCTGAAGGCTGATGGCTGGTGGCTCTTGCCACCGGCCTTTTTCCGTTCTTGGCTGTCGACTCGGTCGCCGCCACTAACGCGCTGTAACCACCCGATGCGGTGGTGCAAACCATGGGGTTTGCAAGATTTTCTGGCTGCTCCCGTCGGAGGGGCCAAACAAGCAGGTGACCAAGCTGGGGAACGCTGATGGCTTACTCATATACTGAGAAAAAACGTATCCGCAAGGACTTTAGCAAGTTGCCGGACGTCATGGATGTCCCGTACCTTCTGGCTATCCAGCTGGATTCGTATCGTGAATTCTTGCAGGCGGGAGCGACCAAAGATCAGTTCCGCGACGTGGGCCTGCATGCGGCCTTCAAATCCGTTTTCCCGATCATCAGCTACTCCGGCAATGCTGCGCTGGAGTACGTCGGTTATCGCCTGGGCGAACCGGCATTTGATGTCAAAGAATGCGTGTTGCGCGGTGTTACGTACGCCGTACCTTTGCGGGTAAAAGTCCGTCTGATCATTTTCGACAAAGAATCGTCGAACAAAGCGATCAAGGACATCAAAGAGCAAGAAGTCTACATGGGCGAAATCCCATTGATGACTGAGAACGGTACCTTCGTAATCAATGGTACCGAGCGCGTTATCGTTTCCCAGCTGCACCGTTCTCCGGGCGTGTTCTTCGACCACGACCGCGGCAAGACGCACAGCTCCGGCAAGCTCCTGTACTCCGCGCGGATCATTCCGTACCGTGGTTCGTGGTTGGACTTCGAGTTCGACCCGAAAGACTGCGTGTTCGTGCGTATCGACCGTCGTCGCAAGCTGCCGGCCTCGGTACTGCTGCGCGCGCTCGGCTACACCACTGAGCAAGTGCTGGACGCTTTCTATACCACCAACGTGTTCAGCCTGAAGGATGAAACCCTCAAGCTGGAGCTGATCGCTTCGCGTCTGCGTGGTGAAATTGCCGTCCTGGACATCCAGGATGAAAAAGGCAAGGTCATTGTTGAAGCTGGCCGCCGTATCACTGCGCGCCACATCAACCAGATCGAAAAAGCCGGTATCAAAGAGCTGGAAGTGCCTCTGGACTACGTCCTGGGTCGTACTACCGCCAAGGTCATCGTTCACCCGGCTACAGGCGAAATCCTGGCTGAGTGCAACACCGAGCTGAACACCGAGATCCTGGCCAAAATCGCCAAGGCTCAGGTCGTTCGCATCGAGACCCTGTACACCAACGACATCGACTGCGGTCCGTTCATCTCCGACACGCTGAAGATCGACTCCACCAGCAACCAATTGGAAGCGCTGGTCGAGATCTATCGCATGATGCGTCCGGGCGAGCCACCAACCAAAGACGCTGCCGAGACCCTGTTCAACAACCTGTTCTTCAGCCCTGAGCGCTATGACCTGTCTGCGGTCGGCCGGATGAAGTTCAACCGTCGTATCGGTCGTACCGAGATCGAAGGTTCGGGCGTGCTGTGCAAGGAAGACATCGTCGCGGTACTGAAGACCCTGGTCGACATCCGTAACGGCAAAGGCATCGTCGATGACATCGACCACCTGGGTAACCGTCGTGTTCGCTGTGTAGGCGAAATGGCCGAGAACCAGTTCCGCGTTGGCCTGGTACGTGTTGAACGTGCGGTCAAAGAGCGTCTGTCGATGGCTGAAAGCGAAGGCCTGATGCCGCAAGACCTGATCAACGCCAAGCCAGTAGCTGCGGCGGTGAAAGAGTTCTTCGGTTCCAGCCAGCTGTCCCAGTTCATGGACCAGAACAACCCGCTCTCCGAGATCACCCACAAGCGCCGTGTCTCCGCACTGGGCCCGGGCGGTCTGACCCGTGAGCGTGCCGGCTTTGAAGTGCGTGACGTACACCCGACGCACTACGGCCGTGTTTGCCCGATCGAAACGCCGGAAGGTCCGAACATCGGTCTGATCAACTCCCTGGCCGCTTATGCGCGCACCAACCAATACGGCTTCCTCGAGAGCCCGTACCGTGTGGTGAAAGACGCTTTGGTCACCGACGAGATCGTTTTCCTGTCCGCCATCGAAGAAGCTGATCACGTGATCGCCCAGGCTTCGGCCACGATGAATGACAAGAAAGTCCTGGTCGACGAGCTGGTAGCTGTTCGTCACTTGAACGAGTTCACCGTCAAGGCGCCGGAAGACGTCACCTTGATGGACGTTTCGCCGAAGCAGGTAGTTTCGGTAGCAGCGTCGCTGATCCCGTTCCTGGAGCACGATGACGCCAACCGTGCGTTGATGGGTTCCAACATGCAGCGTCAAGCTGTACCGACCCTGCGCGCTGACAAGCCGCTGGTAGGTACCGGCATGGAGCGTAACGTAGCCCGTGACTCCGGCGTTTGCGTCGTGGCTCGCCGTGGCGGCGTAATCGACTCCGTTGATGCCAGCCGTATCGTGGTTCGTGTTGCCGATGACGAAGTTGAAACTGGCGAAGCCGGTGTCGACATCTACAACCTGACCAAATACACCCGCTCGAACCAGAACACCTGCATCAACCAGCGTCCGCTGGTGAGCAAGGGTGATCGCGTTCAGCGTAGCGACATCATGGCCGACGGCCCGTCCACCGACATGGGTGAACTGGCGCTTGGTCAGAACATGCGCATCGCGTTCATGGCATGGAACGGCTTCAACTTCGAAGACTCCATCTGCCTGTCCGAGCGTGTTGTTCAAGAAGACCGTTTCACCACGATCCACATTCAGGAACTGACCTGTGTGGCCCGTGACACCAAGCTTGGCCCAGAGGAAATCACTGCAGACATCCCGAACGTGGGTGAAGCTGCACTGAACAAGCTGGACGAAGCCGGTATCGTCTACGTAGGTGCTGAAGTAGGCGCAGGTGACATCCTGGTCGGTAAGGTCACTCCGAAAGGCGAGACCCAGCTGACTCCGGAAGAGAAGCTGCTGCGTGCCATCTTCGGTGAAAAAGCCAGCGACGTTAAAGACACCTCCCTGCGCGTACCTACCGGTACCAAAGGTACTGTCATCGACGTACAGGTCTTCACCCGTGACGGCGTCGAGCGTGATGCTCGTGCACTGTCCATCGAGAAGACCCAGCTCGACGAGATCCGCAAGGATCTGAACGAAGAGTTCCGTATCGTTGAAGGCGCGACTTTCGAACGTCTGCGTTCCGCCCTGGTAGGCCATAAGGCTGAAGGCGGCGCAGGTCTGAAGAAGGGTCAGGACATCACCGACGAAATCCTCGACGGTCTTGAGCACGGCCAGTGGTTCAAACTGCGTATGGCTGAAGATGCTCTGAACGAGCAGCTCGAGAAGGCCCAGGCCTACATCGTTGATCGCCGCCGTCTGCTGGACGACAAGTTCGAAGACAAGAAGCGCAAACTGCAGCAGGGCGATGACCTGGCTCCAGGCGTGCTGAAGATCGTCAAGGTTTACCTGGCAATCCGTCGCCGCATCCAGCCGGGCGACAAGATGGCCGGTCGTCACGGTAACAAAGGTGTGGTCTCCGTGATCATGCCGGTTGAAGACATGCCGCACGATGCCAATGGCACCCCGGTCGACGTCGTCCTCAACCCGTTGGGCGTACCTTCGCGTATGAACGTTGGTCAGATCCTTGAAACCCACCTGGGCCTCGCGGCCAAAGGGCTGGGCGAGAAGATCAACCGTATGATCGAGGAGCAGCGCAAGGTCGCCGACCTGCGTAAGTTCCTGCACGAGATCTACAACGAGATCGGCGGTCGCAACGAAGAGCTGGACACCTTCTCTGACCAGGAAATCCTGGATCTGGCGAAGAACCTGCGCGGCGGTGTTCCAATGGCTACCCCGGTGTTCGACGGTGCCAAGGAAAGCGAAATCAAGGCCATGCTCAAACTGGCGGATCTGCCAGAAAGCGGCCAGATGCAGCTGTTCGACGGCCGTACCGGCAACAAGTTCGAGCGTCCGGTTACTGTTGGCTACATGTACATGCTGAAGCTGAACCACTTGGTAGACGACAAGATGCACGCTCGTTCTACCGGTTCGTACAGCCTGGTTACCCAGCAGCCGCTGGGTGGTAAGGCTCAGTTCGGTGGTCAGCGTTTCGGGGAGATGGAGGTCTGGGCACTGGAAGCATACGGTGCTGCTTACACTCTGCAAGAAATGCTCACAGTGAAGTCGGACGATGTGAACGGTCGGACCAAGATGTACAAAAACATCGTGGACGGCGATCACCGTATGGAGCCGGGCATGCCCGAGTCCTTCAACGTGTTGATCAAAGAAATTCGTTCCCTCGGCATCGATATCGATCTGGAAACCGAATAACACGTGACGCGAATCGAGAGCGGGGCAGTGATGCCCGCTCTCTGCTCCGCCAGGAGGAAAGGCCTTGAAAGACCTACTGAATTTGCTGAAAAACCAGGGTCAAGTCGAAGAGTTCGACGCCATCCGTATTGGGTTGGCATCGCCTGAGATGATCCGTTCGTGGTCGTTCGGTGAAGTTAAAAAGCCGGAAACCATCAACTACCGTACGTTCAAACCTGAGCGTGACGGCCTGTTCTGCGCCAAGATCTTTGGCCCGGTAAAGGATTACGAGTGCCTGTGCGGTAAGTACAAGCGCTTGAAGCACCGTGGTGTGATCTGCGAGAAGTGCGGCGTTGAAGTTGCACTGGCCAAGGTTCGTCGTGAGCGCATGGCGCACATCGAACTGGCTTCGCCGGTTGCCCACATCTGGTTCCTGAAATCGCTGCCGTCCCGTATCGGCTTGCTGATGGACATGACCCTGCGTGATATCGAGCGCGTTCTCTACTTCGAGAGCTATGTCGTTATCGATCCAGGCATGACCACCCTTGAAAAAGGTCAGCTGCTGAACGACGAGCAGTACTTCGAAGCGCTGGAAGAATTCGGTGACGATTTCGATGCTCGCATGGGTGCCGAAGCTGTCCGCGAACTGCTGCACGCTATCGACCTGGAGCACGAGATTGGCCGTCTGCGTGAAGAAATTCCGCAAACCAACTCCGAAACCAAGATCAAGAAGCTGTCCAAGCGTCTGAAGTTGATGGAAGCCTTCCAGGGTTCCGGCAACTTGCCAGAGTGGATGGTGCTGACCGTTCTGCCGGTTCTGCCGCCTGACCTGCGTCCACTGGTACCGTTGGATGGTGGTCGTTTCGCGACTTCCGACCTCAACGACCTGTACCGTCGCGTGATCAACCGTAACAACCGCTTGAAGCGCCTGCTTGATCTGTCCGCTCCGGACATCATCGTGCGCAACGAAAAGCGTATGTTGCAAGAAGCTGTCGATGCCTTGCTCGACAACGGTCGCCGTGGCCGCGCTATCACCGGTTCCAACAAGCGTCCTCTGAAATCCCTGGCTGACATGATCAAGGGTAAGCAAGGTCGTTTCCGTCAGAACCTGCTCGGTAAGCGTGTTGACTACTCTGGTCGTTCGGTAATTACCGTAGGCCCGACCCTGCGTCTGCACCAGTGCGGTCTGCCTAAGAAGATGGCACTTGAGCTGTTCAAGCCATTCATCTTCGGCAAGCTGGAAATGCGCGGTCTCGCGACCACCATCAAAGCGGCCAAGAAAATGGTCGAGCGCGAACTGCCAGAGGTTTGGGACGTTCTCGCTGAGGTGATCCGCGAACACCCGGTTCTCCTCAACCGTGCACCGACCCTTCACCGTCTGGGTATCCAGGCGTTTGAACCGGTACTGATCGAAGGTAAGGCTATCCAGCTGCACCCGTTGGTCTGTGCTGCGTACAACGCCGACTTCGACGGCGACCAAATGGCCGTGCACGTACCGCTGACACTGGAAGCCCAGTTGGAAGCGCGTGCATTGATGATGTCGACCAACAACATTCTGTCGCCAGCCAACGGTGAGCCAATCATCGTTCCGTCGCAGGACGTTGTATTGGGTCTGTACTACATGACGCGTGAAGCGATCAACGCCAAGGGCGAAGGTCGTGTGTTCGCTGACCTGCAAGAAGTTGACCGTGTGTTCCGTGCCGGCGAAGCCGCATTGCACGCCAAGGTCAAAGTGCGGATCAACGAAACCGTCAACGACCGTGACGGCGGCAGCGTGACCAACACTCGTATCGTCGACACCACTGTCGGCCGTGCGCTGTTGTATCAAGTTGTGCCAAAAGGTCTGTCGTACGACGTCGTCAACCTGCCGATGAAGAAAAAGGCGATCTCCAAGTTGATCAACCAGTGCTACCGCGTGGTTGGTTTGAAAGAGACCGTGATCTTCGCTGACCAGTTGATGTATACCGGTTTTGCTTACTCGACCATTTCCGGCGTTTCCATCGGCGTTAACGACTTTGTTATCCCGGATGAAAAAGCCCGCATCATCGGCGCTGCCACCGAAGAAGTGAAAGAAATCGAAAGCCAGTACGCCTCCGGCCTGGTAACCCAGGGTGAGAAGTACAACAAGGTAATCGACCTTTGGTCCAAGGCGAACGATGAAGTTTCCAAGGCGATGATGGCCAACCTCTCGAAAGAGAAAGTCATCGACCGTCATGGCGACGAAGTTGACCAAGAGTCCTTCAACTCGATGTACATGATGGCCGACTCGGGCGCACGGGGTTCTGCTGCGCAGATCCGTCAGCTCGCCGGTATGCGTGGCCTGATGGCCAAGCCGGACGGTTCCATCATCGAAACGCCGATTACTGCGAACTTCCGTGAAGGTTTGAGCGTACTTCAGTACTTCATCTCGACTCACGGTGCTCGTAAGGGTCTTGCGGATACCGCGTTGAAAACCGCTAACTCCGGTTACCTGACTCGCCGTCTGGTAGACGTTGCACAAGATCTGGTTGTAACCGAGATCGATTGTGGTACCGAGCACGGCCTGCTGATGACGCCGCACATTGAAGGCGGTGACGTTGTAGAGCCGTTGGGTGAGCGCGTATTGGGTCGTGTTATTGCCCGTGACGTGTTCAAGCCAGGCACCGAGGAAGTTATCGTTCCTGCCGGCACCCTGGTAGACGAGAAGTGGGTCGAGTTCATCGAACTCAACAGCATCGACGAAGTGATCGTTCGCTCGCCGATCAGCTGCGAAACCCGCTACGGCATCTGCGCCAAGTGCTACGGCCGTGACTTGGCTCGTGGTCACCAGGTGAACATCGGTGAAGCGGTCGGCGTTATCGCTGCCCAGTCCATCGGTGAGCCGGGTACCCAGCTGACGATGCGTACGTTCCACATCGGTGGTGCGGCAAGCCGGACCTCCGCAGCCGACAGCGTTCAGGTGAAGAATGGCGGTACTGTCCGCCTGCACAACCTGAAGCACGTAGAGCGAGTGGATGGCCACCTGGTTGCCGTGTCCCGTTCCGGTGAGCTGGCAATCGCTGATGACTACGGTCGTGAGCGTGAGCGTTACAAGCTGCCGTACGGTGCTGTGATTTCGGTTAAAGAAGGTGACAAGGTCGACGCTGGCGCAATCGTGGCCAAGTGGGACCCGCACACTCACCCAATCGTTACCGAAATGAAAGGTACCGTGACCTACGTGGGCATGGAAGAAGGCATCACGATCAAGCGTCAGACTGACGAATTGACCGGTATGACCAACATTGAAGTACTCGACGCGAAAGATCGTCCAGCTGCCGGTAAAGACATCCGTCCTGCCGTGAAGATGGTCGATGACAACGGCAAGGACTTGTTGCTGCCAGGCACTGACGTAATCGCTCAGTACTTCCTGCCAGCCAACGCCCTGGTCGGTGTAGCGGATGGTGCGAAGATCGCGATCGGTGATGTTATCGCGCGTATCCCGCAAGAAACTTCGAAAACCCGTGACATCACCGGTGGTCTGCCGCGTGTTGCCGACTTGTTCGAAGCTCGTCGTCCGAAAGAAGCGTCGATTCTGGCTGAAGTCAGCGGCACCATCGCGTTCGGTAAAGAGACCAAGGGCAAGCGCCGTCTGGTCATTACTCCGAACGACGGTAGTGATCCGTATGAAGAGCTGATTCCGAAGTGGCGTCACCTGAACGTGTTCGAAGGCGAACAGGTAAACCGCGGCGAAGTTATCTCCGACGGCCCGAGCGATCCACACGACATCCTGCGTCTGCTGGGTGTGAGTGCGCTGGCCAAGTACATCGTTAACGAGATCCAGGACGTTTACCGCCTGCAAGGCGTGAAGATCAACGATAAGCACATCGAGACCATCCTGCGTCAGATGCTGCGTAAAGTTGAAATCGCTGAATCCGGCGATTCCAGTTTCATCAAGGGCGACCAGATGGAACTGACTCACGTGCTGGTGGAAAACGAGCGCTTGGCGACCGAAGACAAATTCGTGTCCAAGTTCACTCGCGTGCTACTGGGTATCACCAAGGCGTCGTTGTCGACTGAATCGTTCATCTCGGCGGCCTCCTTCCAGGAGACCACTCGCGTACTGACCGAAGCAGCGGTAACCGGCAAGCGCGATTACCTGCGCGGCCTGAAAGAAAACGTGGTTGTGGGTCGTCTGATCCCGGCCGGTACCGGTTTGGCTTACCACAGCGAGCGTAAACGCCGCCGTGATGCTGACAAGCCGTTGCGCGTAAGCGCCAGTGAAGTGGAAGCTGCACTGACCGAAGCGCTGAACTCCAGCGGTAACTGAGTTCTGCGATAAATAAGTCCGGGCCCTGGTAGCCCCCATTCGTCGGATCGAGGCAGTTTTGTCCCGGTTCGATGAGAGGGGATGTCGGGGCCTTGCCTTGACTGGGGGCAAGATCCTCTTTAGACTCTTGTACCCCTAAATTTGGCGGGAATTCGTTCCTGCCATTTTGCTTTTCTTGCAAGACAATAGCGTCGCAAGACAACAGTGGAGCTAGTAGATGGCAACTATCAACCAGCTGGTACGTCAGCCGCGTAAGCGTATCGTCGAGAAATCCGACGTGCCTGCGCTGCAGAACTGCCCGCAACGTCGTGGCGTATGCACTCGCGTGTATACCACTACGCCGAAAAAACCTAACTCGGCACTGCGTAAAGTATGCCGTGTGCGCCTGACCAACGGTTTCGAGGTTTCCTCGTACATCGGTGGTGAAGGTCACAACCTGCAAGAGCACAGCGTGGTACTGATCCGCGGCGGTCGTGTAAAAGACTTGCCAGGTGTTCGTTATCACACCGTTCGCGGCTCCTTGGATACTTCCGGCGTTAAAGGTCGTAACCAGGGTCGTTCGAAGTACGGTACCAAGAAGCCTAAGTAGTAGCGGCTTTTTGTAACACTGAATCATCTTATTTTCTGAGTCGATAAGAGTAAGGTCGGAGGCGTCCCGAAAGGGCACCGATTCCGAGCGAACCTGAAGACCGTTTGAGGGCTTATCCATGCCAAGAAGACGCGTAGCAGCCAAGCGCGAAGTGCTTGACGATCCAAAATACGGAAGCCAAATTCTGGCCAAGTTCATGAACCACGTGATGGAGAGCGGCAAGAAAGCCGTTGCCGAGCGTATCGTTTATGGCGCGCTGGAAAAGGTTAAAGAACGCAAGAACAGCGACCCCCTGGAAATCTTCGAGAAAGCTCTCGACGCCATCGCTCCGCTGGTCGAAGTGAAGTCGCGCCGTGTAGGCGGTGCTACTTACCAGGTTCCGGTCGAAGTTCGTCCGTCCCGTCGTAACGCTCTGGCAATGCGCTGGTTGGTAGACTTCGCCCGTAAGCGCGGCGAGAAGTCTATGGCTCTGCGTTTGGCCGGCGAGCTGTTGGACGCTGCTGAAGGTAAAGGTGCTGCTGTTAAGAAGCGTGAAGACGTGCACCGTATGGCTGAAGCTAACAAAGCTTTCTCGCACTACCGCTTCTAATCTTAGCTTCACTAATTTTGCGAGGGCTTTATGGCTCGTACTACTCCGATTAGCCGCTACCGTAACATCGGTATCGTTGCTCACGTGGATGCTGGTAAAACCACCACCACCGAGCGCGTACTGTTTTACACCGGCAAAAGTCACAAAATGGGCGAGGTGCATGACGGCGCCGCGACCACAGACTGGATGGTTCAGGAGCAGGAGCGTGGTATTACCATTACTTCTGCTGCTATTACCGCCTTCTGGAAAGGTTCCGAGAAGCAGTACAAAGACGAGCATCGCTTCAACGTAATCGATACCCCAGGCCACGTAGACTTCACCATTGAAGTTGAGCGTTCCCTGCGTGTACTCGACGGTGCTGTCGTTGTGTTCTGCGGTACTTCGGGTGTTGAGCCTCAGTCGGAAACCGTATGGCGTCAAGCCAACAAATACGGCGTTCCACGTCTTGTTTACGTAAACAAGATGGACCGTGCTGGAGCCAACTTCCTTCGCGTGATCGGTCAGATCAAACAGCGTCTGGGTCACACCCCGGTGCCAATCCAGTTGGCTATCGGTTCCGAAGACAACTTCCAGGGTCAGATCGATCTGATCAATATGGAAGCGGTTTACTGGAATGACTCCGACAAAGGCATGGTGCCTGTTCGCAAGCCTATCCCTGCAGAACTGCAGGAACTGGCTGACGAGTGGCGCAACAACATGGTTGAGGCTGCGGCCGAAGCCAGCGAAGAGCTGATGAACAAGTACCTCGAGGGTGAAGAGCTCACCAACGTGGAAATCAAGGCTGCTCTGCGTCAGCGTACTATCGCTGGTGAGATCGTCCTGGCTGTTTGTGGTTCTTCCTTCAAGAACAAGGGTGTTCCCCTGGTTCTCGACGCCGTTATCGACTACCTGCCGGCTCCAACCGACATTCCTGCTATCAAGGGTACTAACCCTGATAACGAGGAAGAAGAAATGGAGCGTCACGCCGATGACAGCGAGCCGTTCTCGGCTCTGGCGTTCAAGATCGCAACCGACCCATTCGTGGGTACTTTGACCTTCGTCCGCGTTTACTCGGGCGTGTTGGCCTCCGGCGACGGCGTGATCAACTCGGTTAAAGGCAAGAAAGAGCGCGTGGGTCGTATGGTGCAAATGCACGCAAACGCCCGTGAAGAGATCAAGGAAGTACGCGCTGGTGACATCGCGGCCCTGATCGGCATGAAGGACGTCACCACGGGCGAGACTTTGTGCGACGCTGCCAAGCCAATCATCCTGGTTCGCATGGACTTCCCGGAGCCGGTTATTTCGGTTGCCGTAGAGCCTAAGACCAAGGATGACCAGGAAAAAATGGGTATCGCTCTGGGCAAGCTTGCTCAGGAAGATCCATCTTTCCGCGTCAAGACTGATGAAGAGACTGGTCAAACGATCATCTCCGGCATGGGCGAGCTGCACCTGGACATCCTGGTTGACCGGATGCGCCGTGAGTTCAACGTCGAAGCCAACATCGGTAAGCCTCAGGTTTCCTATCGTGAGCGCATCACGAAGAACTGTGAAATCGAAGGCAAGTTCGTTCGTCAGTCCGGCGGTCGTGGTCAGTTCGGTCACTGCTGGATCCGTTTTGCTCCTGCTGACGAAGGTCAGGAAGGTCTGCAATTCGTGAACGAAGTGGTAGGTGGTGTGGTTCCTAAGGAATACATCCCTGCTATCCAGAAGGGTATCGAAGAGCAGATGAAGAACGGTGTTGTTGCCGGCTATCCGCTGATCGGCCTGAAAGCAACCGTTTTTGACGGTTCTTACCACGACGTCGACTCCAACGAGATGGCGTTTAAGGTGGCTGCTTCCATGGCAACCAAGCAACTGGCCCAGAAGGGCGGTGGTGAGTTGCTTGAGCCAATCATGGCGGTAGAAGTTGTTACACCTGAAGACTATATGGGTGATGTCATGGGCGACCTTAACCGTCGTCGCGGCATGATCTTGGGTATGGAAGACACGGTTTCCGGCAAAGTGATTCGCGCCGAGGTTCCGTTGGGTGAGATGTTCGGTTACGCGACCGACGTTCGCTCCATGTCCCAGGGTCGCGCAAGCTACTCTATGGAATTCAAAAAATACAACACAGCTCCGGCGCACATCGCTGAAACTGTATCCAAAAAACAAGGCTGATTCAGTCCTTTAGGCAAGGAGTTAATTGTCGTGGCTAAAGAAAAATTTGATCGTTCCCTACCGCACGTAAACGTTGGCACCATCGGCCACGTTGACCACGGTAAAACCACTCTGACCGCTGCTCTGACTCGCGTCTGCTCCGAAGTTTTCGGTTCGGCTCGTGTTGACTTCGACAAGATCGACAGCGCACCAGAAGAAAAAGCTCGTGGTATCACCATCAACACCGCTCACGTTGAGTACAACTCGACTATTCGTCACTACGCTCACGTTGACTGCCCAGGTCACGCTGACTACGTGAAGAACATGATCACTGGTGCTGCCCAGATGGACGGCGCGATCCTGGTTTGCTCGGCCGCTGATGGTCCGATGCCACAAACCCGTGAACACATCCTGCTGTCCCGTCAGGTAGGCGTTCCGTACATCGTGGTTTTCCTGAACAAGGCTGACCTGGTAGACGACGCTGAGCTGCTGGAACTGGTTGAGATGGAAGTGCGCGATCTGCTGAGCACTTACGACTTCCCAGGTGACGACACTCCGATCATCATCGGTTCTGCTCGTATGGCTCTGGAAGGCAAAGACGACAACGAAATGGGCACCACTGCCGTTCGTAAACTGGTTGAGACTCTGGACAGCTACATCCCAGAACCAGTTCGTCTGACCGACAAGCCGTTCCTGATGCCAATCGAAGACGTATTCTCGATCTCCGGTCGCGGTACTGTTGTGACTGGTCGTATCGAGCGCGGTATCGTTCGCGTTCAAGATCCACTGGAAATCGTTGGTCTGCGTGACACTACCGTCACCACCTGCACCGGTGTTGAAATGTTCCGTAAGCTGCTCGACGAAGGTCGTGCTGGCGAGAACTGCGGCGTTCTGCTGCGTGGTACCAAGCGTGACGACGTTGAGCGTGGCCAGGTTCTGGTTAAACCAGGTTCGGTTAAGCCTCACACCAAGTTCACCGCAGAAGTTTACGTTCTGAGCAAGGAAGAAGGCGGTCGTCACACTCCGTTCTTCAAAGGCTACCGTCCACAGTTCTACTTCCGTACTACTGACGTGACCGGTAACTGCGAACTGCCAGAAGGCGTTGAAATGGTAATGCCAGGCGATAACATTCAAATGACTGTTACCCTGATCAAAACCATCGCAATGGAAGACGGTCTGCGCTTCGCTATCCGTGAAGGCGGCCGTACCGTTGGTGCTGGCGTTGTAGCTAAAATCATCGAGTAATTATCTCTTCTGAGATAGCTCGGTTTTTTTGAGAAGGCCCCCGCTTAGCGGGGGCCTTTTTATTGGGTTGACACCCATCGGGGGCGTCTATAGAATTGCGCCTCCTTTTAACGGGCGCATTGCGCCCGGTGGGAATAGCAGCCGGAGTCTGAAATCCAATGCAAAATCAGCAAATCCGTATCAGGTTGAAGGCTTTTGACCATCGCCTGATCGACCAATCCACCCAGGAAATCGTGGAAACCGCGAAACGTACTGGTGCTCAAGTGCGTGGTCCAATTCCACTGCCTACCCGTAAAGAGCGGTTCACCGTTCTGGTCTCCCCGCACGTCAACAAAGACGCGCGTGACCAGTACGAGATCCGTACTCATAAGCGCGTACTGGACATCGTCCAGCCAACGGATAAAACCGTTGATGCACTTATGAAGCTCGATCTGGCGGCCGGTGTGGAAGTACAGATCAGCCTCGGCTAAGACTCGGGTCTTAGTCGTGTAACGCTCTGAAATGGGCGGCCATAGCGGGTGAAAGCCCCGTACACTCATGAGGTTTACAACATGACTATTGGTGTAGTCGGTCGTAAATGCGGTATGACCCGTATTTTCACCGAAGAAGGTGTCTCCATTCCGGTCACGGTCATTGAGATCGAGCCGAATCGCGTCACCCAGTTCAAAACTGAAGAAACCGATGGCTATCGTGCAGTGCAAGTCACTGTCGGCGAGCGTCGTGCTTCGCGTGTGACTGCTGCTCAAGCAGGCCACTTCGCTAAAGCAAACGTTGCAGCTGGTCGCACCGTTATGGAGTTCCGTCTTGAAGACGGCGACTACCAGGCTGGCGATCTGATCAACGCTGAAATCTTCGCTGCTGGTCAACTGGTTGATGTAACCGGTCAGTCCAAAGGTAAAGGCTTCCAGGGTACGATCAAGCGTTGGAATTTCCGTGGACAAGACAACACTCACGGTAACTCCGTTTCCCACCGCGTCCCGGGCTCTATTGGCCAGTGCCAGACTCCTGGTCGTGTATTCAAGGGCAAAAAAATGTCCGGTCATATGGGCGCTGAGCGCGTGACCGTGCAGTCCCTCGAAGTAGTGCGCGTCGACGCTGAACGCAATCTGTTGTTGGTCAAGGGTGCTGTTCCTGGCGCTACTGGCGGCAACCTGGTTGTACGTCCAGCGGCCAAGGCTCGCGGTTAAGGGGAAGCTGACATGCAATTAAATGTAAATGACGCTCAAGCGATCGAAGTTTCCGAACTGACATTTGGCGGCGAATTCAACGAGACGCTGGTTCACCAAGCAGTCGTGGCCTACATGGCCGGCGGCCGTCAAGGTAGCAAGCAGCAAAAGACCCGTTCCGACGTACGTGGTGGCGGTAAGCGCCCTTGGCGTCAGAAAGGTACTGGCCGTGCTCGTGCCGGTACTATCCGTAGCCCAATCTGGCGTGGCGGCGGTACCACTTTCGCAGCTCGTCCGCAGGATCACTCGCAGAAGCTCAACAAGAAGATGTACCGCGCAGCTCTGCGCTCCATCCTTGCTGAACTCGTGCGTACTGACCGTCTGGTCGTGGTTCAGGACTTCGCTGTTGAAAGCCCGAAAACCAAAGATCTGCTGGGCAAACTGAACAACATGAGCCTGACCGACGTTTTGATCGTGTCGGAAGCTGTTGATCAGAACCTGTACCTGGCTGCTCGCAACCTGCCACACGTTGATGTACGTGACGTGCAAGGTTCCGATCCAGTTAGTCTGATCGCATACGACAAGGTGTTGATCACCGTGTCGGCCGTGAAGAAATTCGAGGAGCTGCTGGGATGAACCAGGAACGCGTATTTAAAGTTCTGCTTGGCCCGCACGTTTCCGAAAAGGCTACGGTTCTGGCTGACAAGAAAGGCCAGTTCGTTTTCAAGGTTGCAACTGACGCAACCAAGCTGGAAATCAAGAAGGCCGTCGAAAGCCTGTTCAGCGTGAAAGTAGAGCGTGTTACTACCCTGAATGTTCTGGGTAAGAGCAAGCGCACTGCTCGCGGTCTGGGCAAGCGTAATGACTGGAAGAAGGCAGTTATCTCCCTTCAGCCAGGCCAAGATCTCGATTTCAGCAGCAGTGCTGAGTAAGGAAGGGGTGCATCATGGCAATCGTTAAATGCAAACCGACTTCCCCTGGCCGCCGTTTTGTGGTCAAGGTGGTCAACCAGGAGCTGCATAAAGGCGCTCCTCACGCACCGCTGCTCGAGAAAAAATCGAAGTCTGGTGGTCGTAACAACAATGGTCGCATTACCACTCGTCACATAGGTGGTGGCCATAAGCAGCATTATCGTCTGGTCGACTTCCGTCGCAACGACAAAGATGGCATCGCTGCCACTGTCGAGCGCATCGAATACGATCCAAACCGTACTGCTCACATCGCTCTGCTGTTGTACGCAGATGGCGAGCGTCGCTACATCATCGCCCCTAAAGGCGTGAGCGCTGGCGACCAGCTGATCGCAGGTGCCCTGGCACCGATCAAGCCGGGCAACGCTCTGCAACTGCGCAACATTCCAGTTGGTAGCACCGTACACGGCATCGAATTGAAGCCAGGTAAAGGCGCGCAAATCGCTCGTTCCGCTGGTGCTTCGGCTCAGCTGATCGCTCGTGAAGGTGTCTACGTGACCCTGCGTCTGCGTTCTGGTGAGATGCGTAAAGTGCTGGCTGAATGCCGCGCGACCCTGGGCGAAGTCTCGAACTCCGAGCACAGCCTGCGTTCGCTGGGTAAAGCTGGTGCCAAACGCTGGCGTGGCGTTCGCCCAACCGTTCGTGGTGTTGCCATGAACCCGGTTGACCACCCACACGGTGGTGGTGAAGGTCGTACCTCTGGTGGTCGTCATCCGGTATCGCCATGGGGCTTCCCGACTAAGGGCGCGAAGACTCGTGGTAATAAGCGTACCGACAAAATGATCGTCCGTCGTCGCAAGTAAATAGAGGGATACGACAGTGCCACGTTCTCTGAAAAAAGGTCCTTTTATTGATCTTCACCTACTGAAGAAGATCGAAGTGGCGGCGGAAAAGAACGATCGCAAACCAGTTAAGACCTGGTCGCGTCGTTCGATGATCCTGCCACAAATGGTCGGTCTGACCATCGCTGTACACAACGGTCGCTTGCACGTCCCAGTTCTCGTGAACGAAGACATGGTCGGCCACAAACTAGGCGAGTTTGCCGGTACCCGCACTTATCGTGGGCACGTGGCAGACAAGAAAGCCAAGCGTTAAGGGGTAAGGAAATGGAAGTAGCCGCTAAGTTGTCGGGCGCTCGAATCTCCGCCCAGAAAGCCCGCTTGGTCGCCGACCAGATCCGCGGGAAGAAGGTGGGCGAAGCGCTCAACCTGTTGGCTTTCAGCAGTAAGAAAGCCGCCGAGATCATGAAGAAAGTGCTGGAGTCGGCCGTAGCCAACGCCGAGCATAACGAAGGCGCAGACGTTGATGACCTGAAGGTCAGCACCGTTTTCGTCAACGAAGGGCGTTCGCTGAAGCGCATCATGCCACGTGCCAAAGGCCGTGCTGATCGCATCGTCAAGCGGTCTTGCCATATCACTGTCAAGGTTGCTGACAAGTAACGGAGTCGAAGAGATGGGTCAGAAAGTACATCCCATTGGCATTCGCCTGGGAATCGTCAAGGAGCACACCTCCGTCTGGTACGCAGACGGTCGGACTTATGCGGACTACTTGTTCGCTGATCTGAAGGTGCGTGAGTATCTCCAAGACAAACTAAAAAGCGCGTCCGTAAGCCGTATCGATATCCATCGTCCGGCGCAAACTGCACGTATCACCATCCACACCGCTCGTCCAGGTATCGTTATCGGGAAGAAAGGTGAAGATGTTGAGAAACTGCGTCAGGACCTGACCAAGCAAATGGGTGTGCCTGTGCACATCAATATCGAAGAGATCCGCAAGCCGGAGCTCGACGGTATGCTGGTTGCGCAGAGCGTAGCTCAGCAGCTGGAGCGTCGCGTAATGTTCCGTCGCGCTATGAAGCGCGCTGTACAGAACGCCATGCGCATTGGTGCCAAAGGCATCAAAATCCAAGTGAGCGGTCGTCTCGGCGGTGCTGAAATCGCACGTACTGAATGGTATCGCGAAGGTCGTGTGCCACTGCACACCCTGCGTGCCGACATCGACTATGCCAACTACGAAGCTCACACCACTTACGGTGTGATCGGTGTAAAGGTTTGGATCTTCAAAGGCGAAGTAATTGGTGGTCGCCAAGAAGAACTGAAACCACAAGCACCAGCGCCTCGTAAAAAAGCTGCTAAGTAAGGGGTACGCCAAATGTTGCAACCTAAGCGTACGAAGTTCCGCAAGCAGATGACAGGCCACAACCGTGGTCTGGCTCAGCGCGGTAGCAAAGTCAGCTTCGGCGAGTTCGCGCTGAAGTCTGTAGCTCGTGGTCGTCTCACCGCTCGTCAGATCGAGTCAGCGCGTCGTGCTCTGACCCGTCACGTAAAACGTGGCGGCAAGATCTGGATCCGTGTATTCCCGGACAAGCCGATCTCCAAAAAACCTCTCGAGGTTCGGATGGGTAAAGGTAAGGGTAACGTGGAGTACTGGGTAGCCCAGATTCAGCCAGGCAAAGTCCTGTATGAAATCGAGGGTGTTTCTGAAGAGCTGGCGCGTGAGGCTTTCGCCCTGGCTGCTGCAAAGCTGCCGCTCGCCACCTCCTTTGTTAAACGGACGGTGATGTGATGAAAGCGAATGAACTTCGTGAAAAATCCGCACAGCAGCTGAACGAGCAACTGCTCGGCCTGCTGCGCGACCAGTTCAATCTGCGTATGCAGAAAGCAACTGGCCAGTTGGGGCAGTCTCATCTGCTCTCGCAAGTTAAGCGTGACATCGCTCGCGTGAAGACTGTGCTCAACCAGCAGGCAGGTAAGTGATCATGGCTGAAGCCGAAAAAACTGTCCGTACGCTGACTGGCCGTGTTGTCAGCGACAAGATGGACAAAACCATCACCGTTCTGATCGAGCGTCGCGTTAAGCACCCGATCTACGGTAAATATGTTAAGCGTTCGACTAAGCTGCACGCGCACGACGAAACCAATCAGTGCCACATCGGCGACAAAGTCACTATTCGTGAAACTCGTCCGCTGGCCAAGACCAAGTCTTGGGCACTGGTTGATGTTCTCGAACGCGCTGTGGAAGTCTAAGGACTAGGGGTCGGAGAAATTATATGATTCAGACTCAATCCATGCTCGATGTGGCCGATAACAGCGGCGCTCGCCGTGTTATGTGCATCAAGGTGCTGGGTGGCTCCCATCGTCGTTACGCTGGTATCGGTGACATCATCAAAGTTACCGTGAAGGAAGCAATTCCTCGCGGTAAGGTGAAAAAAGGCCAAGTGATGACTGCTGTTGTAGTCCGCACTCGTCACGGCGTACGTCGTGCTGATGGCTCCATTATCCGCTTTGATGGCAACGCTGCTGTTCTTCTGAACAACAAGCAAGAGCCGATCGGCACCCGTATCTTTGGGCCAGTGACCCGTGAGCTTCGTACTGAGAAGTTCATGAAGATCGTCTCGCTCGCCCCAGAAGTGCTGTAAGGAGATCCGACATGCAAAAGATTCGTCGTGACGACGAGATCATCGTGATCGCCGGCAAAGACAAAGGTAAGCGCGGTAAGGTGCTTAAGGTTCTCGCTAATAACCGTCTGGTTATCGGTGGTCTGAACCTGGTCAAGCGTCATACCAAGCCTAACCCGATGTCGGGCGTGCAGGGCGGTATCGTCGAGAAAGAAGCTCCGCTGGACGCTTCTAACGTCGCCATCTTCAACGGCGAAACCAACAAGGCTGACCGCGTTGGTTTCAAAGTAGAAGACGGTAAGAAAATTCGTGTCTTCAAGTCGACCCAAAAAGCGGTTGATGCTTGAACACTGCTAGGTAGATTAGACCATGGCACGACTACAAGAGATTTACCGGAAGGAAATCGCCCCTAAGCTTAAGGAAGAACTTAAGCTTGGGAACGTGATGGAAGTTCCGCGCGTTACCAAAATCACCCTGAACATGGGTTTGGGCGAAGCGATCGGTGACAAAAAAGTCATCGAGCACGCTGTTGCTGACCTGGAAAAGATCACCGGCCAGAAAGTCGTTGTGACTTACGCTCGGAAATCCATCGCTGGCTTTAAAGTCCGTGAAGGTTGGCCGATCGGCGTCAAAGTGACCCTGCGCCGTGAGCGTATGTACGAATTCCTGGATCGTCTGCTGTCGATCTCCCTGCCTCGGGTTCGCGACTTCCGCGGCCTGAATGCCAAGTCCTTCGATGGTCGTGGTAACTACAGCATGGGCGTGAAAGAGCAGATCATCTTCCCGGAAATCGACTACGACAAGATCGATGCTCTCCGCGGTCTGGACATCACCCTGACCACCACTGCCAAGAACGATGATGAAGGTCGCGCCCTGTTGCGTGCTTTCAAATTCCCGTTCCGCAACTGATTGGAGTAGGACCATGGCCAAGATGAGCATGAAAAACCGCGAGCTGAAACGTCAGCTCACGGTTGCCAAGTACGCCAAGAAGCGTGCAGCACTGAAAGCAATCATCGTTGATCTGAACGCAAGTCCAGAAGCGCGTTGGGAAGCTACAGTTGCTCTGCAGAAGCAGCCACGTGATGCAAGCGCTTCGCGCATGCGTAACCGCTGCCGCCTGACTGGTCGTCCACACGGCGTTTACCGCAAGTTCGGCCTCGGCCGTAACAAACTGCGTGAAGCGGCAATGCGTGGTGACGTACCTGGTCTGGTTAAAGCCAGCTGGTAAGTACTTTCAACGTCCAGGTGGTCGATTTCGCAAGATACTGACCGCCGGTGACCTTGAATCTGGAACAAGCCCCTTTTGGGGCTTGTTTCATTTCTGGAGTGTGTCTAAAATACGCGGCTCGCCTGAGCCCGTGTGTTTTACCCGGAGATTCTCGGCGACATATGTAGCCGCAAGGCTAATTTTTTTGTATTAGGAGCGTCTAGCCCATGAGTATGCAGGACCCGTTAGCGGACATGCTAACTCGTATCCGTAATGCCCAGATGGCTGAAAAGTCCGTCGTAAGCATGCCATCTTCCAAGTTGAAGGTTGCTGTTGCCAAAGTCCTGAAAGACGAAGGCTACATTGCGGGTTATCAGATCAGCAGCGATGTAAAAGCACTGCTGTCCATCGAGCTGAAGTACTTCGAAGGCCGTTCGGTCATCGAGGAAGTGAAGCGCGTTAGCCGTCCAGGCCTGCGTCAGTACAAGTCCGCTGAAGATCTGCCGAAAGTTCGTGGCGGTCTGGGCGTGTCTATCGTCTCCACCAACAAAGGTGTGATGACGGATCGTGCTGCGCGCGCTGCCGGTGTCGGCGGCGAAGTTCTTTGCACTGTGTTCTAAGGGGGGATAAGCATGTCTCGCGTCGCTAAGAACCCCGTTAAGCTGCCAGCCGGTGTCGAAGTTAAATTCGCAGGCCAACAGCTTTCGGTGAAGGGTGCCAAGGGTACTCTTGAACTGAACATCCATTCGTCCGTTGAGATCGTTGAAGAAGCGGGTGAGCTGCGTTTTGCTGCTCGCAATGGCGATCAACAAACTCGCGCAATGGCCGGTACCACGCGTGCGTTGGTAAACAACATGGTCCAAGGCGTAAGCCAAGGCTTCGAGCGTAAGCTCCAGCTGGTCGGTGTTGGTTACAAAGCGCAAGCAAAAGGCACGGTTTTGAACCTGGCCCTTGGCTTCTCGCACCCTGTGGATTACGAACTGCCAGCGGGCATCACTGCTGAGACCCCTAGCCAGACCGATATCCTGATCAAGGGCATCGACAAGCAGCTGGTAGGTCAAGTGGCCGCTGAGATCCGCGACTTCCGTCCACCAGAGCCGTACAAAGGCAAAGGTGTGCGCTACGCGGACGAAGTCGTCCGTCGTAAAGAAGCCAAGAAGAAGTAGGGCATAGCAAATGACCGACAAAAAAGTTACTCGACTGCGTCGCGCTCGCAAAGCACGCCTGAAAATGCACGAACTCGAAGTCGTGCGTCTCTGCGTGTTCCGCTCGTCGCAGCACATCTACGCCCAGGTCATCTCGGCCGACGGCAACAAAGTCCTGGCAAGCGCCTCGACTTTGGATAAAGAACTGCGTGATGGTGCCACCGGCAACATCGACGCGGCCACAAAGGTTGGCCAGCTGGTCGCTACGCGTGCTAAGGCCGCTGGCGTCTCGCAAGTGGCTTTCGACCGCTCTGGCTTCAAGTACCACGGTCGCGTGAAAGCGCTGGCTGATGCTGCTCGTGAAGCTGGGCTGGAGTTCTAAGTTATGTCAAATAACGACCAAAAGCGCGACGAAGGCTACATTGAGAAGCTGGTTCAAGTTAACCGCGTAGCCAAAACCGTTAAAGGCGGCCGTATCTTCACTTTCACCGCGTTGACCGTGGTAGGTGATGGTAAAGGGCGTGTTGGCTTCGGCCGTGGCAAGTCACGTGAAGTGCCTGCTGCAATCCAGAAAGCAATGGAAGCTGCTCGTCGCAACATGATCCAAGTTGATCTGAACGGCACCACGCTGCAGTACGCAATGAAGTCCGCCCATGGCGCTTCGAAGGTGTACATGCAGCCTGCTTCTGAAGGTACCGGTATCATCGCTGGCGGCGCTATGCGTGCTGTCCTCGAAGTTGCTGGCGTTCAGAACGTTCTGGCCAAGTGCTACGGCTCGACTAACCCGGTAAACGTGGTTCACGCCACTTTCAAAGGTTTGAAAGCTATGCAATCTCCTGAGTCCATCGCTGCCAAGCGTGGTCTGAATGTCAAGGAGATCTTCTGATCATGGCTACCGTTAAAGTAACGCTGATCAAAAGCATGACCGGCCGTATCCCTAACCACAAACTGTGCGTTAAAGGTCTGGGTCTGCGTCGCATCGGTCACACTGTAGAAGTCCAGGATACTCCCGAGAATCGCGGGATGATCAACAAGGCTTACTACATGCTGCGTGTAGAGGGTTAATCGATGAAACTCAATGATCTGAGTCCAGCGCCGGGTTCCCGTCGCGAAAAGCATCGTCCGGGCCGTGGTATCGGTAGCGGTTTGGGTAAGACTGGTGGCCGTGGCCACAAAGGTCAAACCTCCCGCTCCGGTGGCACCATCGCTCCAGGCTTTGAAGGCGGTCAACAGCCGCTGCATCGTCGCCTGCCTAAGTTCGGTTTCGTATCCCTGAAAGCCATGGATCGCGCAGAAGTGCGTCTGTCCGAGCTGGCTAAAGTGGAAGGCGACATCGTTACTGTGCAGACCCTGAAAGATGCCAACGTGATCAACGTCAACGTACAGCGTGTGAAAATCATGCTGTCCGGTGAAGTGACACGCGCTGTCACTATCGGCAAGGGAATCGGCGCCACCAAAGGTGCGCGTTCGGCTATCGAAGCAGCTGGCGGCAAGTTCGAGGAATAAATGGCTAAGCAAGGTGCTCTCTCAGCGCTCGGCAAAGGCGGTATGTCTGAACTTTGGGCTCGTCTGCGTTTTCTGTTCCTGGCGATTATCGTCTACCGAATAGGCGCACACATCCCGGTTCCAGGTATCAACCCGGACCGACTCGCAGACCTGTTTCGACAGAATGAGGGGACCATTCTTAGCTTGTTCAACATGTTTTCCGGCGGTGCGCTGGAGCGGATGAGCATCTTTGCACTGGGGATCATGCCGTACATCTCGGCATCGATCATCATGCAGCTGATGACCGCCGTCAGTCCGCAGCTGGAACAGTTGAAGAAGGAAGGTGAAGCTGGCCGTCGCAAGATTAGCCAGTACACCCGCTACGGCACTGTCATCCTCGCCCTGGTTCAAGCTATCGGCATGTCCGTTGGCCTAGCCGGGCAGGGTGTTGCGTTCACTGGTGACTTTGGCTTCCATTTCGTCGCGGTATCCACGTTTGTGGCTGGTGCGATGTTCATGATGTGGCTGGGTGAGCAGATTACTGAGCGTGGTGTTGGCAACGGTATCTCGATGTTGATTTTCGCAGGTATCGTCGCCGGTCTTCCGAGAGCGATTGGGCAGTCTTTCGAGTCTGCACGTCAGGGTGATATCAATATCTTTGCCTTGGTTGCCATCGGTTTGCTGGCAGTAGCGATTATCGGTTTTGTGGTGTTCATTGAGCGTGGTCAGCGTCGTATTGCTGTTCACTACGCCAAGCGTCAGCAGGGCCGTAAGGTTTTTGCTGCGCAGACCAGCCACTTGCCGCTGAAAGTGAATATGGCCGGCGTTATTCCGGCAATTTTCGCGAGCAGCATTTTGCTGTTTCCGGCTTCGTTGGGTACCTGGTTTGGTCAGTCTGAAAATATGGGCTGGCTGCAGGACCTCTCTCAGTCGATCGCTCCTGGTCAGCCGTTGAATATTCTGCTGTTTAGTGCAGGGATTATTTTCTTCTGCTTCTTCTATACGGCGTTGATGTTCAATCCGAAAGACGTAGCGGAAAACCTGAAGAAGTCCGGTGCCTTTATTCCGGGCATCCGTCCAGGTGAGCAGTCTGCGCGCTACATTGATGGCGTTCTGACTCGTTTGACCCTGTTCGGTGCTCTATATATGACGGCCGTGTGCTTGTTGCCCCAGTTCCTGGTGGTTGCAGCAAACGTTCCGTTCTACCTTGGCGGGACCTCGTTGCTGATCGTGGTCGTGGTTGTGATGGACTTCATGTCCCAAGTACAATCGCACCTCGTTTCGCACCAGTACGAATCCCTGATGAAGAAAGCCAACCTGAAGGGCTACGGCAGCGGCATGTTGCGCTGAGTACCCCATAAGGTTCGAGGAGTTGGTGATGAAAGTTCGTGCATCGGTGAAAAAGCTGTGCCGTAACTGCAAGATTATTCGCCGCGAAGGTGTTGTTCGAGTAATTTGCAGCGCGGAACCGCGTCACAAACAGCGCCAAGGCTGAGTGTGATCCGCTTGAAGCCCGGCAGCTAGTGCGCTGCCGGGTTGATTATTTGTTATTACAGCGATATTATCTCGCGCCCTATTTCTTGGCTTCCGGGGCGTAGGTAGCTGTCAATTGGAGTCCCACTGAATGGCCCGTATTGCAGGCGTTAACATTCCAGATAACAAGCACACTGTTATCTCGCTGACCTACATCTATGGTGTTGGTCGCACTACTGCGCAGAAAATTTGCGCAGTCGCTGGTGTAAATCCAGCCGCTAAGATCAAGGATCTGAGCGACGAGCAGATTGAACAGCTGCGTGGCGAAGTGGCGAAGTTCACCACTGAAGGTGACCTGCGTCGCGAAATCAACATGAAAATCAAGCGTTTGATGGACCTCGGTTGCTATCGCGGTCTGCGTCATCGTCGTGGTCTTCCAGTACGCGGTCAGCGTACCAAGACTAACGCGCGTACCCGTAAAGGTCCGCGTAAGCCGATCCGCAAGTAATCGCCCCAGCGAATCGACAGGAAAATTATCATGGCAAAACCTGCTGCTCGTCCTCGTAAAAAAGTTAAAAAGACAGTGGTTGATGGCATCGCCCACATCCATGCTTCTTTTAACAACACCATCGTGACCATCACCGACCGTCAAGGTAACGCGCTTTCTTGGGCTACCTCCGGTGGTTCGGGTTTCCGCGGTTCCCGCAAGTCCACCCCGTTTGCTGCTCAAGTAGCTGCTGAACGTGCTGGTCAAGCTGCGCTGGAATACGGCCTGAAAAACCTCGACGTTAACGTCAAAGGTCCAGGTCCAGGTCGTGAGTCTGCTGTCCGTGCTTTGAACGGCTGTGGCTATAAGATCGCCAGCATCACCGACGTGACGCCAATCCCGCACAACGGGTGCCGTCCGCCGAAGAAGCGCCGCGTGTAATCCAGGAGATTGTAAAGAATGGCTCGTTACATTGGTCCAAAATGCAAACTCGCTCGTCGCGAAGGCACCGATCTCTTCCTGAAGAGCGGCGTGCGCGCGATCGAATCGAAGTGCAACATCGAAGCAGCACCTGGTATCCACGGCCAACGCCGCGGTCGCCAGTCCGACTACGGCACCCAACTGCGTGAAAAGCAGAAGGTCCGTCGTATCTACGGCGTTCTCGAGCGTCAGTTCAGCGGCTACTACAAAGAAGCTGCTGGCAAGAAAGGTGCAACCGGTGAAAACCTGCTGCAACTGCTCGAATGCCGTCTGGACAACGTTGTATACCGTATGGGCTTTGGTTCGACTCGTGCCGAATCCCGTCAGCTGGTATCGCACAAGTCGATCAGCGTTAACGGTCAGACCGTAAACGTTCCGTCCTACCAGGTTCGTGCTGGTGACGTGGTCGCAGTTCGCGAGAAAGCAAAAAACCAACTTCGCATTGTCCAAGCTCTCGATCTGTGTGCCCAACGTGGCCGCGTAGAATGGGTAGAAGTAGACACTGAGAAGAAGTCGGGCGTTTTCAAGAACGTTCCTGCTCGCAGTGATCTGTCCGCCGACATCAACGAAAGCCTGATTGTCGAGCTCTACTCCAAGTAAGGGCTAGAAAATAGGTGCATCCATGCAGATTTCGGTAAATGAGTTCCTGACACCCCGCCACATTGATGTGCAGGTTGTCAGTCCAACCCGCGCTAAGATCACTCTCGAGCCTCTCGAGCGTGGTTTTGGCCACACCCTGGGCAACGCGCTGCGCCGCATCCTGTTGTCCTCAATGCCCGGCTGTGCAGTAGTCGAGGCCGAGATTGACGGTGTGCTCCACGAGTACAGCGCCATCGAAGGTGTACAGGAAGACGTAATTGAAATCCTGTTGAACCTTAAAGGTCTGGCTATCAAGCTGCACGGCCGTGACGAAGTTACGCTGACCTTGTCGAAGAAGGGTTCGGGGGTGGTTACCGCTGCCGATATTCAGCTGGATCATGATGTCGAGATCGTTAACCCCGATCACGTAATCGCTAACCTGGCGTCTAACGGCGCTCTGAACATGAAGCTCACCGTAGCTCGTGGTCGTGGTTATGAACCGGCCGACTCGCGTCAGAGCGATGAAGACGAAAGCCGCAGCATTGGTCGCTTGCAGCTTGACTCTTCGTTCAGCCCGGTTCGCCGCATCGCATACGTGGTGGAAAACGCCCGTGTCGAGCAGCGTACTAACCTGGACAAGCTGGTTATTGATCTGGAAACCAACGGTACTCTGGATCCTGAAGAGGCTATCCGCCGCGCTGCAACCATCCTGCAACAGCAGTTGGCTGCGTTCGTCGACCTCAAGGGTGACAGCGAACCAGTGGTAATCGAGCAGGAAGACGAGATCGATCCGATCCTGCTTCGCCCGGTTGACGATCTGGAACTGACTGTACGTTCGGCTAACTGCCTTAAGGCGGAAAACATTTACTACATCGGCGACCTGATTCAGCGTACCGAAGTAGAACTGTTGAAGACTCCGAACCTGGGCAAGAAATCCTTGACTGAAATCAAGGACGTTCTGGCCTCCCGCGGTCTGTCCCTCGGCATGCGCCTCGACAACTGGCCGCCTGCAAGTCTTAAGAAGGACGACAAGGCGACTGCCTGATCGTCGTAATCACCGAACGTGAGTTTGGTAAGGAATGAACCATGCGTCATCGTAAAAGTGGTCGTCACCTGAGCCGTACCAGCTCGCACCGCAAGGCCATGTTCCAAAACATGGCGGTGTCGCTGTTCGAGCACGAGCTGATCAAAACTACACTGCCGAAAGCTAAAGAACTGCGTCGCGTTGCTGAGCCGCTGATTACTTTGGCCAAGACGGACAGCCTGGCTAACCGCCGTCTGGCTTTCGACCGTACTCGTTCGAAAGCTATCGTTGGTAAGCTCTTCAACGACCTGGGCAAGCGTTACGCTACCCGTGAGGGTGGCTACCTGCGCATCCTCAAGTGCGGTTTCCGCGCTGGCGACAACGCGCCTATGGCGTACGTCGAGTTGGTTGATCGTGCTACTGCTGGCGAAGCTGTAAGCGCCGAGTAAGACGACAAGCTGTAACGAAGAACCGGGCCTAGTGCCCGGTTTTTTGTGCGAGTAAGAAAAGCGCGATTTGTACAAGCTTCCGTCGATTGTGCTTGGCACTATGGCACGAGGGGAGTTTGGTAGTTATTTTCTATCGAAGCCTACAATTTAATGAATTTGTAGGCGTCATGTTGATGATCAATACTCCCTGCAAGCCGATTAGCCGGCAGTTCCAAGTCCGACCTGAGGGAAATTGAGCATGAGCCAGAATAAAATCCTTACGACCGCCAGCGGTGCTCCCGTTGCGGACAACCAGAATTCCCGTTCCGCAGGCCCGCGCGGCCCGTTGCTCCTCGACGATTTTCACCTGATTGAGAAGCTCGCTCACTTCAACCGTGAAAACATCCCTGAGCGCCGTGTACACGCCAAAGGCTCGGGTGCCTATGGCACTTTCACAGTCACCAAAGACATTACCCAATACACCAGTGCTAAGTTGTTCGAGTCCGTCGGCAAGCAGACGCCGACCTTCCTGCGCTTTTCTACGGTAGGTGGTGAGCGCGGTTCGGCTGATACCGAGCGCGACCCACGCGGCTTCGCCCTTAAGTTCTACACCGAAGAAGGCAACTGGGACATCGTGGGTAACAACACCCCTGTGTTCTTCATTCGCGATCCATTGAAGTTTCCTGACTTCATCCATACCCAGAAGCGCTTGCCGCAAAGCAACCTGAAAAGCGCGCAAATGATGTGGGACTTCTGGTCTCACTCCCCTGAGGCGTTGCACCAGGTCACCATTCTGTTTTCCGACCGTGGCATTCCCGATGGCTACCGCCATATGCACGGTTTTGGCAGCCACACCTATAGCCTGATCAACGCCAAGGGCGAGCGTCACTGGGTCAAGTGGCACTACAAAACCAAACAGGGCATCAAGAACCTGGCACCGGCCGAAGCTGCGCGTTTGGCCGGTACTGACCCTGATTACGCCCAGCGCGATCTCTTTGATGCGATCGAGCGCGGTGACTTCCCGAAATGGCGCGTGTGCATCCAGATCATGACCGAGGCCCAGGCCAACGCTCATTACGAGAATCCTTTCGATGTGACCAAAACCTGGTCGCAGAAGGAATTCCCTTTGATCGAAGTCGGCGAACTGGAGTTGAACCGCAACCCGCAGAACTACTTTGCTGAAGTGGAGCAAGCCGCATTCGGTCCGAGCAATATGGTTCCAGGCGTAGGCCTGTCGCCAGACCGCATGCTGCAAGGTCGTGTATTCGCCTACGCAGATGCCCACCGCTACCGCGTTGGTACCAATCACCAGCAACTGCCGGTGAACGCCCCACGTAGCCCAGTAAACAGCTACCAGCGTGATGGCTCGATGGCATTCGGCAGTAACGGTGGTGCGGCGCCTAATTACGAGCCGAACAGCTACGCCGATGCACCGAAGCAAGCGCCACAGTATGCAGAGCCTGCACTGGCACTTAATGGCGCGGCTGACCGCTACGATCACAGAGAGGACACTGATTACTACAGTCACGCAGGTGCGCTGTTCCGCCTGATGAGCGATGAGCAGAAAGCGTTGCTCACCAACAACATTGCCGGCGCAATGGGTGGCGTTTCCAGCGACGTGGTTCAGCGCCAGCTGCAACACTTCTACAAGGCTGATCCTGCTTATGGAGAAGCAATCGCAAAGGCGTTGGGTGTATCGCTTAGCTGACTCTAAACGATAAGCAGAACCGCCCTCATTTGGGCGGTTTTTGCGTTAAATCCGCTACTTTTCTCGGAAAATCTTCACTTTTCTGCCGTTGGTCCCGTGACCTTCGAGTCATCATGGTTCAAACTACAGACTTTCAAGCAGGGAGATGTAGGGCGATGCAAGGTCACCCCGACGTAATCGATTACCTCAACACGTTGCTGACGGGCGAACTGGCGGCTCGTGACCAATATTTCATCCATTCGCGCATGTACGAAGACTGGGGCTTTACCGAGCTCTACGAGCGTATCAACCACGAAATGGAAGAAGAGGCACAGCACGCCGACGCACTGATGCGCCGTATCCTCATGCTCGAAGGCACGCCGCGCATGCGTCCGGATGACCTGGATGTGGGCACCACGGTCCCTGACATGCTCGCCGCCGACCTGCGCCTCGAGTACAAGGTCCGTGCCGCGCTTTGCAAAGGCATCGAGCTCTGTGAACAGCACAGCGACTTTGTCACTCGGGAAATCCTGCGGGTGCAGTTGAATGATACCGAAGAAGATCACACCTACTGGCTGGAAAAGCAGTTGGGCCTGATCAAGTTGATTGGCCTGGAGAATTACCTGCAATCGCAGTTCTGATTCCCGGCAGCAAAAAGCCCCTGTCACTGCAAAGTGACAGGGGCTTTTCATTGGGCCTGAAAAAGTCAGGCCCGGTCGCGTTCCAACAGTGGTTTCAAGTAGTAACCAGTGTGTGACTGCGGCATTTCGGAAACCTGCTCCGGCGTACCTACGGCGATAATCTGACCGCCCTTGGAACCACCTTCCGGCCCCAGGTCTACCAGCCAGTCGGCCGTCTTGATCACATCAAGGTTGTGCTCGATCACCACCACGGTATTGCCGTGGTCGCGAAGGCGGTGCAGCACGTCCAACAGTTGCTGGATATCCGCGAAGTGCAGGCCGGTGGTCGGCTCATCAAGGATATACAAGGTCTTGCCGGTGTCGCGCTTGGACAGCTCACGAGACAACTTCACCCGTTGTGCTTCACCACCAGACAGCGTCGTAGCTGACTGCCCCAGCTTGATATATGAAAGGCCTACATCCATCAGGGTCTGTAGCTTGCGCGCCAGCGCCGGAACCGCGTCAAAGAACTCGCGCGCTTCCTCGATGGTCATCTCGAGGGTTTCATGGATGCTCTTGCCTTTGTATTTGATCTCCAGCGTCTCGCGGTTATAGCGCTTGCTCTTGCACACATCGCACGGTACGTAGATGTCCGGGAGGAAGTGCATCTCCACCTTGATCAAGCCATCGCCCTGGCACGCTTCACAGCGGCCGCCCTTGACGTTGAACGAGAACCGGCCCGGTCCGTAGCCCCTTGAGCGTGATTCCGGAACACCCGCAAACAGCTCACGAATCGGTGTGAACAGTCCGGTGTAGGTCGCCGGGTTGGAGCGTGGTGTACGGCCAATCGGGCTTTGGTCGATATCGACCACCTTATCCAGGTGTTCCAGGCCCTTGATGCTGTCATGGGCCGCCGCTTCCAGGGTGGTCGCGCCATTCAGGGCGGTGGCACTCAACGGGAACAGCGTATTGTTGATCAGGGTCGACTTCCCCGAGCCGGAAACACCGGTCACGCAGGTCAGCAGGCCCAGTGGAATTTCCAGGTCGACATTGCGCAGGTTGTTGCCACGCGCGCCCTTGAGGTGCAGCGCCAGCTTTTTGTTGCGTGGCGTACGTTTGGCGGGTACTTCGATCTTCACGCGGCCGGACAGGTACTTGCCGGTCAGCGAGTCCGGGTGCGCCATGACTTCGGCAGGCGTGCCCTCGGCGACAATGTGCCCACCATGCACACCCGCGCCCGGGCCGATGTCGACCACGTAATCCGCCAGGCGAATCGCGTCTTCATCGTGTTCGACCACGATCACCGTGTTACCGATATCCCGCAGGTGTTTCAACGTACCCAGCAGGCGATCGTTGTCACGTTGGTGCAAACCAATCGACGGCTCATCAAGGATGTACAGCACACCCACGAGGCCGGCACCAATCTGGCTGGCCAGGCGAATCCGTTGGGCTTCGCCGCCGGACAAGGTATCGGCGCTGCGATCCAGCGACAGGTAATCCAGGCCTACGTTGACCAGGAACTGCAGCCGCTCGCGAATCTCCTTGAGGATCTTGTCGGCGATCTCCCCACGGCGACCGGTCAGTTTGAGCACGCCAAAGTATTCGCAGGCATCACCGATCGGCAGGCTGGTCACCGCCGGCAAGGTCTTTTCGCCCACCCATACATGCCGCGCCTCACGACGCAGGCGCGTGCCGCGGCAATCCGGGCAAGGCTGGGTGCTGAGGAATTTCGCCAGCTCTTCGCGCACGCTGGCCGATTCAGTCTCGCGGTAGCGACGCTCAAGGTTCGGCACAATGCCTTCGAATGGGTGGGAGCGCTTGACGATATCGCCACGGTCGTTCAGGTACTTGAAGTCGACGTTCTGCGAGCCGCTACCATGCAGGATGACCTTCTGCTGGTCCGCCGGCAGTTGGTTGAAAGGCACTTCCAGGCTGAATTTATAGTGCGACGCCAACGACCCCAGCATCTGGAAGTAATAGACGTTGCGCCTATCCCAGCCGCGAATGGCCCCCTCCGCCAGCGTCAGGTCACCGTTGACCAGGCGCTTGATGTCGAAGAACTGCTTCACGCCCAGGCCATCACAAGTCGGGCAGGCGCCGGCCGGGTTGTTGAAGGAAAACAGCTTGGGTTCCAGCTCGCTGATGGCGTGGCCGCAGATCGGGCAGGCAAACCGGGCGGAGAAGATGATCTCTTCGCCTGGCTCGTCGTCCATCGGCGCCACCAGTGCAATACCGTCGGCCAGTTTCAATGCGGTTTCGAAGGATTCCGCCAGGCGCTGCTGCAGGTCGGCGCGCACCTTGAAGCGGTCGACCACGACATCGATCGAATGCTTCTTCTGCTTGTCGAGCTTCGGCGCTTCGTCCAGTTCATACAGCTTGCCGTTGATCCGCGCACGCACAAAACCTTGCGCACGCAGCTCTTCGAAAACGGAAAGATGTTCGCCCTTGCGCTCACGGATCACCGGTGCCAGCAGCATCAGCTTGGCACCTTCCGGCTGGGCCAGCACCAGGTCGACCATCTGGCTGACGGTCTGGGCTTCCAGGGGAATGTCGTGGTCCGGGCAACGCGGAATACCCACGCGTGCATACAGCAGGCGCAGGTAATCGTAGATTTCGGTAATGGTGCCCACGGTGGAACGCGGGTTATGGGAGGTCGACTTCTGCTCGATGGAAATGGCCGGCGACAGGCCTTCAATAGTGTCGACGTCGGGCTTTTCCATCATCGACAGGAACTGCCGGGCATAGGCCGACAGGGATTCCACATAGCGGCGCTGGCCTTCGGCATACAGCGTGTCGAACGCCAGCGACGATTTGCCGGACCCGGACAAGCCGGTGATGACGATCAGTTTGTCCCGGGGCAGGGTCAGGTCGATGTTCTTCAGGTTGTGGGTTCTAGCCCCACGAATCAGGATCTTGTCCAAGATGGCCTCGCACGGCGGGCGTAAATAATGCCGGAGTATACGGCTAAAGACTGGATGAATATACACTGTCAAAAGGCCGCTTGCAGCCTTAGATGAAAGCTGCGCGGCAAAGCGCCGCATATACCCTCTCAATCGATGGGACTGGTAGAATCGCCGCCGGTTCACACGAGGTTTTTCCATGCACGATCCCCACAGCGAACGCATGAGTAGCGGCGAGACCCGAGCGGCAAGCGGTCTGGCCCTGGTGTTCGCCTTCCGTATGCTGGGCATGTTTATGGTGTTGCCGGTGCTGGCGACCTATGGAATGGATCTCGCAGGCGCAACCCCCGCGTTGATCGGCCTGGCGATTGGCGCCTATGGCCTGACCCAGGCGATTTTCCAGATCCCGTTCGGGATCATTTCCGACCGTATCGGTCGCCGCCCGGTGATCTACCTGGGGCTGATCGTGTTCGCCCTCGGCAGCGTGCTCGCGGCTCAATCCGATTCCATCTGGGGCGTGATCGCCGGGCGCATCCTGCAAGGCGCGGGCGCGATTTCCGCTGCGGTCATGGCGTTGCTGTCCGACCTGACCCGCGAACAACATCGCACTAAGGCCATGGCCATGATCGGCATGACCATCGGCCTGTCGTTTGCCGTGGCCATGGTGGTGGGGCCCTTGCTGACTCGCGCGTTTGGTTTGCACGGGCTGTTCCTGGCCACAGGCGGTATGGCACTGTTCGGCATCGTGATCGTGGCCTTCATGGTGCCGCGCTCCACTGGCACGTTGCAGCACCGTGAGTCAGGCGTCGCGCGCAAGGCCCTGTTGCCGACGCTCAAGCACCCGGACCTGCTGCGCCTGGATTTAGGTATCTTCGTATTACACGCCATGCTGATGTGCAGCTTTGTCGCCTTGCCTCTGGCCTTGGTAGAAAAAGCCGGCCTGCCCAAGGAGCAGCACTGGTGGGTCTACCTTACTGCGCTGCTGATTTCGTTCTTCGCCATGATCCCCTTCATCATCTACGGCGAAAAGAAACGCAAAATGAAACGAGTTTTGCTCGGCGCCGTCGCGACGCTGATGCTCACTGAGCTATTCTTCTGGCAGTTCGGCGACAGTCTGCGGGCGCTGGTAATCGGCACGGTGGTGTTCTTCACCGCGTTCAACCTGCTGGAGGCGTCGCTGCCTTCGCTGATCAGTAAAGTTTCACCGGCCGGCGGCAAAGGGACGGCGATGGGGGTGTATTCCACCAGCCAGTTCCTGGGTTCCGCACTGGGCGGCATCATGGGTGGCTGGATGTTCCAGCATGGCGGTTTGTCGGTTGTGTTCCTTGGATGCGCAGGTCTGGCTGCCCTCTGGCTGGCCTTTGCTGTTACCATGCGCGAACCTCCCTATGTGACGAGTCTGCGCTTGCCGTTATCGCCCGAAGCGATCCGCGAAGCCGGTCTGGTCGAGCGCCTTAAGGCCGTTACTGGGGTTACCGATGCCGTGGTTGTTGCTGAAGAAGCCGCCATCTACATCAAATTGGACACCGAATTATTGGATCGCGCGACGCTCGAGCAACTGGTCAACCCAGTGCCGACAGCGCGCCCAGCCTAGGAGAACGTTATGGCCCGTGGGGTTAACAAAGTCATATTGGTCGGTACGTGCGGCCAGGATCCCGAAGTTCGCTACTTGCCTAACGGTAACGCCGTGACCAACCTGAGTCTGGCGACCAGCGAACAGTGGACCGACAAGCAGACCGGCCAGAAGGTCGAGAAAACCGAATGGCACCGTGTGTCGATGTTCGGCAAGGTCGCAGAGATCGCCGGCGAGTACCTGCGCAAAGGTTCGCAGGTCTACATCGAAGGCAAGCTGCAGACCCGCGAGTGGGAAAAAGACGGCATCAAGCGTTACACCACTGAAATCGTGGTCGACATGCAAGGCACCATGCAACTGCTGGGCGGCCGTCCACAGGGCGACCAACAGGGCCAGGGCGGCATGTCCAACTCGGCTCCGCGTCCACAGCAGTCGCGCCCGCAGCCAAGCCAGCAGCCACAGCGTGAGTCGCGTCCAGCGCCACAACAGGCCGCGCCGCAACCGGCTCCGGATTTCGACAGCTTTGATGACGATATCCCGTTCTGAGGTTTAACACCCGGAACACACAGAACCCCCGCTGGCTCAGGCCTCGGGGGTTTTTTATCACCCGTGATCAGCTTCAGTCGAGGCGGCGGTGACAACCATCTCCTTGAACCGCTGCAGCATCGCCGAACCGTCATCGATCCGCGTCGCCAAATGCAACGGCGCCACCAGGCTGCGGCACTCCGTCAATTCCCGATAAACGATGCCATCCCCGCGCAACCGCTGCATCGACGCCGGCACGATGGACACCCCAAGTCCAGCAGCCACCAGGCTTAGGGTCGCGGTCATGCGCGGAGCTTCCTGCACCACCTGCGGGCTAAACCCTGCTTCACGGCAGGCCACCAGAATTGCGTCGTACAAACCCAGCCCCACACGCCGGCGGTAGAGCACGAAGGACTCGGTCGCCAATGCCGACAAGGGCAGGGGAGATCCCGGATCGATTGCCAGAGGATGATCCGTGGGCAACGCCAGCAACATGGGCTCCACCAGGATCGGTTCGTCTTGCAGCGACTGGGTTGCGCTGAGGGGCGAGCGGATAAATGCTGCATCGAGCTTCTCATGGATCAACGCGTCCAGCAGTTCGCCGGTCCCGGCTTCCTCCAGCACCACCGTCACGCCGACAAAGGTTTCGCGAAACCGCCGTAATACACTCGGCACAAAGGGATGCAGCGCCGCCGAGCTGGTAAACCCGATCGCCAGGCGCCCACGCTCGCCCCGTGCGGCGCGGCGCACCACCTCTGCAATCCTGTCTGCCTGGGCGAGAATCTCACGTGCTTCGTCCAGCAATGCGAGCCCGGCCGTCGTGGGCCGCACGCCACGGGGCAGGCGCTCCATCAAGACCACACCCAGTTCGGCCTCAAGGCTTTGCAGCATCCGCGTCAACGGCGGTTGCTGCATGCCCAGGCGTTCGGCGGCGCGGGTGATATAGCCTTCTTCGGCGATGGCCACAAAGGCCTTGAGTTGGCGAAGTTCCAGCATAGGGATACTTTTCAGGTATGGGAGCGCATCAATCCTGGCATTTGTTCTCATGGCTCACAAGATTTAGGCTGTGGACATCCTCAAGAAGAAGGAAAGCCGTGATGAACTGGTCAGCCAAGCAGTACACGATGTTCGAACAGCAGCGCACCCGCCCTGTCCGTGACCTGGTCGCGGCCATTCCGAACGTTGAAGTGCACAATGCCGTCGATTTAGGCTGCGGTCCCGGTAACTCGACTGAGGTGCTCGCCGAGCGCTTCCCGCAAGCGCACATCACCGGTATGGACAGTTCCGATGACATGCTGGTCGACGCCCGCAAACGGCTACCGACATTGAACTTCGAACTGGCGGATATCGGTGCCTGGAACCCTGCGCGCGCCTTCGATGTGATCCTGGCCAATGCGTCCCTGCAATGGCTGCCGGACCACGCCACGCTGTACCCGCACCTGGTCCGCCAACTGACGCCCGGCGGTACGCTGGCGGTGCAAACCCCGGACAACCTCGACGAACCCGCCCACCAGCTCGCCCGCGAAGTCGCGGCAGAAGGTCCATGGTCGGCAAAGATCGGTGCGGTCAAACACAACGAGCGCCACACGGCGAGCTACTACTACGAACTGCTGAGCAAACATTGCAGTACGGTCGATGTGTGGCGCACCACCTACCAGCATCCGTTGGCGAGCCACGCGGCAGTAGTGGAGTGGTTCAAGGCATCGGCGCTGAGGCCCTTCCTCGCGCCTTTGGCCGACAGCGAAAAAACCGCTTTCCTGCAGGAATACCAGGCGCGAATGACCCGTGCCTATCCAGCCCTGGCTGGCGGCACTGTACTACTACCGTTTCCGCGCCTGTTCATCATCGCGACCCGCTGACGTCCAAAGGACAAGTGGCGGTCATGCCGCCGCTTGCGCCTTCAAATACTCATCCGCCGACACCACGCTCGCATACCCAAACGCCAGCGACGCCATGTAAGCCCCATGCACCTGCGCCGCCGGAATCACCTGCCCATTGAACTCCAGGTCCCGCGTGGCGCACGCGTCATGAATCACCGTGACCGTGTAGCCCAGGTCCGCCGCCGCCCGCACCACCGCGTCGATGCACATGTGGCTCATGCTGCCGACCACTACCAGGTCCGTGATGCTGCGCTGTTCCAACAGGGCTCGCAGGTTGGTCTCGCGGAACGCATTCACGAAATGCTTGAGCACCACCGGCTCGTTGCCCTCGTTCAACACTTTGCCATGCAGGTGCGCACCCTCGGAGCCGGGCGTGAAGAACAGTGCGTCATCGGAGGTGAACTCATGGCGCACATGAATCACCGCATCGCCCGCCTGGCGAAATGCTTGCAGCACCTGCGCGGCTTTGTCCGCTGCGGCGTCCACGCCGTCAAGTGGCCACTTGCCCTGGGGGAAGTAGTCGTTCTGGATATCGATTAGGATGAGCGCTTGCTTGGCCATGTGTGTTGCCTCGTGATGGGTTGATGGGGCCAGTATCTTAGCTGGCGCCCACACCTGGGATTGGCTGCACCGACAATAACAGGGGGAAAACTGACAATGGTCGTGGTTGAGCTGGGCGTGTTGATCTACCAGGGTGCGCAACTGGCCGCCGTGCACGGCTTGACTGACCTGTTTGGCGTGGCCAATCGCATCGCCGCCGAGCATCAATCCGCGCAGTTGCCATTGCTGCGGGTCAGCCATTGGCAGGTGGATAGCGCTGGCACACCGGTGCGTGTTTTCAGCAGCTATCCCGGTCCCGAGCAACCGATGATGGCGGTGCTGGTGCCGCCATCGATCGGCGAGTTTACAGAAGACCAGGCACACCCGGCGCTGCTGGAATGGATTCGCCAGCAACATGCGGCAGGCACGGTACTGGGCGGTGTGTGCATTGGCTCGATCATGTTGGCGCGCAGTGGGTTGCTCGACGGGCGCAGCGCCACCACCCATTGGTCCTCCGCCAAATCCTTCGCCAGCCGCTACCCGGCGGTGCGCCTGGAGGCCGACAAGCCGATCGTCGATGATGGCGACCTGATCACCACCGCCGGCTTGATGGCCTGGTCCGAACTCGGCCTGCGCCTGGTCGACCGTCTGATGGGCCCAAGCATCGCGGCCGATACCGCGCGTTTCCTGGTGATCGAGCACAGTGACAGCGCCAGCCAGTGCGGCAGCAACTTCGCGCCGATTCTTGGCCACGGTGACACAGCCATCCTCAAGGTTCAGCACTGGTTGCAGGCCAGCGGTGCGGTGGATGTTTCCCTGGCGGCAATGGCCCGGGAAGCCGGTTTGGAGGAGCGGACTTTCCTGCGGCGTTTTCGCAGCGCCACCGGTTTGAAACCCACCGAATACTGCCAGCACCTGCGTGTGGGCAAGGCGCGGCAGATGCTGGAATTCACCAACGGCACCATCGACCATATCGCGTGGACCGTGGGCTACCAGGACCCCAGCGCCTTTCGCGCCATCTTCAAGAAAATCACCGGCCTTGCGCCCAGCGATTACCGCAGCCGTTTTGGCGTGTGAATCGTGCAGAACGCCGCTGCGTTAACGCGGCGTCGTGCAGAATAAAACAGGCCAACTGCCATCGGTTTTTCCGTAACGGCTTGATTTGAAAAGCATCCTCCATGGAAGAGCCTTGGCCTGATCCCTGCAACCTTCTGCGTACACACATGGCGGGATGGCCAAGGGGGACGCATGACCCCGATTCAACGCAAGAAGCTGGTAGTTGCTCACTCCACGCGTGAGGGCGCGCCGCTGCATGAGGTCGAAACCAATCGTGCCTTGGCACGCTGGCTGGCGCAGATCCTCGGGCTCAAGTTCGGTGGAAGCTATGACGCTGATCTACACGCGGGGCGGGCGTTATACCTGCTGCCCACACAAACCCTGGTCGGTCCCGGCCAGGCGCGGGCACTGAATATCCAAGGTCCGGAGGATTTGTGGGGCGGTTATGTCGACCACGACTTCATCTGCACCAAGGCCATCAGTCATGGCTTACTCAGCCCTGAAGCCAAAGCGCCCGAAGGGTGGTCGGGGTTGTTTGGCGAACGTGTGCGAAAAGTCGTGCTGGAGGGCTTGAGTGTCTTTGCGCTGGAGGACGCGCGGCCTGCCGCTGCACGCTTGCTGTCCAGCGGCCCCATTCGCTTGAAACCCGTGCACGCCTGCGCGGGCCGAGGCCAGGAAGTTATCCACAGCCTGGATGAATTCGAAGCGGTGCTGGCGCGACCGGATGCCGCACAACTCTTCAACCAGGGCGTGGTGCTGGAGCAAGACCTGCACAACGTGGTCACCTACAGTGTCGGCCAGAGTTTTATCGGCGATCACGTGTTCAGCTACTGCGGCGAGCAATACCTGACGAAAGATGGACAGGGCGAAGAGGTCTACGGCGGCTCCAACCTGTTGGTGGTGCCCGGTTACTACGAAGACCTGCTGCAACTCGAATTACCCGACGACGTTCGCGAGGCCATCGAGCAAGCCCAAGTCTTCGACGCGGCCGCCGATGAAGCCTATCCCGGCTTCTACGCATCACGGCGCAATTACGACATCGCCCAGGGCCTCGACAATAACGGCCAGCGTCGTAGCGGCGTGCTCGAACAATCCTGGCGCATGGGCGGGGCCAGCAGTGCCGAAGTCGCGGCCCTGCAAAGCTTTATCAACAATCCCGGCCTGCGTGCGATCCATGTGTCCTCCGTGGAAACCTACGTGGACCAGTCCTTGCCGGCTGATGCCATCGAGGTGTATCGCGGCCCGGCGGAAAACAGCGAGTTCCTTCTCAAGTACGTGACGGTTGAATCTTATGACGGCTAGAAGCGAAAGCATTGCGATCGATATCGACGACGAACAGATGAGCGGCACCTTCCTGAGCCCCAAATCCAAAGTGCCTGGCGTGTTGTTTGTGCACGGTTGGGGTGGCAGCCAGGAGCGAGACCTTGAGCGCGCCAAAGGCATCGCCGGCTTGGGATGTGTATGCCTGACCTTCGACCTGCGCGGGCACGCTGGCACGGGTATTCCTTTGTCCCGCGTCACCCGCGAAGACAATCTGCGCGACCTGCTGGCGGCCTATGACCGGCTGCTGGCTCACCCGGCCATCGACACCTCGGCGGTGGCGGTAGTGGGCACCAGTTACGGCGGCTACCTCGCGGCGATCCTCACCTCGCTGCGCCCGGTGCGCTGGCTGGCGCTGCGCGTGCCGGCGCTGTACCGCGACCAGGAATGGCTCAAGCCCAAGCGTGACCTGGATAAGGCCGACCTGATGGATTACCGCAGCACCTTGGTCCACGCCGAAACCAATCGCGCCTTGCATGCGTGTTCGGCATTTACCGGGGATGTATTGATCGTCGAATCGGAAACCGATGACCACGTGCCCCACGCGACCATCATGAGCTACCGTGCGGCGTGCCAGCAGACCCATTCCCTGACCCATCGCATCATCGATGGCGCCGACCATTCCCTCAGCGATCCGGTGTCCCAACAGGCGTACACCTCAATCCTGGTGGATTGGATCACCGAAATGGTGGTGGGCGAACGGTTGAGCATCATCCAGTCCCAGTAAGGGTTCAGGCGGGTGTTTTCTTCACCCGCAACGCCTTGGCCTTGGCCTCCACACCGAGGTACATCACCAGCGCGATCAGCAGCGGCAAGATGAAGTAAATCGCCCGATACGCGATCAATCCGGCGAGCAGGCTGCCCCGCGACGCCTCATGCTGCAGCAGTGCAATAAACACCGCCTCCAGCACGCCCAGCCCGGCGGGAATATGGGTGAGCACCCCGGCAATCGCGCTGATCAGCAACACGCCCAACACCAGTGGATAGTCCAGCTTGGCCGGCAGCAGGGTGAAAATCACCGCCGCCATCAGCGACCAGTTCAACGCGCCGAGCAGCAACTGCAGGCACGCCATGCGCACTGACGGCAGGTTGATTTCCATGCCGCGAATCGTCCACGCGCGCTTCTTCGAAAACTGGCAGGCCACCAGATAGCCGAGGCTGGCCAGTACCAACAACGCGCCAATGCCCTGCAATGCCGTGGTGCTGACCTTCCACCCCGGCGGCATGGTCACCAGGCCGCTGCTGAACACCACCCCGGCAATCGCCATGTAGCCAAACCAATTGGTGGCCAGGCTCAGGCCGAGAATCTTGGCGATATTGCCGGTGCTCACCCCCAGGCGCGAATACAGGCGATAACGCATGGCGATGCCGCCCACCCACGCGCTCAAGTTGAGGTTGAAGGCGTAGCTGATGATGCCCACCGGCAGGATCTGCTTCCACACCAGGTTCTGGCGGATGTAGGTGCGGCCGATCAAGTCGAAGCTGGCGTACACCAGAAAGCTGCACAACGTCAGTGCCCCCGCGATCACCAGAGTGCGCACCTTGAAATCACCCAGGGTCTGCAGCACTTCGCTCCAGTCGATACGCCGCGCCAGCAGAGTGAACAGCACGATCAGCACCAGGAAAAAGGCGATAGTCAGCGGTTTCTTCCAGCGTTTGAACCGGGATTCAGCGGTCATTGGCCTGGCTCTCGATGGGTTTCAATCGTGGCTTGTGCGCCGGCAGCCATCCCGTCAACGCTGGGAAGTGACGCATCACATGAAATACCAGAAAGCCCACGGTCAATCGCCACAGCCACAAGCGCGGTTTGCGGTTTTCCGGCATGGTCTGGCAATGATTGTTGGCGAGTGTTTCCAGGCGTTCGTACAAGTGCTGGTTGAAGGCTCGGTCGCGTATCAACACGTTGGCTTCCAGGTTCAGCGACAGGCTCAACGGGTCCAGGTTGCTCGACCCAACGGTGCTCCATTCTTCATCCACCAACGCGACTTTGCCGTGCAGGGGGCGCTGGCAATATTCGTGGATCACCACCCCGTCCTTGAGCAGATAGTCGTAGAGCATCCGCGCCGCCAACTTGGCCAGCAGCACATCGGGCTGGCCCTGCATGATCAATTGCACCCTCACGCCACGGCGCGCGGCGTTGCGGATTTCCCGCAGCAAGCGGTAGCCGGGGAAGAAATAGGCGTTGGCAATCACCGCACGTTTTTGCGCCTTGCTCAGTGCGTGGATGTACGCCTCTTCAATATCATCGCGATGTTGCACGTTGTCGCGGTAAATCAGCCGCACCAGGCCATCGCCCTGGTCGGTGGACCACAACGAAGGCCGCTGCTGGCGCCGCCGCCAGCCACGTCGCGCGCGGACTTGGCGACCACTTTGCGCCAGGGCAAAATGATGCAGGTCCGCCACCGCCGGGCCCACCATCCGCACTGCATAATCCTGCTTGGCTTCTGGACCGAAATCTCCCAAATGATCGGCGGAGAAATTGATCCCGCCAATAAACGCCACCTGCGCATCCACCACCACAATCTTGCGGTGCAGGCGACGAAACCAGTTGGTGCGAAAGCCCAGTGTCTTGGACGCCGGGTCAAACATCTGCACCGTCACCCCGGCGTCCGCCAGTTCACCGAGAAACGAGGGCGTCAGCTCACCGCAACCAAAACCGTCCAGGCTTGCCACCACTTTCACTCCACGCTGCGCGGCCTCGATCAGGATGCCGTGCAGCTCATGACCCACCTTGTCTTCGAAGAGAATGAAGGTCTCCAGCAGAATCTCACGCTGCGCCGCGCGCAGGGCTTCGAACACCTTGGGAAAATACGCCTCGCCATTTTCCAGCAACTCGATCTGGTTGCCACTCTGCCAGCCATAATCCAGGTCGCGGGCCTTGGCTTCGTCCGGCGGCTGGTCGGTGGAGATATGTTCCACGGCCACGTTCATAGCTCGATCTCCACCGATAGCGGCACATGGTCGGAGAGGTGGGACCATGGCCGCGTCGTCAGCACCCTGGGGTTATGCACCTTCAGGTTGCGTACATAAATCCGGTCCAGCGGCAGCAATGGCAACCGCGCCGGGAAGGTGCGCGCGGGTTTGCCCATGGACTCGATAAACACTTCCTTCAAACCCGCCTTGCTCAGGTCGGCCTTCTGGCGCCAATCGTTGAAATCACCGGCCACCACTAACGGTGCATCGGCCGGGATTTCGCTGATGCGCTGCTCGATCAAGCGTAATTGCTGCTGGCGGTGCACTTCACGCAAACCCAGGTGGATGCAGATCGCATGGATCTCCTGGCCGGTGCCCGGCAAGCGCAGCACGCAATGCAGCAGGCCCCTGTTTTCATGGCCGCTTTGGGAGATATCGAGATTGTCGTAACGCACGATCTGGAACTTCGACAGCAACGCATTACCGTGGTCGCCATGGGGATAGACCGCGTTGCGCCCGTAGGCGAATTGCGGCCAGATACTGTCGGCGAGGAACTCGTACTGCGGCATGTTCGGCCAGTCACTGAAGCGCTGGGGGTGGCGCTCGTGGGTGCCGTGGATTTCCTGCAGGAACACCATGTCGGCGCCCACGCTGCGCACGGCTTCACGCAATTCGGGCAGGATGAAGCGTCGATTCAGTGCGGTGAAGCCCTTGTGGATATTGACCGTCAACACCGTGAAGCGAGTGATGGCGACGCTGGGGGTGATGGGCACCCAGTCGGGAATCGCAGCCATAGTTGCTCCTGTGAAAAAGTGGTGGGGCCTGGCCCTCGTTTATGGCTGACTGTGATTTTTGACGGAAAGTTTCCAGCGTCCTACAGACGGCATAAAGATGCCGCTGAAGGGGAACGATCAACGCGCAAACCCGTCAGTTCCTTACAGACCCTTCTGAAGGAGCTCGGTGTTTTGCTGAATCTCAAGACTGCATTACTGCTCGGCGCGCTGCTGTTTTGCGGCAGCGGTGCGCTGCAAGCGGCGGCCACCGCGCCGGAACCTGAAGCGCCGGCCAAGCCAGAGTTGCTGGTGGAAGGCGGCCTTCTCGGTGCGATCAGTTCCAGCATTGATGATGTGCAGCAAAAGCTGGACCTCAACCAGAACTTCATTGACGAATGGCGCCTGCGGGCCGACCGGGCTGCCAACGAAGTCGGTCGCCTGGTCAACCAGACCGCTGAGCGTTCCCCGTGGAGCGTGGCCGGGGACTTCCTGTTGCTGTCCGGTGTGTGGATCGGCGCCTTTACGCTGCTGACGTTACTGGGGCGCGTGATAGTGAGACGACTGGGGCAACGCACGTTTTTCGAACGGCGCAAACGCCTCCTAGCGGTGCTGGGCTATGTGGTGCCTTACACGATCCCGGCGCTGATATGCCTGCCCCTGACCTTGTATGTCAGCCATTTTCTGCCCACCTCCGTGGGGCGGGCGCTGGCGCTGTGTTTTGCCTATGCCACCAGCAGTGGCATCTTCTCCACGTCAATGCTGCTGTGTGTGATCGTCATGTTCAATGTCGGCCACAAGCGCCCGGCGGTGCAGATCATTCGCGGCTACTGCCCCAAGCCGCTGTTCCTCATCGGCTTTCTCGCCGCCCTCAGCGACGCCTTGACCAGTCCGCAGATCGCACGCCAACTGGGCGGCAATATCACCAGCAGCATTGCGGTATTCACCGGCCTGCTTGCGACAGTAATCTTTGGCGTATTAGTGGTTCGCCTGCGCCGTCCGGTCGCCCACCTGATCCGCAACCGGCCGTTGGCGCAGCGCATGAAACATCCGGCGCTCCAGCAATCTCTGCGGGTGTTTTCCGGGTTGTGGTACTGGCCGATCCTGTTGATGGTACTGGTCTCGGCAATCAACTTGATCGGTGCCGGCGACGATAATCAGAAGGCCCTGCGTTGCGCGTTGTTCACCACGATCCTGCTGATCGGCACGGTATTCCTCAGCACCGTGTTGCAACACCTGTTCAAATCCCGCAGCCAGGTGGCGATCCAGCGCAGCAGCGCCTACAAGGAACGTTTTCTCAGCCTGTTGCACGCGATCCTGCGCATCGCCATGGCCATTGCTTTTATTGAAATCCTCGGGCGGATCTGGGGCGTGTCCCTGTTCGAGTTCGCCCAGCGCAACTCGGTGGGCCGCGCGATCAGCGATTCGCTGAGCAGCATCGGCCTGATCCTGCTGATGACCTGGCTGTTCTGGGTGGTACTCGACACGGCGATCCAGGAAGCCTTGAAACCACCGGTCAACAAGCGCTCCAGTCGCCAACCGAGCACGCGGGTGAAAACCATCCTGCCGCTGCTGCGTAATGCGGTGAAGATCGTTCTGGTAGTGATCTGCGCGATCACCACCATGGCCAACCTCGGGATCAACGTCGCGCCGCTGCTGGCCGGTGCCGGGGTGGTCGGCCTGGCCATTGGTTTTGGTTCGCAACAACTGGTGCAGGATGTGATCACCGGCCTATTCATCATTATCGAAGACACGCTGTCCATCGGCGACTGGGTGGTACTCGACTCCGGTCACGCCGGCACTGTCGAAGGCCTGACCATCCGCACCCTGCGCCTGCGCGACGGCAAGGGCTTTGTGCATTCGGTGCCGTTCGGGCAGATCAAGGCGGTCACCAACCAGTCGCGGCAATTTGCCTATGCGTTCTTTTCGGTACAGTTCACCTACGACACGGATGTGGACAAGGCGGTGGAACTGATCCGCGAGGCGGGCCAGTCGATCCGCGATGATGTGTTCCTCAAGTACAACCTGCAAGGCCCGCTGGAGGTGTTTGGCGTGGACAAGATGGACCTCAACGGCGTGGTACTCACGGCACAGTTCCGCACGGTGTCGGGTGGGCAATATGCGGTGAGCCGCGCGTTCAACCAGCGCCTGAAAAAGCTTGTGGATAACTGTGATCAGGTGCACTTCGCGCAGACTTATCCACAGCAGGTGTTGCTGCCCAAGCGTACGCCGCAGGTGGATGAGCCGGATGAAGACGTGCCCGCTTCGGTGGTGCTGACCGAGCAACCGCGAACGCAGTGACCCATATGGTAAGCGGGCTTGGCCAACGCGGGACAAGCCTGCTCACCACAACAGGTTCATCGTTTGATCAGTTTTTCTTGCAACAGCGTGGTCTCGGGTGGACTCAGTTCCAGCAACATTTGTTGCGTGCCGCCGACCATTACCGCCGCCGGCAACCCATCCCGGTACACAATCCGATTACCGCTCACTGCCGGCACCTTGTTGCCGGGCAACAGTGTACCGACCAGGTTCAGCGGATCGGCCCCACACACTGCGATCAAACTCCCGTCATGGGGCCGCCGCCGTACTTCACGCAGCAGCGGGATCGCCTCCGGCAGCGCAAACTGCTCACCTGCCAAACCACTGACAAACCGCCCGCCGCGAATTTCCCCGCGTGCTTCCAGCCGGTGAAACGTGCGCAGCAGCTCGCGCCAACTCGGTAGCCAATCTGCCTCACGCTCCAGCAAGCGCCAGAACACCACGCCATAGCGGCGCAGCAGGGTCATGGCGACATGCTCAAGTGCCTCGGCTGAATGGGGCCCGGCAGCCGTTGATGAACGTCGCACCAAGGCCCAGCGCCCGGCATCGTCCATGCCGCCGACAAACGCACCGCGCCCGCGCCGGCTGCTGCGCGCCTGGCGTTTGCTGGCGGGGGTGGTCAGGGCGCGCAGGCCGGCGAAGCTGTCGGCGTTCACCAGCCCTGCGCCGACCAACTCCTGCAACGTGGTTTCCAGCTCGCTGCGCAACAGATGGGCTTCGTGGGACAGCTCATCAAAAAACAGCGCGCCGTGATCACACAGGGCCTGATGCACTTTCTGCGCCTTGGGCGACAGGGTGGTGACATCGGTAACTTCGGTCAATCCGCTCCATAACCCTACTTGGCTACGGGGCAGCAACACCACCGGCGTGCTGCGCAAGGCCATGGCGCTGGCCTTGTTGCTCAAGCGCAGCCACACCAGTTTGCCGCTGCGGCAGAGTTCGTCGAGCCATGTGGATGAATAATCCTTGAGGCGTGCGCTGAGCAGGTCGTTGTCCCAGGCGGACGTGGCGGCGGCATAGCCTTCAAACTGCCCGACGATTTGCGGCAGCATCGCGCTGCCCTGGCCACGGGTGCCGCCGGACAGGTGCTGCCAGTCGAACAGAAAACGCATGAAATCCTGTAATGCCACCGGTTCGATTTCCCGGCGCAGGCGCTTGACCGTGTAGCGATGAATGCGCGCCAGCAGGTGGCGTTCGCACCACTGCTCTTGTGTGGCCTCGGGGCTGAAATAGCCGCGTAACACGTAGCCTTCCTGTTCCAGGCGGGCCAGTGCTTGAGTGACCTGCATGACCGACAACGCCAGGGGCGCGGCGATCTCGATCAGGCTCACCGGGCCGAACCCACCGAGGCGCGCGCGCAACACTTCCGTCACGGCATCCTCGTAGGTCCACGACTCATCGAAGCCGGGCAGCAACGGCAAGTTGCTCGGATAGATCGCCTGCAGGCAACCCAGGCGCTCAACGGCGACCCACAGGTTGGTGTGTAAGTGAGTGTGCAACTGATAGGCGCGGCCAGCCTTGGCCAGGGCATGCAACCATTGCGCCCATTGCGGCGTGACTTCGTTGGCGGCGATACACGCCAGGCTCATCAGCGCCTCATGCATTTCATCCGGCCCGTTGGGCGCCGGCCAGGCTTCTTCGCGCACGGCGGCGATGGCATCGGCGTCCAGCGCACCGAGGTCGTCGGTGCTTTGCGGGTCGCTCCAGCGTCGTGTGAGCACGGCCTGGGTGCGGCGTTCCTCCAGCGGCGCATCGTCGAGAAAAGTGTACGGACGGGCGCTGAGAATCTCCGCCGCCATGGGCGAGGGTGCCGGCAGGTCGCGGCTGATCAGGCGCACGTCGCCGCGCTCCATGCGCCGCAGCAGGGCCAGCCAGGCGTCGCAGTCCATGGCTTCATGCAGGCAGTCGTCGAGGGTTTGTTCCACTAACGGGTGCTCGGGCACGTCGCGCTCACCGGCGAGGTTTTCCAGGCAGGCAATCTGGTCCGGGAACACGCTGGCGATCAGGTCTTCGCTTTTCATGCGCTGGATCTGCGGCGCGACCTTGCGCCCACCGGTATACCGCGGCAACGCCAAGGCCACACCGGCATTCCAGCGCCAGCGCACGCCGAACAGCGGCGCATCCAGCACGGCCTGGATCAGGATATGTTCGGCGCTTTGGCTGTTGAGGTAGCGCCACACCTCATCCAGCTCGAAGCTGTGGCTGGTGGACAGTGACAGCACGATCGCATTTTCGCTGGCCGCCGCCTGCAACTCGAAGTTGAACGTGCGGCAAAACCGCTTGCGCAGGGCCAGGCCCCAGGCACGGTTGACGCGGCTGCCGAACGGCGTGTGGATGATTAATTGGGTGCCGCCGGACGCGTCGAAAAACCGCTCCATGATCAGCGTGTCCTGGGACGGCAATGCACTCAGGGCCAGGCGTGCGCGGGCGAGGTAGTCGAGGAGCTGTTCGGCGCTGGCGCGGTTCAGGCCGAGTTCGCCGGTCAGCCAGGCCTGTGCGGCTTGCAGGTCGCCGGGTGTGGCGCCGAGCAGCGTGTCCAGTTGACCTTGCAAACGCGCCACCGCCGCCGACAGCTCGTGACTGCGCCCAGGCGCTTCGCCTAGCCAGAAGGGGATGGTCGGCGGTTGACCATGGGCGTCCTCGACCCGCACTTTGCCGGCTTCGACCCGCAAGATCCGATAGGAGGAATTGCCAAGCTGGAAGATATCCCCGGCGATGCTTTCCACCGCGAAGTCTTCGTTGACGCTGCCGATGTTCAGGCTCTGGGGTTCGAGCAACACGCTGTAGTCGGCGTTGTCGGGGATGGTGCCGCCGCTGGTCACGGCGGTCAGCTTGGCGCCGCGCCGACCACGCAAGGTGCGGGTCAGGGCGTCGCGGTGCAGGTAGGCGCTGCGCATGCCCTGGCGACCGTTGTAGCCGTCGCAGAGCATCTGCAACAGTGCCTGGTAATGACGTTCGTCGAGTTCGGCGTAGGGCGCGGCGCGATGGATCATCTCCAGCAAGCCTTGCTCCGACCATTCACGGGCGCTGACTTCGGCGATGATTTGTTGGGCCAGCACGTCCAGTGGCGCCACCGGTATGTGCAGGGTGTCCAGTTCGCCTCGACGCACGCAGTCGAGCAGGGCGGCGCATTCGATCAGATCGTCGCGGGTGGTGGCGAACAGGCGCCCTTTGGGTGTGCCGCCAACCTGGTGACCGGAGCGGCCGACCCGTTGCAGAAAACCGTTGATGGAACCCGGCGAACCGATCTGGCATACCAGGTCCACATCGCCGATATCAATCCCCAGCTCCAGGGATGCTGTGGCGATCAGCACTTGCAGCTCGCCGCCCTTGAGACGCTGCTCGGCATCCAGGCGCATCTCCTTGGCCAGGCTGCCGTGGTGGGCAGCCACCGCAGTTTTGCCCAGGCGCTCGCTCAAGTGCCGGGCCAAGCGTTCGGCCAGGCGTCGGGTGTTGACGAACACCAGAGTGGTGCGGTGCTCGCGCGCCAGTTCGGCGAGGCGGTCGTAGACCAACTCCCACACGTCATTGGCCATCACCGCCGAGAGCGGCACGGGCGGCACCTCGATATCCAGATCGCGCGGGCGGGCGTGGCCGATATCCACAATCGCGCAGTCCCGGCCAGTGCCCACCAGGAACCGCGACACCGCGTCGATGGGCTTTTGCGTGGCCGACAAGCCAATGCGCATCAGCGGCTCGGCGCACAAGCCTTGCAGGCGCTCCAGGCTCAGGGCGAGATGGCTGCCACGTTTGCCGACGGCGATGGCGTGGATTTCATCGACGATCACCGTGCGTGTGCTGGCGAGCATCTGGCGACCGGAGTCCGAGCCCAGCAGCACGTAGAGCGATTCCGGGGTGGTCACCAGGATATGCGGCGGGCGCTTGCGCATCTGGACGCGGTCTTTTTGTGGGGTGTCGCCCGTGCGCACGGCGGTGCGGATGATCAGCGGCGGCAGACCCAGGCGCTGCAGGTGCTCGGTGATCCCGGCCAGCGGGTTTTGCAGGTTGATCTGTATATCATTGGACAGCGCCTTGAGCGGCGACACGTAGACCACCAGCGTCTCATCCGGCAGCGCACCGCCGTTGGCAAGGCCTTGGTGGACCAGGTCGTCCAGCACCGCCAGGAACGCGGTGAGGGTCTTGCCGGAGCCGGTGGGCGCGGCGATCAGGGTCGATTGACGCTGGCGGATCAGCGGCCAGGCCTGGGCCTGGGCGCCGGTCACCGAGGGGAACGTGCTGCGCAACCAGGCGCTGACGGCGGGGTGGAAGCCGGTCAATGCGGTATCAGTGGATTCAGGAAGGCTCATGCAATGATTGATAGCCCCAGTTCCAACAAGTTGCAATGGCACAGTTAATCCGTGACGGTTGCGCGATGAACCCGCAAAATGCAACGATTCTGACAAATACCTGAATAACCTTCGTTCCAACAGACCGGGCCTGCTCAATCTATGCGAATGCGCCTTATGTTACTGGGCGGCGGGAATGCCCTCGGGCAGGCGCTGATTCGCCTCGGTGCAGAGGAAGACATCGGTTTCCTCGCACCCAAACCGCCCCAAGACGGCTGGGATGCCGCAAGCCTCACCCAATTGCTCGACGACACCCGTCCCGACGCGTTGATCAACCTCGCCTACTACTTCGACTGGTTCCAGGCCGAAGCGGTCAGCGAGCCCCGTCTGGCTGCCCAGGAGTTCGCCATCGAGCGCCTGGCCGAGCTGTGCCAGCACCACAGCATCACCCTGTTGCAGCCATCCAGCTACCGCGTGTTCGATGGCTCCCGCGCCACCGCCTACAGCGAAAAAGACGAGCCGGTGCCCCTGGGCCTGCGCGGCCAGGCGCTGTGGCGTATTGAACAGAGCGTGCGCGCCATCTGCCCGCAACATGTGTTATTGCGCTTTGGCTGGCTGCTGGATGACAGCGTCGACGGCACCCTCGGGCGCTTCCTGGCCCGGGCCGAGAAGCCGGATGAGTTGCTGATGGCGGACGACCGTCGCGGCAACCCGACACCGGTGGATGACGCGGCGCGGGTGATCATTTCGGTGCTCAAGCAACTCGATTGCGCGGCGCCGCTGTGGGGCACTTACCACTACGCCGGCCATGAGGCGACCACGCCGTTGGCGCTGGGCCAGGCGATCCTCACTGAAGCGCGCAACTACCACCCGCTGGCAATCGAATCCCCCACCGCCCAGGCCCACGCGGCCCGACCGGATGCGAGCGAAGAACCGCAACACGCGGTGCTCGCCTGCAAGAAAATCCTCCACACCTTCGGCATCAAGCCTCGGGCTTGGCGAGCGGGGTTACCGGCGTTGCTGGACCGGTTCTACCGCCATGGCTGACCCAACACAAAACCCAATGTGGGCATGAGCTAAATGTGGGAGGGGGCTTGCCCCCTCCCACATTGGTTTTTGTGTTGTTGGTCAGGTCGGTGTCAGAACTTGTAGCCGATACCCACCATGTAAACCATCGGGTCCACGTCCACATTGACCTTGGCGCGAGTGCCAGGGGCGACCGCGTTGTTTTCCACGGTGGCCTTGGTGCTGATGTCGATGTAGCGCGCCTGGGCGTTGATCATCCACTTGTCGTTGATCATGTAGTCGGCGCCGATCTGCGCGGCCCAGCCCCAGGAGTTCTCAGCCTTGAAGTTGCTGAAGCCTGCGCCTTGGGCACGGCTGCCGACGTGCTCGTCGTAGATCCAGGTGTAGTTGATACCGGCGCCCACGTACGGTTGGAAGGCCGACTTGTTGTCCAGCGGGTAGTACACGACGCTCAGGGTCGGCGGCAGGTGTTTCAGGGTGCCGAGCTTGCCGTTGGCGGCGCCGAGGGCGGTGCCCTTGATCTTCACGTCATGCTCGAACGGCGTGGCGGCCAGCAGTTCGATACCCACGTGATTGGTCAGCATGTAGGCGAAGTTCAGGCCCAACTGAGTGTCGCTGCTCATGGTCGCCTTGCCGCCCAGGTTGGCGCCGGCCAATGGGCCTTGGTCAACCTTGACGTGGCCGCTGTCGGCCTTCGGGTTCACGGTGATTGCACCAGCGCGAACCAGAATGTCGCCCGCTTCGTGAGCGTGTACGACGGGGGCAACGAGGGCGAGCGCGAAGAGGGACGCGCCGAGCAGAGACTTGTTCATGGGAGCTCCAAAGGACGTTTAAAAGTTGTACGTCCAATGGTAAAGATCGTTCCGTTCGGTCTTTTGACTCAGCTCAATGAAAGGGCGATAAGCGTTATTCGGGCAATTCGTACATGTAAATCTTCTCGGCCTCCATCTGGTAACCGGCATCGGCCAGTTCGCTGGTGGACGGTTTGACCTGCATCGCGCCCTCGATCCAGTACGGCTGATACAGCTCATCGAGCTTCACGCCGATTTCGCTTTTGACATGCACGATCTGGTTCGACGGCGGCGGTGGCACATGGATGCACGCGCCGAAATACGGCACCAGCAAGAACTCGGTGGTGCGGCCGTTTTCGCTGACCTCCAGTGGCACGATGTAGCCGGGCAAGCGAATGTGCTGGCCATCAAGCGCTGGCACCACCGGTGCGTTGGGCAGGTCCTGCTTGGCTGCGGGTGCCGATTCCAGTGCATCCGCCATGCTGGAGAGATTGTGCAGTGGTTGCATGTTCGGCACTTCTGGCGGGGCATCCGGCGGTATCAGTTCCGACCACGTCAGTTCTTTGGGCTCGGCTGCCCAGGCGGGCAGGGCAAGCAGCAGCAACAGTGCAAACAGGACGCGACGCATCAAAGCCTTCCTCATAAACGTATGGACAGGCCATCGGCCAGGGATTGCCGATAGGCGCGCCACGCGGGCACGCTGCCCATCAACAGCGCGGCGCCCAGGATACCGGCGAGCAGCGTCCATTCATATTCGCTCGGCCACGACATCGGTAGGTCCAGGCCGTAGTTGGCCTGCAGATACCCGCGCGACGCGGCGATGCACACGTAGAGCAAACCAACGCCCGCCACCACGCCGGACAGCGCCAGGGCGAAGGCTTCGAAGATCAGCAGCGTCGCGATATGCCAGGGCCGTGCGCCCACCGAACGCAAGATCGCCATTTCGCGGCGGCGCTCGTTGAGACTGGTGAGGATCGCCGTGAGCATGCCGATCAGGCCGGTAAGCACCACGAACAGCGAGATCACGAACAGCGCTTTTTCGGCGGTGCCCATCATGCTCCACAACTCTTGCAGCGCCACGCCAGGCAGGATCGCCAGCATCGGCTCGCCACGGAATTCGTTGATCTCCCGTTGCAGGGCGAAGGTGGAAATCTTGTTGTTCAGGCCGAGCATGAACGCGGTGATGGCCTGGGGCGTGAGGTCCATATTGCGCGCCTGGTCGGCGCTGATGCGGCCTTTGCCCTGGGCCGGTACGCCGTTGTGCCAGTCGATATGGATCGCTTCCATGCCGCCGAGGCTGATGTGCAAGGTGCGGTCCACCGGGGTGCCGGTGCGCTTGAGAATGCCGACCACGGTGAAGGGCTTGTCGTCGTGCTTGACCAGGCTGACCACTGCCACGCCATGGGCCAGCACCAGTTTGTCGCCAAGTTTGTAGTGCAACGCGTCGGCGACTTCGGCGCCCAGCACCACTTCGAATGGGTCGGTGGCGAAGGCACGACCGCTGGCCAGTTCGAGGTTCTGCTTGCGCCCGTACTGGTAGTGCTCGAAGTAGGACTCGTTGGTGCCCATCACGCGGTAGCCGCGATGGGAGTCGCCGAGGGAAATCGGAATCGCCCATTTCACCTGTGGGCTGGCGGCGAAGTGTTCGAAGCTGTCCCAGCGGATGTTGTTGGTGGCGTTGCCGATGCGGAATACCGAGTACAGCAACAGGTTCACCGAACCGGAACGGGCGCCGACGATCAGGTCGGTGCCGCTGATGGTGCTGGCGAAACTGTCGCGTGCTTCGGTACGCACCCGCTCCACGGCGAGCAACAAACAGACTGACAGCGCGATGGCGAACGCGGTGAGGATCGCGGTAAAGCGGCGGTTAGCCAGGCTGGCCATGGCTAGACGGAACAGATACATCTCAAACCTCTGCGAGCGTGGCGGCGCGATTGAGTTCGGCCAGCGACAGGTTGCGGTCGAACAGCGGAGCCAGGCTCTGGTCATGGCTGACAAACAACAAGCTGGCCCCGGCCTCGCGGCATTCGGCGAACAACAACTGAATGAACGCTTCACGGGCGTCGTAATCCAGGGCCGAGGTGGGTTCGTCGGCGATCACCAGTTCCGGTTGGCCGATCAGTGCGCGGGCTGCGGCCACCCGTTGTTGTTGGCCGATGGACAGTGAATCGGCGCGACGTTCCAACAAGCCAGGATCTTTCAAGCCCAAGTGCGCCAGCAAGGTGGCGGCGGCCTGGTCGACACTGCCGTGACGCTGCTTCGCCCGTTGTGCACGCAGCTTGGAAAAGTGACAAGGCAACTCGACGTTCTCGCGCACCGACAGAAACGGCAGCAGGTTGAACTGCTGGAAGATGTAGCCCGTGTGGTCGACGCGGAAACGATCGCGGGCGCCCGCCGACAGTTCGGTCAGCTCCTGGCCGAGCAGGCGAATGCTGCCCCGGCTGGGTTTCTGCACACCGCCCAGCAACCCGAGCAGAGTGGTTTTACCGCTGCCGCTCGGGCCTTTGAGAAACAGGGTTTCCCCTGCTTCCAGGCGGAAGGCGGGGATGTCCAGCAACTGTGGGTGACCGGGCCAGTTGAAGCCCAGGTCGGACAGTTCTATTAACGCTTGGGTCATAGGAAATCAGTGGTCTGGTGTGATTTTGATGATGACGCCGATCAAGTGTGGGAGCTGGCTTGCCTGCGATGCAAACGACTCGGTCCATCAGTAACACCGTGTTGATGCTTTCGCAGGCAAGTCAGCTCCCACAGTGATTGGGTTTTCAAATCAGAATTTGAGGGTGGCTGCCTGGTTCGTCGCTTCAACACCTTGCTGGCCGCTCGGGCCGATCAGTTGTACCTGAATTTTCTGGGTGGCGGGGAAGGTCCTGAACACCTGGGTCAGGTCCAGATTGCTCAGCGCCGTCGGTGTGGCGCAGGTGAACTGATAGTGGGCGTGGATTTCGCTGTGGTCGTGATGATGTTCGTGGGCGGCCGCGCCTTTACCGTCGGTGGCGTGGTCGTCATCGTCGGCATGATCGGCTTCAGGTTTGTCGCCGAACAGCGGGCTGTTGAGTTCCTGGGTGCTGACCACGCAGCCGGCGCCCTTGGGCAGGCTGAACAGGGCCTGTGGGTTCTCCAGCTGTTTGCGTGCGGCAGCGACCTTGGCTTTGTCGGCTGGGGTAGTGGCCTGGTGTTCGAAGCCCACGAGGTTCATGGCCGGGCTGTCAAATTCCAACTCCAGTGCCTGCCCGTCGAGTACGGCGTTAAGGCGGCCAACGCCATGTTCATGGGCGCCGAGGCTGCCGTGTTCATGCTCGTGATCGTCGTGAGCGTGGGCGACAGCCAGTGGCAGCAGGGCAAACGGCAAAGCGAGCAGCAGACGACGCATGAGAGGGCTCCAGAACATGAAAGTTTTGTTATGTGATCTTATAACAATAATGCCGGGAGTTTGAACGCCCGCTTGGCGTTGCGCAAGTCGCGTGGGAGCATGCCTGTCAGAAAAATGCAGGAGTAAGGACGATGTTGCGAATTCGTGGAACGGTCGGCGATCTGCCGGTGGATTTGACCTTGGAACTCGACGAGGGCGACTGGGCTCGGTTGGGCGCACAGTTGCAGGCTGCCCCCGCGCCAACGGCGACACCCGTTGCGCCAGTCAAACAGACCGATGATCTGTGGCAGAGCGCCCAGGAACTATTGCGCAAAGCCGGGCAGCTCAGCGGGTTGGAGTTGTTGGATCAACTGGAAGGGTTGGCCGGCGATGCTGCGTCCGGCAAGCGCTTGCTGGTGCGCTTGCGGCACAGTGCCAATGTGAAAGTGGCCAGCGGCGCCGATACGCCGCTGTACAGCTGGGTCGGCGCCTAGTACAGCGCGGCGAACAATTTGCGGCGATACACGGTGACCAGTGGATGGTCATTGCCCAGCAGTTCGAACACCTGCAGCAACGTCTTGTGCGGCAAACCTTCGCTGTAGCTGCGATTGCGGATAAACAGCTTCAGCAAACCTTCCAACGCCGCGTCGTATTGCTGGCGTGCCAGTTGTTGAATCGCCAGTTGATAGGCCGCTTCATCGTCTTGCGGGTTTTGCGCCAGGCGGCTTTTCAGCTCGGCGGCGTCGGGCAGGTCGGCAGCCTGACGCAGGAAAGTGATCTGTGCCTTGGCCCCGGCGAGCGCGGCTTTGTGATCGTCGCTTTTCACGGCATCCAGCACGGTCTGAGCTTCACCCAATTCACCGCGTTCAGCCAGGCAGCGCGCGTAGAGGATCAGCGCGGCAGCGTTGGTGTTGTCCTCGCCCAACAGCGCGACCAGCAGCGCTTCGGCATCGCTGATACGCCCATCGGCAAACAGCGCTTGAGCCTGTTCCAGTGGGTCGGCCGCAGCCGGCGGTGGCATCTGCACATGCGGCTCCAGCATCGCCCGCACCGCCGATTCCGGCTGCGCCCCGGCAAACCCGTCCACCGGCTGGCCATCCTTGAACAACACCACGGTCGGCAGGCTGCGAATACCAAAGCGCGCAACGATATCCTGCTCGGCCTCGCAATCGACCTTGGCCAGCAGCAGTTCGCCCTGATAACTCTCGGCGATCTGTGCCAGCAACGGCATCAGCGCCTTGCACGGCGCACACCACTCGGCCCAGAAATCCACCAGTACGGGCTTGTGGAACGAATTCTCGATCACCGCCTGGTCGAAGGTGGCAGTGGTGACATCGAAGATATACGGCGTGGGCTCACTCATGGGGCGTCTCGAATAAAGCGGGAATGGGGGCAACTATAAGGGCTGGCGCGGTTGGCTGAAAGCGCAAGAATCTACAGTGGGCTGATTTGTCTGGGGGGCGCCGATACCCTTTGTTGTTTTGACATGGAGTCGGGCCCTCAGGATAACTGTCTGTGTTATGAAATTACGTAAAAATTTCACAATGTAGACATAGGATTTAGGTGCGTAAAAAAATTAACTATTTACCACGATGCTCGGGAATGTTTGCGGTTCTATAAGGCTTCGTCGGTTAATGAGTTAGTGTTTATGTTTACTAAATTATCTGCATTTGTTTTTGTGGGGCTCAGTTATATATCGCAGCCTGTCAACGCTGAAATTGATATTGGCAGAGGAGTCGAGAATTTTGCGCCCGGCAGAGTACTGAATAATCAAGATGGGCTCTATGACTATTGGAGCGGTGTTGGGCGAATTCAAAGTCCCACCCGATGTGTTGGGACGCTGCTGGATACTAGAGTTGATGGAGTCGCCAAAGGTCCTGCTTATGTTTTGACGAATGGGCACTGCGTCAGTTGGGACGGGGGCGAGATTCTAAGAAATACCGACTTTGAGGGGACCATACAGTTCAAATTTTTTACAGGTCAAGAAAGTACCGCGAAAGCCTACCCGTTCAAGAAAGTCAATTGGAGCAGCATGCGCGGTGTGGATCTGGCCATTCTGGAGTTGCAGGCAAGCCTTGCCTCGGTGATTGAAGACGGTGTTCAACCTCTTTTATTTGGGCAGCGTCCTGATGAAGGCACGGATATTCTGGTGGTTGGCAGTAAAGGCATTGACCCCCTGCAGGTGGCCGCTTGCCAGTTGGAAAGCTCACCAGAAGTGGTTGAGGGTGTTTGGGTATGGCGCCATACCATGAAAAATAAGTGTAAAGGTATCGGGCCTGGCAGTTCTGGCAGCCCGATTATTGAGCGCTCTACCAATAAAATAGTAGGGCTGTTAAACACGGAGTATGATTACGGGGCGTATCAGTGTGGTATACACATGCCCTGCCAGATCAAGGATGGAAAATTTTACACGGAGATAACCAATTACGGGATTTCGACGGACAGGATCGACCGTTGCTTTGTTGACGGTGTATTTTCCGAAGACCCGGCGCGATGTGTATTGTTTCCCGCTTATTCGATTGTTGGCGATGTAGCGCGCCAACAGCAATATTATCTTCCTGAAGATTTAACTACGGGCTCGCCTGCCGTCTATCCAAAATGGAATATGCGATTCACCCTTGATAAACCGTTTTATCGCTACAAGGTGACCAGGCGGCCGAGGACGTGTGAGGTGGTGCATGGTTATAGCGACATAATAGACAGTGCTAACGCTTATATTAATGATGAGATTGGGCCGCAGGTGGGCATCCATACACTGTGTGTTATTGGTGTGGATAGTCGAGAAAGCTTGCCTTTTCCCGGGGTGATGAGAAATGCGCTGAATGCAGTGGTTGAGTTGAAGGCTGCTGATAAGAACGTTGAACCTTTGGTGCGATTTCGGAGCAATTGGTTTGGTAGATATGCTGAGTTTCGTCGTGCCCCGCCTTCGCGTAATCAATTCTTTATGAAGTACGGTCAGCCCGCGCAAGTGGATTGCACGACTCAGGATGGCTATACAGAGGTGGAATTTAAAGAGGGGCAAGGCACTTCTGTCGTTAAACTTGAGCCCCGGCCTGGCCTTGTGTGTGTCTATAGCAAAGACATCCGAGGCACTTCTTCACCGGTTGAGACTTATCCTTAGGTCCCACGTGCAAAGGCACACCGGCCTACCGTGTTAACGCCGTGAATGGTACAGGCTCACCTTGCGAAACTCCCAAGGCTCGGCCAGGTCCGGCAGGGTCAGGGCATCGAGGATGCCCAGGCGCTGATAATCCGGGTGTTGGAAGTCGCGCACGCGCGAATCCGCCACCAGCGCTTCGCGGCCACGGGTCAGGAACTGATCCAGCAGCGGCAGGTTCGCGCGGTCGTAGAGCACGTCGGCCACCAGGATCAGGTCGAAGCGATCGGCTTCGGCGAAGAAATCCGCCGAATAACCCAGCTCTACGCCATTGAGTTCGGCATTCGCCCGGCAGGACGCCAGCGCCAGTGGGTCCAGGTCGCAGGCCACCACTTCCAGGGCGCCCGCCTTGACGGCGGCAATCCCGGCCACACCGGAGCCGGCGCCAAAGTCCAGCACACGTTTACCGGCGACCCATTCAGGGTTCGCCGCCAGATAGCGCGCCAAGGCCAAGCCACTGGCCCAGCAAAAACTCCAGTAGGGCGGTTCATGCAGGATGCGCCGGGTTTCTTCGGGGCTAAAGGCGCGGTCCATGTTGTCCGCATCCAGCAGCCACAACGACAACCCAGTGCCCGGCAGCGGGCAGGGCGCCAATTGCGCGTCGCCGATCAGTTCGCTGAGGGCGGCTTGCAGGCCAAGCGGTGGTGTCATGGGGCCTTGACGAGTTGCAGGGGGCCGGTGGTCTGGGTGATCGCCTGGGTGATGCGCACGGCGGGCAGGTGCAGGATCAACTGGCCGGACTGGCTGGCGCGACCGCGCAATTCAACCCGGGCACCAGCCGGGAACGCTTCAGGATTGAAGCGCAGGCGGAAGGCCAGGGGCTTGCCGTTGCCGGTCAGCACGCTGCTGGCCAGCAGTTGTTGCGGGCGCGAGCGGTCATCGATCACCAACAGCGCCATCTCCACTTCGGCACCGGCCGGAATGTTGGTCAGGCTGCCGCTTATTTCACGCTGATAGGCGGGCAGGGGGCCGAGTTCTTCAATGCCCGGGACTTTTTTCTCTTGCGCGGGCGTCGGTTGAGGCGTGGTCGGTTTGGGGGCTTCGCTGCTGCAGGCGACCAGGAAACTGAACAGGGTGAGCAAAACAAGTGGTCGTAACTGCATGTACGGCTCCAGAAAGGACAAAATCCGTGGCTTAAAAAATATGAAACATAATAGTCAGCCTATATACCGTAAAGGCTATGGCTTGTCTTGCCACGGGGATGCGCTACCATGGCCCTCCCTTTATTTGTTGCCTGCCTACCATGCACTGTCCCTTCTGCGGTGCCAACGACACCAAGGTCATTGACTCGCGTCTGGTCGCCGAGGGCGATCAAGTGCGTCGCCGGCGCGAATGCCTGGCCTGCGGTGAACGTTTCACCACCTTCGAAACCGCCGAACTGGTATTGCCGCGCCTGATCAAATCCGACGGCAGCCGCCAGCCTTTCGACGAAGAAAAACTGCGCGCCGGTATGCAGCGTGCCCTGGAAAAACGCCCGGTGAGTGTCGAGCGGCTGGAGGCGGCGCTGGTGCATATCAAGCACAAGCTGCGTGCGACCGGCGAGCGCGAGGTCAAGAGCCTGGTGGTAGGAGAGTTGGTGATGGGCGAGCTGCAAAAGCTCGACGAAGTCGCCTACATCCGTTTCGCCTCGGTGTATCGACGCTTCCAGGACCTCAATGAGTTCCGCGAAGAGATCGACCGCCTGGCCCGGGAGCCTGCCAAAGAATGAACCCACCGTCTGCCGAACAAGCGGTGCTCGACGCCCATTACATGGCCCGCGCCTTGGAACTCGCGCGCAAAGGCTTGTACACCACCCATCCCAACCCGCGTGTAGGTTGTGTGATCGTGCGCGATGGGCAGGTTGTCGGCGAAGGCTGGCATGAGCGCACCGGCGAGCCCCATGCCGAACCCAACGCCCTGCGTGCCGCTGGTGACAAGGCCCGTGGCGCCACGGTGTACGTAACCCTCGAGCCGTGCAGCCACCATGGGCGCACACCGCCCTGCGCCGATGCTCTGGTCACGGCCGGTGTCGCCCGTGTCGTGGCCGGCATGCAGGACCCTAACCCCGAAGTGGCCGGGCGCGGCATGCAGCGTCTGGCGCAAGCCGGGATCGAGGTCTTGAGTGGCGTGCTGGAAGCCCAGGCCCGCGCGTTGAATCCGGGATTCCTCAAGCGCATGGAGCACGGCCTGCCCTTCGTGCGGGTCAAGCTGGCGATGAGCCTGGACGGCCGCACTGCCATGGCCAGCGGCGAAAGCCAATGGATCACCGGCCCTGCGGCCCGCGCTGCCGTGCAGCGCCTGCGTGCCGAGGCCAGTGTGGTGCTGACCGGCGCCGACACGGTGTTGGCCGACGGCGCCCGCCTGACCGTGCGCGCCGCCGAACTCGGCCTGGACGAAGCCACCACTGCGCTGGCCATGTCGCGCCCGCCGTTGCGCGTGCTGATCGATGGCCGTTTGCGCGTGCCGCTCAACGCACCGTTCTTCAAGGCCGGGCCGGCGCTGGTCATCACCTGCGTGACCCCGGAAAACCAGTTTCCCCGTGGCCCCGAGTGCCTGGTGGTGCCCGGCGTTGACGGCCAGGTCGACCTGCGTTCGGCGCTGGTCGCCTTGGCCGCCCGTGGCGTCAACGAAGTGTTGGTGGAGGCAGGCCCAAGCCTGGCGGGCGCCTTTGCCCAGCAAGGCCTGGTGGATGAGTACGTGATATTCGTCGCCGGCAAGTTCCTGGGCTCCGCTGCCCGGCCTTTGCTGGACTGGCCGCTTGAGAAACTGGCCGATGCCCCCCAACTCAAGATCACTGAAATGCGCGCTGTAGGCGACGACTGGCGAGTCACTGCCATCCCGCTTCCACCCGCGAGCGTATAATTCTGACCGGGCGCTCAAGTGCCCGTCCCGTTTTCCAGGAGAAGGCCATGTTCACCGGCATTATCGAATCCATCGGCAGCATCCGCGCCATGACCCCCAAAGGCGGCGACGTGCGCCTGCTGGTTGAAACCGGCAAGCTGGACCTGGGCGACGTCAAGCTGGGCGACAGCATCGCCGTCAGCGGCGTGTGCCTCACCGTCATCGACCTGCCGGGCAACGGCTTTGCCGCCGATGTCAGCCGGGAAACCCTGGACTGCACCGCGATGAACGACCTCAAGGCCGGCAGCCCGGTGAACCTGGAAAAAGCCCTGACCCCGACCACCCGCCTCGGCGGTCACCTGGTCAGCGGCCACGTCGACGGCGTCGGCGAAGTGGTAGCGCGCAGCGAAAACGCGCGTGCCGTGGAATTCCGCATCCGCGCGCCCAAAGAGCTGGCCAAGTACATCGCCCACAAAGGCTCGATCACCGTCGATGGCACCAGCCTCACCGTGAACGCCGTGAACGGCGCCGAATTTGAACTGACCATCATTCCCCACACCCTCAGCGAAACCATCATGGCGTCTTACCAGCCAGGTCGCCGGGTGAACCTGGAAGTGGACTTGCTTGCCCGTTACCTGGAGCGCCTGTTGTTGGGCGAAAAGGCCGCAGAGCCTGCAACCGGGAACATCACCGAAAGTTTTCTGGCCGCTAACGGCTACCTGAAATCCTGACCAAGGGGGTGCCGCGTGGCGCTCAATAGCATCGAAGAACTGGTTGAAGACATCCGCCAAGGCAAGATGGTCATCCTGATGGATGACGAAGACCGCGAGAACGAAGGCGACATCATCATGGCCGCCGAGGCCTGCAAGCCTGAGCACATCAACTTCATGGCCAAGTACGCCCGCGGGCTGATCTGCATGCCCATGAGCCGCGAGCGCTGCGAGTTGCTCAAGTTGCCGCTGATGGCGCCGCGCAATGGCTCGGGTTTTGGCACCAAGTTCACTGTATCGATCGAGGCCACTACCGGCGTCACCACCGGCATTTCCGCCGCCGACCGCGCCCGCACCGTGCAAGCCGCTGCTGCCAAGGACGCCAAGGCCGAAGACATCGTCAGCCCCGGCCACATCTTCCCGCTGATGGCCCAGCCGGGTGGCACCCTGGCCCGTGCCGGCCACACCGAAGCCGCCTGCGACCTGGCGCGCATGGCCGGTTTCGAGCCCTGCGGCGTGATCTGCGAAGTGATGAACGACGACGGCACCATGGCCCGTCGTGCTGAACTCGAAGCCTTTGCCGCCGAACACAACATCAAGGTGGGCACCATTGCCGACCTGATTCACTACCGCATGATCCACGAACGTACCGTTCAGCGGATTGCCGAGCAGCCACTGGACAGCGAACTGGGCCAATTCAATTTGGTGACCTACCGTGATTCCGTGGAAGGCGACGTGCACATGGCGTTGACCCTGGGCACCATTTGCGCCGAAGAGCCGACCCTGGTGCGTGTGCACAACATGGACCCATTGCGCGACCTGCTGATGGTCAAGCAACCGGGTCGCTGGAGCCTGCGCGCTGCCATGGCTGCGGTCTCCGAGGCCGGCAGCGGTGTGGTGCTGCTGCTCGGTCACCCGCTGGATGGCGATGTGCTGCTGGCGCATATCCGCGAAACGGCGGACCACACGCCGGTGAAAAAACCGACCACCTACAGCATCGTCGGGGCCGGTTCGCAGATCCTGCGTGACCTGGGCGTGCGCAAAATGCGCCTGATGAGCGCACCGATGAAATTTAATGCGATATCCGGTTTCGACCTGGAAGTAGTAGAATACGTGCCCTCCGAATAAAGGCCGGCGATTTTCGCCCCTTGTTCGCGGTTCAAATATCACTAAGGGACGCGTCATACACGCGTCCCGGCTCTTTAAGAGATTTGTCGAATGACCCTGAAGACCATCGAAGGTACCTTCATCGCCCCCAAAGGCCGCTATGCCCTGGTGGTTGGCCGCTTCAACAGCTTCGTGGTTGAAAGCCTGGTAAGCGGTGCCGTTGACGCCCTGGTTCGCCACGGTGTGAGCGAAAGCGACATCACCATCATCCGTGCCCCTGGCGCCTTCGAAATTCCACTGGTTGCGCAGAAAGTTGCTCAACAGGGTGAATACGCGGCGATCATCGCCTTGGGCGCGGTCATTCGTGGCGGCACGCCGCACTTCGAATACGTGGCTGGCGAATGCACCAAGGGCCTGGCCCAGGTGTCCATGGAGTTCGGCGTACCGGTTGCGTTCGGCGTGCTGACCGTGGATTCCATCGAGCAAGCCATCGAGCGTTCCGGCACCAAGGCCGGCAACAAAGGCGCTGAAGCTGCCCTGTCCGCCCTGGAAATGGTCAGCCTGCTGTCGCAGTTGGAGGCCAAGTGATTTCCGACGAGAGCGACAACTTCAACCCGCGCGAGCCACGTCCAGCCGATGCTGGCAAGCCTTCGAAGAACGAGAAGCGTCGCGCTGCTCGTCAGTTGGCGACCCAGGCGCTGTATCAGCGTCACCTGGCGGGCGCGTCGTTGAACGAGATCGAAGCACAGTTTCGCGTCGACAACGATTTCACCTTTGCCGACCTGCCGTATTTCCACGACATCCTGCACGGTGTGCACGCGCACCTGACCGAGATCGACACCGCCCTGGCGCCTTGCCTGGACCTGACCATCGAAGAGCTGGACCCGGTTGAGCTGTGCGTGATGCGCCTGTCGGCCTGGGAGCTGCTGTATCGCGTCGACGTGCCGTACCGCGTGGTGATCAACGAAGGTATCGAACTGGCGAAAGTCTACGGTTCGACCGACGGTCACAAGTTCGTCAACGGCGTGCTCGACAAGCTGGCCCCGCGCCTGCGTGAAGCCGAAGTGAAGGCGTACAAGCGCTGAATCGCGCTTGAAACCTGAATGGGCGAGTTTGAGCTGATCCGCAACTACTTCGCCGCCGCGCCTTGTGCGCAGGGCGGCGAAGGCATTGCCTTGGGTATCGGCGATGACTGCGCCTTGCTGGCGCTTCCCGTTGGGGAGCAGTTGGCAATCTCCACCGATACCTTGGTCGCCGGGGTGCATTTTGCCGACCCCTGTGACCCGTTCCTGCTGGGCCAGCGCTCGTTGGCCGTGGCGGTGAGCGACCTGGCGGCGATGGGCGCCACCCCCCTCGCATTTACCCTTGCCCTGACCACACCAACCGTCGATGCCGATTGGCTGCAACGCTATGCCCAGGGGTTGAACCTCATGGCGCAAAACTGTGGTGTGGGTCTGGTGGGCGGCGATACCACCCGTGGCCCCCTGAGTTTGACGCTGACCGTGTTCGGTCGCGTGCCGGCCGGGCAAGCCTTGACCCGCAGCGGTGCGCAGCCGGGTGACCTGCTGTGTGTCGGCGGCGAGCTGGGCAATGCCGCCGGCGCCTTGCCGTTGGTATTGGGCCAGCGCAGCGCCGACGCAGCCATCGCCGAGCCCTTGCTCGCTCATTACTGGTCGCCGCAACCGCAGTTGGCCCTGGGTCTGGCGCTGCGTGGCAAGGCTACGTCTGCGATGGATATTTCCGACGGGCTCCTGGCCGATTGCGGGCATATCGCGATGGCGTCAAAGGTCAGCCTGTTGATCGAACGCGAGCGGTTGCCAATGTCCCAGGCACTGTTGGCGTTTGTCGGCGATGATGACGCGCGCGTGGCAGCCCTGAGTGGGGGCGACGACTATGTGCTGGCGTTCACCCTGCCACCTGTCGAACTGGCACCGTTGCTGGCCGATGGCTGGCCGATCCATGTGATCGGCCGGGTCGAAGCGGGGCAGGGCGTCACGTTGCTCGATGGCAGCGGGCAGGACATCACCCCGGCCATCCGTGGTTATCAGCATTTTCGCGAGACACCCTGAATCGGCAAGCTGCGCTACCCTGTGTAGCGTTATCACGCATGCAAGGCCCTGTAGGAGGTCGTCACCATGGATGTGCGCCGTTGGCTGCTGATCGTACTGTGTGTCTTCACAGCGGTGGTCCAGGCGCAGGAGGTGCCCGGCAAGGTCATGCTGGCGAGTGAGGAATGGAGCGACTACACCAACAAAGACGGCACGGGCCTGGCCTGGGACGTACTGCGTCAGGTCTTCGAGCCGGCCGGCATCAACTTGCAGACCCGTTCCGTGCCCTACACGCGCTCGGTCGGCCTGGCCCAGCGCGGCGAGGTGGATGGTTGGGTCGGTTCCTACCGCGATGAAGCCGAAGGTGTGTTGTACCCCCACTGGAACTTCGATTCCGACCACATCTACGCCCTGGGGCTGGCCAGCACACCGACGCCCACCATCGCCACGCTGGGTAACTACCGCCTGGCCTGGGTGCGCGGCTACAAGTACGAGGAGTACTTGCCCAATGTGCGCCGTTTCAACCAGGTCGAGCGTCGCGATGGCATTTTGGCAATGCTGCTACATGGCCGTGCGGACTTCTACATTGATGCGTTGGCCGAGGCCAAGTACGTGCTCAGTCAGGCGGATGATCCCTCGAAGTTCACGCTGACGCCGATTGCCGAACTGCCGTTGTACATCGGGTTTGCCGATAACGAGCAGGGCCGGGGCTTGATGGCTGTCTTTGACCAGCGCATGGCGGCCCTGGTGAAAAGCGGTGAGTTAAAGCCGATATTCGAGCGCTGGAAACAACCCTATCCGTTCTGACGTGCATAGAACCAGGTCGAAGGCCAATCGAACCTATTGATCTTTATCAGCGATAATTCAGCTTAAGCGTCTGTAGGAACCTGCTGTTACAATGGCCGCCTCTGTAAAAACTGAAATCAGGAGCACACGGTGCCCGTCGTTTTCGTCGCCGCTTCCAAGCTGCCTACCCCTTTTGCCACGTTCACCATGAACGGCTTTCTCGAAGAAGCCACCGGGCGCGAGCACGTCGTGCTCAGCCTGGGCGATATCGCCGATGGCGCACCGGTGCTTGGCCGGGTGCACTCCGAATGCCTGACCGGTGATGCGTTGTTCAGCCAGCGTTGCGACTGTGGTTCGCAACTGGAGGCCGCCATGCGCGCGATCGCCCGTGAAGGCCGTGGTGTGCTGTTGTACCTGCGCCAGGAAGGCCGTGGCATTGGCCTGATGAACAAGATCCGCGCCTACGAGCTGCAAGATGGCGGCGCCGATACCGTCGAGGCCAACGAGCGCCTGGGCTTTGCCGCCGATCAGCGTGACTACGCGATCTGCCTGCCGATGCTCGAGCACCTGGGCGTCAAATCCCTGCGCCTGATGACCAATAACCCGCGCAAGGTCAAAGCCTTGACCGAGATGGGCATCACTGTGGCCGAGCGTGTGCCGCTGCACACCGGGCACAACCCGCACAACAAACTCTACCTGGCCACCAAGGCCAGCAAGCTCGACCATATGATGGGCAACGAGCACCAGGGCGAGGTCGACCGCGCGTGACCCGAGGCCAGGTGAAACGGCGACTGTCCTTCAATTGGTGGCAGTACCTGGCCCTGGCGCTGCTCCCCCTGTTTGTGCTCAACCTGGTGTTCGGCCAGGCCGAATCCCTGCTGCCGGTGCTGGCCATGCCGTTCTTCATTGCCGGCGTGGCCTCGATGTTCCTCAGCCTGCGCTACTTCAACGGCTATAAACACGCGTTGATTGCCACCTCCAAAGCCCTCGATACCCCCGAAGAACCGGCTGCCTGGATCACCCTGGCGGCGCGTCGGCGCACGGCGTTGCTGGTTGCCGCCGTACCGGCCTGGGTCGGTGCGTTGTCGGTCTTCGTCGGGTTGGAAGCGGTGCCACTGTTTCTGTTGGCGCTGTCGACCGTGGTGCTGTACTACCTCTACCGCATTCCCCGTCAACTGGGATGATTCGCCACTGGCTGGCCGTGTTGCTGGTATTCAGTGCCCAGGCGCTGGCGGCCGAGCGAGTGGTGAGCCTGGCGCCGTCCCTGTCTGAAATCGTGGTCGAACTGGGCGCAGCCGATGTGCTGGTGGGCGTGCTCGACGGCGGCGAACGCCCGGCGGCCTTGGCGCAGGTGCCGTCAGTGGGGCATTACGGTCAGTTGGACATGGAGCGCCTGCTCAGCCTCAAGCCCGACCTGATCCTGCTCTGGCCCGGCAGCGTCGGCCCGGCCCAGCGCGAGCAATTGCAGCGCCTGAATATCCCGGTGTACGTCGCCGAACCCCATAGCCTTGAACAGCTCACCACCCAGGTCCAGGCCATTGCCGAGCAATTGGGCCGCGCTGACGCGGGTCGACAGTTGGCCGCGCAGTTGCGCCAACGCCTGGCCGAGCTGCGACAGCGCTATCAGCGCGCCGAGCCATTGCGCGTGTTTTACCAGGTATGGAATAAGCCGCTGTACACCGTGGGTGGCGGGCAGATCATCAGCGATGCGTTAAAGGTATGCGGCGCGCGCAATGTGTTTGATGACCTCAAGCTGCCGGCCCCGCAGGTGAGCATTGAGTCGGTGTTGCAGCGTGATCCCGAGATGATTCTGGTGGGCGACCAGGCGCAGAAGGAGGCCTGGAAGGTCTGGCCGACGATGGCTGAGCGGGTGCGACTGGTGCCGGATAAAGGCCTGGAGCGGCCCAGCGGGCAGATGCTGGAAGCCGTAGCCCGATTGTGTGAGGTAATCGCGTCCCGCTAGAGGTCCGGCGTCCAGGTCACGCCAACCATCAGCGCCCGGCCTTCTTCCCGGTAGCCATATTGCTGGCCTTGGTACTGATACAGCGCCCGGCTGTAGGCCTTGTCCAGCAAGTTATCGAGCTTCATGCTCAGCGTGACTTCACGGTTCAGCGTCCAACTGGCGCGCAGCCCGAGCAATCCATAGCCAGCCAACGGTTGCTGGTTCTTCGCGTCGTCGTAGCTGCTGCTGACCGCTTGCCAGCTGGCGCCGACGCCGAATTGGTCGAATTGGCGATCCAGGTCCAGGCTCACGGTGCGCCTGGCGCGACGCGCCAGCGTATGTCCGGAATCGCGGTCTCGTGGATCAATCAGTGCCAGTCCCAGGCTGCCTTGCCAGCCGAACAGCTCTTGCTTGAGCGCGGCTTCGAAGCCGTTGATGCGCGCCGAACTGACGTTTTGCGGGCCGTCGCTGCCGAACACGATCGCATCCTGGATATCGGTACGGTACAGCGAAGCTTCCAGGCGGCTGGTATCGCTGAGTTGGCTACGCCATTGCAGTTCGTAGCTTTTCGAGGTTTCGGGCTTCAGGTTTGGGTTGCTGTTCTTGAAGCCGTACTCGTCCGGGTAATACAGGTCATTGAACGTCGGGGCGCGGAAGCCCTCGCTGTAGCTCAGCAGCAGGTCGTTGTCCGGGTTGACTGGCAACGTGAGCGTGCCGCTCCAGCTGTTCTGCCCGCCAAACTGCTGGTTCTGGTCACGCCGCAGCCCCAGCTCGGTGGAAAACCATTCGCCATGGAAGCGATGCTGCACAAAGGCTGCGCGGTTCCAGCGACTGTTTTCGGTGAGGGTGGTGGAGCCGTGGAAGCGGTCCTCGTACCAGTCGCCGCCGAGAATCAGGCTGTTCTGCTCATTCAGCGTCAGGTCGTTCTGCCAGTTGACCGAGTCGCGGTAAGTGTTGAACACACTGAAGTCATCACTGAGGGTGTCGCGCTTGGTGTCGCGGTTCTCGCTATGGCCCAGTTCCAGGCGCGATTGCCAGCGCTCGTTGAGCGTGGCGTCGACATAGCCGCTGGCGCTGCTCACGGTGTAGTCGGTGTAGGGCTTTTGCCCCACCGTTTGCCCGGTGGCGACGTCGTAGCGGCCAAAGCTGTTGTCGTACTCCGACTTGCCGCGGTTATCCAACAGGTTGAACCCCGCCTCCAGCGCATCGCTGAAGGAATGGCTGAGGTTCAGGCTGAGGGACTGGTTGCGGTAGGCGTCATGATCGCCATCGCTGGGGAATGAGGTGTGCGTCGAGTTGATGCCGGCGGTCTCATCCAGGCTCGCGCCGAGGTTGAAGCGCGTGTATTCATCGCCACCGGACAGGCCGAGGCTGCGCTCCCAGGTCTTGTTGCTGCCAAACCCGAGCTTCAGACGCGGTTGCAGGCCTTGCCCGGCATTGCGCCGGGTAAACACCTGGATCACCCCGCCAATCGCATCGCTGCCGTAGATTACCGAACGTGAACCGCGCAGCACTTCCACCCGTTCGATCTGGTCGACGTTCAGGTAGTGCAAGCCGCCGTCGCCGGAGGTGCTATTGGCAATGCGCTGGCCGTCCACCAACACCAGGCTTTGTGCGGATTTGGTGCCACGGATATAGACCCCGGGCAAGCTGCCACGGCCACCGGTGGGCGCTATTTGCACGCCGGGCACACGGCTGAGCAGGTCAGTGAGGCTGGTGGGTTGCAGGCGGTCGATGTCGTCGCGGGTGAATACGGTGTTGGCGGCGCTGCTGTCGTTGCGCGCCTGGACCTGGCGGTTGGCGCTGATGACCACGTTGGGGAGCTTCAGCGCGTCGTCGCGGGTGTCGGCTAGCAATTCCGAAGAGGGCAGGAGCAGCAGGGGCAGGGCGAGGCGAAGGCGATTCATGGGCTGTCCATAGCATTTGAAGGTGATGCAAATCAAATGTGGGAGGGGGCTTGCCCCCGATAGCGTCGTGTCAGTCAGCAAAATTTTGGCTGATCCACCGCTATCGGGGGCAAGCCCCCTCCCACCTTTTGATCCGGTTTCTACCGGCCGATCAACGCCATGCGCTCACGCACCGACGCCTCGATACCGGCCTCGTCCAACCCACACTCGGCCAGCATCTGCGCCGGCTTGGCGTGTTCGACGTACACATCCGGCAAGCCCAGGTGCAGCACCGACTTGAGGATATTCTCCCGCGCCAGGAACTCGCTGACCGCCGCACCGGCGCCACCCATTATTGCGTTTTCTTCGACGGTCACCAGCAGCTCATGGTTGCCGGCAATCTCGTGTACCAAGGCTTCGTCCAATGGTTTGACGAAACGCATGTCGACCACGGTGGCGTCGATCTTCTCGGCGACTTTCAGCGCTTCGGCCAATTGCACGCCGAACACCAGGAAAGCGGTCTTGCTGCCTTGGCGACGCACGATGCCCTTGCCGATCTCGATAGGCTCCAGGTCCTTTTCGATCACCGCATTCGGGCCATTGCCGCGCGGGTAACGTACGGCGGCCGGGCCGTTATACAGGTGGCCGGTGCTGAGCATCTTGCGCAGTTCGTTTTCATCACTTGGTGTCATCACCAGCATGCCGGGGATGCAACGCAGGTAGGACAGGTCGAAGCTGCCGGCGTGGGTCGGGCCGTCTTCGCCCACCAGGCCGGCGCGGTCGATGGCGAACAGTACGTCGAGGTTCTGCACTGCCACGTCATGCACCAACTGGTCGTAGCCACGCTGCAGGAACGTGGAGTAGATCGCCACTACTGGCTTGGCGCCTTCGCAGGCCATGCCGGCGGCAAACGTGACCGCGTGCTGCTCGGCAATTGCCACGTCGAAGTAGCGCAGCGGGAAACGCTCGCTGAACGCCACCAGGTCGGAGCCTTCCTTCATCGCCGGGGTAATGCCCACCAGGCGCGGGTCGGCGGCGGCCATGTCGCACAGCCATTCGCCGAACACACCGGAGTACTTCGGCCCGCTGGCCTTTTTCGGCGCGGCGGCAGGAGCGTCCAGGGGTTCCAGCTTGGTGATGGCGTGATAGCCAATCGGGTCGACTTCCGCCGGGGCGAAGCCTTTGCCTTTCTTGGTGACGATATGCAGGAACTGCGGGCCCTTGAGGTCACGCATGTTGCGCAGCGTGGCGATCAGGGTCGGCAGGTCGTGGCCATCGATGGGGCCGATGTAATTCCAGCCCAACTCTTCGAACAGCGTGCCGGGCACCAGCATGCCCTTGGCATACTCTTCGGTGCGCCGGGCAATTTCCCACGCGCCGGGCAGGCGCGAGAGCACCTTCTTGCTGCCTTCGCGCATGCTCGCGTACGTGCGGCTGGAAAGGATCTTGGCCAGGTAATTGGACAGGCCACCGACGTTGCGCGAGATCGACATATCGTTGTCGTTGAGGATCACCAGCATATTGGCGTCCACTTCCGGTGCATGGTTGAGCGCTTCGAACGCCATGCCAGCGGTCAGCGCGCCATCACCGATCACCGCGATCGCCTTGCGGTCGCTGCCTTGCAGGCGGGCGGCAATCGCCATGCCCAGCGCGGCACTGATGGAGGTGCTGGAGTGGCCGACGCCAAAGGTGTCGTACTCGCTCTCGGCGCGGCGCGGGAAGGCGGCAATGCCGTCCTTCTGGCGCAGGGTGCCCATTTGCTCGCGGCGGCCCGTGAGGATTTTATGCGGGTACGCCTGATGGCCCACGTCCCACACCAGCCGGTCGTCCGGGGTGTCGAACACGTAATGCAGGGCGATGGTCAGCTCGATGACGCCCAGGCCGGCACCAAAATGCCCACCGGTCTGGCCGACCGTGTAGAGCAATTCCAGGCGCAACTCATCGGCCAGGGTTTCCAGCTCGGCTTCACCGAGTCGACGCAGGCCGGCCGGCGTGACAGCACGGTCGAGCAGGGGCGTGGACGGGCGCTTGCGGGGAATCTCTTGAAACGTCGTGGGCATCAGGCGAATCGTTATAGGTATAGAAGAGGCGGCAGTTTACCTCAAGCATCGCAAACTGCCCACGCGGAGCGCCGAACTTGGCCGATATGCGGCCGCAAAGGCCGCCGTTATCAGTGCCGACGTTCGACGATATACCGCGCCAGGTCACGCAGTGGCTCGGCCGCCGCGTCGAAAGGTCGCAGGGCATCCAGGGCCTGGTCGCGCAGTTCCAGGGCATAGGCCTTGGCGGCTTGCAGCCCGAGCAGCGCAGGATAAGTCGGTTTGTCCCGAGCGATATCGGCGCCCTGGCGTTTGCCCAGGGTGGCGGTGTCACTTTCTACGTCGAGAATGTCGTCCTGCACCTGGAATGCCAGGCCAATGGCCCGCGCGTAGGTCTTCAGCGCGGCCAACTGAGCGGCTTCGGCCCGCCCACTGGCAAGTGCTCCCAGGTGTACGGCAGCTTCGATCAGGGCACCGGTCTTGTGGCGGTGCATGTATTCCAGCGCCTGTTGATCAAGCTTCCGGCCGACCGAGCCGAGGTCGATGGCCTGGCCGCCGACCATGCCGGCCGGGCCTGCCGCCATCGCCAGGGCGGTGACCATGCGCAAGCGGATCTCGGCATTCACGCTGCTCAATGCCGGGTCCAGCAGTGCGCTGAACGCCAGGCTTTGCAGGCCATCACCGGCGAGGATCGCGCAGGCTTCATCGAAGGCTTTGTGGGTGGTGGGCTGGCCGCGACGCAAATCGTCGTCGTCCATCGCCGGCAAATCGTCATGCACCAGGGAGTAGGCGTGGATCAACTCCACCGCACAGGCCGCGCCGTTGGCCTGTTCGGCGTCTGCGCCCAAGGCTTCGCACGCTGCATAGGCCAGCAACGGACGCACGCGCTTGCCGCCATTCATCACGCTGTAGCGCATGGCTTCATAAAGACGCTTGAGTTCGGGGCTTGGCGCAACAAACAAGGGTTCCAACGCCGTATTGACCCGGGCTTGGCTACTGGCCTGATACGCGTCGATCATTCGGGCTGTTCCGCATCGAAAGGTTCTTCGGCCAACTCCCCGTCACGTTCCAGCAACACCTGCACCTTCTGCTCCGCCTGCGCCAGCGCGCTCTGGCAGTCACGGGTCAGGCCGATGCCTTGCTCAAACGCCGTCAGCGAGTCTTCCAGCGACAACTCGCCGTTCTCCAGCCGCTCGACCTGGGTTTGCAGGTCGGCGAGGGATTGTTCGAAATCGAGTGCAACTTTTTTGCGGGCCATGGCGGCTATTCCGGTAGACGGTAAACCGGCGGGACACTAGCAGACATGGGGATTCTGGGCAAATGAGCGGGGGAGGGTGTTCAGGCGGTGAGCCGAATAAGCGCCCTATTCGGCTCATCAAATGAGCCGTATACCCATTTTATTCGGCTCACCGCCGGTCAGGATCTTTGCGCCATTGACGAGCATTGTTCTTGTGATGTTTTCAACTGTGCTTCAAATGTCTGCAATCCCACGTGCATTTCCTGTAGCGCGGCAATTTTCAGGGCTAGTTCCTGCTTCTTGTCTGCGATTGCCTGGTCCGCCCGCTCCCAGGGCAATACATCGCCTACGTGACCTGCAAGAATCTCCTGCAACTCCTTGAGTTTGAACCCCAATTGCTGCGCGCACTTGATAAACATCAACAGCTCAATGTTCTGCGCCGAATAGACCCGGTATTGGCCCTGACGCCGCGGTTCTGGCAGCAGTCCGATCGCCTCATAGTGACGAATCGCCTTGATGGTCGTGCCCGACAACTGCGCGGCTTTGCCGATGTACATGAAAACTCCTTTTTTCCGTTAAAGCGCCGGCCTGTTTCAGCCATGTATCCCGCTGCGCCGCAGTGGAGCCCAGCACCGGCCCGAACAGCAGTGTCTTTGCAGTCTTGACACCACAAAGCCCCAGCGTGGTCTTGCGCATCTGGTGAATGCCCGGCATGCGATAGAACCAACGGTAATACCATGGCGGCGTGTCCAGGGTCACCAGTAGATGTGCCGTTCGGCCGTGGAGCAGTTTGTCAGGAAAAGCCCTGCCCGCTCGGTATTTAAAGGCAAAACCGGGTAAGAAGATTCGGTCGATAAAGCCCTTCATCAACGCCGGGATGCCACCCCACCAGATCGGGAAAACAAATGTCAGGTGAGTGGCCCAGAGGATGTCGGATTGCGCGCTGAGCAGGTCGGGCTCCAGCGGCTGAATCTGGGTGTAACCGTGATGAAGGACGGGGTCGAAAGCCAGGTCGCCCAAGCGTACGACACGTACTTCATGGCCGGCGGTTTTTGCCGCCTGGATGTAGGTATCGGCCAGGGCTGAACAAAAGCTGGAGGCGGAAGGATGGCCGAGGATCACCAGGGTACGCGGGGTCATGGGGAGGTCCTGAACAGGGCGTTCCAGGGTAAAGGCTGCTGTATAGGGGAGAGTCAAGTCAGTAGTCCGCAATGGCCAGCAGGACGTTTCTGTGGTTATTGAAGGGGCCTTCCTGGAACGACCTTCGCCCCTTGTGACCGTCAATGCGCCTGACTAGCCTGCCTCAAAACTCCAGAGTGACATGGCATGAGCGAACCCTGTATCGGCTTGACCGCACCACCAGCGGGCTACAGTGACTGGCTGACCGACCTGAAAGGCCGTATTCATGCGGCGCAACAGCGCGCAACACTGGCGGTGAATCGGGAATTGGTGTTGCTCTATTGGCAGATTGGCCACGACATTTTGACCCGCCAGGCGGAGCAGGGTTGGGGCAGCAAAGTCATTGATCGACTTGCCCAGGATCTGCGTGCGGTCTTTCCCCGAATGAAGGGTTTTTCGCCGCGTAATCTCAAGTACATGCGTGCTTTTGCCGAGGCGTGGCCAGATGCTGAATTTGTGCAAGAGGTGCTTGCACAATTGCCCTGGTATCACCATTTGGCATTACTGGACAAACTCCCCGGCCCCGAAACCCGCCGCTGGTACATAGCCCAGGCGATAGAGAACAACTGGTCGCGTAACTCGCTGGTGATGCACATCGAAAACCGCTTGTTGGAGCGCAGTGGCAAGGCGGTCAGCAACTTCGAGACCCACCTGCCCAAACCGCAATCCGATCTGGCGCGTGAGTCGCTGAAAGACCCTTACCGATTTGACTTCCTCAGCCTGGCCCTGGACGCGCAGGAGCGCGACATAGAAAACGCCTTGATCAAGCACGTCACCGACTTTTTGTTGGAGCTGGGCGCCGGTTTCGCCTTTGTCGGCCAGCAAGTACTGCTGGATGTCGGAGGCGATGAGTTCTTTGTCGACCTGCTGTTCTATCACGTGAAGCTACGCTGCTACGTGGTCATCGAACTGAAAGCCGGCAAGTTCAAACCCGAGCATCTGGGGAAACTGAGCTTTTATCTGGCTGCCGTCGATGCCCAGCTTAAACATCCACAAGACGGGCCCACCATCGGCCTGCTGTTGTGCAAGAGCAAGAACGAAGTCGTCGCCGAATATGCGTTGCGCGATAACAATCGACCGATTGGTGTAGCGGAATATCAACTGGTTGAGTCGTTGCCCGCAGAGCTGCGAACCAGCCTGCCAAGCATCGAGCAGATCGAGCGGGAACTGGCGGGTTAAAACCGACTGATAGCCTCAAAAGCCCGGCGGAATATACCCCGGCACAAATGGCACATTCAGGCATTTGCCATGCAGGATCCGGCCATCCTCAATCCTGAACAGCACGATCTTCTTCGTCTTATCCACCGTGGCTTCCAGCTTGCAATCCGAACTGTGTCCGACCTGCTGGTAATACTCCGTGTACACCATCCCGTTCCCGGTGTGATTCATTGAAGTCCCGGCGGCTTCAGTGGTCGTCCATGAAGAGGATTTGTGCCAGGTCATCACCACCTGCGTGTCGCCATTGGGCGCATTCTGCTTTTTCATCGAGTCGGGCTTGCCGAATAAATCAAAGGCCTCTTGCACGTCCCGGCCTTCCCAGCGCGATTGTGCAATCAGGTGGCACCCGTTTATAAACAGCACTGCGGGCAACAAAAGCCCAGCCAGCAACAGCCTTGTCAATGTAGGCATGGTGAATCCTTCTTGTAGGTGAGTGTTGCTCAGCGCTTGTTGCCCAGCATGTCGTCGAGGTCATCGATCATCTGGCTCTTCTCCTGAGTCGGCCCCAATTGCTGGAACATGGCCTTGGTGGTCTGGATCATCTGCAGGTGGGTCATCTTGCCCATGGCGATGGTGTCCTTGCTCTTGCCCGGTTCGCAGACATACGCGAGCGTGCGGTCGAGCCAGAACTCCTTCGGCGTCTGCCACGTGTTGGAGACCTTCAAGTGCGTAAGGGTGTAGGAAAATGGCGCAACCGACTGCCCGTTAAGAAAGCGCAGCTTGCGCGTGGAGCACTGCACTTCGATGTTGTACACATCGATCATGGGCTTGCCCGGTTCTTCATACACCACCGTGACGGCCACCAGTTTTGCGCCCTTGTTGTGGTTCGACGGCACCACCGAAGTGCGATCGGCCACATACATCACGTTTTTATGGGCCCGACCGCTGCCGTAGATGATCGACCAGTCGCCGATCGGTGTTTCTTCATCGGCCAATACCGACGGTGTGCTGGTCAGCAAAATGGGCAACAGTGCCAGGCAGCGCCCGATTTTGGTTAAGGTATTCAATAGCGTCCTTCCTTGAGACTCGAAATAAGCGAAGGACTTTAGTGGTGAGGCGGTGCCGTCTCAATTAGGGCGAGTGTGCTAATGGCGCATTGCTAGTTAACCAAAAAAGCCTGCGTTTCAAGGCAGGCTTAGTGTGTGCAGCGGTTGAATTAGTCCTTACGCGCCGTCAACGCCGCATACCCATTCATCAAGTTGCGATAGTTGGGAATGCGCTGGGACAACAGATTCCCCAGGCCTTCGATATCGTTGCGCCAGTCGCGGTGCAGCTCACACGCCACCGAGAACCAGTTCATCAACTGCGCACCTGCTTGCGTCATCCGGCTCCACGCCGCCTGCTGCACCGTGGTATTGAACGTGCCCGACGCATCGGTCACCACAAACACCTCAAACCCTTCCGCCAGCGCCGACAGGGTTGGGAACGCTACGCACACATCGGTGACCACGCCGGCAATGATGATCTGCTTGCGACCGGTGGCCTTGATTGCCTTGACGAAGTCTTCGTTATCCCACGCATTGATCTGACCAGGGCGGGCGATGTAGGGCGCGTCCGGGAACATCTCTTTCAGTTCCGGCACCAGCGGGCCATTGGGGCCTTGCTCGAAGCTGGTGGTGAGGATGGTCGGCAGGTTGAAGAACTTGGCCAGGTCAGCCAGGGCGAGCACGTTGTTCTTGAACTCGTTGGGCGAGAAGTCCTGTACCAGAGAAATCAGGCCGGTCTGGTGGTCGACCAGCAGGACGACGGCGTCGTCTTTGTTCAAGCGGTTGTAGGTTGCAGTGCTCATGGTTGAATCCTTTTTTGTTCAGGTTGGTTGGGCGTTGCGTTCAACATGGGCACAGATTAATGGGTGGTCTGTGGGGGATAAATCGGTTGGGATAGGTAATACTGTCAACTCCAAGGAGACGATTGTTTATCTGTGGTTTATCGCAGAAATTGTCTCAAGGGTGGTTTAGTATTTATGGAAAATATTGCCTTATAGGTTCTTATTTATCATGAAAATAAACCGCCTGCTGGCTGGTTGGGCACCGGGTTCCGTTGCGACGCAAGCCTGGCTGCATAGCCATGGCGTCGGCCCCAGCCTGATCCAAAAGTATCAGCGCAGTGGTTGGGTAGAGCGGGTGGGCCATGGCGCGTGGAAACGCTGCGGCGATGACCTGGATTGGCAGGGCGGGGTATTCGCTTTGCAGCAAGATGCATCGGCACGTATTTGGCCGGGCGGCGCGACGGCGTTGAGTTTGCTCGGCTACAGCCATTACCTCGCCTTTGGAAAACAGACCGTCGATCTGTTCGGAACACCGGGCGCTGTGCTTGCGGGCTGGTTCCGCAAGTACCCTTGGGATGTCGACGTGAACTTCTATCCCGGTGGCCTCTTCGCGGAAATGGAAGATATGGGGTTACAAGTTTTCCAGGTCCCTTACAGCCGATTTGAGTTAAAAATCGCAACCCCGGAACGCGCCGTACTCGAGCTTATTCATCAAACCGCTGACGAGATGCTCTTCAGTCATGTCGCTGATGTGTTCACTGGTTTGGGCTCACTGAGCCCCAGGCGCCTGCAGAAGTTGCTTGACGCGTGCAACTCGATTCGCGTCAAACGTGTTTTCCTCCTGCTGGCGCGAAACGCGCGGCACGTGTGGTACGAGCGAATAGACCTTTCCAGTATTGATCTAGGTAAAGGCAAGCGCCAAATCATCCGGGGTGGTCGACTCGATAAAGAGTTCCTAATCACCGTGCCGGAGAGTTTTGCCAGTGGCGCTTGATGCCCGTTATGCCGCTCAGGTTCGATTGTTGGTCCAGGTCATCCCTCACGTAGCGGCAGAGCGGTGTTTTGCCCTGAAAGGGGGGACGGCCATCAATCTGTTCATACGTGATCTCCCTCGTCTGTCGGTGGACATAGACCTGGCGTACCTGCCCAGTTCTGATCGCCAACAGGCATTAGGCGATGTCCGTCTGGCGCTCCAACGCATCGCTGATGCGGTTGGGCAAGGCTTACCTCACGTCGGTGCGACGGTCCAGGCAAATCGAGACGATGAACTGCGAGTGCTGGTACGCAGCCCGTCTGCTCAAATCAAGATCGAAGTTTCGCCTGTGATGCGGGGTACTGTTCACGCGCCGCAAGAGCGTGACGTCGTGGCGTTGGTTGAAGATCAATTCGGGTTCGCTGCTATCCCGGTGGTCTCGTTGCCCGATTTGTACGGTGGCAAGATTTGCGCTGCGCTGGATCGACAGCACCCCAGGGATCTTTTTGACGTGATGCTGATGCTTCGCGAGGAGGGGCTGACGCGGGAAATCTTCGAGGGTTTTCTGGTGTACCTGATCAGTCATCGAAGGCCGATGAGCGAGTTGCTCGCTCCACGGTGGAAACCGCTCGCGGGCATATTCCAAGCGGAGTTTGCCGGCATGACGCGTGAGCCTGTCACGCTTGAACAGTTGGAGAGTACCCGGCATGGGTTGCTTGAGGCCATACGGCAGCAGTTTTGTGCGCAAGATGCTGCTTTTTTGCTTTCACTCAAGCGTGCAAAGCCTGATTGGGCGCTGCTGGCCCTGGACGGTATTGATAAGCTGCCGGCGGTGCAATGGAAGCTACGCAATATTGCTGGAATGTCTGTTGAAAAGCGTGAAGAGGCATTTGCAGTGCTGGACCGTGTAGCCGGACAAATGTTGGTCGGGTCACCGTTTTAACAGTGGCCTGCGCACAGCAACAAAAGCCTGCTTTTCAGGGCAGGCTTGTTGCGAGGTTCGGTTGATTTACTTCTGATGGGCCGTCAGCGCCGCATACCCATTCATCAAGTTGCGATAGTTGGGAATGCGCTGGGACAACAGGTTCCCCAGGCCTTCGATATCGTTGCGCCAGTCGCGATGCAGCTCACACGCCACCGAGAACCAGTTCATCAACTGCGCACCTGCTTGCGTCATCCGGCTCCACGCCGCCTGCTGCACCGTGGTATTGAACGTGCCCGACGCATCGGTCACCACAAATACCTCAAACCCTTCCGCCAGCGCCGACAGGGTCGGGAACGCTACGCACACATCGGTGACCACGCCGGCAATGATGATCTGCTTGCGACCGGTGGCCTTGATTGCCTTGACGAAGTCTTCGTTATCCCACGCATTGATCTGACCAGGGCGGGCGATGTAGGGCGCGTCCGGGAACATCTCTTTCAGTTCCGGCACCAGCGGGCCATTGGGGCCTTGCTCGAAGCTGGTGGTGAGGATGGTCGGCAGGTTGAAGAACTTGGCCAGGTCAGCCAGGGCGAGCACGTTGTTCTTGAACTCGTTGGGCGAGAAGTCCTGTACCAGGGAAATCAGGCCGGTCTGGTGGTCGACCAGCAGGACTACGGCGTCGTCTTTGTTCAAGCGGTTGTAGGTTGCAGTGCTCATGGTTGAATCCTTTTTTGTTCAGGTTGGTTGGGCGTTGCGTTCAACATGGGCACAGATTAATGGGTGGTCTGTGGGGGATAAATCGGGTGAAACCGGTAATACCGTCAACTCACAGGGGACAATAGTGGCTGCGTCGAAGGTGCTTGGGGAGCCGCTGGGTGCGCCGCAGAGGGCGGTGATGTATTTGATGGAGATGGCGAACAGGATGGTGAATCGGACTGTAAGCCGCCCGCTTTTGGTCATTCAATTGTCCAGCAGCTTGTTGGACAATTGAATTGGGATTTTCACGGGCATTAAAAAGCCGGCTTGTGGCCGGCTTCTCGGGGACTGCCTCAGCTTGTTTTTGACAAACCTCACCAGCCTTCAAATCGCTCAGCCCACAACACGTCTGGCTGAATAGTAGGGGCATCCGCGGGAACTCCTCCGCTTCGCCAGGCAAGGTGGATAGCGTAAAGCCACCCCCTGCCAAATGTGCGGCGCATGATACCCATATTCACCTCAGTTGCCCACCTCCGGATCCGATTTAGAGCCTTCCCAGCCCAGCAGATGCTCATCCAGTGGCACGGGCGGGCGGCGGTTATTCAGGGTGGACCACCAGAAAACCCACCCCACAATCTGGAAGTTCTGCTCAAAGCGTTGTTCGTAGGTGAGGTATTCGTCGGGATGCTCGCCGGCATTGTGACTGCGCATGCGCAAACCTCCGCCGGGCCTGTTGTAGAGGTATTTGATGCGCAGCATGCCGTCGTGTTCTACCGCGTAGATCTCGCCGTCGATGATTTGCGTGCGGCCTCGGTCGATGGCGAGGGTGGCGCCTTGTTGGATGATGTCGATCATGCTGTTGTCGACCATGTAGGCGCCCAAAGCGCGGTCGGGGTTTACGTTCAGGGCCTGAAGGGTGTGCTGCGAGAGGCGGATGCGCTCGTTGGAGGTGAATGAAGGGTGGAGATCGATCTCCACGTCGGTTTTTTCCGGGAGGCAGGCGGGGCCTGTGAGGTATTTGCCGCTGGCTTCGCGGGTGGTGGGCAGTCCTTTTCGTGAGCTCGGGCCATCCAGCAGGAAGTTGGCCGGTGGGTGTTTGGGGCCTTCGCCGGTGCGCAGCCAACGGCTGGAGATGCACAGCAGTTCTGCGATCTCGTTGAGTCGGCCCATGGGTACACCGCGCTTGAACCAGTTGTTCACGTGCTGGGGCGTGACACCGCGGTTCTTGGCGAAGTCGGAGGCGGAAAGATGAACTTCCTGTAGTAGCGCTTTTAAACGATCACCTGATGTATTCATAAACGCAGAGTTTACTGGCCGGAATTACAGATCAAATAAACCATGCGTTGAGTTGCGCTTGTAGGGATTTACTTAGTTGTAGCCTGATACTTCGGATTTTGATTTAAATTAAACGTTATTTATAAAACATTGAACTTTTCGTTTAATTTTTCCCACAAAAAAAAGCCCCGAATAATCGGGGCTTTTTCAATTGCCGGGGCAATGAGGAGCGGGTATCAGCCTTTGTAGGCGGCAACCGACTTCAGGATCTCGGCGCGGGCGGCGTCTGCGTTGCCCCAACCGTCGATCTTCACCCATTTGCCTTTTTCGAGGTCTTTGTAGTTCTCGAAGAAGTGTTTGATCTGCTCCAGCAACAGTGGCGGCAGGTCGGTGTATTCCTTCACGTCCACGTACAGCTGGGACAGCTTGTCGTGTGGAACCGCGATCACTTTAGCGTCGCCGCCGCCGTCGTCGGTCATGTTCAGGATGCCGACTGGACGCGCACGGATAACCGAGCCTGGGGTAACCGGGTAAGGGGTTACCACCAGCACGTCGAGGGGGTCACCGTCGTCAGCCAGCGTGTTGGGGATAAAACCGTAGTTGGCCGGGTAGAACATCGGGGTGGCCATGAAACGGTCAACGAACAGGCAGTCGCTGTCTTTGTCGATTTCGTATTTGATCGGCGCGTGGTTGGCCGGAATCTCGATGGCGACGTAGATGTCGTTCGGCAGGTCTTTGCCAGCCGGAATCTTGCTGTAGCTCATTGGGCGTTGCCCCCGTTAATTGGCCATGAAACATGGCCGGATTGGCCTAAAAGTGGCGGCGATTATAGGCACATTCTGACGCCGATGCCATGCGCCAGACGTCGTACGGTCATTCGCCCAGTGGCTGATAGCGCGGGTCGCTGGCTTGCAGTTGACTGAGGCGGGCCAGGGGATCCTGGCGATAAAAGCGGCTGAGTTGGGCGTACACCTGTGGATAACTGCTGACCAGCAAATCCGGGGCGCTGAAAAAATATTCGCTGGTGACGGCAAAGAATTCAGCGGGGTTTTCGGCGGCGTAGGGGTCGATCTCGGTCTCGGCATCCGGGTTGGCATCGAGTTGGCGATTGAGATCGTCGTAGGCGCTCTGCATCACGTTGGCCCACTCCTGCACGCGCATGTCATGGTGCAGTGGCGGCAGGCCGTTGGCGTCGCCGTTGAGCATGTCGAGCTTGTGGGCCAGTTCGTGGATGACCAGGTTGTAGCCTTCCCACTGACCGCTGGCCAGCACGCCGGGCCAGGCGAGGATCACGGGGCCTTGTTGCCAGGCTTCGCCGCTGTGTTCGCCGTCCCACTCGTGTTCGACGCCGCTGCTGTCGCGGTGACGCTGGGGGCTGAGGAAGTCGTCGGGGTACAGCACGATTTCGTGGAAGCCCTGGTACCAGTCGAGGTCGCCCAGGTTCATCAGCGGCAATTGCGCCTGGGCGGCGAGCAGCAGGCGTTGTTCCTGATGCAATTCGACGCCGGGCAGGGCGGTCAGGTGTTTTTCGGCGAGGAACAGCACGCAGGCTTCGCGCAGCCACTGGTCCTGCTCGGTGCTGATGCCGTCGAGGAAGGTCAGGTGATGGCGCACCCGTTGCCAGGTGTCATCGGCAATCGGGTGTTTGGCCAGCAAGCGCCGGCGACGCCAGGCGCTGAGGGACCACATCGCAGGTTACTGCGGCTTGGCTTCGGAGGATGTGCGGCCAAACCGGCTGCGGAACACCCCAATGATCATCGGCACGAGCGACAGCAGGATGATGAACACCACCAGCAGCGACAGATTTTTCTTGATGAACGGCACATTGCCGAAGAAATAGCCCAGGGTTACCAGGCCGCCGACCCAGAGGATGGTGCCGAATACGCTGAAGCCGAAGAAGCGCGGGTAGGGCATTTTCGCGATGCCGGCAACGAACGGCGCGAACGTGCGCAGGATCGGCAGGAAGCGCGCCAGGGTCACGGTTTTGCCGCCATGTTTGTCGTAGAAGTCGTGGGTCTTTTGCAGGTAGTCGCGACGGAAGATCTTCGAGTTCGGGTTGCTGAACAAGCGCTCCCCGGCCGTTCGCCCGATCACATAGTTGGTGCTGTCGCCGAGGATTGCCGCCAGCATCAGCAGGCCGGCCAACAGCACCGGGTCCATGCCGCCACCCGCAGCGACTGCGCCGGCGATGAACAGCAATGAATCGCCTGGCAGGAACGGCATGACCACCAGGCCGGTTTCGCAAAAGATGACCAGGAACAGAATGGCGTAGATCCACGGACCGTAATTGGTTACCAGCAGGTCGAGGTAGACGTCGAGATGCAGGATAAGGTCGAGCGGGTTGAAATCCATGGATGGCACCTGTGTGAATGGCCCGGCTCAGCAGGCCTGTGCGGAAGCTCGGGTAATAAGGCTACAAGTGTATGCCGCATTTCTTACAACCCTGAAAGGTCCGCATTATACGGATTGAGAGGTGAAAAGCGTGTTGGTTTTGTAGCGAAGGATGTCGTGGTAGTTTCAGGCAAACATCCAGTCTGAACGTGGGAGGGGGCTTGCCCCCGATGGGGTAGTGTCAGTCAACACATCTGATACTGACCCAACGCAATCGGGGGAAAGCCCCCTCCCACAGCGGATTTGTGGTGTTTTTGATAGCGGTGATCAATCCTCGCTGATCGGCAGCGTGTAGTTCTTGAACTCCGTGTCTTCCCGAAACCCAATGGACTCATAGGTCTTCTGCGCCACTTCGTTGTCGCTGCTGGTCGACACGCGCAGTCGCACCGCGTGGGTCTCCTTGGCCATTTTCTTCGCCGTGCGCATCAGGTTGTCCGCCACCAATTGCCGGCGGGCGTCTTCAGCCACATAGATGTCATTGAGGATCCACACCCGCTTGAGCGACAGCGACGAAAAGCTCGGGTACAGCTGGCAAAACCCCAGCAGCTTCTTGTCATCATCATCCGCCAGGGCCAGGTAGATCACCGACTCCTTGCGCCGCAGGCGCTTCTCCAGGAAGGCCCGCGACGAATCCGGGAACGGCAACGCCCCGTAGAACTCACGGTATTTGACGAACAGCGGGGTCAACAGGTCCAGGTGTTCCAGGGTCGCTTGAGTAATCCGCATGCCAGGCCTCAACTTCCAAATGGGGGATGACCACACAAGCGGCCGTGACTCGATGCTGCCTAATGGCGCGAAAAAGCGCAATCGTGCAGCGTTCAGTCATCCGGTGAACTGAGCAGGAAATTGCCGTTCATCAGGTCAGGATCATCCGACTCGAGGGTCTGCACCTGCGCCTCGTCCTTGAGATTGACCCCCGACAGCTGCCGGCGACACGCCTCTCGCATCAAGTAAAGCAGGCGGTGGGCGGCCATGCCGTAGCTCAGGCCTTCCAGGCGCACATTGGAGATGCAGTTGCGGTAGGCGTCGGTGAGGCCGACCTTGGGGTTGTAGGTGAAATACAGGCCCAGGCTGTCCGGCGAGCTGAGGCCGGGCCGTTCGCCGATCAGAATGACGGTCATCTTGGCCCCGAGCAACTGGCCCACTTCATCCGCCACCGCCACGCGGCCCTGTTCCACCAGGATGACCGGCGACAAGGACCAACCGTCTGCGCTGCTCTGTTCTTCCAGGCGCGTCAGAAACGGCAAGGTGTGTTTATGCACCGCCAGTGCCGACAGGCCATCAGCGACCACCACCGCCAAGTCCACGCCGCCGGGGTTGGCCGATGCATGATCGCGCAGCAACTGGGCTGACTCATCGCTCAGGCGCCGCCCCAGGTCCGGGCGTTGCAGGTAGAGGTGACGGTCAGTGGCAGCACTGTGCAGCAACAGGCTGTCACGCCCGCGTTCGGCCAACTGACCGCGCAGGCCCGCATGGTCGAAGGGCAAGTGCACCGCATCCCGCGCCTGGGCGTGGGCAAACTGGAAATCCAGCTGCGCGTTAGTGGGGATGCTGGTGCCGGTGCGGCCCAGGGCTATTCGGGCTGGCGTCAGGCGGCGCAGTTCCAGCCAAGGGTTGTCAGGCAGGTCGAGTTGCACAGGCGGCTCCTTCATCCCAATTGCGCCAAGGCTTGGCGAAACGCCGGTGGCAGGCTGTTGCCGAAGTGCACCTTGCCGTCGGCTTGCGTAAAGATGCCCATTTTCGCCAGCCACTGCTCAAACTCCGGCGCTGGCTTCAAGCCCAGGGTCTGGCGGGCGTACAAGGCGTCGTGGAATGAGGTGGTCTGGTAGTTGAGCATGATGTCGTCGGAGCCGGGAATGCCCATGATGAAGTTGATCCCGGCCACTCCCAGCAGGGTCAGCAGAGTGTCCATGTCGTCCTGGTCGGCTTCGGCGTGGTTGGTGTAACAGATGTCGCAACCCATCGGCACGCCGAGCAGCTTGCCGCAGAAGTGGTCTTCGAGGCCGGCGCGGATGATCTGCTTGCCGTTGTACAGGTACTCGGGGCCGATAAAGCCTACGACGGTATTCACCAAAAATGGTTTGAAATGTCGCGCCACCGCGTAGGCGCGGGTTTCGCAGGTTTGCTGGTCGACGCCAAAGTGCGCGTTGGCCGACAGGGCACTGCCCTGGCCGGTTTCGAAGTACATCAGGTTCTGGCCCAAGGTGCCGCGATTGAGGCTCAGGCCTGCTTCGTAACCTTCCTGCAGCACACTCAGGCTGATGCCGAAGCTGGCGTTGGCCGCCTCGGTGCCGGCAATCGACTGGAACACCAGGTCCAGCGGCACGCCACGGTTGATCGCCTCGATGGAGGTGGTGACGTGGGTCAGCACGCAGGCCTGGGTGGGGATTTCATAGCGTTGGATGATCGCGTCGAGCATCTCCAGCATGGCGCAGATCGAGGCGATGCTGTCGGTGGCCGGGTTGATGCCGATCATGGCATCGCCGTTGCCGTACAGCAGGCCATCGAGAATGCTCGCGGCGATGCCGGCCGGCTCATCTGTAGGATGGTTGGGCTGCAGCCGCGTGGACAAGCGCCCGCGCAGGCCCAGGGTGCCGCGAAACTGCGTGACCACGCGGATCTTCTGCGCCACCAGCACCAGGTCCTGCACACGCATGATCTTCGACACGGCGGCGGCCATTTCCGGTGTCAGCCCTGGCGCCAGGGCGCGTAGGGAATGTTCATCGGCCGCGTCGCTGAGCAGCCAGTCGCGCAAGCCGCCGACGGTCAGGTGGCTGACCACGCTAAACGCCTGTTTATCGTGGGTGTCGATGATCAGTCGGGTGACTTCATCGCTTTCATAGGGGATCAGCACTTCGTCGAGGAAGTGTTTGAGCGGGATATTCGCCAACGCCATCTGCGCCGCCACGCGTTCACCGTCGTTCTGTGCGGCGACGCCGGCGAGAAAGTCACCGGAGCGTGCGGGGCTGGCCTTGGCCATCACGTCCTTGAGGCTGTCGAAGCGGTAGGTCTGTGCACCCACCGCGTGGGAAAAACTTGCCATACAGTGTCTCCTGGGCGACGCAGGCACGTGCCTGCGTCGAGGTTTACGGCTATCAGTGCAAGGCGGCCTCTGCGGCCTGGATCGCCGCGAATTCCTCTTCGGGCGTGCCTGCTACCAAGTGATGCCGGCTGTAGAAAGCAAAGTAAGCAATTAATACTCCATAGATGATCGCGGCGCCAATCACCACCCGTGGATCCACCAGAAAGCCCGCCACCACGGCCACGCAGGCCAGCACGAGGGCAACGCCGGAGGTGAAGACGCCGCCCGGCGTGCGGTACGGACGGTCCATTTTGGGGCGACGGATGCGCAGGGTGATGTGCGCGGCCATCATCAGCACGTAGGAAATGGTCGCGCCAAACACCGCCACCAGGATCAGCAGGTCACCCTGGCCGGTCAGCGACAGGCCAAAGCCGATGATGCCGGGGATCACCAACGCCAGCACGGGCGCCTTGCTTTTGTTGGTTTCGGACAGTTTGCGTGGCAGGTAGCCGGCACGCGACAGCGCGAAGATTTGTCGTGAATAGGCGTAGATGATCGAGAAAAAGCTGGCGATCAGGCCCGCCAGGCCCACCAGGTTGACGAAGCTGCCCATCCAGGTCGAGCCGCCATAGGACAAGGCCAGCGCCTCCACCAGCGGGTTGCCGGACTTGATCAACGCGTACGTGCCGGCGCCGCCCGGTGCTATTACCAGGATCAGCAGGGCAAAACTGGTCAGCACCACAATGGCGCCAATCAGGCCGCGCGGCAGGTCGCGCTTGGGGTTCTTGGTTTCTTCGGCGGCCAGCGGCACGCCCTCGACGGCCAGGAAAAACCAGATGGCATAGGGGATTGCCGCCCACACACCCACATAACCGAACGGCAGGAAGGTGCTGGCACCCTTGGCCTCGGTCACCGGGATGTCCAGCAGGTTGGCGACACTGAAGTGCGGCACCATCGACACCAGGAACACGCCCAGGGCAATCGCAGCCACGGCGGTAATCACGAACATCAGCTTCAAGGCTTCGCCGACACCCAAGATGTGGATGCCGATAAAGATGATGTAGAACGCCAGGTAAATCATCCAGCCGCCAATGCCGAACAGCGACTCGCAATACGCGCCGATAAACACCGCGATGGCGGCGGGGGCGATGGCGTATTCGATCAGGATCGCGGTGCCGGTGAGAAACCCGCCCCAGGGACCAAAGGCGCTGCGGGCGAAGCCGTAGCCACCGCCGGCGGTGGGGATCATGGAAGACAGCTCGGCCAGGGAAAAACACATGCACAGGTACATGGTGGCCATCAGCAATGTGGCCAGGAACATCCCGCCCCAGCCACCTTGGGCCAGGCCGAAGTTCCAGCCGGCGTAGTCGCCGGAGATCACGTAGGCAACGCCAAGGCCGACCAGCAGTACCCAGCCGGCGGCGCCTTTTTTCAGTTCGCGTTGTTGGAAGTATTGGGAGTCGACTTTTTCGAAGTCGACAGAAGATCCAGTCGGTTCGCTAGGCATGGGAAAGTACCTTTCATTCTTATTGTTTTTAATTTGGCGTCTTTGTGTCGAATGCAAAATGTGGGAGGAGATAAGCCCCTCCCACATTTGATTGCATTTCAAATGTGCGAGGGGGTAATTAGAAGAAGCCCAGCGGATTAATGTCGTAGCTCACCAGCAAGTTCTTGGTCTGCTGGTAGTGATCCAACATCATCTTGTGGGTTTCACGGCCAACGCCGGACTTCTTGTAACCACCGAACGCGGCATGGGCCGGGTACAGGTGGTAGCAGTTGGTCCACACGCGGCCCGCCTTGATCGCGCGGCCCATGCGGTAGGCGCGGTTGATGTCGCGGGTCCACACACCGGCGCCCAGGCCGAATTCGGTGTCGTTGGCAATCGCCAGGGCTTCGGCTTCGTCCTTGAAAGTGGTGATGCTCACCACCGGGCCGAAGATTTCTTCCTGGAACACACGCATCTCGTTGGTGCCCTTGAGCAGGGTCGGCTGGATGTAATAGCCGCCGGCCATGTCACCGCTAAGCTTCTCGACCTTGCCGCCGGTCAGCAACTGCGCGCCTTCGCCCTTGGCGATTTCCAGGTAGGACAGGATCTTGTCGAACTGCTGCTCGGACGCCTGGGCGCCGACCATGGTGTCGGTATCCAGCGGGTCGCCGCGTTTGATCGACTCGATCTTCTTCATCACCACTTTCATGAAGTCGTCGTAGATCGATTCTTCCACCAGCGCACGGGAAGGGCAGGTGCACACTTCGCCCTGGTTGAAGAATGCCAGCACCAGGCCTTCGGCTGCTTTTTCGATGAACGAAGGTTCGGCTTTCATGATGTCGGCGAAGAAGATGTTCGGCGACTTGCCGCCCAGCTCAACAGTCGACGGAATAATGTTCTCGGCCGCCGCATGCATGATGTGCGAACCCACCGGGGTGGAGCCGGTGAAGGCAATCTTGGCGATGCGCTTGCTGGTCGCCAGGGCTTCGCCGGCTTCCTTGCCGAAACCGTGCACCACGTTCAGCACGCCCGGTGGCAGCAGGTCGCCGATCACTTCCAGCAGCACGTTGATGCCCAGCGGGGTTTGTTCGGCGGGCTTGAGCACCACGCAGTTACCGGCGGCCAGCGCCGGGGCGAGTTTCCACGCGGCCATCAGCAGCGGGAAGTTCCACGGGATGATCTGGCCAACCACGCCCAGCGGTTCGTGGAAGTGGTAAGAGGCGGTGTGTTCGTTGATCTCGGCGCTGGTGCCTTCCTGGGCGCGAATGCAGCCGGCGAAGTAGCGGAAGTGGTCGGCCGCCAGCGGGATGTCGGCGTTGAGGGTTTCACGCACGGCCTTGCCGTTGTCCCAGGTTTCGGTGATGGCCAGCAGTTCGAGGTTCTGTTCGATGCGGTCGGCGATTTTCAACAGGACCAGCGAACGGTCCTGGGCCGAGGTCTTGCCCCAGGCGTCGGCGGCGGCGTGGGCGGCGTCCAGGGCTTTGTCGATATCTTTGGCGGTGGAGCGCGGGAATTCGGCAATTGCCTTGCCGTTGACCGGCGAAGTGTTGGTGAAATAGTTGCCATCGACCGGTGCAACGAACTCGCCACCGATGTAGTTGCCGTACTTGGCCTTGAACGAAACGATGGCGCCTTCAGTACCGGGGTGTGCGTAACGCATGGTGGGTATCTCCTGGCTTTTATGTTTATTGGGAGCGCAGCGCAACGAGCGCTTGATAAGCGTAGAGCAAAGGTTGGGCCACCGCTGTGTGAGCCAGCTAAATCAAGGGGTTGGGCATTGTTGCAAGGCGTTGCTGTGGCAGGGTTGATACAGCCTGTGTGACAGTTTGTGCCGTAAACGGTACAGCCCGTGACCGGCGGGTCGGCACGGGATTGCATTGCCTGGATGGCTGGGGGATGCTGGTGGTTCTCACGCAGGGAGAATAATAAGAAATGCACAACGATCATTTCAGTCGCCATGCCCAGCAAGTGCTCACCGTGGCGCATGGCCGCGACCCATCCAGCGATCCCTCCATCGCCCGCTCCTGGCTGCGCTGCCTGGAGGACTATCACCTCGACCCTGCGCAAACCATTGCCCCCACCGTGCTTGAACACGGGCGCCTGCTGGAAAGCCGCGAGCGCCTGCAACAGGTGCTGCATATCGCCGGCAGTGAGATGAACAGCCTGCACCAGCAGCTGTCCGGCGCCGGGCATGCGGTACTGCTGACCGATGCGCGAGGCGTGATCCTCAACTGTGTCACCGCGCCGTCCGAGCGCAAGATCTTCGAACGCGCCGGGCTTTGGCTGGGCGCTGACTGGAGCGAAGCGTGCGAGGGCACCAACGGCATCGGCACCTGCCTGGTGGAGCGCCAGTCCCTGACCATTCATCGTGATGAACACTTCCGTGGCCGGCATACCGGGCTGACCTGTTCGGCTAGCCCGGTGTTCGATCCCCATGGCGATCTGCTGGCTGTGCTGGATGTGTCCTCGGCCCGCGAGGCGGTGTCGCGTCAGAGCCAGTTTCACACCATGGCGCTGGTCAATCTGTCGGCGAAGATGATCGAGAGTTGCTATTTCTTGCGCCACTTTGAAAACCACTGGTTGCTGCGCTTTCACCTGCAGGCTGAGTCGGTGGGGTTGTTCAGTGAAGGATTGCTGGCGTTCGATGGCGACGGGCGCATCTGCGCGGTGAACCAGAGTGCGCTGAACCTGTTGGGGCAGTTGCGTGGCGGTCTGCTGGGCCAGCCGGTGGAGGCATTTTTCGAATGCACCCTCGATCAGTTGCTCGGCCGCGCCAGCGCCAATGCCACCGCCAGTTGGCCGTTGCGTACCCGCGATGGTCGGCATTTGTTCGCGGCGCTGCGCGGTCAGGTGCGCAGTATTCCCACACCCGTTGCCAAACCTGCGGTAGTGGAACGGCCGCGCCTGCCCGGCATCTGCCTGGGCGATCCGGCCCTGCAACAGGACTTCAGCAAGGCGTTGCGGGTTTTCGAGCGCGATGTGCCGTTGCTGATCAATGGCGAAACCGGTTCCGGTAAAGAGGCCTTTGCCAAGGCCGTGCATCAGGCCAGCCAGCGGGCCGACAAGGCATTTGTGGCACTCAACTGTGCCGCCATCCCGGAAAGCCTGATCGAAAGTGAATTGTTCGGCTATCGGGGAGGCAGCTTTACCGGTGCGCGCAAAGAAGGCATGCAAGGCAAGTTGCAGCAAGCCGATGGCGGCACCCTGTTTCTCGACGAAATCGGCGATATGCCCCTGGCGCTGCAAACCCGTCTGCTAAGAGTGCTGGAGGACCGGCTGGTGGTGCCGCTCGGCGGTGAGCCCGAGGCGGTAAACGTACGAATTATCAGCGCCACCCATCGCAATTTGCTGGCGCGTGTGCAGGACGGCACCTTTCGCGAAGACTTGTACTACCGGCTCAATGGTCTGGAAATTTCCCTGCCGGCACTGCGTGATCGCGCGGACAAATCCCAGTTGCTGGATTTTCTGCTGGGCCAGGAGGCGGGTGAGCAACAGGTCGCGCTGGATCCTGCTGCACGCCGTGTGTTGTTGGCGTTTGCCTGGCCGGGCAATGTGCGTCAGATGCGCATGGTGCTGCGCACGCTGATCGCGCTATGTACGGACGGTCTTGTTCGGCTTGAAGACGTGCCCGCCCGTGTTCGTGGTTCGCAGACCGCACAGGCAAACAGTGTCATGCCATCGGTTGATTCATCGCTTGATGTCGCCGAACGTGGAGCGTTGCTGGCCGCCTTGGCGCAGCAACACTGGCACATGAGCCAGACCGCGGTTTTATTGGGCATCAGTCGAAATACGTTATATAGAAAGTTGCGCAAGTACGGAATCGCTCGTCAATTGCGCCAGGAATGTTAGTTGCCGGTCGCTTATTAACTGCGGCGTGTAAGTCACGGTTATCGCTCACCGTCCGAGGGGTCGGCTTTGTTTGCGCGGCATTGGTTTTCTGGAACTGGTGGTTGGTTTTTCAAGACGCAAAGGATAAGGCCAATGTGCAATTTGGCCTTGCCTGTCTCAACAACCATCCGTTTCAGAAGTTATCAGGGTGAAGGTTATGCGTATAACAGGTCAGACTCCGGCAACACCTATGCAAACTGAACAACCGTCCACCGAGTCATCAAAAGAGCCCACGGCACCGCCCATTAATTATCCCAGTGATGAAGCCCAAAACGGGCAAGAGGTACACAGTCGTCGCAAGAGAGACTTGTTTTTCAACCCGTTCAGGCGGCGTCCGCCATCACCACCGACACGGGGAAGCAGCGTTGGAGGCTCACGGCCACGCCTCAATCCCCCGCCTGCAAGCCCAGCGCCGCCGACGGGGTCTGCGGGAAGTGCCTTCAAGAGTATTTTGCCAAAGATCACTGGCCAGCCGGTGACCAATGTGATTCCGTCCCAGAGCCATGCTGCTCCCAAGAGCTTGGCCGAGGTGACGCAAAACCTGATCGTTGCAGACCGATTGCACAAGGCCGGTGTGTTTTCTACTTCCCCCAAACTCGGCACGGTGGCCCGTGATGCCTTTGTAAATGCGGGTGTCAATGGGCTCGTCAGTGCGCCACTCAGTATTGCAACCTACGCAGGGTCCGCTTGGACAGGAGAGGCGATCAAAGGCCAGTACGCCGCACAGACCCCGGTACTGCCACCGGTGCACCAACCGGCCCCCAGCACTCAGGGGACGACGCCCACGGGCAGTATTTCGACGCAGAATGCCAATGTGGACACGCGATTGGCCCTGGCCGAACTGCGTATCGAGGTCGTGGCGAATAACATCATGGCAATACGGGAGGGGACGGATGCGACGGCCCTCAAATTGGTTGAACGTGATTCACAGTCTCCGGGTGAGCGACTGGCCGCGCTTGAGGCCTTGTACGACGTCGCCGAAAATCAACTCAAGATGATCGGTGATGAAAACGACATGATCTTTCGACCTTACAAAGAAGCTTCCGGCGCAACGACCGGTACCGACAGCAGCCGGCTGGACAGCCTGGACAAGCGTTTTGAGGCGGTGAACAAGTTCATCGGCAAACTCATCGTACTCAAGGCCACCGAGTTACCCGTCGAAACAACAGCTGATACGGCGACCGTCTGAGTCCCCGGGCGGCCCTCCGGGGCCGCTTCCTGACAGCTAAAGAGTGCGATTTTCGCCCCCCTGCGCTAACCTGCCTCGATGTTTTACGAGGTCGACTATGCACATTCATATTCTCGGTATCTGCGGCACGTTCATGGGCTCGATGGCGGTGCTGGCCAAAGAGCTGGGCCACCATGTCACCGGCTCCGACGCCAACGTCTATCCGCCCATGAGCACGCAACTCGAGGCCCAGGGCATCGAGCTGACCCAAGGCTACGACCCGGAGCAATTCGACCCGGTCCCTGACCTGGTGGTGATCGGCAACGCCATGTCCCGTGGCAACCCAGCGGTCGAATATGTGCTCAACAAAGGTTTGCCTTATGTGTCTGGCCCGCAGTGGCTGGCCGACCACGTGCTGCAAGGCCGCTGGGTACTTGCTGTCGCCGGCACTCACGGCAAGACCACCACCAGCAGCATGCTGGCCTGGGTGCTTGAGCATGCGGGCATGAGCCCGGGCTTCCTGATTGGCGGCGTGCCGCAGAATTTCTCGGTGTCGGCGCGCTTGGGCGACACGCCGTTCTTCGTGATCGAGGCGGATGAATACGACAGCGCCTTCTTCGACAAGCGCTCAAAGTTCGTTCACTACCGTCCGCGCACGGCAATCCTGAACAACCTGGAATTCGATCACGCCGACATCTTCCCCGACCTGGCGGCCATCGAGCGCCAGTTCCACCACTTGGTGCGGACCATTCCAAGCGAAGGCCTGGTGATCCACCCGACCACCGAGCCTGCCTTGCAGCGCGTGATCGAGATGGGCTGCTGGACCCCGGTACAAACCACCGGCGCGGGCGGGCAGTGGCAGGTCAAGTTGCTCAGCGAAGACGGTTCCCGCTTTGAAGTGCTGTTCGAGGGCGAGGCCCAAGGCATCGTCGAGTGGGACATGACCGGCCAGCATAACGTCGCCAACGCTTTGGTGACCCTGGCGGCTGCGCGGCATGTAGGCGTAGTGCCGTCCATGGGTATCGCCGCGCTGAGTGCATTCAAGAGCGTGAAACGGCGTATGGAAAAGGTCGCCGACGTGAATGGGATTACCATCTACGACGACTTTGCCCACCACCCGACGGCGATTGCCACCACCCTGGATGGCCTGCGCAAGCGCGTTGGCGATGCGCCGATCATTGCGATTGTCGAGCCGCGCTCCAACTCCATGAAGCTTGGCGCGCACCGCGACGGCCTGCCGGAAAGCGTCACCGATGCCGACCAGGTGGTCTGGTACGCACCGGCCAATCTCGGCTGGGACCTGCCGGCGATTGCCGCCCTGTGCACGGTGCCGTCCAGCGTCTGCGACTCCATCGAAGGCATCATCGAACACGTCAAGCACCAGGCCAAGCCCGGCACTCACGTAGTGGTCATGAGCAACGGCGGCTTTGGCGGCCTGCATGGCAAGTTGGCCGAGGCGCTGAAATGAGCGGCCCGGAGCGCGTCACCCTGGCGATGACCGGTGCATCCGGCGCACCCTATGGCTTGCGTCTGCTCGATTGCCTGGTGCGTGAAGACCGCGAAGTGCATTTCCTGATCTCCAAGGCCGCGCAGTTGGTGATGGCCACCGAGACCGACGTGGCGCTGCCGCCCAAGGTGCAGGCCATGCAGGCCTTCCTCACCGAATACACCGGTGCGGCGGCGGGGCAGATCAAGGTCTACGGCAAAGAGGACTGGATGTCGCCGGTGGCGTCCGGCTCGGGAGCGCCGGCGGCGATGGTGGTGGTGCCGTGTTCCACGGGCACCTTGTCGGCGATTGCCACGGGGGCCTGCAACAACTTGATCGAACGGGCTGCTGACGTGACCTTGAAGGAGCGCCGCCAGTTGATCCTGGTGCCACGAGAAGCGCCGTATTCGAGCATTCACCTGGAGCACATGCTCAAGTTGTCGAACATGGGCGTGACCATTCTGCCGGCCTCGCCGGGTTTCTATCACCAGCCGCAGACCATCGATGACCTGGTGGACTTTGTGGTGGCGCGCATTCTCAACCTGCTGAACATTCCCCAGGACATGCTGCCACGTTGGGGCGAGCACCATTTGAGCAGCGATGAATAAGGCGCTGCTGGTCCTGCTGGCGCTGCAACTGACGGGCTGCGCCACCGCGCGTACGTTGGACGCGGCGCAACCGGGTGCGCCGGTGGTGTATGCCGGCACGCGGTTGGATTTGTATGCGATGAATGGTGGCTGCTGCGCCAAGGACAGGTTTGGTGCCGAGGCGCCGGGTTATCCTGGGGTGGATCTGCCGGCGAGTGCGTTGCTCGATACCTTGTTGTTGCCACTGTCGGTGTTGACGGTGTTGGGCGTTGGTTTCAACGCCACGGGCGGCCTGTAACCCTGGGGCAAGCCAGCTCGCCACGAAAAAGCCCTTCAGTGGGAAGGGACCGGTTATTTGCCGAGCTTGCGCAACTCGTCCGACTCCACCACCCGCACCCCATCCTGCTCTTCCAGCGCCAGGCGCCACATGGCGCGGGCCAGTTCGCACACTTCAATGCCGTGGTATTTGCCCGGAATCAACCGCGACAGCGGCCCGGCCAATTGCTCCGCCAAGCGCGGTTGCAAGCGTTCCCCCAGCAACAACGAAGGCCGCACGATGGTCAGCTGTGGCCAGTCCTGGGCCCTCAAGGCTTGTTCCATTTCCCCCTTGACGCGGTTGTAGAACACCGAGGATTTCGGGTCGGCGCCAATCGCGCTGATCACGATCAGGTGCCGCGCGCCCATTTCCCGCGCACGCTTGGCGAACGCCACGACCATGTCCAGGTCAACCGCGCGAAAGGCGGCTTCGGAACCAGCTTGTTTGAGGGTGGTGCCCAGGCAGCAGAAGGCGATATCCACCCGGCCGCTCAGTTGTGGCAGGAGCACCGCCGGGTCGCCCACCGGGTTTTCCAAATGCGGGTGTTCGGCCAGCGGCTTGCGGCTGGGCGCAAGCACGCGGGTCACGGTGGGTTCGTTGAGCAGGCGGTCGAGCAGGTGTTCGCCGGTAAGGCCGGTGGCTCCGGCGAGCAAGATATGCTGAGGCGTCAGGTACATGGTGTTTCCCCCTTGTTACACGTTACAGCTTAGTTGCCTTTGGCTTCCTTGCTATTCATTGAGACGCTTTCCAGCGCCTTTCGTGCCTGCTGTTTGCGTAATAATTGCCAGTGGGCGATCACACCCTTGGGGGCCCAGATCTGCGGTTCGGAGGCTTCGAAGTTGTCCGCCTGTTCGCGTTCGGCCACATGCAGTTGCGCCAGCTTGAAGGCTTGCTGCAAGTCGTCGGTCTGGTTGAGGGCTTGGGCGAAGAGGGCGTCGCCGAAGTAGGTGAAGTCGGCTTCCTCGGAGCAGCCGAAGGACACGCGGTCGGCCCGGGAGGCGGTCATGATCAGCGTGTGCTCATCCTTCAAGGCCGGGATGAAGCCGCCGGAGTAGCAGGCCGAAATCACCACGATCTTGTCGCGGTTCTTCAGCGGTGCCAGCACGGCCGCCAGCTCATCGGCTGGCAGGTCGGCCAGCTCCATGCGCGGCTGGTCCAGCACCAGTTCGTGTTCGTGGGTACCGTGGCTGGTCATGTAGATGAACACCAAGTCTTCCGGGCCGGTGCGCTCGGCCAGGGTTTGCACGGCGCGACGCAAGCTTTCGCGGGTGGCCAGGGGGCGATCGGTGATGTGGTCGCGGTGATTGACCAGGCGAATCTGCCCGCGTGCGCCGAAGCGGGTGGCGAGCATATTGCTGACGTAATCGGCTTCGCGCAGGAACACGCTTTGTTTACCGTCGCCAGCCACGGCCAGGGTGTACAGCTCCACGGCGGGGGTGGAGGCGGGCACGGCGGCGAGGGCTGCATCCAGCAGGCGGCCTTGGGCCAGCACGCCGATTTCCAGGGGGTCGGGCAGCAGCTTGCCGTCGGCGTCACGCACGCGCATGCCATTGACCCAGGTACCGGCCTGCACGGTGCCGTCGGTGAGGACCAGGGTACCTTTGCCTTGATAGTTGTCGCCGTCGAAACCGCCGATATAGAAGCTGCCATCGGTGAGGTTGAGGCGACCTTCGCCGCTAAAGCGCCAATCAGCGAACTGGCCGACGTAGTGGCTGCCATCCACACCGATCAACTCGCCCTTGCCGCTGAGCGCGCCTTCCTTGAATTGGCCGATCCACACGTCGCCATCGGCGTTCTCGTAGCGGCCCTTGCCGTTGAGTTGGTTCTGCTTGAACTGGCCGACATAGATGTCACCGTCGGCGCTGTTGAAGGTGCCGTTGCCTTCCAACTGGCCATCGACGAAATGGCCGCTGAACTGGTTGCCGCTGTCGTCGTTACGCTGGCCTTCGCCATTGGGCTTGCCGTGGGCGAACTGGCCCTGGTACTGGCTGCCGTCCGCCAGCTCCAGGCGACCAAGGCCGGAATACTGGTCGTCCTTGAATTCGCCGCGATAGGTCATCTGCCCCTCTTTGAGGGTGCCTTCGCCATTGCGTCGTCCGTTCTTGAAGCCGCCCACATAGTGGCTGCCCGCCGTGGTCAGGCTGCCCTGGCCATCGAACAGGCCTTGCTGGAACCGGCCTTTATAGACTTCGCCGTTGCTGCCATGCCATTCGCCCTGGCCGTGCCACTGGCCCTTGTCGAACTGCCCGGCGTACCAGCTGCCGTTGGGGTAGTCCACGCGGCCCTGGCCCTGCAGCAAGCCATCGACCACATCACCCCGGTAGCGGCCGCCATCAGGCAGGCGCGCATCGGGCGGCAACAGCGATTCGCCATCTCCGCAAGCGGTGAGCAACAGGGCAAGGGCGAGGGGAGCGAGTGGGCGCATAGCGGGATCCGGATAATTGAGCGCCGAGTATGCCGCAGCTGCGAGTTTCATACATAAATTTACATACCCTGTGGTGAGGTTTATTTCCCCACCACAGGCACGGCCTTATACAAAGCAGAGTGACAACGACTCGGCAATGTAAGCCGGTTTTTCCTGGCCTTCGATTTCCAGGGTGCAGGTTGCCTTGAGCAACCACTGGCCGGGCTTTTTCTCGGACACGTCGGTGAGGGTGACCGCCAGGCGCACGTTGGAGTTGACCTTCACCGGCTGGATGAAGCGCACGCTGTCCAAACCATAATTGACTGCCATCTTCAGGCCTTCGGGCATGATCAGGATGTCTTCGATCAGCTTGGGAATCAGCGACAACGACAGGAAGCCGTGGGCGATGGTGCTGCCGAATGGCGTTTGCGCGGCCTTGACCGGGTCGACGTGGATGAACTGATGATCGCCCGTGGCCTCGGCGAACAGGTTGATGCGTGCCTGGTCGATGGTGAGCCATTCGGAACGTCCCAGTTCCTTGCCGACATAGTCTTTGAGCTGCGCTACGGGTACATGGGGCATTGCGTCTCTCCTTGGTTCATCGGTGCTGTTTTTATCGATTACAGAGAACCAATGTAGATCATCATGGCCAATCGGCCCGGTCAACCCACCATGCTTTTGGCGAATGCCGGTGCATAGGGCGGGCATGCTTATAATGCGGGCGAGTTTCGAGGGGGAAGAACGGATGCTGTTACGGGGCCTGACCTGGCTGGTGCTGTTTCAATTGATCGGCACCGCGATCAATCATTTGCTGTTGCCGGTACTGCCGGGGCCGATCATCGGGCTGCTGCTGATGCTGGGTTTCCTGGTCTGGCGTGGCGAAGTCGGCGAGCCATTGAGCCTGGCCGCCAGCAGCCTGTTACGGTACCTGCCGTTGCTGCTGGTGCCGCCGGCGGTAGGCGTGATGGTGTATGCCAAGGACATCGCCGCGGACTTCTGGGCCATTGTCGGTGCGCTGGTGTTGTCACTGGTGATTGCCATGGGCTTTGTCGGCGTGTTGATGCAGCAGATGGTCAAGCGCAAGGAGAAGGATCAATGACCTTCGACTGGCAGGGCGCCTGGGCGGCGGTGATCCATCACCCGTTGTTCGGTATCGGCATCACCCTGGGTGCCTATCAACTGGTACTGGCCGGTTTCGAGAAAACCCGCTGGATCTTCCTGCAGCCTGTACTGGTTTCCATGCTGCTGGTGATCGGCGTACTGATCAGCTGTGGCCTGAGCTACGCCGAGTACCGCAAGAGCACCGAGATCATGGGCATCCTGCTGGGCCCGGCGACGGTGGCCCTGGCGGTGCCGCTCTACTTGAACCTGCGGCGCATTCGCCAATTGTTCTGGCCGATTTTTACTACGCTGGTGATAGGCGGAGTGTTGGCCACCGGCCTGTGTGTACTGCTGGGCTGGTGGTTTGGCGCCGAACACAGGATGTTGATGACCATGGCGCCCAAGTCGGTGACCTCGCCGATCGCCATGCTGGTGGCCGAGCAGATTGGCGGTGTGGCGGCATTGGCGGCGGTGTTTGTGCTGATCACCGGGGTGATCGGCGCGATGATCGGCCCGGCATACCTGTCGCGCCTGGGCGTGCACAGCCCTGAGGCGCGGGGCATGGCCCTGGGCATGACCGCCCACGCGGTCGGCACCTCAGTGGCGTTGCAGGAAAGCGAAGAGTGCGGCGCCTTTGCGGCGCTGGCCATGAGTCTGATGGGCGTGGCCACGGCAGTGTTCCTGCCGCTGGCTGTGTCGGTGATCGTTTAAACCGGGTTTAAGGAAACCTTTATGAGTCTGGCGCTGTTCCCACTCAATACCGTGCTATTCCCAGGCTGCACCCTCGACCTGCAATTGTTCGAGGCGCGCTATCTGGACATGGTCGCCCGCTGCATGAAAAAGGGCGAAAGCTTCGGCGTGGTGTGCATCCTCGACGGCAAGGAAGTGGGCCTGGCCCCGGACGGCTACGCGCTGATCGGCTGTGAAGCGCTGATCCGCGACTTCAAGCAGCAGGACAATGGCCTGCTGGGGATTCGTGTCGAAGGCGGTCGCCGGTTCCGGGTGCGTGACGCGGGCGTGCAGAAAGACCAGTTGCTGGTGGCTGATGTGCAGTGGCTCGAAGAACTGCCGGATCAACCGCTGGAAGAAGAGGACGCCGACCTGCTGGCATTGCTCCAGGCGTTGGCCGAGCATCCGATGGTGGCCTCGCTGGACATGGACGCCCACGCCGACGGGCAGCAAGCCTTGGGCAATCAACTGGCGTATCTGCTGCCATTCACCGAGGCCGACAAGATCGACCTGCTGCAACTCGACGACCCGCAGCAGCGCCTGGATGCGATCCAGATGCTGCTCGATGAGTTGCAGGGCGAGTTGTTCACTTAATAGGCATAACGCAGCAGGGCGTGGGGCGTGCCGGTGAGGGCGATAAAGCTGAGCACCGCCACCAATGCTGGCAGCAACAGCCACCAGGCTTTTTGCGGCATCGCCGGCAGCGGGCTGCGGTACTGGCTGACCCCCAGGCTGAACGCACATACCGTCATCGCCAGCAGCGTGCCGGCCAGGATGTCTGTGGGCCAATGCGCGCCCAGGTAGACCCGCGACAATGCGATAAAGGCGGCGGGAATGCAGCCCAGCAGCATCCAGGTCAGGCGTAGCCGGATGGGTTGCCCGCGCCCGGCCAGGACCGCGAGGGCCAGGAAAAACGCAAACGCGCCGGATGCATGGCCGCTGGGCATACTGAAACTGGTCAGTGGGTCTGTGAGGATTTCCGGGCGGCCACGGGCGAAAAACAACTTGGTTCCGGTGTTGATCACCGCCGCACCGGCGAGGGTCGCGCCGACAAACACCGCATGGCGCCATTGCCGAGCCACTAGCAGCAAGCCGGTAAACACGGCGCTGGCGACGAACATCTTCTTGAATTCGCCCAGTTGGGTGATGCGCACCATCACTTCGTCCAGCCAGGGGCTGCGGTGCTCCTGCACCAGGGCGCTCAGGCCCTGGTCAAAGTCATTGAGGTGGGGGTAGCCGATAAACAAGGCGATCAACATCGTCAGGCTGGCGCAACCGATCCAAAGGGTAGCGCGACGATGGCCACGCAGGCTGCTGTTCAGGCTCAGGCCCAGCACCACCGCGATACAGGCTGCTACCACTCCCGCTTCAGGCCAGAAACCCTCCGGCAATGGCAGGCGGAATGCGGCGCCGGTCGCCCAGCCTGGCAGCAGGTACGCCACCGACCATCCCGCCGCCGCCACGAGGCTGACAATCGCAAAACGCGGGAAGGGCATGTCGCACATCCCAGCCACCATCGGCAGCATGGGCCGCAGCGGGCCGATGAAGCGCCCGACCAGCAGGCTGGCAATGCCGTACTTGTGGAAGTAGGTTTCGGCGCCGTTCATCCATTCCGGGTGATGACGCAAGCCGGGCAAGCGCCGGATGTTCTGGTGGAAATGTCGCCCCAAGTAGTAGGAAACCCCGTCACCCAACAATCCGCCGAGGAAGCCCAGCAGCAGGGTCTCGCTCAGTGACAGCGCACCGCTGCCGGCGAGGGCGGCAATGGCAAACAACAATACCGTGCCCGGCACGATCAGCCCGGCGATGGCCAGGCACTCCACGCAGGCGACGATAAACACCGCGACCGCCAGCCATTCGGGGTTCAGGGTCAACCAGCCGGTAATGCTATCGAGCCATTGGCCCATACAATCCACTCCATGCTCAAATCAAAAAATAATCGCGGCCTTCGACCTGGCCCTTGCGCAGCGGGTTCCGCGTGCAATAAGGCGCGTAGCCAGCATCGACGAAGCGGTACATCAGGTGTTCATCACGCCCGCTGGGGATCCCCAGGCGGGTGGTCTGGATGATCTGGGTCGGGGTCTGCCCCACATCTTCCACATAGAGCCGTTCCTGATCGAAGCGCTTGGCATCCCACATCGGCACCTTCAGACCCAAGGCCTTACACAGCAGGGTCTGGCCGGCGCACAGTTTTTGCGAGGCGCGGGGACTGCCGTCAGGGGTCGGGTTGTTCAACAACATCTGTGCCAGGCTGGCCGGGCCTGATACGTCATCGACCCATGGATAGGCCGATTTGATCAACACGGCATTGCCTGGTCCATGGGCGCTGAAGTTCAGCGAATCGCCACCCCGGGCGTAGTACATGTAGATATGCCCGCCATCCAGAAACAAAGCCTTACGCTTTTCTGTGTAGCCCAATGAGGCGTGACTGCCTTTTTCCGCCACGTAATAGGCTTCGGTTTCAATAATCCGCGCCGAAAGCCAGGTTTCACCGACGCGATGGCGGATGACTTTGCCGAGCAATTCCTGCGCAAGCAGTTGCGCGTCACGGTCGAAGAAGCAGTCGGGCAGGGCGCTGGCGGGGAGTTGCGGCGATGAACTGGGCATGGCGGTCAGGGTAAATACGGCTAAATGTGACGGAATCATAACAACTCCCACCTTAATTACCGCTGAACCCCAGGTTTTTACAGTTCATTTCGACCATCCGCCCCTCACCGCTGTCAGTCGGGCGGCGTCACAGCTATAATCTGCCGCTTTCCTCCCTGCCAAGACTCCCTGACCATGACTGAGTCCGTTCTTGACTACATGACCCGCCTGGGTCGCGCTGCCCGTCAGGCCTCGCGGTTGATCGCCCGTGCGAGCACTGCGCAGAAGAACCGTGCCCTGCTGGCCGCCGCCGATGCCCTGGATGCTTCGCGCTCCGAGCTCAGCGCCGCCAACGAGCAAGACCTGGCCAACGGCCGCGCCAGTGGCCTGGAGCCGGCCCTGCTGGACCGCCTGGCACTGACTCCGGCACGTATCGACGACATGATCGAAGGCCTGCGTCAGGTGGCCAAGCTGCCTGACCCCATCGGTGAAATTCGCGACATGCGTTACCTGCCGTCCGGCATTCAGGTCGGCAAGATGCGCGTGCCCCTGGGCGTGATCGGTATCATTTACGAGTCGCGTCCGAACGTGACCATCGACGCTGCGAGCCTGTGCCTGAAGTCTGGCAACGCCACCATCCTGCGCGGCGGTTCCGAGGCGATCAATTCCAACCGTGCCATCGCGGCCTGCATCCAGCAGGGCCTGGCCGTGGCCGAGTTGCCCGCCGAAGTGGTGCAAGTGGTGGAAACCACCGACCGCGCCGCCGTGGGTGCGCTGATCACCATGCCGGAATTCGTCGACGTGATCGTGCCGCGTGGCGGCAAGAGCCTGATCGAACGCGTCAGCCGCGATGCCAAGGTGCCAGTGATCAAGCACCTGGACGGCGTGTGCCACGTGTACATCGACATCGCCGCTGACATCGACAAGGCGATCCGCATCGCCGACAACGCCAAGACCCACCGCTACGCCCCGTGCAACACCATGGAAACCCTGCTGGTGCACGTCGGCATTGCCGAGCGCGTGCTACCGCCGCTGGCTGCCATCTACCGCGACAAGGGCGTTGAACTGCGCGGTTGCGAGCGCACCCGTGCGCTGCTGGGTGCGGACGTGATCGAGGCGACCGAGCTGGACTGGTACACCGAATACACCGCGCCGATCCTGTCGATCAAGATCGTCGATGACCTCGACGAAGCCATCGAACACATCAACACCTACGGCTCCAAGCACACCGACGCCATTGTCTCCGAGCATTTCAGCGATGCCCGGCGCTTCCTCAACGAAGTGGATTCCGCCTCGGTGATGATCAACGCTTCGACACGCTTTGCCGACGGCTTCGAATACGGCCTGGGCGCAGAGATCGGGATTTCCACCGACAAGCTCCACGCCCGTGGCCCGGTCGGGCTGGAAGGCCTGACCAGCGAGAAGTACGTGGTGTTCGGCGACGGTCATGTGCGCACTTGATGGGTAAACGCATCGGGCTGCTCGGCGGTACCTTCGACCCCGTGCACATCGGCCATTTGCGCAGTGCCCTGGAAGTTGCGGATGCCCTCGCGCTGGACGAGCTGCGCGTGATGCCCAATGCGCGGCCGCCCCATCGCGATACGCCGCAGGTATCGCCGCAGCAACGCCTGGAAATGGTGCGCCTGGCGGTGGAAGGCATAACGCCGCTGGTGGTGGACGACCGCGAGCTCAAGCGCGATAAACCGTCCTACACTGTTGACACCCTGGAGCTGATGCGCGCCGAGTTGGCCGCGGATGACCAGTTGTTTTTGCTTCTGGGCTGGGACGCTTTTTGCGGCCTGCCCTCTTGGCATCGCTGGGAGGAACTCCTCCAGCATTGCCACATCCTGGTTCTGCAACGCCCGGATGCCGACAGCGAACCGCCGGATGCCTTGCGCAACCTGCTGGCCGCGCGGTCGGTAAGTGACCCCTTGGCCCTGACCGGGCCGAACGGGAATATTGCATTCGTCTGGCAGACCCCGCTTGCGGTGTCCGCCACCCAGATCCGTCAACTGCTGGCCAGCGGGAAGTCGGTACGTTTCCTGGTGCCTGACGCGGTCCTGGCCTACATCGATGCGCACGGGCTTTACCGTGCGTCGAACTGAAAAGGCGCGCTTGAACGCACGAAAAATCGTACGGCAGGCGCCCGAACATACGAGCAAAACGAGTTTTATATGACGAACAAAGACGTAAGCAAAGTTAAGCGCAAAGGCACTTTCAAAAGCGCGCCGCTGCCGGTTGAAGCCCACGTAGGCCCGGAACTGGCCGGCGAAGAGCTGGTAAAGGTCGCCGTGGCTGCCCTGGAGGACGTCAAGGCCCAGGATATCCAGGTGCTGGACGTGCGCGACAAGCAGAGCATCACCGACTTCATGATCATCGCCACCGGTACCTCGAACCGCCAGATCGGCGCGATGCTCGACAAGGTCCGCGAAGCCGTCAAAGCCCAAGGCGTGAAGCCGCTGGGTGAAGAAGGCAAGGGCGACAGCGACTGGGTGCTGCTGGACATGGACGATGTGATCGTTCACATGATGACCTCCAACGCTCGCCAGTTCTACGACCTGGAGCGTCTGTGGAAAGGCGCCGAGCAGAGCCGTGCCGCCGATGGCAAGCACCACAGCCCGGAAGTGGGCCACGCGCACTTCGACAAGCTGAACAAAGACCAGGAATAAGGAACGGCTGTGCGCCTGCGTCTGATTGCTGTCGGTTCACGCATGCCCAAGTGGGTGGAAGAAGGCTGGCACGAGTATGCCAAGCGTCTGCCCGCCGAGCTGTCGCTGGAACTGGTAGAGATACCGCTCAATACCCGGGGCAAGAATGCCGACGTGGCGCGCTTTATCCGTCAGGAAGGCGAAGCCATGCTGGCCAAGGTCGGCCCCAACGAGCGCATCGTCACCCTCGAAGTGCACGGCAAGCCCTGGAGCACCGAGCAGCTGGCGGTGGAACTGGATCGCTGGCGCCTGGACTCGCGTACGGTCAACTTCATGGTCGGCGGTCCCGAAGGGCTGGCGCCGGAAGTCTGTGCGCGGGCGGACCAGCGCTGGTCGCTGTCGGCGCTGACGCTGCCGCACCCGTTGGTAAGGATCCTGATCGGTGAACAGCTGTATCGCGCCTGGACAGTCCTGTCCGGGCACCCTTACCACAAATAATCTGCGCCCCTCCCGATGACCCAACCGATCCGCATCAAGGACCACGAGAAAGACGCACGTCTCGTACGCGCACGCGTGGTGTTTGGCGCGATCATGGTGGTGGCGTTGTTGGGCGTGCTGATCGCCCGTCTGTATTTCCTGCAGGTGATCCAGTACGACTATCACTCCACGCTGTCGGAAAACAACCGGGTGCATGTGCAGCCGATCCCGCCGACCCGTGGGCTGATTTTCGACCGTAATGGCGTGGTGGTGGCGGACAACCGGCCCAGCTTCAGCCTGAGCATGACCCGCGAGCGCTCTGGCGACTGGCAGCAGATCCTCGATGTGATCGTCGAGGTGCTGCAGCTGACGCCGGAAGACCGGGTGATCTTCGAGAAACGCATGAAGCAGGGGCGCCGGCCTTTCGAGCCGGTGCCGATCCTGTTCGAGCTGACCGAAGAGCAGATCGCGCGGATCGCGGTGAACCAGTTCCGCCTGCCGGGTGTGGAAGTGGTGGCGCAGTTGGTGCGGCATTACCCGCAGGGGCCGCACTTTGCTCACTCCGTCGGCTATATGGGGCGGATTAACGAGAAAGAGCTGAAAACCCTCGATCCGGTGAATTACAGCGGCACCCACCATATCGGCAAGACCGGCATCGAGCGTTTTTATGAGCCCGAGCTGCACGGCCAGGTGGGTTACGAGGAAGTCGAGACCAACGCCCGTGGCCGCGTGCTGCGGGTGCTCAAGCGCACCGACCCGGTGCCGGGCAAGGACATCGTACTGAGCCTGGACATCAAGTTGCAGGAAGCGGCGGAGATGGCCCTGGGCGGGCGTCGCGGCGCGGTGGTTGCCCTGGACCCGGCTACCGGTGAAGTCCTGGCGATGGTCAGCCAGCCGAGTTTCGACCCCAACCTGTTTGTGACCGGGATCAGCTTCAAGGCCTACGCCGAGTTGCGCGATTCCATTGATCGTCCGCTGTTCAACCGCGTGCTGCGCGGCCTGTACCCGCCGGGTTCGACCATCAAGCCGGCGGTGGCGATTGCCGGCCTGGACGCGGGTGTGGTTACCGCTTCCAGCCGCGTGTTCGACCCGGGCTACTACATGCTGCCCAACTACGATCACAAATACCGTAACTGGAACCGCACCGGCGACGGCTTTGTCGACCTGGACACCGCAATCATGCGCTCCAACGACACCTATTTTTACGACCTGGCCCATAAGCTCGGGATCGATCGCCTGTCTGCCTACATGGGCAAGTTCGGCCTCGGCCAGAAAGTCTCCCTGGACATGTTCGAAGAGTCCCCCGGCCTGATGCCGTCGCGGGAGTGGAAGCGCGCAACCCGCCGCCAGGCGTGGTTCCCGGGCGAAACCCTGATCCTCGGTATCGGCCAGGGCTACATGCAGGCCACGCCGCTGCAACTGGCCCAGGCCACGGCGTTGGTCGCCAACAAAGGCATCTGGAACCGTCCGCACCTGGCCAAGACTATCGAGGGCGAGAAGCCCCTGGATGAAAACCCGATCCCGAACATCGTGCTGCGCGATCCGTCCGACTGGACCAAGGTCAACCATGGCATGCAGCAAGTGATGCACGGTGCACGCGGCACCGCACGCAAGGCGGCCATTGGTGCGCAGTACCGCATTGCCGGCAAGAGCGGTACCGCCCAGGTGGTGGCGATCAAGCAGGGCGAAAAATACGACCGCTCCAAGGTTCAGGAACGCCACCGCGACCACGCCTTGTTTGTCGGCTTTGCCCCGGCGGACGATCCGAAGATCGTGGTCGCGGTGATGGTCGAGAACGGCGAGTCCGGCTCCGGCGTCGCGGCGCCCGTGGTGCGCCAGGTGATGGACGCCTGGCTGCTGGCCGACGACGGCAGGCTCAAGCCCGAATATGGCGGCCCCCCTTCAAGCACCGAGGTTACGGCCCGTGAAGAGTAATTTTGACCGCATCCTCTCCAGTGAGGATGTGATGCGTCGCCGTGCGACGTTGCTGCAACGCATGCACATTGATGGCCCGCTGCTGATCCTGCTGCTGACCCTGGCGGCCGGCAGCCTGTTCGTGCTGTATTCGGCCAGCGGCAAGAACTGGGACCTGCTGATCAAGCAGGCGTCGTCGTTCGGCCTGGGCTTGTTGTCGATGGTGGTGATCGCCCAGCTCGAGCCGCGTTTCATGGCGCGCTGGGTGCCGTTGGGCTACGTCGCCGGGGTGTTGTTGCTGGTGGTGGTCGACGTGATGGGCCACAACGCCATGGGTGCCACCCGCTGGATCAACATTCCGGGGGTGATTCGCTTCCAGCCGTCGGAATTCATGAAAATCCTGATGCCCGCGACCATTGCCTGGTACCTGTCCAAGCGCACCTTGCCGCCGCAGCTCAAGCACGTGGGGATCAGCCTGATCCTGATTGGCGTGCCGTTCATCCTGATCGTGCGCCAGCCCGACCTCGGCACCTCGCTGCTGATCCTGGCGGGTGGCGCGTTCGTGCTGTTCATGGGCGGCTTGCGCTGGCGCTGGATCCTCAGCGTGCTTGCCGCTGCCGTGCCGGTGGCCGTGGCCATGTGGTTCTTCTTTATGCACGACTACCAGAAGCAGCGGATCCTCACGTTCCTCGACCCGGAAAGCGATCCGTTGGGTACCGGCTGGAACATCATCCAGTCGAAGGCCGCCATCGGCTCCGGCGGGGTATTTGGTAAGGGTTGGTTACTGGGCACCCAGTCGCACCTGGACTTTTTGCCCGAGAGCCACACCGACTTCATTATTGCGGTGATGGGCGAAGAGTTCGGCCTGGTGGGCATTTGCGCGCTGTTGCTGATCTATCTGCTGTTGATTGGTCGCGGCCTGGTGATCACCGCGCAGGCGCAGACGCTGTTCGGCAAATTGCTCGCCGGCGCCCTGACCATGACTTTTTTTGTTTACGTTTTCGTCAACATCGGTATGGTCAGTGGCCTGTTGCCGGTGGTTGGGGTGCCGTTGCCATTCATTAGCTATGGCGGAACTTCGCTGGTGACATTGCTGTCAGCGTTTGGGGTTTTGATGTCGATTCATACGCATCGCAAATGGATCGCACAGGTTTGAATAAGGTGAAGATGTCAATGCAAGTAATGCGCGGCTGGGCGACTCGGCACGCGTCCTGGATGGGCCTGATTGGGCTGCTGGGCGCAACGCAGGAGGCGCAGGCCGGTGACTATGATGGTTCACCCCAGGTCGCCGAATTTGTCGGTGAGATGACCCGCGACTATGGTTTCGCCGGTGAACAGCTGATGGGCGTGTTCCGCGAAGCGCAGAAAAAGCAGGCGATCCTCGACGCCATCTCGCGCCCCGCCGAACGTGTGAAGCAGTGGAAGGAATATCGCCCGATGTTCCTCACCGACGCCCGCGTGGCCCGTGGCGTGGACTTCTGGCGCCAGCACGAGGCCGTGCTGGCTCGCGCCGAGCAGGAGTACGGCGTGCCGGCCCAGGTCATCGTTGCGATCATTGGCATTGAAACCTTCTACGGGCGCAATACCGGCAGCTATCGGGTGATCGACGCCTTGTCGACCCTGGGCTTCGATTATCCGCCCCGCGCCGAGTTCTTCCGCAAGGAACTGCGCGAGTTCCTGCTGCTGGCCCGCGAAGAGCAGGTCGACCCGCTGAGCCTCAAGGGTTCCTATGCCGGTGCGATGGGCTTGCCGCAGTTCATGCCGAGCAGCTTCCGCGCCTATGCAGTGGACTTCGACGGCGACGGGCATATCAATATCTGGAGCAACCCCGACGACGCCGTCGGCAGCGTGGCCAGCTACTTCAAGCGCCATGGCTGGGTCGCCGGCGAGCCGGTGGTGATCCGCGCCGATGTCAGTGGGGACCGCGTCGATGAAGGTCTGACTCAGGGCATCGAGCCGGCCAAGACGGTCGGGGAGTTGCGGGCGCTGGGCTGGTCGAGTCAGAATGCGCTGCCTGACGATATGCCGGTCACGGCATTCCGCCTTGAGGGCGAAAACGGCCCGGAATACTGGATGGGCCTGAAGAATTTCTACGCAATCACGCGTTATAACCGCAGTGTGATGTACGCCATGGCCGTGCATCAGCTGTCAGACATGCTGGTCCAAGCACGGGGCACTAAGTAATGCGGGCATCGCCGTTCAATCAACCGCTCAAGCTGGTGGCGTTCGTCGCGTTGTCCCTGCTGGTCGTCAGTTGCTCCACCAGCCGCGGTCCGGCGCAGAAGTCCGGGGGCACCGCAGTTCGTTCCCAGCCGGGCCTGGACATCAACCGTGCGCACAAAGACGGCGCGCCGTGGTGGGATGTCGATGTGTCGAAGATCCCGGACGCCACGCCCACCCTGCACACCGGTGCCTACAAGGCCAACCCGTACACCGTGCTGGGCAAGACCTATTTCCCGTTGCAGGACTCCAAGACCTACGTGCAATCGGGCACGGCTTCCTGGTACGGCACCAAGTTCCATGGCCAGAACACTGCCAACGGCGAAGTGTATGACCTGTATGGCATGAGTGCGGCGCACAAGACCCTGCCGCTGCCGAGCTATGTGCGGGTGACCAACCTGGACAACAACCGCACGGTGATCCTGCGCGTCAACGACCGTGGCCCGTTTTACTCGGACCGTATCATCGACCTGTCCTACGCCGCCGCGAAGAAACTCGGCTACGCCGAAACCGGCACTGCGCGGGTCAAGGTCGAAGGCATCGATCCGGCGCAGTACTGGGCCCAGCGCGGCAAGCCGGCACCGTTGATGCTCAACGAGCCGCAGACACCACAACCGCAAATCACCGCATCGGCCGGCAAGGTCGAGCAGTGGACACCGCCGCCACAGCAGCACGCCCCGGACACCGTGGCTGTGCCGCAGGCTGCCCAGGGCGCTTCGCTGGCTGGCGGCCAATACTTGCAGGTGGGCGCTTTCGCCAACCCGGATGCGGCAGAACTGTTAAGGTCCAAGCTCAGCAGCATGGTCAACGCGCCGGTCTTCATCAGTTCCATCGTGCGTAACCAGCAGACATTGCACCGTGTGCGCATGGGCCCGATCGGCTCGCCGAGCGAAGTGGCGCAAGTGCAGAACAGCGTGCGCCTGGCCAACCTGGGGCAACCCAGCGTGGTCACCGCTGAATAAACAGAATTGATGGTTCTGGCCCGTGCGCGGGGCAGGGCTGTGGTTGCTGGCTCGTTGAACAATAAAAACCCGGGGGCAAGGGGTGAGCGGGCAACCGAACACGTGACAGTCTGGTAGCGGACTGTCTGAATAAGTTTTGCCCGCGAGGGCAAGTTTCCATAAGCAATTTCGAGAGACGGATGAACATCACCACCTTAGCCAAACGCACGTGCCTGCTTCTTTCGCTGATCATCACCCCAGCCGCCTGGGCGGTTGAAATGGTGCCGGCTTCCCCGCAACTGGCTGCCAAGGCCTGGGTCCTCATGGATGCCGCCAGCGGCAATGTGCTGGTCGAGAACAACGGTGACCAGCGCCTGCCACCGGCCAGCCTGACCAAACTGATGACCGCCTACATCGCGACCCTGGAAATCCGTCGCGGCCAGATCGGCGAGAACGACCCGGTTACCGTCAGTGAAAACGCCTGGCGTACCGGCGGTTCGCGGATGTTCATCAAAGTGGGTTCGCAGGTGACTGTGAGCGACCTGCTGCACGGCATCATCATCCAGTCCGGTAACGACGCCAGCGTCGCCCTGGCCGAGCACATCGCCGGCAGCGAAGACGCGTTCGCCGACATGATGAACAAAACCGTGGCCGACCTGGGCATGACCAACAGCCACTTCATGAACCCGACCGGCCTGCCGAACCCGGAGCACTACTCGTCGGCGCACGACATGGCGATCCTGGCGCGCGCGATCATTCGTGTCGACCCGGTGCACTACGCGATCTACTCCCAGAAGGAGTTCTTCTGGAACAACATCAAGCAGCCTAACCGCAACCTGCTGCTGTGGCGCGACAAGACCGTCGACGGTCTGAAAACCGGCCACACCGAAGAAGCCGGCTACTGCATGGTGTCGTCCGCTGTGCGCGACGGCCAACGCCTGATCGCCGTAGTCTTCGGCACCAACAGCGAGCAGGCCCGTGCGGCCGAGACGCAGAAACTGCTGACCTACGGTTTCCGTTTCTTCGAAACCCAGACCTTCTACCAGAAGGGTACTGAGCTGGCGACCGCGCCGGTGTGGAAGGGCGCTACCTCCCAAGTCAAGGCCGGCCTGGCTGAAGACCTGACCCTGACCATGCCTAAAGGCCAGCTGAAGAAGCTCGCTGCCAGCATGACCATGAACCCGCAACTGGTTGCGCCCATCGCCAAGGGCGACGTGATCGGTAAAGTCGAAGTGAAGCTGGACGACAAGGTGGTGCACAGCGCCGACCTGATCGCCCTGGACGCCGTCGACGAAGGTGGTATCTTCCGCCGCGTGTGGGATAGCATCCGTCTATTCTTCTACAGCCTGTTCAACTGATTGTGTGCACCTGCAAGGCCCCGTGTTGATCCGACGCGGGGCTTTGCCCGTCGCCACGGCTTACGCTTACGAGGCCGTTACGCCATGACCGATAAAGAAGCAGAAGTAAAGGCGCCCAAGATCGAATTCCCAGTGACGGATTATCCCGTCAAGGTGATCAGCGATACCGGCGTGGGCCGTAAGGACACCATTCTCGCGATCGTTCGCAAATACGCGACGATCAATGACAACCGCGTGGACGAGCGTCAAAGCTCCACCGGCAAATACACCACGATCCAGTTGCACATCGTTGCGACGGATCAGGACCAGCTCTACAACATCAACAGCGAACTGCGGGCCACCGGCTTCGTGCACATGGTGCTGTGATGTCACAGGTCCTGGGCTTTCGCGAGCTCGGCCGGATGGACTACGAGCCCGTCTGGCACGCCATGCAGCGCTTCACTAACGAGCGCGGCACGTCGGCCCCCGATGAGATCTGGCTGGTGGAACACCCGCCCGTGTTCACCCAGGGCCAGGCCGGCAAGGCCGAGCATCTGCTGCTGCCGGGGGAAATTCCGGTGGTGCAGGTCGACCGAGGTGGCCAAGTGACTTACCATGGGCCCGGCCAACTCGTGGCTTATTTGCTGCTGGATGTGCGCAAGCTGGGGTTTGGCGTGCGCGACCTGGTCAGCCGCATGGAGGGTTGCCTGATCGAGCTGCTGGCCAGTTACGGAGTGACTGCTGCGGCCAAGCCGGATGCGCCGGGTGTGTACGTTGATGGCGCGAAGATCGCCTCCCTGGGGCTGCGGATTCGCCACGGCTGTTCCTTTCATGGCCTGGCCCTGAACGTGGACATGGACCTGGCACCGTTCCGGCGGATCAACCCGTGTGGCTATGCCGGGTTGGCGATGACGCAACTGAGCGACCACGCCACACCGATTAAATTTGCCGAGGTAAGTGCCCGGCTGCGTGCGCAGCTCGTCAAACACCTCGACTATGCTGAGCAGACGACCCTTACGGGCGGAATCGACTGATTATGACTACTGATGCAGTGCAAACCATGATCCCGACGGTGGACGTTACCGAACGCCCAGCCCCGGCCCCGCGTGCCAAGGTGGAAGCCGGCGTCAAGCTGCGCGGCGCCGAAAAGGTTGCACGCATCCCGGTGAAGATCATTCCGACCACCGAACTGCCGAAGAAACCCGACTGGATCCGCGTGCGCATCCCGGTTTCGCCGGAAGTCGACCGTATCAAGGCGCTGCTGCGCAAACACAAGCTGCACAGCGTCTGCGAAGAGGCCTCCTGCCCGAACCTGGGCGAGTGCTTTTCCGGCGGCACCGCCACCTTCATGATCATGGGGGATATCTGCACCCGTCGTTGCCCGTTCTGCGACGTTGGCCACGGCCGTCCGAAGCCACTTGACGTCAACGAGCCGGAAAGCCTGGCCATCGCCATCGCCGACCTGCGCCTCAAGTACGTGGTGATCACCTCGGTAGACCGCGACGACCTGCGTGACGGCGGTGCCCAGCACTTTGCCGACTGCATCCGCGAAATCCGCAAGCTGTCGCCGAACGTGATGCTCGAAACCCTGGTGCCGGACTACCGCGGTCGCATGGACGTGGCGCTGGAAATCACCGCAGCCGAGCCGCCGGATGTGTTCAACCACAACCTGGAAACCGTGCCGCGCCTGTACAAGGCTGCCCGCCCCGGTTCGGACTACCAGTGGTCGCTGACCCTGCTGCAGAAATTCAAGCAGATGATGCCGCACATCCCGACCAAGTCCGGCTTGATGCTGGGCCTGGGCGAGACCGACGAAGAAGTCATCGAAGTCATGAAGCGCATGCGCGAACACGACATCGACATGCTGACCCTCGGCCAGTACCTGCAACCGTCCCGCAGCCACTTGCCGGTGCAGCGTTTCGTGCACCCGGACACCTTCGCCTGGTTCGCCGAGGAAGGCTACAAGATGGGCTTCAAGAACGTGGCGTCCGGCCCGCTGGTGCGTTCTTCGTACCATGCGGACGAGCAGGCCAAGCTGGTCAAGGCAAGCCTGGTTTCCTGATAGCGCTGTGAGCGGCACCGCAGGTTAATGTGGGAGGGGGCTTGCCCCCGATAGCGGACTGTCAGTCAGCACTTCTGATACTGATACACCGCCATCGGGGACAAGCCTCCTCCCACAGTTGTTTCGCGTTAGCCAAGGAGAGTCGTGGATGACCGCTGCAGTACCTGCCCTCCGTAGCGAAGGCACCATCGCCCTGATCGCCCCCGCCGGCCCCGCCATCCTGGACGTTGAAAAAGCCGGCCAATGGATGCGCACCCGCGGCTACGACCTGCGCATCTTCCCGGGTGTCTATGAACGCGACGGCTACCTCGCCGGCAGCGATAAAACCCGCCTCAACGACCTGCACACAGCTTTCGCCGACCCTGAAATCGACGCCATCTTCTGCCTGCGTGGCGGCTACGGCACGCCGCGCCTGCTCGATAGCCTGGACTTCGACCTGCTACGCGCCAATGCCAAACCCTTCGTGGGTTACAGCGACATCACCGCGTTGCACCTGGCAATCAGCCGTTACGCCGGCTTCGTGACCTTCCATGGGCCGATGCTCAACGCCGATCTCTTGGGCGACAAGCAACCACCTACCGAGTCTTCATTGTTCAGCATGCTGCGCGGCCAGTTGGGCGCTGGCAGCGAGTTGACGCACCCCGTGGCGTACCCGCTGACCACAATCGAGCCTGGCATTGCCTGTGGGCGCTTGCTGGGTGGCAATCTGTCGATGATCGCGGCAGTCATGGGCACACCCTTTGAGATCGACGCAGATGGCATCATCCTGTTGATCGAGGACGTCAACGAGCCGATCTACCGTATCGACCGCCTGCTGACGCACCTGCGCCTGGCGGGCAAGCTGGAGCAGGTCGCCGGCGTACTGGTAGGGGACGTGGCGGGTGTGGATCAGGTTGCGCTGGAGCGCTTGCTCAAGCAGACCTTCGAGCCATTGCGCATCCCGGTGTTGTCCGGTTGGCGCAGTGGGCATTGCGACCCGAACCTGACGTTGCCGATGGGCGCATTGGTGCGGTTGGATGCGGGGGAGCAGCGGGTGGTGTTGGAGCAGGATGTGGTGTTCAAAGCCTGAGCTTTTTAGTCTTTCAGTCCGTCATCGGGGGCAAGCCCCCTCCCACAATGGAATGCTGTCGAAATGTGGGAGGGGGCTTGCCCCCGATAGCGATAGCCGCCATAAGCAGCGCTATCGATTCTGCAACGACTCCAACAGTTTAACCGTCGGATACCCATCCGCCGGCCAGCCCAAGGCCTGCTGCGCCGCACGAATCGCCTTGCGCGTATTGGCGCCGATAATTCCATCCGGGTTGCCCGCGTCATAGCCGTTGGCACTCAAGGCCGTCTGCAAGTCGATGCGCTGCGAGCGGCTCAATGGCAGCTCATCCTTCGGCCAATCGCCACGAATCACTCCACCGCCACCAAAGCGTTCCGACAACAAGCCAACCGCCAGTGCATAGGACGACGAGTTGTTGTACTTGAGGATCGCACGGAAGTTATCCAGCACCAGGAACGCCGGGCCACGGTAGCCGGCCGGCAACAGCAGCGCAGCGGAGAGTTGGTCGACGTTGGGCGGCATGCTTGCGCCTGGCGGCAGTTGGATACCCAGTTTCAGCCATTCTGCGACCGTCTTGCGGATGCCGCCATCGGCCAGGGCGTAATCGAAGTTCGCCGGCAGTTGTTTCACTTCGAAACCCCACGGTTGGCCTTTCTGCCAGCCGGAGCTCTGCAGGTAGTGTGCGGTGGAGGCGAGGGCGTCTGACGGGCTGTTCCAGATATCGCGGCGACCGTCGCCATCGAAGTCGACGGCGTGGGTGTTGTAGGTGGTCGGGATAAATTGGGTCTGGCCCATGGCGCCGGCCCAGGAGCCTTTCATCTGGTCGGCCTGGATATCGCCGTGCTGGATGATCTGCAGCGCCGCCAGCAATTGCGCCTGGGCAAATGCCGGGCGGCGGCCTTCGTAGGCCAGGGTCGCCAGCGAGCGGATCACCGAGTTGTTGCCCTGGAACTGGCCGAAGTTACTTTCCATGCCCCATACCGACACCAGCGCCTGGCGGTCGACGCCATAACGTTGTTCGATGCTTTGCAGGATGTCGGCGTACTTGACCAGCAACGCCTGGCCGTTGCGCACGCGCACGGGCGACAGGGCGCCGTCGAGGTATTCCCACACCGGGCGGGAAAACTCCGGCTGGCTGCGATCGGCGCGGATCACCGCCATGTCGGGGGTAACGTTGGCGAATGCGTTGTCGAACACGGCGGCGGTGATGCCGGCCTGCAGGGCTTGCACGCGGAAGGCCGCCTGCCATTCGGCGAAGGTCTGGGTCGGCTGGATATCAAGATTATCCACAGCCAGCGGGGCCACGACAGCGGGCGCAACCACAGGGGCAGTCTGGAGCTTGGGCAGCGGTTGAGCGTCGGCGGCGGTGGGTTTCTCCGCACAGGCGACGAGCAGGATGAGGCTGGAGGCAGCGATCAGTTGGCGAAAGTGCCAACGACGGGAAAGACTAGAGGGCATGCACAGGTCCAGGGATTGCAAATCAGGTGCAGACCTTATCATGCCAGAGGGCTGCTTGCCTTCAGGCAGCCAGAAAGTAAGAAGCCTCCCAGCTTTTAGACTGGAAGGCTTCGCGGCGGTAGCTGCCTTTGCCCTTGCCGGCGCGTTCCTGACGGCTACGGAACAGTGGCTGGGCGATGATGGATTTGGCCTTGTTGGGGCCATGCTTGGATGGCTTTTTGCTCATGGTCGTTACTCTCGTTGGGTGGTTGAAGCGGTGCAAATCATCTGCCGATGTTGCGCCGCTGTAAAGCCCTTCGAGAGGTAGGACTATTCTGCCGGCAATGTCAGGCGCTGGCCGGCCATCAACAATGATAAACGGCTCAGGCTCATCCACGGCGAACCCGCCGCCTGGCCCTTGATCTGCGCGTCGATGCGTTGCGCTTCCAGCAGCAATTGCGCCCAGCGTTGCGCCGAGTGCCGCTGCAGTGCTTTGCTCATCAAGGGTTTGCGCTTGTCCCACACCGGTGGCTTGGCCTGGCTGAAGCATTTGTCCAGCGGCGTACCCTGGCTATATTGCAGGGCAATATTGGCCAGCACCCGCAGTTCCCGGGCCAGGGCCCAGAGAATCACCGGCGGTTCCACGCCTTCGCCGCGCAGGCCTTCGAGCATGCGCAGGGCGTGGGCGGGCTCACCGTTGAGGATCGCATCCACCAGCCCGAACACATCGAAGCGCGCGCTATCGGCCACGGCGCCCTGGACGGTTTCGACGGTAATCTGCCCGTCTTCGGCCATCAGCTTGAGCTTTTCGATCTCCTGGGCAGCGGCCAGCAAATTGCCTTCAACCCGGGCGGCGATCAACTCCACTGCGTCCTGGGTCGCCGACAGTCCCGACTGCGACAGCCGCTGGCGAATCCATTGCGGCAACTGGCTGCTGTCCACCGGCCAGATCTGGATGAACTGGGTCTGCGCCCCTTCCACCAGGGCCTTGCCCCACTTGGTTTTCTGCGCGCTGCCATCAAGCTTGGGCAGGCTGATCAACAGCACGGTGTCTTCGGCGGGGCGCGAGCAGTATTCCATCAGGGCGGCCGCGCCTTTGTCGCCAGGCTTGCCCGAAGGCAGGCGCAGTTCCAGCAGGCGCTTCTCGGCAAACAGCGACATGCTCGCACCGGCCTGCAGCAGCGTGCCCCAGTCGAAGCTGGCGTCGGCGCTGAAGACCTGGCGTTCGTCGAAACCTTGCTGGCGTGCCGCCGTGCGAATGGCGTCGGCGGCTTCCTGACACAGCAGCGGATCATCACCGCTGACAATGTAGACAGGCGCAAGGCCACCTTGCAGGTGTTTGGCGAGTTGGGCAGGGGCGAGTTTCATAGGCGGGGTAAACGGGGCGCTTGGGGCGCCCCGTCCGGCTTACTCGACAGGGACTTCAACAGGCGACTGTTTCGGTGTGTTGTCTTCGTACTCTTTGGCAGCTTTCAGCGCGTCGGCCTCGGCCTTGGCCTTGTTGTCAGCCTGTTGCTGCAGGGTCTCCAGTTGTTCCGGAGTCAGCATCGACAGGCGCAGCACAATGCGCTGTACCAGTTCGCGACGCATTTCCTTGCGCACCTGCTGGATTTCGGAGTCCGAACCCACCAGGTTGTTGCCATCGTGGCTGACCACTTTCTGCACCTGAATCTTGTCACCCATCAGCGGCAGATGATCGCGGCCCTGGATTTCGAAGTTGAGCGCAGTGCTCAGTTCGATGTCGGACGCACGCCCGGCGCTGGCGTAGCTCAGGTTACGCTGGGTTTCTCTTTCGTCCACCAGGAACAGTTTGTACGTCGCGCCGGTGTAGACGTGCACGCCGCTGTTTTCCAGCACCTGACGCAATTGCGTCACCGTATCGCCGTAGGCGTTGCGGGCGCTGACGTCGAGTTCCTTGATCGTCAGGTCATTGGTGGCAGTACCGCGCAGCTGGAAGCCGCATGCGCTCAGCAGCACGGCAAGGCCCATCACCAGCAAATTGCGTTTGATCATTTTGTTGCTCCCCTTGAAACCATGTGGGCCTTATCGAGGCCCTGAAGGCTTTGTTCGACGCAGGGCCCAAGCCCTGCGCCCGATCCGATTAGCTCGCGACGATATTGACCAGTTTGCCAGGCACCACGATCACTTTGCGAATCGTCAGGCCTTCGGTAAAGCGCAGCACGTTTTCGTTGACGCGGGCGGCCGCTTCAACGTCTTCGCGGCTGGCGGTGGCTGGCATGTCGATCTGGCCACGCAGTTTACCGTTGACCTGGATCACCAGTTGCAGCGTGTCCTGTACCAGGGCGCTGTCATCCTGCACCGGCCAGCGCGCATCGATGACGGCGTCGCTGTGGCCCAGGCGGTTCCACAGGTCGTGGCTGATGTGCGGCGTGATCGGCGCCAGCAGCAGGGTGACCGTTTCCAGGCCTTCCTGTACCAGTGCGCGATCCTGCTCAGTCACTTGTGGGGCTTTTTCCAGCACATTCATCAGCGTCATTACCTGGGCGATGGCGGTGTTGAACTTGTGGTTCTGGCCCACGTCCTGGCTAGCTTGCTTGATGGCCAGGTGGGTGCTGCGGCGAATGAGTTTCTGCTCGTCGCTCAAGGCGGCCACGTCCAGCTTGCCCGGCAGGCCCTGGCTGATGTGAGCGTGCGCCAGGCGCCAGACGCGCTTGAGGAAACGGTGCGAGCCTTCGACGCCGGAGTCGGACCATTCGGCGCTCATGTCAGGCGGCGAGGCGAACATCATGAACAGGCGGCAGGTGTCCGCGCCGAACTGATCGATCATCGACTGCGGGTCAACGCCATTGTTCTTGGACTTGGCCATCTTCTCGGTGCCGCCGATTTCCACCGGCAGGCCGTCGGCGATCAGCTTGGCGCTGATGACCTTGGCTTTGCTGTCGCGCTCAAGCTCGACGTCTGCCGGGTTGAACCAGGTGTAGGCGCCATTGGCTTCACGGCGATAGTAGGTCTCGGCGACCACCATGCCCTGGGTCAGCAGGTTCTTGAACGGCTCATCGGAGCTCACCAGGCCTTCGTCACGCATCAGCTTGTGGAAGAAGCGCGCGTACAACAGGTGAAGGATGGCGTGTTCGATACCGCCGATATACTGGTCAACCGGCAACCAGTGGTCGGCCGCGGATTTCTCTACCAGGCCGCCTTCATAGTGCGGCGAGGCGTAGCGGGCGTAATACCACGAGGACTCCACGAAGGTGTCCATGGTGTCGGTTTCACGTTTGGCAGGCGCGCCGCATTTGGGGCAACTGCATTCGTAGAATTCGGGCATGCGCGCCAATGGCGAACCGGCGCCGTCCGGCACCACGTCTTCCGGCAGGACGACTGGCAGTTGATCTTCCGGTACTGGCACGTCGCCACAGCTTTCGCAGTGGATGATCGGGATCGGGCAGCCCCAGTAGCGCTGGCGGCTGATACCCCAGTCGCGCAGGCGGAACTGGGTGCGCGAGGCACCGAGGTTTTTCTTGATCAGGGCGACTTCAATGGCGTCGAAGGCGCCCTGGAAGTCCAGGCCATCAAACTCGCCGGAATTGATCAGCTCACCGTGCTCGCCGTAGGCGTCCTGCCACGGGGCCGGGTTGGTGTCGCCCGAGCTGGTACGCACCACGGACTTGATCGGCAGGCTGTACTTGGTGGCGAATTCGAAATCGCGCTCGTCGTGAGCCGGCACAGCCATGACAGCGCCATCGCCGTAGTGCATCAGCACGTAGTTGGCCACCCACACCGGCAGCTTTTCACCGGTGAGAGGGTGCTCGACGAACAGGCCGGTCGGCAGGCCTTTTTTCTCCTGGGTGGCGACGTCGGCCTCGGCCACGCTACCGCCTTTGCATTCGGCGATGAACGCCTGCAACTCAGGGTTGTTCTGTGCAGCCTGGGTGGCCAGCGGGTGTTCGGCGGCCACGGCGACGTAGGTCGCGCCCATCAGGGTATCCGGGCGGGTGGTGAAGACTTTCAGTGCGCCCGCTTCGCCGATCGAGTCGACGTTGTACGGGAACTGCACTTCCATGCCCTTGGATTTGCCGATCCAGTTGCGTTGCATGGTCTTGACCTGCTCCGGCCAGCCCGGCAGGTCGTCGAGGCTCGACAACAGTTCATCCGCGTAGGCGGTGATCTTGAAGTAGTACATCGGGATTTCGCGCTTTTCGATCAGCGCGCCGGAGCGCCAGCCGCGACCGTCGATCACTTGCTCGTTGGCAAGGACGGTCTGGTCGATCGGGTCCCAGTTCACGGTGCCGCTTTTTTTGTAGATCACACCTTTTTCGAACAGGCGCGTGAACAGCCATTGTTCCCAGCGGTAGTAATCCGGCTTGCAGGTGGTGACTTCGCGGGACCAGTCCACCGCCAGGCCCAGGCTGCGCAGCTGGGTCTTCATGTAGGCGATGTTTTCGTAGGTCCACTTGGCGGGGGCCACGTTGTTTTTCATCGCGGCGTTTTCCGCCGGCATGCCGAAGGCGTCCCAACCCATGGGTTGCAGGACGTTCTTGCCTTGCATGCGCTGGTAACGGGAAATCACGTCGCCGATGGTGTAGTTACGCACGTGCCCCATGTGTAGCTTGCCGCTGGGGTAAGGGAACATCGATAGGCAGTAGTAAGTCTCCTTGCCTGGCTGTTCACTGACTTCAAAGGACTTTTGCTCCTCCCAGAAGGTTTGGGCGGCATTTTCTATTTCACGGGGCTGATATTGTTCGTGCATGGCTACTTTTGAACTGAATAGGGGTGGCCTAATCCTCTTCGGTGCAACATTCAGGTTGATCGACACCAAAAAGCGGCGCGTCCGTGCCCAAACCCTGCGGGAAGTGGAGTTACAGGAAGCGCCGTAGCATACATGACCCCACTCTATCGAGGGAAACCCTGATTGCTCTGGCAGGGCCGTCTGTCGCGGCGCCGGGCAGGCGCAGCCACGGGGGCTACGCTGTTTATTGGGGAGCAAGTCTTTCTTCAATGAGGTGAGGGGATGGTTGAATCGCAGCGAATCGTAACGAAACCGGAAATCTACGAAGGACTGATCGACCGATTGGGTCGTGCATTGGATGCAGCGAGGACAGCGGGCCGATTGCGTGATGAACGGCCTGTGGAGTTGGAACTGCGCGGTTTGACCCGCGCGGAGCTGGAACTGATCAAGGCTTTTCTGGAACGGAATGGGCGCGGTGCGCCTCCTCTGGTGGCAACCCCGCCACCCAAGGAGCCCACGCACTCTGCCAAGGTGGTGTGGCTCAAGGACTTGTCGGTCGGTCGCGGCCCGGAAAAACGCCGCTTCGTACGCTACAAGTAGTTCACTCCCCCAGAGCAACACCTTCGCGTCATGTCACGATAAAGATTGTCGCTAAACCCCGTTACACCTTAGGCTTCGGGCATTTTTGGAGATGCCCGATGCCTATTCGTTACTTCATCAAACAACTGCTCCTGCCGCCCGGCATTCTTTTGCTGTTGCTGGCCCTTGCCTGGTGGTTTCGGCGCAGCCGGCCACGCTTGGCGGGTTGCTGCTTTGCGCTGGGGTTTGGCGGTATGTGGCTGATCAGCCTGCCGGTGATGGTGGAGTGGGGCGCGCGAACCCTGGAAACCGAGCCGCCGTTGGCGCGGGAAGACTGGTCGACGCTGGCGCAGCGCGCCGATGCGATCGTGGTGTTGGGCTCCGGGCGGGAGCGCGGGGACCCGGCCTGGGGCACCGATCAGCCGACGGGTATCGGCCTGGAGCGCCAGCGCTATGCCGCACGATTGGCCAAGGCCTCCGGGCTGCCGGTGCTGACTACCGGCGGCCTGCATTACGGCACACCGCCCAGCGAGGCGGAACTGATGGCGGTATCTATGCAGGATGACTTCGGCGTGACAGTGCGCTGGAAGGAAGAACGCAGCCGAACCACCTGGGAAAACGCGCAGATGAGCGCGGAAATTCTCTTGCCCGAAGGCATCAGGCGCGTGGTGGTGGTGACCCAGGCCTGGCACATGCCGCGTTCGGTGTGGAGCTTCGAGAAGGCCGGTTTCACCGTGGTGCCTGCGCCGGTGGGCTTCCTGGGCGTGGATAACGCCCGGCCACTGGGTGGCTGGATGCCTGAGTTCGTATCAGTGTGGCGCAGCGGGCAGTTGATCAACGAAGCGGTGGGGCAGCTGGGTTATCGGTTGTTCTATCGATAACGCGGCAGATCAACATCTGGGAGGGGGCAACCCCCCCTCCCACATTGGTTATGGGTTGTCTGTCAGACGGTTTTGGACATGCGGCCCGCCAGCAGCGCCCAACCGAACAGCCCCAGGCACAGGATGATCAACGGCCACGAACGCCATTGCAGGTACGGCGTGAGGTTGTGCATCGGCACCACTTCGCCGTAGAGAATGCCGCGTTCGAATTGCGGGATCTGCGCCGTGATCTGCCCGAACGGGTTGATCAGGCCGGTCACGCCATTGTTGGTGGCGCGGATCATCCAGCGCCCGGCTTCCAGCGCACGCATCTGCGCCATTTGCAGGTGCTGCAACGGGCCGATGGAGCGGCCGAACCAGGTGTCGTTGCTGATGGTCAGCAGCAGATCGCTCTGGGCTGACAGGCCGGCGGCGAATTCCGGGTACACCACTTCGTAGCAAATGAACGGCGCAATCTGATAACCCTTGGCCTGCAGCATCGCCTGGTCAGAGGGACCGCGGGCGAAGTCCGACATCGGTAGATCAAAAAAGGCAATCAGGCCACGCAACATGTCCTGCAGCGGCACGTATTCACCGAACGGCACCAGCTTCTGCTTGAGGTAGGTACCGTCGCCTTCGCCGACCACGGTGATGCCATTGAAGTAGCGCTTCTGGTGGTGCACTTCCTGGCGAATCGGTACCCCGGTGATCAGCGCGGTGTGCCGGTCGGCGGCGAACTTGCCCATCATGCCCAGGTAGCCTTCGACAGACTCCTTGAGCACCGGCACCGCCGTTTCCGGCCATACCAGCAAGTCGACACGCTTGGAGCTGAAGCTCATGTCGCGATACAGCGCCAGCTGCGCGTTGAGCTGCTCCGGGTCCCACTTCATGCTCTGTTCGACGTTGCCCTGGATGGCGGCCACGCTCAGCGGCGCGCCGGACGGACTGGTCCAGGCGTGATGCTTGAGTGCCAGGCCGATCGCCCAGGGTGCTACCAGCAATACCAGGCCGGCACCGATAAAGGCGTTGCGCTTGCCGGCCAGCAGGCGCGGCAGGTTGCACAGCAGCGCGGCGGTGAGTGCCAGGGCAAAGGAGATCAGCCACATCCCGCCCAGCGGCGCGAGGCCGGTGAGCGGGCCATCGAGTTGGCTGTACCCGGAATACAACCATGGGAAACCGGTGAGGAACCAGCCGCGAAATGCTTCCTGGCCCACCCACAACGCCGCGAAGGTCAGGGCATCGGCCAGCGGCGCTTCGTTGCGACGCAACCAGCGCGCCCACAGCCAGGCGGGCAGGGCGAAGAACCAGGCGATGGCGGCGGTGAACAGCAGCATCAGGAACCCCGCCAGCAACACCGAAGCGCCGCCGAAGTGGTGGATGCTGTAGTAGATCCAGCTGGTGCCGGCGCCGAACAGGCCGAAGCCGAAACACCAGCCACGGCCCAGGGCCTGGCGTGGGCTCAGTTCCCGCAGCCCGACATAGAACAGGCCGACCGCCACCAGCGCAAAAGGCCACAGGTCGAACGGCGCCAGCGCCAGGGTGGTGATGGCGCCGGCCACCACGGCCAGCAAATTACCGGGCCAGCCGGGGCGGGTTAGGCGCTGCATGTCATTCCTTAGCGGGCAATTGGTGTCAGGCGGATCAGGTGGATGCGACGGCTGTCGGCATTCAGGATGCGGAAGCGATACGCGCCGATCTCGGTGGTTTCGTTACGCTTGGGCAGGTGCCCGAACGCACTCATCACCAGGCCGCCAACGGTGTCGAACTCATCGTCGGAGAATTCGCTGTCGAAGAACTCGTTGAAGTTCTCGATCGGCGTCAGCGCCTTGATCAGGAAGTCACCGCTGGGCAGTGGCTTGATGTAGCTGTCTTCTTCGACGTCGTGTTCGTCTTCGATATCGCCGACGATCTGTTCCAGCACGTCTTCAATCGTCACCAGGCCAGCTACGCCGCCGTATTCGTCGATCACAATGGCCATGTGATTGTGGTTGGCGCGGAATTCGCGCAGCAACACGTTCAGGCGCTTGGATTCAGGCACGAAGGTGGCCGGACGCAGCAAGTCCTTGATATTGAAGCTGTCGCCGTTCTCCTTGAGGATCAGCGGCAGCAGGTCCTTGGCCAGCAGGACGCCCATGACATCGTCATGGCTTTCACCGATCACCGGGTAGCGCGAGTGCGCCGAGTCGATCACGGCCGGGAGGAACTCCCGTGGGGTCTGGGTCGCCTTGATGCTGATCATCTGCGAGCGCGGGACCATGATGTCCCGTACTTGCAGGTCAGCCACCTGGATGGCGCCCTCGACAATGGCCAGCGCTTCGCTGTCCAGCAACTTGTTCTGATGGGCCTCGCGCAGCAGCTCCAAGAGCTCCTGGCGGTTTTTCGGCTCGTGGGCAAAAGCCTGGGTCAGTTTACCCAGCCATGACTTCTGCCCGTTGCTCGATCGGTCTTCGCTCATAGCGATTACTCTGAATCCTTTATTGTTACAGTTGAGTGTTTTTAAGCTTCGTCGTCGGCATATGGGTCCGGATGACCCAATTCTGCAAGCAACGTTTGTTCCAGTGTTTCCATTTCCTCGGCTTCCTCATCGTCTATATGGTCGTAACCCAAGAGATGCAAGCAGCCGTGGATGACTAGATGGGCCCAGTGGGCTTCAAGTTCCTTGCCTTGTTCCTTTGCCTCGCGCTCCACCACGGCGACACAGATGACCAGATCGCCCAGCAACGGGATATCCAGCAGCTCATCCGGCACATCGGCGGGGAAGGACAGCACATTGGTCGCGTAATCCTTCTGGCGCCAGGTGTGATTCAGTTCGCGGCCCTCGGGCTCGTCCACCAGGCGAATGGTCAGTTCCGAGTCGGCGGTGCGCTGGCGCAGGGCCAGGGCGCACCACTGACGGAACTGGGCTTCGCTGGGGGCGGGCGCTTCGGTGGCCAGCTGCAGGTCTAGCTCAAGCATCGCGGCGAAGGTCCTTGGCCGGTGCATCGTCGCGATGGTCGAAGCGCTCGTAGGCTTCGACGATGCGCTGCACCAGCGGGTGACGAACCACATCCTTGGGCATGAAGTGCGTGAAGCTGATGCCCGGCACGTCCTTGAGCACCTCGATCACCTGGGCCAGGCCCGACTTGGTGCCTTTGGGCAGGTCGACCTGGGTGACATCGCCGGTGATCACGGCGGTGGAGCCGAAACCGATGCGGGTGAGGAACATCTTCATCTGCTCGACCGTGGTGTTCTGGCTTTCGTCGAGGATGATGAAGCTGTTGTTCAAGGTACGACCACGCATGTAGGCCAGCGGGGCGATCTCGATCACCTGGCGTTCGATCAGCTTGGCCACGTATTCGAAGCCGAGCATCTCGTACAGTGCGTCGTAGAGCGGGCGCAGGTACGGGTCGATCTTCTGGGCGAGGTCGCCGGGCAGGAAGCCGAGCTTCTCGCCAGCCTCGACCGCCGGGCGTACCAACAGGATGCGGCGCACTTGCTCGCGCTCCAGCGCATCGACCGCACAGGCCACGGCCAGGTAGGTCTTGCCGGTACCGGCGGGGCCGATGCCGAAGTTGATGTCGTTGCCGAGGATTTCCTTGACGTACTTCTGCTGATTCAAGCCGCGCGGGCGAATCATGCCTTTTTTGGTACGCAGGGCCACGCTGGCTTCGGCCACGGGGTTATTGGCCAGGTCTTCGACGGCCGATTCCTGCAGGTACAGGTGCACGGTTTCCGGCGACAGCTCGCTACCCTTGGTTTCGCGGTAGAGGCGGCGCAGCAGGTTTTCTGCGGACGTGGTGTGTTGGGGTTCACCAATGAGCTCGAACTGATTGCCGCGGTTGCGGATCTCGATGCTCAGGCGTTGTTCGATCAGGCGCAGGTGCTCGTCGAACTGTCCGCACAGATTGGCGAAACGGCGAGCCTCAAAGGGCTCGAGGAGAAAACGATGGGGTTCTGCTATGGGTGCGTTCAAGGTTGTTTTTAGCCGCCCTTTGGCTGTTGAGGTGAAAGAGAGAATAACGCCAGCTGCCCGTGCGCGAAAGCACTTACGTCATCGGAATGTTGCGCGGTCAGAATGTGGGAGGGCGCTTGCCCCCGATAGCGCCGGTTCAGATAAAACATCTGTATCTGACACGCCGTCAGCGGGGGCAAGCCCCCTCCCACCTAATCAGGCAATTATTGCCGCAATGACCCGCGCAACGAATGCGGCTGCGCCGCATCGATGTGCACATCGGCAAACTGGCCGATCAGGGTCGGATTATCGCAACGGAAGTTTACGATTCGGTTGTTCTCGGTACGCCCCTGCAATTCGCCCGGGTCTTTTTTCGAATAGTCGGTGACCAGGATGCGCTGGACAGACCCGACCATTTGTCGGCTGATCTCGAAACCCTGCTGGTTCAAGCGGTGTTGCAGCGCATTGAGGCGCTCTTTTTTCAGCGCTTCCGGGGTGTCGTCCGCCAGATCGGCCGCCGGGGTGCCGGGGCGTTGGCTGTAGACGAACGAATAGGAGAAGTCGAAACCGACGTCTTCGATCAGCTTCATGGTCTGCTCGAAGTCTTTCTCGGTCTCGCCGGGGAAGCCGACGATAAAGTCCGAACTGATGCAGATGCCCGGCACCGCTGCGCGCAATTTGCGCAGTTTGGATTTGTATTCCAGGGCGGTGTGGTTGCGCTTCATGGCCGCCAGGATGCGGTCCGAGCCCGATTGCACCGGCAAGTGCAGGTGCTTGACCAATTCCGGCACTTCAGCGTGGGCCTGGATCAGGCTGTCGGAGAACTCCAGCGGGTGTGAGGTGGTGTAGCGGATGCGCTCGATACCGTCCACGGCAGCCACCACGCGGATCAGCTCCGCCAGGTCGGCCAGGCGGCCATCCTCGGTCAGGCCGCGGTAGCCATTGACGTTCTGGCCCAGCAGGGTCACTTCGCGCACGCCGTTTTCGGCCAGGTGGATGATTTCCGACAGTACATCGTCAAATGGCCGGCTGACTTCTTCACCGCGGGTGTAGGGCACCACGCAGAAGGTGCAGTACTTGCTGCAGCCTTCCATCACCGACACGTAGGCGCTTGGCCCATCGATACGGGGTTCGGGCAAGTGGTCGAATTTTTCGATCTCCGGGAACGACACATCCACCTGCGGCAGCTTGGTAACGCGTGCGGCATCGATCATTTCCGGCAGGCGGTGCAGGGTCTGCGGGCCGAAGACCACGTCGACATAAGGTGCGCGGTCGCGGATCGCGGCGCCTTCCTGGCTGGCCACGCAACCGCCGACGGCGATCACCATGTCCGGGTTGGCCAGTTTCAATTCGCGCCAGCGGCCCAGTTGCGAGTACACACGGTCCTGGGCCCGCTCGCGGATCGAGCAGGTATTGAGCAGGATCACGTCGGCATCTTCGGCGCGGGCGGTGACTTCCAGGGCCTGGTGTTCGCCCAGCAGATCGACCATGCGCGAGCTGTCGTACTCGTTCATCTGGCAACCGTGGGTTTCGATGTAAAGCTTCTTGGCCATGGGAATCGTCAACTGGTGGTAAAGAACCGCGCATTATAGGGGGCATGCCCATTGGTTCCTAGCGTTGTGCATCGGGTGCCATGCTATAGTTCGCGCCCTCTTTTATATCCCCGATGTGTTGTTCGCCCACCATGACCAAACGTGAAGCTCCAATCTACAAGGTGATTTTCCTCAACCAGGGCCAGGTGTTCGAAATGTACGCCAAGCAGATCTATCAAAGTGATCTGTGGGGTTTCCTGGAGGTGGAAGAGTTCGTCTTTGGCGAGCGCACCCAGTTGGTCGTCGACCCGGGCGAAGAGAAGCTCAAGGCGCAGTTCGAAGGCGTGGTGCGCAGCTTTGTGCCGATGCATTCGATTGTGCGCATCGATGAAGTCGAGCGCCTGGGCACGCCGAAGATCAGCGAGGCGCGGGGCACCAGCAATGTGATGCCATTTCCGATGCCAATGCCGGAGAAGTAGGGCGGCTGTCAGGGCAGCGGTGAGAAGGGCGAACGCCCATCGGCGCTCTGCAGTTCCAGAAGGTAGTTGCGGAAAATCTGGCCCAGCACCTGGGTCGCCACTTCCAGTTCATCGCGCTGCATGTGCTCGGCGACTTCGTCGGCGGTGTCCAGCGCGTCTTCAGCGCCGTTGACCGCGGCCATTTTCAGCACGATGTAGGCCTGGACGTTGTTGGCCGGCACGCCTTCGCCCTTGAAGAACATGTTGCCCAACTGGAATTGCGCTTGGGCATGGCCCTGCAACGATGCTTTCTCGAAGTAGCTCAAGGCCTTGTTGAGGTCGCGGGCAGGGTTCTTGCTGTCGTGGAAGTACTCGCCCAACTCGTATTGCGCCTGCGCATCCCCGCCGTCGGCCTGCTTCTGGCACGCGCTCAGGGCTTCGGCCTGGCTGTCTGGCTGGGTATTGAGGGTGCAACGACCCATCGCTGGGATTAACAACGAGTTGCCGCCTGCTTGTGCATGTGCCAGCAGCGGCTGAAGGAGCAACAGGCAGCCCAGAACCAGGGTGCGGCCGGTGCGTTTCATGGGAATCGACTTACCTCTGACGGGGCACGCGGACCCTCGGGGGATCCAATAAGCGCGCATTATGAAATAAGCAGGCCTCTGCTTACAAAGTCTTTACTCGTTTTTCTGCTGCTTGGGCAAGTTATCTGCCGGATTGCAGGTGAATTCTCGGAAAAACTCGGAAATATCTGTAAGCAAAGTAGCAAATCAGACACCGTTTGCGGGGTGCCTGATGGTTGCGGCCTGTTACTTCAGTGCGGCGAAGGCGCGTTCGGCGGCGTCGAGGGTCAGTTTCAGCTCGGCTTCGCCGTGGGCGATCGAGGTGAAGCCGGCTTCGAAAGCGCTCGGTGCCAGGTATACGCCGCCTTCCAGCATCAGGTGGAAGAAGCGTTTGAACAGACCGGCATCGCTGCCCATTACGTCGTCAAAAGTGACGATATCGTCGGCACCGCTGAAGTACAGGCCGAACATACCGCCCGCCTGGGTGGTGACAAACGGAATGCCGGCGGCATCGGCGCGCTGTTGCAGGCCGTCGAGCAGGCGCGTGGTGTAGTCGGTCAGCTCGGCGTGGAAGCCCGGGCGGCTGATCAGGCGCAGGGTGGTCAGGCCGGCGGCCATGGCCAGTGGGTTACCCGACAAGGTGCCCGCCTGGTACACCGGGCCCAGCGGCGCGATGTGTTGCATGATCTCGCGCTTGCCGCCGAAGCAACCCACCGGCATGCCGCCGCCGATGATCTTGCCGAAGGTGCTCAGGTCCGGCGTGACGCCGTAGTGCGCCTGGGCGCCGCCGAGGGCGACGCGGAAACCGGTCATCACTTCGTCGAAAATCAGCACCACGCCGTGTTTGTCGCACTGTTCGCGCAGGCCTTCCAGAAAGCCTGGCGCGGGCGGCACGCAGTTCATATTGCCGGCCACCGGCTCGACGATGATGCAGGCCACGTCCTGGCCCACTTCATTGAGCATCTGCTCGACGGCGGCGATGTCGTTGAACGGCAGGGTCAGGGTGTGCTTGGCAAACGCGGCAGGCACGCCCGCCGAGCTAGGGACACCTTGGGTCAGCGCGCCAGAACCGGCCTTGACCAACAGGCTGTCGGAGTGGCCGTGGTAGCAGCCTTCGAACTTGATGATGCTGTCGCGGCCGGTGAAACCACGGGCCAGGCGGATTGCGCTCATGGTGGCTTCGGTGCCGGAGCTGACCATGCGCACCATTTCCATCGACGGCACGATCGAGCAGACCAGGTCCGCCATCTCGGTTTCCATGGCGGTCGGCGCGCCGTAGGACAGGCCGTGTTCCAGTTGCTTGCGCACCGCGTCCAGTACGTCCGGGTGGCTGTGGCCGAGGATCATCGGGCCCCAGGAGCCGACGTAGTCCACGTAGCGCTTGTCATCTTCGTCGGTGACGTAGGCGCCTTCGGCATGCTTGAAGAACAGCGGCGTGCCGCCCACGCTCTTGAACGCACGCACGGGGGAGTTCACACCGCCGGGGATGTGTTTCTGGGCATTGGCAAACAGCGTTTCGGAACGGGACATGATCGGGCTCTCTAAACTGAAATTTTAAGAAGGTCGTTGAACGCACGGGCGCGGCGCGTGACTTCCTGGGTGCTATCGGCGCCAAACAGGCCGTGCACCACCGCCAGCAGGTCGGCACCGTGGGCCACCAGGGGTTCGGCGTTCTCCAGGGTGATGCCGCCGATCACGCAGATCGGCAGCTGCAGGCGCGCACGGGCCAGGGCCAGCATTTCGACGGTGGCGGCCGGGGCGCCGGGCTTGGTACTGGAATTGAAGAAGCGACCGAAGGCGACGTAGCTCGCACCTTCCTTGGCAGCCTGCTCGGCCAGTTCGATCTGGCTGTGGCAGGTGGAACCGATGATGGCCTTGGAGCCGAGCAGGGCACGGGCCGGGGTCAGCGGGCCGTCGGTCTGGCCCAGGTGCACGCCGACGCCGAGGCGCGCGGCCAGTTCGGCGTCGTCGTTGATAATGAGTTGGGTTTTGTAGCGCGAGCACAGCTCCCGCAGCTTTTCTGCTTCACGCAGGCGCCGGGCTTCGTCGCTGCTTTTGTCGCGGTATTGCAGCAGGGTCACGCCACCGTCCAGCGCCGCTTCGACGTAGGCGAGGAATTTGCCGGCCAACAGTTGGCTGTCGGTAATGGCGTAAAGGCCACGTAGTTTCATCAGGCAGGCCTCGTGCTGTTAAGAGCAGAAATCCAGCGGCAGACGGCGCGGCACGAACTGGCCCTGGCCGAGTTGTTCTGCGTCACGCAGGGTGCGCCAAGTGTAGTTGAGGGCCGATTGCACGGCGCTCACCAGGCCTTCGCCCTGGGCGATCCGGCCCGACAGGGCACTGGCCAGCGTGCAGCCCGAACCGTGATAACTGCCAGGCAGGCGCTGGCAGGTAAAGGTCTGGCGCGTGCCGTCGCGGCTGTAGAGGCGGTTGTGTACTTCGTGCTCGTCGCCATGCCCGCCGGTGATCAGCAAATGCCTGATATACGGCAGCAGCTTCTCGGCGCATTCGTCCGCCGAGCCTTCCGGCAGCTCGGCGAGGATGCGCGCTTCGGGCAGGTTCGGCGTGGCGATCAGCGACAACGGCAACAGCCGCTCGCGCATCGCATAACCGACCTCGTCCTTGCCCAGGCTACCGCCGCCACCGGCGCGCAGTACCGGGTCGCACACCACCGGCAGGTGCGGATGCGCCTGCAGCAGTTCGACCACGGTGTCGACCATCGCGGTGGAACCGAGCATGCCGAGCTTGACCGCCGCCACTTCGGAGTCGCCGAGCACGGCATTGGCCTGGGCCAGTACCCATTCGCGGTCGAGCACGCGGAAGTCGCTGACGTTGACCGTGTTCTGCACGGTCAGCGCGGTGACGGCCGGAGCCGCGTGGCAACCCTGGGCGAGCAGGGCTTCGATATCTGCCTGCAAGCCGGCGCCACCACTGGGGTCATGGCCGGAGAGACAGAGGACAACGGGGCGAGAGCTGTAGATATTCATGGTGCGCGAGCTTACCACCAAACGCTTTTGGCGGGGCTGTTGCGCGAAAGAGGATTTTCACCGCGGGTGGAAGGTTTCAGCAATCCAGGTGAGTGCATGAACATTGCTGAAAGCCGCGTTCTAGAGCCTTTCAAAAAATTATTTCAATGGTGTCTAATAGCCTTTAGTGGCTATGCTAGAGTGGATCCAAACTACTAACTGTATTGCCGGTTTACGTCTTCTCAAAAGGAATGGGGGGCTTTTTGACATAACCGGGCAGGCCACGCTGGGGCTCTATGCGCTATTTGCTGATTTTATTGTTGTGCGGGCTGCCGCTGCTCGCCAGCGCCATCGAGTTCAACCAGGACACGCGAAGCCTGCCGCTGGGTCGAGCCTTGCAAGTGCTCGAAGACCCGACCGATGCCCTCACGATCGCCGATGTCAGCGCACCCTCTGCCGTCACGCAGTTCAAGCCCCACGATAAAGACACGCTCAACGCCGGTTACTCACGTTCGGTGTTCTGGCTCAAGGTCAATCTGCACTACCTGCCTCAGAATCCTGAAGCCCAACGCACCTGGTTGCTGGAGCTGGCCTACCCGCCGCTCGACCATCTGGACCTGTACCTGCCCGACAGCACAGGCACCTATCGCCTCGCCGGGCGCACAGGGGATGCGCTGCCGTTTGCCGCCCGTGAGATTCGCCAGAACAACTACCTGTTCAAGCTCGACTTCACGCCGGGCGAAGCGAAAACCGTCTACCTGCGCCTGCAAAGCGAAGGCTCGATCCAGGCGCCCTTGACGCTGTGGTCCAGCACCGCCTACCTGGAACAACAGCCGCTGCGCCTGTATGTGTTGGGCCTGATCTACGGCGTGTTGCTGGGCATGCTGGTGTACAACCTGTTCATCTATCTCAGCGTGCGCGACACCAGCTACCTCTATTACATCCTGTATATCGCTTCATTCGGCATGTACCAGCTGTCGGTCAATGGCGCGGCAGTGGAGTACTTCTGGCCGGACAACCCCTGGTGGGCGAATGCGGCGACGCCGTTCCTGATTGGCTCGGCCGCGTTGTTCGGCAGCCTGTTTGCGCGCAGCTTTCTGCACACGGCCCAGCACAGCCGCTGGATCAACCGTCTGTTGCTGGGGCTGGTGGCGTGTGGCGGTGTGGTGATGCTGCTGTCGTTGATGACCAGCTACGCCCTGGCGCTGCGCCTGGCCACCGGCTTGGCGCTGATATTTACCGTGACCATCTTTGTCGCGGCCATCAAGGCCTGGTATTGCGGGCAGCGGGTGGCGCGCTATTTCATCATTGCCTGGTCGGCGTTCCTGCTCGGCGGGGTGGTCAATACCCTGATGGTGCTGGGCTACCTGCCGAATGTGTTCCTGACCATGTACGCCAGCCAGATCGGTTCGGCGATCGAAGTAGCGTTGTTGTCCCTGGCCCTGGCCGACCGCATCAACGCAATGCGTGAGCAACAGGCGCAGATCCTGTTCGATGCCAGCCAGAAGCTCGAAGTGCTCAACCAGCAATTGGCCCGCAGCAACCGCCTCAAGGATGAATTCCTCGCCACCCTGACTCACGAACTGCGCACCCCGATGAACGGCGTGATCGGCTCCCTCGAACTCATGCAAACCGTGCCGCTGGATGCGGACCTGGCGCAGTACCAGCAAACCGCTGCCGGCTCGGCGCGGGACATGATGCGCATGGTCAACGGCATCCTCACCCTCACCGAGTTGCAGGCCGGGCGCCTGGTTGCGCGGCCCGAGGTGTTCAGCCTGCGCGGTACGCTCGACACCTTGCGCCAGCAGTTCAGCGCCAGCGCCCAGAGCAAGGGCCTGGCCTTTTCCATCGATGTGGCGGACGAGCTGCCGGACCGCGTGCTGGGCGATGCCGACAAACTGCTGCAGTGCCTCGATTGCCTGCTGGATAACGCCTTCAAGTTCACCCACGAAGGTTCGGTGCGCCTGCGGGTGGTCGGTGTGCCCCACAGCGATGGTCGCCTTCGCCTGAGTTTTATCGTCACCGACACCGGGATCGGCTTTGCTTTCCTTGATGAAGCCACCCTGTACCAGCGCTTCTTCCAGCTGGATGGCTCCACCACTCGTGAGTACGGCGGCCTGGGCATCGGCCTGGCCATCTGCCGGCAACTGGTCGAACTGCTGGGCGGGCGCCTCACCCATCATTCCGAGCCGCGCAAAGGCAGCCGCTTTCAGCTGGAAGTAGAGGTCAGCCCGGTCCCGTCCGAGTCAAAGCCTGGACCGGACAAACAACGTGCGCCCCAGGAATGCTCGGTGCTGTTGGTGGATGACAACAGCGTCGGCCAATTGGCGGTGCGCGGTATGTTGCTCAAGCTCGGTTACCGGGTGAAAACCGTGGACAGCGGCCCGAGCGCGCTGGCGGCGTTGCAGGCAGCGGATTTCGATGCAGTGCTGTTGGATGTTCCAGAAGGCGGTTTCTCGTTGTGCTGTCAGATTCGTGCGTTGCCTGGCTGCGGCGAATTACCGGTGATCGCCTTGAGCTCGTCACTGAATGTGTCGGAGCGCGAGGGCTGCCATGGCATCGGGATTTCCGAGCGCCTGGCCAAGCCTGTACGTTTCGAGGCGTTGCAGGTGGTGTTGGAGCGTCGGTTGTTGTGTCCGTTAGAGGGCAAAAGCGCCGGACAATCGGCGGGTATGTCACTTTTTTAAGCGGTATGACGGTGCTTAACTGAAATGCAGGCCTCAACTGAACGTGGCCTTTTTTCTTGGAGGCCCGTCATGAACCTGCATCAATTTGCCGAAACCCACGACGTCACCAACCAGCCGCCGTCCCTGGACGGCACCAACCTGTACCGTATCGATCTGCCCCTGCAGGAATGGTCGCGCCGCTTTGGCGCCGGCTGGGCGCAGGCGCGTATCGACGCCTACGGTGCGTTGGCGGGTGGGCCGTTGATGGAAGCCGGGTTCCTGGCCAACCAGAACAAGCCGGTGTTCAACAGCCATGACCGTTATGGTCGTCGCATCGACCTCGTGGAATTTCACCCGGCTTATCACGAGCTGATGCGCACCGCCGTCGAACACGGCCTGCCGTCACTGCCCTGGGCCCATCCGCAGTCCGGCGCCCACGTGGCCCGCGCCGCCATGACCTACCTGCACAGCCAGGCCGAAGCGGGCACCGGCTGTCCGCTGACCATGACCTTCGCCTGTGTGCCGGCGCTGCGTTTGCAGCCGGACCTGGCCGATATCTGGCTGCCGAAAGTCCTCGGCACCCAATACGATTCGCGCAACGTTGGCATCGCCCACAAGGCCGGTGCCACCATCGGCATGGCCATGACTGAGAAGCAGGGCGGCACCGATGTGCGTGCCAACACCACCCGGGCATATCCGGTGGGCGCTGGCGGGCCAGGGCAGGCCTATGAACTGGTGGGCCACAAGTGGTTCTGTTCGGCACCGATGTGTGATGCGTTCTTGACCCTGGCGCAAACCGACAAGGGCCTCACCTGTTTCCTGCTGCCCCGGCACCGTCCGGATGACACACGCAACGAGTTCTACATCCAGCGCCTGAAAAACAAACTCGGCAACTGCTCCAACGCTTCCAGCGAAGTCGAATTCCGTGGCGCCCTGGCCTGGATGATCGGCGAAGAAGGCCGTGGCGTGCCGACCATCATCGAGATGGTCGCCATGACTCGCTTCGATTGCATGGTCGGCTCCAGCGCCCTGATGCGCCAGGCGCTGACCCAGGCCAGCCATCATTGTGCCCATCGTTCGGTCGGCGGCCGCGTGCTCAGCGAGCAGCCGTTGATGCAGAACGTGCTGGCGGACCTGGCGCTGGAAAGCGAATCCGCACTGGCCCTGAGCCTGCGCATGGGCCGTGCGCTGGATCATCTGGACGATGAACAGGAAGCCAAGTTCGCCCGGCTGGTGACGGCGGTGGGCAAGTATTGGATCTGCAAACGTGCGCCAGCGATGATCAACGAGGCCGCTGAGTGCATGGGCGGCGCGGGGTATGTCGAAGACAGCATTCTGCCGCGCCTGTACCGTGAGGCACCGGTGAACTCGACGTGGGAAGGGTCCGGCAATGTGCAGTGCCTGGACGTGTTGCGGGCGTTGTCGAAAGAGCCGGGCGTGCTGGAGGCGCTGTTTGTCGAACTGGGCGATGGGCACGGCGACCGGCAGTTGGCGCGGCATATCGAGCAGTTGAAGTCGGCATTCATGGACACCCAGGACATCCAGTACCGTGCGCGGCAACTCACCGAAGACATCGCCGTGGCATTGCAGGCCAAGTTGTTGCTGGAGGCGGGGAATGCGGCGGTGAGTGATGGGTTTATTGCCAGTCGGTTGGGTGGCTTGTCTGGCCGTGTGTATGGAACCTTGCCACGCGGCGTAGATGTGGAGGCTCTCATCGCCCGTTCCACCCCCAATCTATCGGACTAAAATGCGGTAAACATGTGGGAGGGGGCTTGCCCCCGATAGCGGTGTGTCAGCGATAGATGTGTTGGCTGACAGTCAGCTATCGGGGCAAGCCCCCTCCCACATTTACCGCATTCCAACTCTGGTGTTTCGGTGAGGCCGGTATACAGGCAAGATAAAGGCCTGCAAGTCAGAACACAGGATGCTTACCGTGACCGAAGCTTTTGTTGTCGTTCAAACCGCTGAAGAAGCCGTGGACCGGCTGGCGGCCCTGCACGAGCGTGCCACTGGCGCGCTCAATCAAGCCCTCAAGCAATACCTCAAAGACCGCGTCGAGCCCGACGCCGAACAACGTGCGCTGTTTCGCTACCCGGAACTGCGCCTGACCTACCATTGCCACGGCGAAGTCCCACAGACCACCCGGGCGTATGCCAAGGTCCAGTTGCCGGGAACCTACAGCGTCACCGTCACCCATCCTGCGGCGTTCCGTAAATACCTGCTGGAGCAACTGGTGCCGTTGATGCACGACTTCACCGTGACCGTGGAAGTCGGCGTGAGCCAGCAGAACATCCCGTACCCGTACGTGGTGGAGCAGGGCGACGAACTGGCCGGTTCCGGCGTGACCGCCGCGACCCTGGCCCGTGTATTCCCCAGCACCGACCTGTCGGCCGCCACCGATGGCATCGCCGACGGCTTGTACGACTGGGAAAACACCGACCCACTGCCCCTGGCACTGTTCGATGCGGCCCGCGTGGACTTCTCCCTGCGCCGCCTGGTGCACTACACCGGCAGCGACTGGCGCCATGTGCAGCCGTGGATCCTGCTGACCAACTACCACCGGTATGTCGACCAGTTCATCCTGCATGGCCTGGAGCAACTGCGCAGCGACCCGCGCTTTATCCGCATGGTGCTGCCGGGCAACGTGGTGATCGACAAGAGCATGGATCACGGCGAGGCGTCGGCAATTGCCGCCGGTGTGGTGTGGCACCGTTACCAGATGCCGGCCTATCACCTGCAGGCCACTGATGGCCATGGCGTGACCCTGGTGAACATCGGCGTCGGCCCGTCCAACGCCAAGAACATCACCGACCACTTGGCCGTGCTGCGTCCGCATTGCTGGTTGATGATCGGCCACTGCGGCGGCCTGCGCCAATCACAGACCATCGGCGACTACGTACTGGCGCACGCCTACATGCGCCGCGACGGTATTCTCGACCGCGTGGTGCCGCCGAACATCCCGATCCCGGCGCTGGCTGAAGTGCAGCTTGCGTTGCAGCAAGCGGCGGCTAACGTTACCGGCGAAAAAGGCGAAGAGCTGAAAAAACGCCTGCGTACCGGCACCGTGTTGACCTACGACGACCGTAACTGGGAATTGCGCTGGGCCCAGGAACGCCCACTGATCAACCTGTCCCGCGCCGTGGCCGTGGACATGGAGAGCGGCACCATCGCCGCGCAAGGCTATCGTTTGCGGGTGCCGTACGGCACCTTGTTGTGTGTATCGGACAAACCGCTGCACAGCGAAATCAAGCTGCCGGGTTCGGCCAACGCGTTCTATGAGCGTGCGGTCAGCCAGCACTTGAAGATCGGCATCGAGGCGGTGGACCTGTTGCGCACCGAACTCAACTCGCTGCACTCGCGCAAACTGCGCAGCTTCGACGAGCCGCCGTTCCGCTAAGCGGTTGGGATGGTCATTTAACGGTCAGGCCACTAGCATTGTCGGTCCTGACCGTTAGATGTTCCTTTGCCATGTCCCGTCCCACCCGTCCCGATTCGCGCCGCCCTGGCGTGAAACCCCCGTATTCCGCTGCGCGGCGTGTCGCCAAGGCGCCTCCGGCCGAACCGAAGTTGATCCTGTTCAATAAACCGTTCGATGTGCTGACCCAGTTCAGCGACGAAGGCGGCCGCGCGACGCTCAAGGATTTCATCGATATTCCCGGCATCTACCCGGCGGGCCGTTTGGACCGTGATAGCGAAGGCCTGCTGCTGCTGACCAATGACGGCCAGTTGCAGGCACGGATTGCCGATCCCAAACACAAGCTGGCGAAAACCTACTGGGTGCAGGTGGAAGGCGAACCCACCGAAGAACAGTTGCAACGCCTGCGCAAAGGCGTCGAACTGAACGACGGCATGACCTTGCCCGCCGAGGCTCGGCAGTTGGATGAGCCCGAGCTGTGGCCGCGCAACCCGCCCGTGCGCTTTCGCAAAAGCGTCCCGACGCATTGGCTGGAACTGGTCATTCGTGAGGGGCGCAACCGACAGGTACGGCGCATGACCGCTGCTGTCGGTTTGCCTACTTTGCGTCTGGTGCGCGTGCGGATTGGCGATTGGTCGATCGACGGCCTGGATCAAGGCCAGTGGAAGGAAGTGCCGGCGCGCTTATAAGGCGCCGGACTCGATCAGGCCGATCACCACGCTCTTGATGATGAACGCGGCCACGCCCAGGCCCAGCACGAAGAACAGAATGAACGAGCCAAAGCGCCCGGCCTTGGACTTCTTCGCCAGGTCCCAGACGATAAAACCCATGAAAATGATCAGGATGGTGACCAGGCCGGTCATCATCCATTCTTCGAAGAGGGCGGGGTCGATGTTGTTCATGGGGGATTTTTCCGACAGGGCAGGCGGGCAGTATACGGCAGCGTTACCGACGCAACATTGACCTGGATCGAAGTGCAATCCAAATGTGGGAGGGGGCTTGCCCCCGATAGCGGTGGGTCAGTTGATAAATAACTGACTGACACTCAGCCATCGGGGGCAAGCCCCCTCCCACATTTGACCTTCACCGATCTTAAGTGCGCAGGTGGGTCAGGGGCAGTTCGGTGCTGTTCAATACCTGATTGAGCACAAAGCTGGAGCGCACGCTGGTCACACCTTCGATGCGGGTCAAGTGTCCGAGCAGCAATTTCTGGTAGTGGTCCATGTCCGGCACCACCACCTTCAACTGATAGTCCGCATCCATCCCCGTCACCAAACTGCACTCCAGCACCTGGGGCAGGGTGCGGATCGCCGCCTCGAAGTTCTCGAAACGCTCGGGGGTGTGGCGGTCCATGCCGATCAGCACGTAGGCGGTCAGGCTCAGGCCGAGCATCTTTCGGTCGAGCAACGCCACCTGGCGGGCGATGTACCCGTCATCCTCCAGTTGCTTGACCCGGCGTGAGCAGGGCGACGGCGACAGGCCGATGCGTTCGGCCAACTCCTGGTTGGAGATCCTCGCGTCGCGCTGCAATTCCGCCAAAATACTCAGGTCGTATCGGTCAAGCTTGCTCATTGGGTTGGCCTTTGTCGTAACTATTGCGGCGAATTATCCATGAAGGGTTAAAAATTGCGCAAGCACTGTTTATTGACGCAATCTTCGCAATCATCTGTCGGGCGCCTACGGGTATCTTTATCAACAGAATCACCGCCTGGACAACAGTCCACAGCAGCCCGCCCAATCAGGCTCGCTGCGGCCGCTACCCCAGCAGGGTTGAGCCGGCCTCCAGGCTGCACACTGTCCATAAGACGGCGTGAGGTGAGCCAACGTCAAAAGCGTTGAGCCAGGACGAAGTTCTCAAGGGGTGGCCGACGGGTCACCCCTTTTCTTTTGCCTGCTGATAACCTGTGCGAGAACCGGGCCTGGCTTTTCCAGTCTCATGGACAGGCCCTAATCCGCAGTGAGGAATAGCATGAAGCGCATCTGGCGTATGGCAGGTGTAGGTTTGCTGGTGGTTACCGTTGGCGCCCAGGCAGTGGCCGACGAACGTGACAACGGGCCGCGTGGTGAAGGCGGTGGTCAGCATGAAAGAGGGCCGGAGGGCGGACGGCCAGGGGGCAATGAACAGCCGCGCCCCCAGGGCAATGAGCAGGGGCGGCCGGTGCAACCCCCACCGCCACAACCGTCGAACAACCTGCCGATCCAGGGCCGCCCCGACACCGTACGCCAGACCCAGGAGCCCCGTCAGGGCTACTACCGCGACATCCCGCGCCGCAATGACGGCAATCCACACTGGGAAGCCGGCGGGCCCGGCTCGCGCCCCGGCGACAACCGCTGGCCAGGGCGCCCCGACGGCCACGGCAATGGCTGGGGCCCAGGCCCGCAACATCGCCCAGGCTATGTGATCGACCGTTTCCCCGACCGCAACTACCGTGTGCCTTACCGTGGCCAGGATTACTTCTACTCCGGCGGCTATTGGTATCGCCCGCAAGGCCCGCGTTATGTGGTGGTGACGCCACCGTACGGCATCCGTGTGCATTACCTGCCGGACTACGCGCGTGAAGTGTGGGTGGGTGGCGCGCTGTTCTTCCTCGCCGCGGGTGCCTATTACACCTACGAAAGCAGCTCCCAGCAGTACGTGGTCGTGCAACCACCGACGCAGGTGCCGCCGCCGCCCGCGCCGCAAGGCAATGGCTATGATGTGGTGGCATATCCCACCAACGGCCAGTCGCCGGCCCAGGTGCAGCAGGACGGTTATGACTGCTATCGCTGGGCGGTGCAGCAAAGCGGTTTCGACCCGCAGCAAGTGACCTACGCCCCCGACCCTGCAGTGGTGCAAACCTATCGCCAGGCCCAGGGCAACTGCCTGAGCAGTCGCGGCTATCAGGTGCAGTACTAGGGTTTATTGCCCGTGACCACTTCCCGTGGGTCGGCGTGCACCAGCACTTCGGCACGCGGGTAGGCTTTGTGAATGGCATCGGCGGCCTGGTCGCTGATGCCGTGGGCCACTGACAGCGTCAACTCCCCCGGCAATTCCAAGTGCAACTGTACGAACCAGTGGCTGCCGGAAATCCGCGTGCGCAAATCATGGGCGCCCAACACTCCGGGCACACCACGGGCCAGTTCCAGCATGTGCTGGCTGACCTCCGGCGGCAGCTCCTCGTCCATCAGTACTGCAAAACTTTCCCGGGCGATCTGGATCGCGCTCCACAAGATATAAGCGGCAATGCCCAGGCCGAACCAGGCGTCCACCTGATGGTAGCCAAACCCTGCCAGCACCAGCGCCACCAGGATGCTGCCGTTGAGCAGCAGGTCCGAGCGATAGTGCAGTGAGTCGGCGCGCACGGCGTTGGAGCCGGTTTCGCGGATCACCCGGTGTTGCAGCATCAACAAGGCCACGGTCAGGACCAGGGAAAACACAATCACGCCAATGCTCAGCCACGGTGCGCCGACCGGCTCCGGGTGTTGCAGGCGCTGGTAGGCCTGGAACGCGATCAACACCGCACTGCCGCCGATGAATAGCGCCTGGGCCATGCCGGACAGCGACTCAGCCTTGCCATGCCCATAGCGGTGATCGTCATCGGCCGGGCGCAAGGCGTAGTGCACCGCGAGCAAATTCAACAGCGAGGTCACGCCGTCCAACAGCGAATCGGTCAAGCCGGCGAGCATGCTCACCGAGCCGCTGAGCCACCAGGCGATGGCCTTGGTGATAATCAGCGCACAGGCCACGCCCACCGAAGCGCGGGTGGCCAGGCGCAAGAGCCTGGCGTGTTCGGGACTGCTGGTCATGGACGGTCCTTATGCGGCGGGTTGCAGGCCCAGGGACGCGAGTTGCTGCACACTGCCCTTGAACTGGATCATGCGCGGGTCGTCCAGCGGCAGGCTGCGGCCGGTTTCCTTCTGGATGATGCTTTGCAGCTTGGCATTGTCGACCTTGCCGTCGGCGCCAATGGCGTCGTGGAGTTTGGCCGGGTCGACCTGGGCAGTCTTGCCCGGTTCGAAATAGATGGCGCCGGTGGCGAAGTCCACACCGAACGCGATCAGGCCGGGGATCACATAGAACAGCAGGCCCACGGCGTCGAGCACGGCGATGGTCGGGTCGATCTTGCCGTCGATCTGGCCACGGCGGTCGGGGTAGAAAATCGACCCGCAGGCGGTGAGTTGGCTCAGCAGGGTGACGGCGAGGACACCGCCGATGACACGGGAAGCGATACGCATGGGGACTCTCCTGAACACGGTGGATACGCGACTATATAGCAACGGCCTTACAGCAATGGCCTTGAGACCATCGTCGGCATTCGGCAGTTCGCCGTTATACTCGCCGCTCTGCTTTGGAGCCAGTATGAATTCGTTGCCGATCGATGAAGTTTTACCCGCACTGCGTGACGCCTTGGCGAATCGCCATGAAGCCGTGCTGGAAGCACCGCCCGGCGCCGGTAAAACCACCCGTGTGCCTTTGGCGTTGTTGAACGAGCCCTGGCTGGCCGGGCAGACCATCCTCATGCTCGAACCCCGCCGCCTGGCCGCCCGTGCCGCCGCCGAACGCCTGGCCAGCGAGCTGGGTGAAAAGGTCGGCGAAACGGTCGGCTATCGCATCCGCCTGGACAGCAAAGTCGGCCCTGACACCCGTATCGAAGTGGTCACCGAAGGCATCCTCACCCGCCGTCTGCAGGACGACCCGGCGCTGGACGGTGTGGGCCTGTTGATCTTCGACGAGTTCCACGAGCGCAGCCTCGACGCCGACCTGGCGCTGGCCCTGAGCCTCAACGGCCGCGAACTGTTTCGCGATGAGCAACCGCTGAAGATCCTGCTGATGTCCGCCACTCTGGAAGGCGAGCGTCTGGCCAGCCTGCTGGATGACGCGCCGATCCTGCGCAGTGAAGGCCGCATGTTCCCGGTGCAGATGCGCTGGGGCCGCCCTTATCAGCCCGGTGAATTCATCGAACCGCGGGCGGTGCAAACCATCCTCGAAGCCCTGCACGACGAAACCGGCAGCGTGCTGGTCTTTCTGCCAGGGCAGGCAGAAATTCGTCGGGTCCACCAGCAACTGGCCGACGTCCTCGGCGAGCGCCCCGATGTGCTGTTGTGTCCGCTGCATGGCGAGTTGGACCTCAACGCTCAACGCGCCGCCATCGACCCGGCGCCCGCCGGTAAACGCAAAGTCGTGCTGGCGACCAACATTGCCGAGACCAGCCTCACCATCAACGGCGTGCGCGTGGTGATCGATGCCGGGCTGGCACGCGTACCGCGTTTCGACCCGGGCAGCGGCATGACTCGCCTCGACACCCAGCGCATCTCCCGCGCCAGCGCCATCCAGCGCGCCGGTCGGGCAGGGCGCCTTGAGCCGGGCGTGTGTTATCGCCTGTGGTCCGAAGACCAGCATGAAGGCCTGGCCGCCTACGGCAGTGCGGAAATCCTCGCCGCCGACCTGGCGGGCCTGGCCCTGCAGCTGGCGCGCTGGGGCGTTACACCCAATCAATTGGTGTGGCTGGATGTGCCGCCGACCGCCGCGTATGCCCAGGCCCAGGATTTGCTGGTGCGCCTCGGTGCGTTGAATGACGACACACTCACCGCCCACGGCCAGAAAATGGCCGAACTGCCGGCCCACCCGCGTATCGCCCATCTGCTGTTACGCGGGCAGGACCTGGGGCTGGCAAGCACCGCGTGCGATGTCGCCGCGCTGTTGGGCGAGCGCGATATCTTGCGCGGCAGCGGTGCGGACTTGCACAGTCGCCTGGCGCTGCTGTCCGGTGAAGAGCGCTCGCGCGGTACGCAAGGCGGCGTGCAACGGGCCAGGCAGTTGGCCCGGCAATACTGCGGCTATTTAAGAGGGCAGGCGACTCAAGCAGTGGCCGACCCCGATCATCCGCGCTGGCTCGGCGCCTTGCTGGCACTGGCCTACCCGGACCGCGTTGCCCAGCAACGTCGCCCAGGCGGTGCCGAGTACCGCCTGGCCAACGGCCGCGCGGCGCTGTTCGCCGAGGCCGATAGCCTGATGAAACAACCCTGGCTGGTCATCGCCGACCTGGGCAGCCGCCAGGGCCAGCGTGAAGAGCGCATCTACCTGGCGGCGGATTTTGACCCGGCGCTGTTCGACACGGTGCTTGCCGAACAAGTGCGCAGCGTCGATCAACTCGACTGGGACGAGCGTGAAGGCGTGCTGCGCGCCGAGCGCCAACGCAAAGTTGGTGAGTTAGTGCTCAGCCGCGAACCCCTCACCGGCCTCGATGAGTCCGCGCGCAGTCAGGCACTGGTCAACCTGGTGCGTCGCAAAGGCCTGGAACTGCTGCCGTGGACGCCGGAACTGCGCCAATGGCAGGCCCGCGTCATGCTGCTGCGTCACCTTGACGCCGGCAAAACCAGTGAATGGCCGGATATCAGCGACAGTGCCTTGCTCGCCAGCCTCGAACACTGGCTGATGCCCTACCTGGGCAAAGTGTCGCGCCTGAGCCATTTCGCCAACCTGGATATCTCCAGTTTCCTGCACAACCTGCTGCCGTGGCCGCTGCCCCAGCGTCTCGATGAACTGGCGCCGCAGCATGTGAAAGTGCCGTCGGGCTCGTCGGTGCGGCTGGACTACAGCGAACAGCCACCGATCCTCGCGGTGCGCTTGCAGGAGTTGTTCGGGCTGGCCGACACCCCGCGCATTGCCGGTGGGCGCCAGGTGGTGAAGCTGCACCTGCTGTCCCCGGCGCGACGGCCGGTGCAGGTCACCCAGGATCTGGCGAACTTCTGGCGCAGCACCTACGCCGAGGTGAAGAAGGATCTGAAGGGGCGCTATCCCAAGCATTACTGGCCGGATGATCCGTTGGTGGCCGAGGCAACAGCGCGGATCAAACCCCGCAAGTCATAACACCACAGGGTCCAAATGTGGGAGGGGGCTTGCCCCCGATAGCGGTCTGTCAGCTAGAGAGGTATTGGCTGGCACACTGTAATCGGGGGCAAGCCCCCTCCCACATGGGTTTGTGTTGTTGGTTATGGCGCGGGGGGGAGCAGGAACCGGGCGATCACGGGCAGGTGGTTGGAAATGCGCAAGGTATCTTCCTGCCGCACTTTCGCTTCGACCCGCTTGATCCGTGGGCTGTAGAACAGGTAATCCAGCGTGCGGTCCGGCCCGTCCACGCTTGGGTCGTTAGGGAAGTGCGTCAGCCACTTCTCACGGTCGATGCCGCTGGATTGGCTGTTGCTCGGGACCATCGGGTATTTGTCCCACAGCAGATGCAGCTCGCTGTCCGGCGAATACTGCCCGCGCTTGCCGGCGTCCAGGCGCAGGAATTGGCCCAGGGGCAGCAGGTTGAAATCCCCGCCGATCAGCCAGGGCGTGCCGCGCCCTTCGAATTTATCCAGCAGCTTGACCGTGGTCTGTACTTGTTCCAATACCGCGCTGCGCCCTGGGGCGTCACCGTCCAGGCGCGTGTTGAGCACCGCCAGTTGGCCGCCGTCGCTCAGGGGCAGGTAAGTCAGCAGCAAAGCCGGCTTGGGCTGGAACTGGCGGCTGAGGATGTTGGCCTCGGACGCCGGCAATTGCAGGCGTTCGGCGTGTTCGATCTGATAGCGGCTGAGTGTCGCGAGCTTGCGGCCGACGCTGCCGAAGATATGCCAATCGGGCACGAAGTCGGCTTTCCAGTCGAAGGCCTGGGCGCTGCATGGGTACAGGTCGACCAGGCGTTCCTGCAGCAGGGCCAGTTGGTCCTGATAGTGGGAAGGCTTGGCGTTTTCGTCGAGCTCCTGCAAGAGCAGGATGTCGGGTTGTTCGTCGCGGATCACCCGCGCCACTTCGTCAAGGCTGGCGGCCATGTCTTCCACGGTAGGCCGATCATCCGGGCCGCTGCCATCGGCCGTGTCGTACCAGAACACGTAGTTCTTGCCGGCCAGGTATTGCAGGTTCCAGGTCATGACCTTGAGCGCCTGCCCCGGCAGCAGCGTGGGCGCACGCGGCGCAACGCAACTCACCGGCAGGGTTTCCTTGGGCTCGGGACGCCAGGTCAGGCTGTAGACCATGGCTGCAAACAGCCCCGCGATGATCAGCAGGCTCAGCAAGGTGATGCGCAATAAACGGGTCATCGGCTCGGCTTATAGCGTTTCAGAAGTGGCACGGAGCATATCACCGCGCGTCGGCATCGCCACCGATCAGCATGAATAAACGGAACAGTACCACGCTGGTAAACAGCTGCAGGAAGCTGTGGGCGCTGTCCAGTAACAGGCCCAGCAGCGGCGCGGGCGCGGGGTAGGCCGCTACGCTGGCGCCCTTGAGCAGCCACAACGGCGTCATCACACACAGCAGGCACACCAGGATCCTCCAGAAATGCCCACGGCTCAGGCGGAAACTTTCCTTCATCGCCTCCAGCGCTGGCATGCCGCGCAGCACCAGCAGGTACTCGGCAAACGCCAGCACCACCATCAGCCACAGGCCCGGCAGGAAATACAGCGACAGCCCCAGCAGGATCAGCAGTGTGCTCATGGCCGTCAGCAGGGCAAAGCGCGGCCACAGGGTCAGGGCCATGGCCCAGACATCCTTGGTGCGCGGCGACTCGCCACGGGTGCGGGCATCCAGAAACAGGATCAAGGCCCCGGTGTACAGCGGGTACACCAGCAACCCCACCACCACGCTGTAGCCGGGGAATGCATCCTCGCCCACCACGTGATTCAGCACCTGTTGCAGCAGGGCTTCGAAAATCACCAACGGCAAGCACAACTGGACGATGGCGCCCAAGTTGCGTTGGGTGAAACGGAAAGAGTCGCGCAGCACGTCTAACGGATTCATCAAGTTCATCGCAGGCCTGAAAGCAAGGGCAACACTTTAACCGATCATCACCGGCGGTGAGCAAACGTAAACCTTGAGTAAAGACCATTGAAACAACTCGTAACACCCCCATAACTAGAGCGGCGCCTGATGACAGGCACACCACGATTTCTACCGGCAATCTAACGAGGTCGCCATGAACAGCGAAGAGCAAACCCTGATCGATGGACTGTTTTCACGGTTGCAACAAGCCGAAACGGACTCAGCCCCCCGCGACGCCCAGGCCGAAGCGCGGATCAAGGAGCACATGACGCGCCAACCGGCGGCCGGGTACTACATGACCCAGTCGATCCTGGTGCAGGAACATGCGCTCAAGAGCCTCGACGCGCAGAACAAGCAGCAGGCGCAGCAGATCCAGCAATTGCAGGATGAACTGCAGAGGGCCAAATCCGCGCAGCCTGCTCCGGCGAGCAGCGGCGGTTTCCTGTCGAGCATCTTTGGCGGCGGTGGTTCCCGTGATCAGCAGCCGGCTCAAAGTGCACCGCCTTCTTCTGGTGGCGGCTGGCGCGAACCGGCGCGGCCTGGGTTCAGCCAACCTGCCCCGCAGCAGAATTATCAACAGCCTGCTCCAGCCGCTCCGGTGGGCAGCGGTTTCCTCGGCGGCGCGATGAAAACCGCAGCCGGCGTGGCCGGTGGTGTATTGCTGGCCGAAGGCATCAGCAGCCTGTTCAACCACAATTCGCAACAGCCGCAAGTCGTGGAAGAAATCATTCGTGAGGAGCCAGCGCCTGCCAGTGACAACGGCAACTGGGGCAATGATGACCAGAAATACGCCGGCAACGACAGCTGGGGCAGCAACAATTCGGACAGCTTTGCCGACAGCGATTATTCCGACGATTCTTCCTCCTTCGGCGACGACGATTCCTTCGTCTGACCTACCTTGGCCCGGGGCGCTGCGTCGCCCCGGTCTGATTTTTCCCGGCAACCCTCTCGCGGCTGGCATACTTGCACCCTTTCCGGGCCCTGGCGCCTGGCTGTCATGAGGAAGTGCGGTGAAGAAAATTGCAGTGTTCGCCGATGTGCAAAACCTCTACTACACCGTCCGCCAGGCCTATGGTTGCCACTTCAACTACGCCGCGCTGTGGGCTGACATCAGCGCGCGCGGGCAGATCGTCGAGGCGTACGCCTATGCCATCGACCGTGGCGACAGCAAGCAGCAGCAATTCCAGCAGATCCTGCGCAACCTGGGCTTCACGGTAAAACTCAAGCCCTACATCCAGCGCAGCGACGGCTCGGCCAAGGGCGACTGGGACGTGGGCATCACCCTCGACATCATGGACGCCGCCGACCACGTCGATGAAATTGTGCTGGCCTCCGGCGACGGTGATTTCGACATGCTGCTCGACCGGGTTATCCACAAGCATGGCGTCGAGGCCGTGGCCTATGGCGTACCGGGGCTGACGGCCAATTCATTGATACGCGCCGCCAGCCGCTACGTGCCGATCGAAGGCGCTTTGTTGCTTAAATAGATCTTCAGATGGAGTTGGAACAGGTTTGGAACGTATAGCGGTCATCGACTTTGAAACCACCGGCATCACCCCGAGCAGCCGTTGCCGTGCCACGGAAATCGCGGTGGTCATCCTTGAGCGTGGCCAGATCGTGGACCGCTACCAGAGCCTGATGAAAACCGGCGTGCACGTGCCCGCGTTCATCGAACAACTCACCGGCATCAGCAACGCCATGCTGCGCAGCGCGCCGCCGGCGGAGCGGGTGATGAACGAGGTCAATGAGTTCGTCGGGACTACGCCGCTGATGGCGCACAACGCTGCGTTCGACCAGAAGTTCTGGGATTACGAATTGGGCTTGATCCGCCGCACGCGTTTGCAGAAGTTTGCGTGTTCTCTGTTATTGGCGCGACGCCTGATGCCGTCGGCGCCAAACCATAAGCTCGGCACGTTGAACGCCTTCGCTCAACTGCCCCACACCGGCCAGGCTCACCGCGCGCTGGCGGATGCGGAGATGGCGGCCAACCTCACGGCGCACCTGGCTCAGGAGCTGCGCCGTACCCACGGCCTGCGCGAACTGTCCCACGACCTGCTGTGCACCTTGCAGAAAGTGCCGGCGGCGAAGATCAATGAGCACTTGAAGAAGCATCGCGGGTTCTGACCTCGCCACACGCTCCAGAACACTGGGCTCTGAATGTGAAACTCAACATGTGGGAGGGGGCAAGCCCCCTCCCACATGGGTTCTGCGGTGTTTAGCGAGGCTGCACACAGGCCAACGCCCGATCCACTACACCCTTGGCCATCTCCACTAAATGCATCACGGCCCGCTGTTGCGCCTTCATCGCTTCACTCGACGCGTGCGCCGTCTCCACCGCGCAATGCAGCAAATCTGCCGCATGGGCCAGGGCCTCTTCGAAACTCAGGTTGTCGTTCGGGGTGAAGGTGGGCGCATCCGGGGCGGACGCTTTGAGGTAGTAGTCGATGGCGCGGCGGTTGAGCAGGGCGTCTTCGCTGAGGAAGCATGGTGGGTCGGGGGTTACTTTGACCATGGTGAACACTCCTTGCTGGGAAGAAGTCGACACCCTTCGCTTGCACGCGAATGAGGGTGGCAACTGTACGTAGGTGTGCAAGACCGGGGCAAGGAGCTAAACCCAGCAGACCCGAAGGTCTCCCACGCACAGCCGCCATAACGGGCGAACGCCAAGCATCAAGCTGGGCATTAAGCTGTAGGTTTATTTGTGGATTCTGCTTGCCGTCGGACTTGCACGTCCGTTCACCGAACATTCGATGAAGCAGCGAGACTAGCTACCTGATCCGACGGAAACAAGGCCGTCGGATTCTCTCGGAAACGTCCTTCAAATGAAAGAGATGGGTCTTGCTGGCCATTGAAAACCTGGCTTTTGAAGGCGGGTTTCTGAATGGTCAGTAGGCAGAATCCTAGTGCTGCGTAGGACCCTTCTGTTTTTCCGCTTCATTCGCCTACCACCTCTTTTTGCGACCTACCATCCCGCCTGCCATTTACGTACAGGGATTACAGGCATGCGGGAAAGCGATCTTCATACAGCGATCATGAGAAGTCACCTCGAACTCGGGTTAAATCGTATTGATCTAGGCTCAACCTCTAGCCTGGCGTTTCATTTGGGTAACTCGATGACAAGCTGTCCTGCGGTCATGGCACTGCCGAACTCCCCAGGTATTAGCAGCGGCGGCAGTTATCACCTGCTTAAACCCATTTATGCCGATTCGACGGGTCCAAACACCACGGCTGAGGACCTCTGGAAATGCACTCAGGAGCACTATGGGTTGACGGCAGCAACATTTGTCACCGCGTCGGCAGGCATACCAATCAGCAAAATAGCCGTGGGTACTTGGGTTCACGTGGGTTCAAGCAAAACGACAAACCTGGCTAGCCTCATTGGCATGCGCTTTTTCCCTCGCACGCTAATCAGGCAGCCCACAATGGCTAGGATGGCCAAGGCAACGTTTGGCACAGTCCGGGTATTTGGCATTATCGGGCGAGGTATTCCCTTCGTTGCTGCAGGACTGGCCGTCTTTGATTTAATCAGTATTGGTAAGTGTGCCTATGAGGCAAGAAATGGACGGTAATCTGACCAGGGCCGAGATCAGCGAAAAGGTGATTCAACTGTTCGTCGACATCATTGGCTTCATCGACCGAAGCCAGGTGACGGAACAAACGGATTTCATCCGCGACTTCAAGATTATTGATGACGACCTGACCTGCTTCGTCATGCAGATCAAGTGGCAATTCAATCTGCAAGCCACTCAGGCGGATTGGGATCACATCACCACGATCAAGCAGATTGTCGATTTGATTGTTGAGCGCTCAAGTCTGCTTTGATGCAACTGACGTCATCGCAGGCAAGCCAGCTCCCGCCGTTGGAATGCATTTCAACTGTGGGAGCTGGCTTGCCTGCGATGGCGGCGGTTCAGCCACCATTTTTCCCATTGCCCTCCAACTGCCCCAACGGCACCCGCCTCTCTATCGCACTCGACAAAATAATCGAGGTCTTGCTGAACCCGAACTTCGCGATCCGGTTGATCAAATTCTCCAACTCCGGCATCGACCCCACCGCCGCCTGCATGATCACGCACGGGTCGCCGGTCACCCGATGGCATTCTGTCAGCTCGGGAATTTCCGCCAGCGCGTCGTACACCTTCTGACTGCCATGATTGGTCAACCGCAGTTCAATCACGCACTGGATCGGCAACCCCACCTTGGATAAATCCACCTTGGCCTGATACCCGGTGATCACCCCGCTGGCCTCCAATTTGGCCACGCGCTCGGCCACGGCAGGGGCGGAGAGGTTTACCGTGCGGGCCAGTTGCGCGTAGGACGCGCGGCCGTCTTCGAGCAGGGCGCTGAGGAGCATGCGGTCGTATTTGTCCATGATAAGGCTCCGGTTACGCGTGACTTTCGAAAGCACGGTTTATAGCCTTCACAACCATGCTTTGAAAAGTGTAACGGCGTTTTAAACAGGTTTTGTAACTTATGTTTAACGACCTGTCTTTTTAGAATAAGCCTCCCATCTCCTGCCATAGAGCTGCCCAATGCCTGGCCCACGTCGCTTTCCCTTACCGTTGATCGCCGCTTTTTTTGCGCTGTATGTGATCTGGGGGTCCACCTATCTGGTGATTCGCATCGGCGTTGAGTACTGGCCGCCGTTGTTGCTGGCGGGGATTCGGTTTTGCACGGCGGGGGCGTTGATGTATGGCTTCCTGCGCTGGCGTGGGGTGCCGGCGCCGACGTGGCCGCAGTGGAAAGCAGCCGGGATGATTGGTCTTTTGCTGCTCACCGTGGGCAACGGCGGTGTCAGCGTGGCGGAACACATGGGGGTGTCTTCCGGCGTGGCGGCGCTGGCCGTGGCGACGGTGCCGTTGTTCACCTTGCTGTGTGGGTATTTCTGGGGCGCGCGCAACACTCGCTTGGAGTGGGCGGGGGTGATTCTGGGGATCATCGGCATCGCCATGCTCAATATGGGCAGCACGTTGCAGTCGAGCCCGATGGGTGCTGTGTTGCTGTTGGTGGCGGCGGCTTCCTGGGCGTTTGGTTCGGTGTGGAGCCGGCAATTGCCGTTGCCCCAGGGCGCGATGGCCAGTGCTGCGGAGATGCTGGTCGCCGGTGTGGCGCTGTTGTTCGTCAGCGCGCTATCCGGTGAACGCCTGCAGGCCGCGCCGCCGCTGGAAGGCTGGCTGGCCCTGGCCTATCTGACGGTATTCGGCTCGATCATCGCCTTCAATGCCTACATGTACCTGCTCAAGCACGTACGCCCGGCGGCGGCGACCAGCTATGCCTACGTCAACCCGGCGGTGGCGGTATTGCTGGGGATTGTATTCGTGGGCGAGACCATCGGGCTGGAAGAAGCCCTGGCGATGCTGGTGATCATTAGCGCCGTCCTGCTGATCAGCCTGCCCCAGTGGCGCAAGCCCAAGCCGGAAATAAGGTAAACTGCGGCGCATTGCGACCTTGCGCTGAATTTTTCCTACGGTAAACACATGACTTTCGCCACCCTTGGCCTGATCGAACCTTTGCTGCGCGCCCTTGAGACGCTTGGCTACCAGACCCCGACGCCGGTGCAGGCGCAAGCCATTCCGGCAGTGCTGGCCGGTCGCGACCTGATGGCCGCGGCCCAGACCGGCACCGGCAAGACCGCCGGTTTCGCCCTGCCGCTCCTGCAACTGCTGACGATGGAAGGGCCGAAAGTCGCCGCCAACTCGGCGCGTGCGCTGATCCTGTGCCCGACCCGCGAGCTGGCCGAGCAGGTGCACGCCAGCGTCGCCGAGTACGCCCAACACCTGCCACTCACCACCTACGCGGTGTACGGCGGCGTGAGCATCAACCCGCAGATGATGAAGCTGCGCAAGGGCGTCGACATTCTGGTCGCCACGCCCGGTCGCCTGATCGACCTGTTCCGCCAGAACGCGCTGAAGCTCAACCAACTGCAAACCCTGGTGCTCGACGAAGCCGACCGCATGCTCGACCTGGGCTTCTCGGAAGAGCTGGCGAACATCTACCGCATGCTGCCGAAAAAGCGCCAGACCCTGCTGTTCTCCGCGACCTTCTCCGATGACATCCGCCTGCTGGCCGGGCAGATGCTCAACGACCCGCTGAGCATCGAAGTCAGCCCGCGCAACGTTGCTGCCAACACCGTGAAGCAGTGGATCGTGCCGGTGGACAAGAAGCGCAAGCCGGAGCTGTTTGTGCACCTGATGCGCAAAGGCCGCTGGAAGCAGGTGCTGGTGTTCGCCAAGACCCGTAACGGCGTGGATGCGCTGGTGGATAAGTTGCAGGGCCTGGGCATCAATGCCGACGGCATCCATGGCGACAAGCCTCAAGCGACCCGCCAACGTGCGCTGGACCGTTTCAAATCCAGTGAAGTGCAGATCCTGGTAGCCACTGATGTGGCAGCCCGTGGCCTGGACATCGAAGACTTGCCGCTGGTGGTCAACTTCGACTTGCCGATCGTGGCTGAAGACTACATCCACCGAATCGGCCGTACCGGGCGTGCGGGCAATACCGGTGAGGCGATTTCCCTGGTGTGTGCCGATGAAGTGAACATGCTGTCGGCCATCGAGATGCTCACGCGTCAGACCCTGACCCGCAAGATGGAGCCGGACTTCGAACCGGAGCACCGCGTGCCGGACACCGACGCCAGCGGGCAGGTGGTAAAGAAGCCGAAGAAACCGAAGAAGCCTAAAACGTCCGGTGGTGGCGGTAAGCGCAACCTGGGCAAGTGGGTGGACAGCGGTGAAGTGACGCCGGCGGAGCCTTCGATCAAGCCGGTGCGCAAGGTGCCCGTTTTTAATACCGGGCCGCGCAAGAAGAAGTAAGTTCTTCAGCGCGGCTGATGGCCTCATCGGGGGCAAGCCCCCTCCCACACTTTGATTTGTGAATACAGTCAAATGTGGGAGGGGGCTTGCCCCCGATGGCGGCTTTGAATTCACCGCAATCTCAGCGATTGAGCCACTCCAACATCCCCCGCCCAGCCGCCCGGCCGCTGGCAAAACACCCCGTCAGCAAATACCCCCCGGTCGGCGCTTCCCAATCCAGCATCTCCCCCGCACAAAACACTCCCGGCAACTGCTTGAGCATCAAGCGCTCATCCAGCGCCTCAAACTGCACGCCGCCTGCGGTGCTGATGGCCTCATCCATCGGCCGTGTCTTCACCAGCGTCAATGGCAGCGCCTTGATCGCCACCGCCAACTTCGCCGGATCGTTGAAGTGCTCACCCGGCGCCAACTCACGCAGCAGTGCCGCTTTGACCCCCTCCAACCCCAACTGACTGTGCAGGTGTTTGCTCATCGAGCGCGAACCACGCGGCTTGGCCAGGGCAGCCAGGACCTTGTCCAGCGGCTTGCCCGGCAAAAGGTCGATATGCACGGTGGCCGCACCGTCGCGGTTGATCGCTTCGCGAATCGGCGCGGCCAGCGCGTAGATCAAGCTGCCTTCGATGCCGGTAGCGGTGATCACGCATTCGCCCAGCCGAGGCTTGTCGTCCCCCAGCCCGATGGCGACGTTTTTCAACGGCGCGCCAGCGAATTTGCTGACCATCAATTCGCTCCAGGCCGACACCTCGAAACCGCAGTTGCTCGGTTGCAGCGGGGCGCAGGGCACGCCGCGATCCGCCAGCAACGGGAGCCACGCACCGTCCGAGCCCAGGCGCGACCAGCTGCCGCCGCCCAGCGCCAGCAGCACGGCATCGCTGCGGACCGTTTTTTCGCCTTCGGGGCTGTGGATAAGTAAGTCGCCCTCGGCATTCCAGCCTACCCAACGATGCCGGGTGTGGATAACCACGCCCTGGTCGCGCAGACGCTTGAGCCAGGCGCGCAGCAGCGGGGCGGCTTTCATATCTGTAGGAAACACTCGGCCCGAGCTGCCGACAAAGGTCTTGATCCCCAAGCCATGAATCCACTCGCACAACGCCTCGGCCCCAAAACTACGCAGCAGTGGCGCCATGTGCGGCGCACGTTCGGCATAGCGCGACAGAAACGCCGGGTACGCCTCGGAGTGGGTGATGTTCATGCCGCCCACGCCGGCCAGCAGGAACTTGCGCCCCACGGACGGCATGCCGTCGTACAGGTCCACCCGTACGCCCGCCTGGCTCAGGACTTCGGCGGCCATCAATCCGGCAGGGCCGCCGCCGATGATGATGACGTGTGGGGGAGGGGTATCGGGCATGGGCTGCGCTCGCATAAATTAGCCGAGCATTCTACCCGACGAGAGTGAAAACGCCTGATCAAAAAACGTACAGCTTCCTACAGGCCTTATGATTAGTAGCTCTCACACGCTTACACTCAAGTTATCCACAGGTGGTTCCACAGGCATTGTGGGTAACGCTCACAGTTCAGTGACAACCTGATGACGTCCATACCCGTTGCGCACTGTGGTGCAGAATGCCGTGGCGGCGGGCCAGGGCCGGGCGGTCCTTGCTGTAGCCGCCGCCGATCACGCCCATCACCGGGATGTTGCGGCCCAGGCAGTGGCGCATCACGCTTTCGTCGCGGGCGGCGACGCCTTGGTCTGTCAGCTTGAGGTAACCGAGGGCGTCGTCCTTGTGCACATCGACGCCGGCGTCGTACAGCACCAGGTCCGGCTGGTAGAGCGGCAGCAGGTAGTTGAGCGCGTCGTCCACCACCTTGAGGTAATCGGCGTCGCCCATGCCCATCGGCAGAGGGATGTCCCAGTCACTCTGGGCCTTGCGGGCCGGGAAGTTCTTTTCGCAGTGCAGCGATACGGTGATGGCGTCCGGCGTGTCGTGGAGGATGCGTGCCGTGCCATCGCCCTGGTGCACGTCGCAATCGAAGATCAGCACGCGGTTGACCCGGCCACTGGCAAGCAGGTAATGGCTGATCACCGCCAGGTCATTGAAGATGCAGAAGCCCGCCGGGTAATCGTAGTGAGCGTGGTGGGTGCCGCCTGCAAGGTGGCAGGCCAGGCCGTGTTCCAGTGCTTGCTCCGCTGCCAGGATGGAGCCACCGACCGCGCGCACGGTGCGCCGGGCCAGGGCTTCGTTCCAGGGCAGGCCGAGGCGACGTTGGTCCTCGCGGGACAACTCGCCGCCCATGTAGCGTTCGATATACCCAGCGTCATGGGCCAGGGCCAGAATCTCTGGCGGGCACAGCTGCGGGCGCAGCAGTTGGCTGTCCTCGGTCAGTCCGGTGGACACCAGGTGGTCGCGCAGCAGGCGGAACTTGTCCATGGGGAACCGGTGGTCCGCCGGGAACTCGGGGCTGTAGTCATCGTGGTAGATCAATGGCAGAGGCATGGGATTTTCTGACGGGAACCTGCGACGCATCTTACCCGCGTTGTACACTCACGCACATGGCAAGGGAGGGGACCCATGGAGCCGATACTCGAATTGGAAAGCGCACGCCTTTTGTTGCGCCAATGGCGCGACAGCGACCTGCCGGACTTTGCGCGCATGTGCGCCGACCCGCAGGTGATGCGTTATTTCCCGGCCACACTGAGCCACCTGGAAAGCGCCGCGTTGATCGGGCGGATTCGTGGCCACTTCGCCGAATACGGCTTTGGCCTGTGGGCGTTGCAACGCAAGGACACGGGGGAATTCATCGGTCTCACCGGGTTGCTGAATGTCAGCTTCGATGCCGACTTTACCCCGGCGGTGGAAATCGGCTGGCGCCTGGCTCGCGAACACTGGGGCCTGGGCTATGCCAGCGAGGCCGCGTGGACCGCATTGCGCTGTGGTTTTGATCGTCTGAACCTGGACGAGATTGTCGCCTTCACCACCGAATCCAATCTGCCATCACAAAAAGTCATGCAGGCCATCGGTATGCATTACGATCCCCAGGCAGATTTTGAACACCCCAAGGTCGCAGCCGATGACCCGCTGCGCCATCATGTTTTGTACCGCATCACCCGCGCCCAATGGTTGGACACGCTGCACGGATAGGCAGCCCGGAATGCCCGATAGATTTTAGGAGTTGCTCTATGAGCCAAGTATTGGAAGATCTGGTGGACCTGCTGACCCTGGAGCCGATCGAGGAAAACCTCTTTCGTGGCCGCAGCCAGGACCTGGGTTTTCGCCAACTGTTCGGCGGCCAGGTGCTCGGCCAGTCGCTGTCGGCGGCCAGCCAGACCGTAGAAGAAGCGCGGCATGTGCATTCGCTGCACGGTTACTTCCTGCGCCCCGGCGACGCGAAATTACCGGTGGTGTACTCGGTGGACCGCGTGCGGGATGGCGGCAGTTTCAGCACGCGTCGCGTGACCGCGATCCAGAAGGGCCACCCGATCTTCACCTGCAGTGCATCCTTCCAATATGACGAAGAAGGTTTTGCGCATCAGAGCACCATGCCGGTGGTAGTCGGCCCGGAAAACCTGCCGTCGGAGCTGGAACTGACCCAGCAACGCGCGCACCTGATCCCCGAGCACATGCGCGACAAGCTGCTGTGCCCCAAGCCGATCGAAGTGCGCCCGGTCACCGAGAAAGACCCGTTCAACCCGCAACCGTCCGACCCGGTCAAGTACGTGTGGTTCCGCGCCGACGGCGCCCTGGCCGATGCACCGGCGCTGCACAAATACCTGCTGGCCTACGCCTCGGACTTCGGCCTGCTGACCACTTCGCTGCTGCCCCACGGCAAAACCGTGTGGCAGAAAGACATGCAGGTCGCCAGCCTCGATCACGCGCTGTGGTTCCACGCCGACCTGCGTGCCGATGACTGGTTGCTCTACGCCATGGACAGCCCGTGGGCCGGCAATTCCAGGGGGTTCTCCCGAGGCAGCGTGTACAACCGCGCCGGGCAACTGGTGGCCTCGGTCACCCAGGAAGGCCTGATTCGCCATCGCAAGGATTGGGCATGAGCCTGACAGAGGTTAAACATTGGGTGTTCGACATGGACGGCACCCTGACGGTGGCCGTGCATGATTTCGCGGCCATTCGCGTGGCCCTGGAGATTCCACCTGAAGACGACATCCTCACGCACCTGGCGGCGTTGCCGAAGGAGGTTGCGGCGGCCAAGCATGCCTGGTTGCTGGAGCACGAGCGTGAGCTGGCGTTGGAGTCGGTGGCCGCCGAAGGCGCGGTAGAACTGGTGCGCGAACTGGCCGGGCGTGGCTATCGCCTGGGCATCCTGACGCGCAATGCGCGGGAGTTGGCGCATATCACCCTGGACGCGATTGGCCTGGCGGACTGTTTTGCCATGGAGGACGTACTGGGGCGTGACGATGCGCAACCGAAGCCGGATCCGGACGGCCTGCTGAAACTCGCGGCGGCGTGGGATGTGGCGCCAAGCGAGATGGTGATGGTCGGTGATTACCGCTTTGACCTGGACTGCGGCCGGGCGGCGGGGACGCGAACGGTGTTGGTGAATCTGCCGGAGAACCCGTGGCCGGAGTTGGCGGATTGGCATGCATCGGACTGCGCGGTGCTGCACCAGATGATCCAGCCCAGACAATAGAGATCAACTGTGGGAGGGGGCTTGCCCCCGATAGCGGTGTATAAATCAGCACATGTGTAGTTGGCAGACCGCAATCGGGGGCAAGCCCCCTCCCACAGGTTATGGCGTGAACAGTACTTTCTGGCCCTCGGGCGACGTAAACATCCCATCCCCGTTATGCCCCACTCCCGGCACTTCCACCAGCGTGTGACTCAACTGCGGGTGCCGCTGCTTGAGGTAGTCAAAATAGTTGTGCCCACGAATCAGGCGGTACGCGCCCTGGGTCTCGGCGGCGCAGCTTTTGTCCAGCGCCGGGTGGTTCGGGTCGGTGTCCTGCTGGCCCAGCAGGTAGGTGATATTGCGTGACACGTAAGCCTGCTCCAGCTGTTGGGCGCTCTGGCCCTTGGCGTAGTCGGGCAGGTCTTGCAGGCCGTACTTCCAGTCGTTGAAGCCTGGGCAACTCGCCGTGTCGAACTTCACTGGGCGTTGTGGGGTGAAGTAGGCGTAGGACGAAGGGTTGGCCACCACGTAACGCAGGCTGATGCCTTCGGTTTGCAGCAGCGGATGGTCGTGCCCGGTGAGGGCGAAGCGCTGCACCACCTGGCCGCCACCGGAGTGGCCGGCCACGACGATTTCCTTCAGCGCCGGGAACAGCGTGCGGTTGCCCAGGTGCTTGATGATCTGGTCGAGGGCGCCGTAGGAACTGATGTGTCCCGGACCGGTGGAGGGCTCGCCGGCCATCCAGTCATTGCCGTTCCAGCGCAGTACCTGATTGTCCAGGTGGTTGCGCTTGACGTCGGACGCATTCAGAAACTGCGGCGCAATCACCAGTGTGTTGGCGCTCTGGCCTGCGTGCTCGGCGGCGTCTTCGGCGCTTTGCAGGTAGGTTTGCGCATTGCGCAGGCGGCCGTGCACGATGATCAATGCGCGGGTGACCTGGGGCAGTGGCTGGCGCCAATCCTGGCTCAAACCGAGGCTGAGATCGCCGGCCTCCAGGTGGAAACGATGGGGGCTGACGTCCTTGACGCCGTGTTCGGCGGCCCAGGTTGAACACGTGACTAACAAGCCCAGCAGCCATCCCAATCGTTTATTCATTTAAAGACTCTTGGCGGTAAACGTGTCGCATTGAGTGATCTGGCCCTGGGCGAAGCCGGTCTTGAACCAGCGAACCCGCTGTGCCGAGGTGCCGTGGGTAAACGAGTCCGGCACAACACGCCCCTGACCCTGTTGCTGCAAGCGGTCATCGCCAATGGCGTTGGCCGCGTTCAGTGCTTCTTCGATATCGCCGGGTTCCAGCCAGTTGAGGCGCTTTTGCGCACGGTTGGCCCAGACCCCGGCGAAGCAGTCGGCCTGCAGTTCCTGGCGCACCAGCAGGCCGCCATCACCTTGCATCGGCCGACCCTGCTGGCGTGCGGCCTGGATTTTCGACGAGATGCCCAGCAAGGTCTGCACGTGATGCCCGACTTCGTGGGCGATCACGTAGGCCTGGGCGAAATCACCGGCGGCCTGGAAGCGCTGCGACATTTCCCGGAAGAAATCCAGGTCCAGGTACACCTGCTGGTCAGCCGGGCAATAGAACGGGCCGCTGGCCGAGGTGGCTCCCCCGCAGGCGGAATTGACCCGGCCACGGAACAGAATCAGTTTCGGATTCTTGTAGGCCAGGCCGTTTTCCTGGAACACCTGGCCCCAGGTGTCTTCGGTATCGCCCAGCACGGCGCGGACAAAGTCTGCTTGCTCATCGTTGGCCGGCGGCGCCTGACGTGTCTGCGTACTCACCGAGGGTGCCTGTTCCATCTGGCCGGTCAGTTGGCCGAGGATCTGCAACGGGTCCTGGCCGGTCAACCAGCCGATGCCGACAATCAGCACGATGGCCGTGAGGCTCAGGCCCTTGCCGCCCCCAAAGCGCATACCGCCCCCACCACCGCCGCTGTCATCGCGGGCGTCGACCACGTTGTCGCTGCGTCGGCCTTTTTTCCATAGCATGGGGCAATCCTCTTGGTGAACGGTCCTACATTAATTGGGGAAGAGTATGGCCGTTAATCGCGGCAATAGCCTTCGCCGGTATCGACAATCAGGCAATCCTTTTTATCCGCCAACCATTTCAAACCGGTGGCTTCGCCGTCGCCGGCGCTCAATTGCTGGGGGCCGTCCGGGCGGGTAAAGGCGATGCCGTCTTCGTTGGCTTCACCTTTGAAGGTGCCGGAGTCGTCGTCATCAAGGCCATATTTCATGGTCAGAATGTAGTGACCACGGCCAATACTGTCGTCCTTGGCGATGGTGAGGTAGAGGCCTTCTACGCCGATCCACTTGCCGAGCCATTTGTCGGTGGGCGGCGTTGCCGGCACCAGGGTGGCCTGCACGGACGCCGGTGCCGGCTTGGGGGCTGGCTGCTCTTGCTGGTTGCACGCGGTGAGCAGGGCAAGGGCAGACAGGACAAAGAGGATTTTTTTCATAGCAGCAAGGCCTTGATTAAAAAGTGTGCAACACGGCGGTCAACGTGCAGCGTTGGACTCGAATCCCGTGATTTAGTGCGCTGTTCGCACGGTGTTTGGTTATGCTCTAGGGGCAGACGCAGGCCCGGCTGCTAGATTACCGGGTTGAGTGCCACGCGTTCAGCTCGCCACGCAAGAGAATTCCATGACTGTCAGCACCCCCCTTTCCGGCGTCAACCACCCCTTCAAAGGCATTTTGCTGATTGTACTGGCGACGTTCCTGTTCTCCAGCCATGACGCCTTGTCCAAATACCTGGCCGGGTTCTACCCGATCGTGATGGTGGTGTGGGCGCGTTACCTGGTGCACACCCTCTTGATGGCCGGCATCTTCCTGCCGCAATCGGGCTTGCGCGTGCTGCGCAGCAAGCGGCCGGGGATGCAGGTGGTGCGGGCGCTGTGCCTGTTGGGCACCAGCCTGTTTTTCACCTCGGCGCTGCACTTCATCCCCCTGGCGGAAGCCACGGCGGTGAACTTCCTTGCACCGATCCTGGTAACGGCGCTCTCGGTGCCGCTGCTCGGCGAACATGTGACGCGTGGCCAGTGGCTGGCGGTGATCTGCGGGTTTGTCGGGGTGCTGGTCATCATCCACCCGGGCGGCGAACTGTTCACCCCGGCGGTCTTGTTGCCCCTGTGTTCGGCGCTGTTCTTCTGCTTCTACCAACTGCTCACGCGCATTCTCAGCCAATACGACACGCCCACCACCAGCAACTTCTTCGCCGGTCTGTGCAATACCTTGGTGATGAGTGCGATGGTGCCGTTTTTCTGGCAAGTGCCGACGCTGTGGCACGGCGTGTTGATGCTGGCCCTGGGCACCTGCGGGATGACCGCGCATTTGATGCTGACCCAGGCGTTCCGCTTCGCGGCACCGGCCTTGCTGGCGCCGTTTGGCTATTGCCAGATCGTGTTCGCGGGGTTGTTGGGCTGGCTGGTGTTCAACCACACCCCGGACCTGACCACGGTGGTCGGTATCGGGGTGATCTGCATGAGCGGGCTGGCCGCTGCCTGGCAGCAGCGGCGCCGGTAGCTGAGACGGTAGATCAAACGTCCACGGTAGGGATCTTGCGCGGCGCCATGAAGTACATCCAGGTCAGCGCAATGAAGTACATCGCCGGGATCAGGGTGAACAACACCGTGTAGTTGTTGTTCGTGACCGTGAGGATATGGCCGACGATCTGGGTCATGAACATGCCGCCGATGGCCGCGCACATGCCACCAAAACCGAACACCGTGCTCATCATGTGCTTGGGTGTGTAGTCCATCACCAGGCTCCAGATGTTGGCGGTCCAGGCCTGGTGTGCGCCAATCGCCAGGGAGATGGCGAACACCGCGACCCACAGCTGGCTGGAACCGGCGGCCATGATCACGCCGACGATGCAGCAGGCAAACAGCAGCATCGACAGCAGCCGCGCCTTGATCGAGTTCATGCCTCGGCCGATCAGGAACGACGACAGAATCCCACCCCCCACGCTGCCGAAGTCGGCGGTCAGGTAGATGATGATCAGCGGGATACCCATCTGGGTCACGTTGATGCCCAGGTTGTATTGCTGGTTCAGGAACGGCGGCAGCCAGTACAGGTAGAACCAGAACACCGGCGCGGTCATCGAGTAGGCGAGGGCGAAGGCCCAGGTGCCACGCATGCGCAGGATGCGGCTGAAGGGCACGCGGGGTTGTTCCGGTTCGACTTCCTGTTGCACGTAGTCCAGTTCGGATTGTTTGACGGTGGGGTGGTCTTCCGGGTTGAAGTACTTCAAGCCCCAGAACAGCAGCCAGATCCCGCCGAGCGCCGACATGCACAGGAACGCCGCCTGCCAGCCCCACACGTGCAGGATCAACGGCAGCAGCATCGGCGTCATCATCGCACCCACGTTGGTGCCGGCGTTGAAGATACCGGTGGCCACTGCCCGTTCACCGGCCGGGAACCACAGGCGCGTGGTCTTGACGCAGGCCGGGTAGTTGGCGGCTTCGGTCAGCCCGAGAATGAAACGACAGACCATGAAGCCCACCGCCGAGGTGGCCAGGCCGTGGGCGCCGGTGGCCAGGCTCCACAACAGGACCGCGCAGAAGAACACGCGCTTCACGCCGACCCGGTCGATCAAGCGGCCCTGCAGCACAAAGCCGATGGCATAGCCGACCTGGAACCAGAAGTTGATGTTGGCGTAGTCCATCGCCGTCCAGCTCATCTCCTTGGCGAGGATAGGCTGCATCACGCCCAATGCGGCGCGGTCGATGTAGTTGAGGGTGGTGGCGAAGAACACCAGGGCCAACATGCCCCAGCGCGTTTTACCCACGGCCAGGGCGCCGCGGATCTTGTCGCCGATGCCGGCGTGCGGTGTGCCCGGGCGGTCGGCCAGGACGGAGTTTTGCAGAGGCATGAGGTCGTACCCGTTTTTTGAAATTTTTATGGTGTGTTCTGGGTCTTGTTACTGAATCGATGGTGCGCAGCGGCTAAAAAATCGTCAATTCGCCAAACGGCTTTGTGTTCGATAATCGCACCAAAAACTAACCGGTTCGTACATTTTAATTGCTGTGAACAGTTTAGCGGCCAATAATTTGCCGTAAATAAGACGCGCCTTAAATGCCGGGAGTCGCCCATGCAACGCTCTATTGCCACCGTTTCCTTGAGCGGAACCCTGCCGGAGAAACTCGAAGCCATCGCGGCCGCCGGGTTCGATGGCGTAGAAATCTTCGAAAACGATCTGTTGTATTACGATGGCAGCCCCCGTGAAGTGAGGCAAATGTGTGCCGACCTGGGCATTGCCATCACCTTGTTCCAGCCGTTTCGCGATTTTGAAGGCTGCCGTCGAGACCGCCTTGCACGTAACCTGGAGCGCGCCGAGCGCAAATTCGACTTGATGCAGGAACTGGGCACCGACCTGGTGCTGGTGTGCAGCAATGCCTCCGCCGATTGCGTGGGCGACGAGCGCATTCTGCTCGATGACCTCGGCCTGCTCGCCGAACACGCCGGCCGTCGTGGCTTGCGCATTGGCTATGAAGCGCTGGCCTGGGGCAAGCATGTAAATACCTGGCAACAGGTGTGGAACCTGGTGCGTCAGGTCGATCACCCGAGCCTTGGTGTATTGCTCGACAGCTTTCATACCCTGTCCCTCAAGGGCGACCCGAGCGCCATCGCCGAGATCCCCGGCGACAAGATCTTCTTCGTACAAATGGCCGACGCGCCGATCCTGGCCATGGACGTGCTGGAGTGGAGTCGGCACTTCCGTTGCTTCCCCGGCCAAGGCGAATTCGACCTGGCTGGGTTCCTCGGGCCGATCATCAAGAGCGGCTACACCGGGCCGCTGTCCCTGGAAATTTTCAACGACGGCTTCCGCGCCGCGCCCACCCGTGCGAATGCGGCGGATGGCCTGCGCTCCCTGCTGTACCTCGAAGAGAAAACCCGCGAACGCCTGAAGCAGGAAGCGCCGACGCAACCGGTCGAGATTCTGTTTGATACCCCGCCTGCCAGCGAATACGACGGCATCGAGTTCCTTGAATTTGCCGTGGACGAGAGCCTTGGCGCCAAGCTCACCCACTGGCTGGAACGCCTGGGGTTCGTCAAGGCCGGGCAGCATCGCTCCAAGAGCGTGAGCCTGTTGCGCCAGGGCGATATCAACCTGATCCTCAACTGCGAACCCTATTCGTTTGCCCACAACTTTTTCGAGGCCCACGGGCCGTCGCTGTGTGCCACCGCGATTCGGGTCAAGGACAGCGCCAAGGCCCTGGAGCGGGCGGTGGCGTACAAAGGCCAGCCGTATCGCGGCCTGGTCGGGCCGAATGAGCTGGAGCTGGCGGCGGTACGTGCGCCGGATGGCAGCCTGATTTACCTGGTGGATGAGAGTGAAGGCGGGCTGTACGACACCGACTTCAACCTGCAGCCCGGCGTGTCATCCAGCGGCGGCTTGCTGCGTATCGACCATATGGCCATGGCCCTGCCAGCCGACAGCCTCGACAGCTGGGTGCTGTTCTACAAGAGCCTGCTGGATTTCGAAGCCGATGACGAAGTGGTACTGCCCGACCCTTACGGCCTGGTGAAAAGCCGCGCGCTGCGCAGCCGTTGCAGCTCGATCCGTCTGCCGCTGAACATCTCCGAGAACCGCAACACGGCGATTTCCCACGCGCTGTCGAGCTATCGCGGCTCGGGTGTGCACCATATCGCCTTCGACTGCGCGGATATCTTTGCCGAAGTGCGCCGCGCCAAGGAGGCCGGTGTGCCGCTGCTGGATATCCCGCTCAACTACTACGACGACCTGGCGGCGCGTTTCGATTTCGACGATGAGTTCCTCAGTGAGCTGGCGTACTACAACGTGCTGTACGACCGCGATACCCAGGGCGGCGAGTTGTTTCACGTCTACACCGAACCCTTCGAAGGGCGGTTTTTCTTCGAGATCATCCAGCGCAAGAACGGTTATGCCGGCTACGGTGCGGCCAACGTGGCGGTGCGCCTGGCCGCCATGGCCAAATCGCGCAGCGGTGCGGTGCGCCAGGCACGTTTATAACGACGGTTGCGGTGCTTTCTTTCGGGGAGCGTCGCGGCCCATAATCACGGCCTGCATAACACTGGCCGTGAGCGCACCATGACCACCGAGGCACCTCGCAAGAGTCGTAAGAACAATCCGGAAAAGACCCGCGAAAACATACTCCAGGAAGCCATCGTCGAGTTTGTCCAGCAGGGCCTTTCCGGCGCTCGCGTGGACGCGATCGCCGAGCGTATCCACACCTCCAAGCGCATGATCTATTACTACTTCGGCAGCAAGGAGCAGTTGTACGTCGAGGTGCTGGAGAAACTCTACGGCGACATCCGCAACACCGAGACCCGCATGAACCTCACGGCCCTGGAGCCGCGTGAAGCGATCCGGCGGCTGGTGGAGTTCACCTTTGATCACCATGACCAGAATGTGGATTTTGTGCGCATTGTCAGCATCGAAAATATCCACAATGCCGAGTACGTGAAGCGCACAGACACCATCAAGGCGATGAACAGCAAGATCCTTGAAGGGTTGGGGGAGACCTTGCGCCGTGGCGCCGAGCTGGGCTTGTTCCGGGAAGGGCTGGAACCGTTGGACGTGCACCTGCTGATCAACTCGTTCAGCTTTTACCGGGTGTCCAACCGCCATACCTTCAGTGAGATTTTTCAGATCGACCTGTCGGATGAGGCGGTTAAACAGCGGCATCGGGACATGATTTGTGATTCGGTGATGCGTTACCTCCAGGCCTGAAGTCTCAGGTTGGAATGCATTCAAAATGTGGGAGGGGGCTTGCCCCCGATGACAGTGGGTCAGCTACAGATAAGCTGGCTGATCCACCGCTATCGGGGGCAAGCCCCCTCCCACATTTGGATTTTTATTCCAACTCAGTCAGGTATTCATGCTCTTGAAGTGCGCCAGCATGCGCTGCGCATCCGGCACTTCCCCACAGAACAGCTCAAACGCCTTCACCGCCTGAAACACCGCCATGTTGCCGCCATCCAGGGTGCGACAGCCCAATGCGCGGGCATCGCGCAGCAGTTCGGTTTCCAGCGGGAAATACACGATTTCCGCCACCCACAGGTCTGCCCTTAGCAAAGCGGCGGGCACCGGTGTGCCGGGCAGCTTGGCCATGCCCATCGGCGTGGTGTTCACCAGCCCATCGGCCTCGGCCACGGCGTTTTCTACGTGGTTGCCCACTTGGGCGCGCCCTGGGCCGAAACGTAGCGTGAGGTTCTCCACCAGGTCGCGGGCACGGGCGGGGTCCACATCGAAAATACTCAACTGTTGCACTCCCTCGGCCAGCAGCGCATGGGCCACTGCGGCACCTGCACCGCCGGCGCCCATCTGCACCACGCGTTGGCGGGCGACATCACTCAAGTTGCGCCGGAACCCTTCGGCAAATCCCAGGCAATCGGTGTTGTGGCCGATGCGCTTGCCGTCCTTGAACACCACTGTGTTGACCGCGCCAATGCCATGGGCCTCGTCGGAGAGTTCATCGAGCAGCGGTAGGATAGCCTGCTTGCACGGGTAGGTAATGTTCAGCCCGGTAAAGCCCATGAGCTCGGCGGCGCGCAGCAGATCGGGCAAGGCGTCGATGCCCAACTGCCGGGGCTCAAGGTCGATCAGGCGGTACAAGTAGCGCAAACCTTGGGCATCGCCTTCCTGTTCATGCAGCGCGGGCGTGCGGGAAGCCTGGATGCCAGCGCCGATCAGGCCGGCGAGGATGCGTGTTTTCATCGGGCCGATCCTTTGAGCAACTGGCTGAAGTGTTCCAGCGCCAAGTGGTAGCCGTGGCTGCCGAACCCTGCGAGCACGGCCTTCGCGATGGGTGACACAAAGGAGTGATGACGGAACGCTTCGCGGGCATGCACGTTGGAGAGATGCACTTCGATCACCGGCACTTCACTGGCCACCAGCGCATCACGGATCGCCACCGAGGTGTGGGTCCAGGCCGCCGGGTTGATCACGATCCCGGCGCAGCGGGCGCGGGCGCCGTGGATCCAGTCGAGCAGTTCGCCTTCATGATTGGTCTGGCGGAATTCGATTTTCAGGCCCAGCTGTTCAGCGCTGCGGCCGCACAAGGCCGCGACATCGGCCAGGGTTTCATGGCCGTAGGTAGCGGGCTCGCGGGTGCCGAGCAGGTTGAGATTGGGACCGTTGAGCACCAGCACGATAGGCGGCATGGGGTGTTCTCCACAATTCTTGTTAGTTGTGCAGATAAAATGTACTGAATGGTTAATTTGGTCAATTGATGGCGGCGTATGTGTTCGATTATCGAACCGTTAATCAGGCCGTTCATAAAGGCGGATCAGATTAGATATCAATTGAAAATCATTCTCGACAACGCTTAAGATGCCCGCCTGTTTCCTTAACATTCCAGGGAGTCGGTTTGTCGGACGTGGATCTCAAAGGCCTGTTTCTCAAGCATGCCGATGCCTTGCGCGGGTATCTGGCGCGCAAGGTACGGGACCCGCAGTTGGCCGCAGACCTGGTGCAGGAGAGCTTCCTGCGCCTGGCGGAAAAGCCGGCGGGCGAGCGCATCGACAACTCCCAGGGCTATCTCTATCGAACGGCAAGCAATCTGCTGATCGACCATATTCGCCAGGAAGCGCGGCGCAAGACTGACTCCGTGCCCCATGAGGCGCTGGCCGAGATTGAAGATGACGTGGCTGGGTTGGAGGTTCAGGCAATGGCGCAGCAACAGCGACAGGCATTGAAGCAGGCACTGGCGGAGTTGCCGGAGCGCACCCAGCAGATTTTCCGCCTCAACCGCATCGAAGGCATGACCCACGCCCAGGTCGCCCGGCACCTGGACATCTCTGACAGCTGCGTCCAAAAGCACCTGGCCAAAGCGTTGGCCTACGTGATGCAACGCTTGCAGGAAGGCGAGAGGGCACCATCCGACGAATGAATTACCGAAAAACGCCCGTTCACTCGTCACAGCGTTATATAACGAAAAATTCGAGATTCACACGTGAATAGCCAGGGTCCGCAGCAGCACAGCATTACCGAGGCGGCCGCCGAGTGGGCGGTGCGCCTGCACGCCGGTGCCCTGACCGAACAGGAGCAGGCCGAATTGCGGCATTGGATCGCCTGCGACAGCCGCCACGAAGCGGCATTGCGTTTTGCCGAACAGACCTGGGCGGCACTGGGCGAGGTGTACAAGGAACCGCCGGTGAACCGCCAGCGCCCGTCGACGGCGACGCAGCCTGCGCGCGGGACCAGGCGGCGCCGGCCATGGCAACGTGCGGCGGCCGTCGCGCTGGTCGTGGTGGTAGCCGGTGTCGGCTGGGTGCGTGGTCCGGACTTGTTGCTGCACATGCAGGCCGACTACATCACCGAGAAAGGCGAAGTGCGCACCGTGCACCTGGCCGATGGCAGCAAGGTCGAGCTGGATTCCGCCAGTGCCATCCGCCTGGATTACGACAGTGTGCAACGCCGCATCAGCCTGCTGCAGGGCTCGGCGATCTTTGATGTGGCACCGAAGGTGGGCGAGGAAACCCGACCGTTCGTGGTGCAGAGCGCCGGCGGGCAGACCCGGGCGCTGGGCACGAAGTTTGTGGTGGAGCGCGAGGGCGACAGCCAGGCGTGGACCGGGGTGTTGGAACACAGTGTCGAGGTCACGCTGCAAGCCATCCCGAAAAAAGGCCCGGCCGACAAAGTGGTCAAACAAGGCCAGGCCGTACGCTACAGCACTCAGGAAGGCATCGTGCCTTTGGATCAACTCGACGTCGCGCGCGCCACCAGTTGGCGACGCGGTGTGTTGATCTTTGATCGCCAGCCGTTGGCCAATGTCATCGAACAACTCAACCGCTACCGTCCCGGGCGCGTGGTGTTGACTGACTCGGCCCTCGGCGAGCGTGAAGTCAGCGGCGTGTTCCGCCTCGACATGCTCGACACCGCCCTTGCCACGCTGACCCAGGAACTGCAGGTGCAACGCCTGGACCTGGCTGGCCTCAGCCTGATCTATTGATGACCCGGTGGGAGCCTGCTCCCACCGCCTGAAATCCCCCTTCCTGAAAAACTTTCAAAAAACCTTACTGACTTCCTGCGCGTCGCACGTCTTGCTAGGTGAGAAGCATTCGCATAAACAAGAAAACGCTCAGCGCAGGGAACAACAGAAATGTCAGCACTCAACAAGGGGCGTATCACCGCAAGCCGGTTAGCCCTGGCCATCCACTTGGGCCTGTTCGCCGCTGTGGCTCCGGTATTCGCTGCTCAGTCTCAGGCGAATGCTGCACGCCCTGCGGTGCTGATGCTGGATATCCCCGCGCAGTCCCTGGGCAGTGCTGTGCTGGCATTCGCCGACCAGGCCGGCCTGCAAGTGCTGTTCGACAGCCAGCGCCTGGCCGGTTTGCAGAGCACGGCCGTGAGAGGGCAATACAGCGTGCAGGAAGGTTTGGCGCGTCTGTTGGGGAATGCGCCGGTGGAGTATCGCTTCAATGGCGAACGCCAAGTCACCCTGACCCGCGTCGAGCAGAGCGGCGCCGCGTTGGCACTGGCGACCACCACGATCACCGGCCTGCACCCCAACGACTGGGTGTATTCATCGCCACGGTCGGTGAGTGTGGTCGGGCGTGAGCAACTGGATCGCAACCCACCACGGCATGCCGCCGAGATGCTCGAAGAGGCGCCGGGCGTCTACTCGGCGGTCAGCCAGCAAGACCCCGGTTTGTCGGTGAATATTCGCGGCATCCAGGACTACGGCCGGGTCAACATGTCGGTGGACGGCATGCGCCAGAACTACCAGCAAAGTGGCCACCAGCAACGCAATGGCACGCTGTATGTCGACCCGGAATTGCTGTCGGAGGTGGTGATCGAAAAGGGCGCCACGTCCACGATGGGCGGCGCCGGGGTGATCGGTGGTGTGGCCAATTTTCGCACCGTGGAAGCCGCCGACCTGCTCAAGGGCGGCAAGGAAATCGGTGGGCGCATCCGCTTGACCACCGGGCTGGGTGGGCGCAGCAACGGCACGCATTTTATCGGCAGTTCGGCGTTTGCCGTGGGCACCGATGTGTGGGACATGTTGGTGGCTGCCAGTGAACGTCATCTCGGCGACTACAAACCCGGCACCCGGGGCAGCATCGGCGAGTTGCGCACCGGCAGTTCTTTCCTGCCGGCCAGTGGAGACCGGATCAAAAACTCCACCGTCGAGTACACCGGCTCGGTGATGCGTTCGCGCCTGCTCAAGCTGGGTCTGAACCTGCCGGTGGATCAGCGTCTGCAATTGAGCTACCTGACCACCGAGGTCGACTACGACGACGTCAACATGATGACCGCCGAAAAGGCCCAGCTCTGGGAGAAGCTCGGCAGCAGCAATGTCACGGCGCAGAACTTCGCACTGGACTACAGCTACACGCCGGACAACCCGCTGATCGATTTCAAGGCCAAGCTCTACTACGTCGACACCCGCAATGACCAGACCACACTGACCCGTGGCAGCAGCAAGGGCTACGACGTTACCTACCAGACCAACACCTATGGTTTGCAGGCGCAGAACATTTCGACCTTCGCCTTGAGCGAGCTGTCGGTAATCAAGGCCAACTACGGCCTGGAGTTTTTCTACGACAAGGTCCGGCCGGATTCCAATCAAATGGTGGCCGCCGATTCGGCGGTGACGGCCTCGGCGGCGGAAAGCATCACGCCCAGAGGTGACCGGGCGATGGGCAGCCTGTTCGCGCGCCTGGACTACGACTACGACAACTGGCTGAACCTCAATGCCGGGTTGCGTTACGACCGCTATCGGCTGCGCGGCGAAACCGGCCTGAACACCCGTACCTTCATCATCGGCACCACGCGACAAATCGGCTTGCCCATGACTTATGACGTGGATCGGGAAGAGGGGCACTTCTCGCCGACCTTCGGCCTGTCAGTCAAGCCCGGCGTGGATTGGCTGCAACTGTTCGCCACGTACGGCAAGGGCTGGCGCCCTCCGGCCGTCACCGAAACACTGGTCAGCGGCCGGCCCCACGGCGGCGGTTCGGAGTCGATTTTCCCCAACCCGTACTTGAAGCCCGAGACGTCCACGGCCTGGGAGGTCGGCTTCAACGTGCTCAAGGAAGACCTGCTGTTCGCCGAGGACCGCGTGGGCATGAAGGTGTCCTACTTCAACACCCGCGTGGATGACTTTTCCTATATGGCCCTGGGGGTGCAGCCGCCCGGTTATGGCATCGCCAATATCGGCAATGCGGCGTATGTGAACAACCTTGAAACCACCCGTTTTCGCGGCCTCGAGTACCAGCTGGATTACGACGCCGGGTTCGCCTACGGCCAGTTCAACTACACGCGGATGCTCGGCAGTAATACGTTCTGCAGCAAGACCGCGTGGCTGGGTGGTGTCACCAAGATCCAGAAGGGGCCGGGCAGCCGAGCGCCGGTAGACGCGATGGTGCCGGACGACGTGGCCAATGCGGGTCAGAGCTGCAGCGCGATCCTGGGTTCCTCCGAACACATGCCGATGGACCGCGGCACCGCGACGCTGGGCGCACGCTTGTTCGAGCGCAAGTTGGATGTGGGGGTTCGTGCGCGCTACAGCGGCGGTTACTACGTCAAAGGTGGCGCCGGCGTGACCACCTCGCAAACCGGCGTCTACCCGGCCGACTGGAAGCCCTACACCGTCTATGACCTCTACAGCAGCTACCGCGCCACCGAGCAGTTGACCCTGCGCCTGGCCATGGAAAACGTCACCGACCGCGCCTACCTGGTGCCGCTGGGCGACGTACTGGCCTTCACCCTCGGGCGTGGGCGCACCTTGCAGGGCACCGTTGAATATCAGTTCTGACCGATTTTGCCCAGTGACGGGCAAAACCACAGCAGGCACTGGCTTGCTGCGGAGATACCACCCCATGACTTGGAGTTTTGCATGAGCATTTCTATTTCATACAGCACCGCCTTCGCCGCGAACACCGTTGCCGAGTACCTGAGCGACTGGTCGGCTTACTTTGGTGACCTGAACCACCGTGAAGGGTCGGTCAAAGAGGGTTCGAACACCGGTGGTTTCAATCCTGGCCCGTTCGACGGCACCCAATATGGCGTGTCGAGCACCGTCAGCGATGCCGCGGTGGTGGCCAACGGCGACCTGCATTACACCTTGTTCAACCCGCCGTCGCACACCTTGTGGGGTTCGATCGACTCGCTGGACCTGGGCACCATTCTGACGGGCGGCGCTGCCGGCGGTAGCTACGCCCTCGCCGAGCAGGAAGTCAGCTTCGCCAACCTGGGCCTTTCGAGCCTGCAGTCCGAAGGCCGCGACGGCCAGGTGCACAAAATCGTCTACGGCCTGATGAGCGGCGACAGCTCGGCACTGGCGACGGCGATCGACTCCCTGCTCAAGGACATCGACCCAAGTCTGTCGATCAACTCGACGTTCGACCAACTGGCCGCTGCCGGTGTGGCGCATGTGGACTCGGCTGCTGTCGCCGCCTCCGACGTGGCGCTGGTGGGCGTACAAGACGTGCCTCAAGACTTCGCGCTGGCCGCTTAAGCAAAAAAGCGAATGGAAGATCGCTCTCCCATTCGCCGCATGACACACCGCCGTCGCCCAAGCCTTCTATCTCTTCAGCGACGGCGGTGCCGAATTCTGCGCAGCGTCGTACAGCCTGTCAACGCAACGGCGCTGCCCGCTCAACCCTTTGAGAATCCCCAGATGCGCCACGCCGGCAACGAAACCCTGGCTGCCCTCACGGCCTATAAAAGTGGCTTCTTCAACATCGGCCTGTTCTCGGCGGTGATCAACCTGCTGATGCTCGCCCCGGCGCTGTACATGCTGCAGGTGTACGACCGGGTGCTGGCTTCGGGCAACCAGATGACCCTGCTCATGCTGACGCTGATGATCCTTGGCCTGTTCGGCCTGATGGGCGCGTTGGAGTGGGTGCGCAGCCAGGTGGTGATCCGTCTCGGCACGCAGATGGACATGCGCTTGAACCAGCGGGTGTACGACGCCGCGTATGAAGCGCAACTCAAGGGCGGCACCCAGGCGGCCGGCCAGGCGTTGCATGACCTGACCACGCTGCGTCAGTTCGCCACCGGCCAGGCGTTGTTCGCGTTTTTCGATGCGCCGTGGTTTCCGGTGTACCTGTTGGTGATCTTTCTGTTCCACCCCTGGCTCGGGCTGTTGGCGCTGGTCGGCGCAGTGCTGTTGATCGTGCTGGCGTGGGTCAACCACCACGTCAGCCAGGCCCCGATGGCCCTGGCCAGCCAACTGTCGATCAGCGCCAGCCAGCAGGCCACGGCTAACCTGCGCAATGCCGACACCATCGAAGCCATGGGCATGCTCGCCACCTTGCGCGCGCGTTGGTTCGGCCAGCACCAGGCGTTCCTGGCGCAGCAGAACCTGGCCAGTGAAAAGACCGCGACGGTCACCGCCTGGTCCAAGGGCGTGCGCCTGGCATTGCAGTCGCTGGTGCTGGGCCTGGGCGCGTTGCTCGCGGTGCAGGGTGACATCACGCCGGGGATGATGATCGCCGGTTCGATCCTCATGGGCCGCGTGCTCAGCCCCATCGACCAGTTGATCGGCGTGTGGAAGCAGTGGGGCTCGGCGCGCCTGGCGTTTGATCGCCTGTCACAGATGCTGGAGGCCAACCCGGCCCGGCCCGAACGCATGAGCCTGCCGGTGCCCAAGGGCCAACTGAGCGTCGAGCAAATCAGCGCCTGCGCCCCCGGCAGCCGCCGACCGGCGCTGGCCAACCTGGGTTTCAGCCTGGCGGCGGGCGAGGTACTGGGGGTGATCGGGCCGTCAGGCTGCGGCAAATCCACCCTGGCCCGGATCCTGGTGGGCGCCTGGGCGCCCTTGGCCGGCAAGGTGCGGCTGGACGGTGCCGACCTGGCCCTGTGGGACAAGCAGCAACTGGGCCCGCACATTGGCTACCTGCCGCAGGACATCCAGCTGTTCGCTGGCAGCATCGCGCAAAACATCGCGCGGTTTGCCGAGGTCGACGCGGACAAGGTCCTCGCCGCCGCACAAATGGCCGGCGTGCATGAGCTGATCCTGCAACTGCCGCAAGGCTACGACACGCCGTTGGGCGAAGGCGGCGCCGGGCTGTCCGGTGGCCAGAAACAGCGGGTCGGCCTGGCGCGTGCGCTGTACGGCCTGCCTGCGCTGATCGTGCTGGACGAGCCCAACGCCAACCTCGACGAAGTGGGCGAACAGGCCCTGCTCCAGGCCATCGCCCAGCTCAAGCAACAGCGCCGCACGGTGATCCTGATCACCCACAAGCCCAACGTACTGACCCTGACGGACCAGTTGCTGATTCTCAAGGACGGCCAGTTGCAGGCCTTCGGGCCGACGGCCCGCGTGTTGGAGGCACGGCAGAAACCGGCAGCGAGCAAGCCAGTGTCGACCCTGAACATGAGTTACCGCCTTGGTGAAGGGAAACAGGCATGAGCCAGAGCAAACCCGTGTTGATCAGTGACGCGCCGAACAATGTGCTGGCGCTGGATGATAAAAAATATTCGCGCCTGGGTTGGCTGCTGGTGCTTGGCGGTTTTGCCGGGTTCCTTGGCTGGGCGGCGTTGGCGCCGTTGGACAAGGGTGTTGCGGTGCCGGGCAAGGTCATGGTCTCGGGCCATCGCAAGACGGTGCAGCACCCGGCCGGGGGGATCGTGGAGCGCATCGAGGTGCGCGACGGTGATGTGGTCAGCGCCGGCCAGGTCCTGCTGCGCTTGAAAGAAACGCCTTTGCGCGGGCAGATGCAGTCCCTGCGCAGCCAGTACCTGGCATCCCTGGCCAGTGAGGCGCGCTTGAGTGCCGAAAGCGAAGGGCTGGCGGCGATCCGCTTCGGCCCCGAGCTGCTCAACGATCCCGAGGCGACGGGCACGCTGAACCTGCAACGGCAACTGTTCCAGAGCCGGGCCCAGGCACTGGCCACCGAGCAACAAGGCCTGCGCGAAACCATCGCCGGCGCCGAGGCGCAGTTGCGTGGCACGCGGGATTCGCAAGCGAGCAAAGTCCGGCAGCGGGCGGCGTTGAATGAGCAACTGCAAGGCCTGCGCGAGTTGGCGCGTGACGGTTACATACCGCGCAACCGCCTGCTCGACAGCGAGCGGCTGTACTCACAGATTGACGGCGCCATCGCCGAAGACGACGGGCGCATCGGCCAATTGCAGCGCCAGGTGATGGAACTGCGCCTGCGCATCCGCCAGCTTGGCGAAGACTTCCAGAAAGACCTGCGCGGCCAGTTGGCCGAGACCCGCACCCGCAGCGACGACCTGCGCAATCGCCTGGCCTCGGCCGAGTTCGAACTGGCCAACAGCCTGGTGCGAGCGCCGGCGTCGGGCGTGGTGGTGGGGTTGGACGTGTACACCGAAGGTGGCGTGATCAAGCCCGGCCAGGCGTTGATGGACATCGTGCCCCAGGGCGAGCCCTTGCTGGTGGAGGCGCGGGTGCCGGTGCAGATGGTCGACAAAGTGCATCCGGGCTTGCCGGTGGAGTTGATGTTCTCGGCGTTCAACCAATCCACCACGCCACGGGTGGCCGGTGAGGTGACGCTGGTTTCGGCGGACCGCCAGGTCGATGAGCGCACCGACGAGCCGTATTACACGCTGCGTGCCCAGGTCAGCGCGGCGGGCATGCAGCAACTGGACGGCGTGCAGATCCGTCCGGGCATGCCGGTGGAAACCTTCGTCAAGACCGGGGAGCGCTCGATGCTCAACTACCTGTTCAAACCGTTGATGGATCGCACCCACATGGCGCTGGTGGAAGAATGAAGGCGCTGCTGTTTACCTTGTGTTTGGGGTGTACCTCGGCGCACGCCTTGGGTTTGCTGGATGCCTACGACCTGGCCCTGCGCAATGACCCGACCTTTCAGGCCGCGATCCAGGCGCGTGAAGCCGGTGAAGAAAACCGCGTGATCGGCCGCGCGGCGCTGTTGCCGAACCTATCGTGGAGCTACAACAACTCGCGCAACGAATCCGAAGTGACGGCGGGTGATGTCACCAGTGACCGTGACTACCGCAGTTACGCGTCGACCCTGACCTTGCAACAACCGCTGCTGGATTACGAGGCCTACGCGCGCTTTCGCCAGGGCACCGCCCAGGCGTTGATGGCCGATGAACGCTTTCGCGGCAAGAGCCAGGAGCTGGCGGTGCGGGTGTTCAACGCCTACAGCCAGGCTTTATTGGCCCAGGAGCGAATCGAGCTGAGCCGCGCACAGAAACGTGCGTATGCCGAGCGCCTGCAACTCAATGACCGCCTGCTCAAAGGTGGCGAAGGCACGCGTACCGATATGCTGGAAACCCAGGCGCGCCTGAGCCTGGCCCAGGCCGAAGAGATCGAATCCCAGGATGCCCAGGACAGCGCCCTGCGCGAGTTGGAAGCCATCGTCGGCCAACCGTTGCAGATCGAAGAACTGGCGCCACTGACGCGCCAATTCGAGATCCCGCCGCTGGAACCCAACCGTTTCGAAACCTGGCGCGAACTGGCCATGGCCAACAACCCGGAACTCCAATCCCAGCACCACGCCCTGGACGTGGCCGCCTATGAAGTGGAACGCAAACGCGCCGGGCACCTGCCCAAGGTCAGCCTGTACGCCACCAGCCGCCAGACCCGCTCCGACTCGGAGAGCAGCTACAACCAGAAGTACGACACCAACACGGTCGGCATCCAGGTCAGCCTGCCGCTGTTTGCCGGTGGCGGCGTATCGGCCTCCACGCGGCAGGCGGCGAACCAGCTGTCTCAAGCCCAGTACGAGCTGGACGCGCAAACCTCGGCCACGCTGGTGGAGTTGCGCAAACAGTTCAACCTCAACACCAGCGGCGCGGCCAAAGTGCGTGCTTATGAAATGGCCGTCAGCTCTGCGACGGCTTTAGTCGCTGCGACGAAAAAGAGTGTGGCCGGCGGTGAGCGGGTCAACCTCGACGTGCTCGACGCAGAACAACAACTCTTCACCGCCCGCCGCGATTTGGCGAATGCGCGACATGCCTATCTGCTGGCGAGGATTCAGCTGAAGTATTACGCGGGGTTGCTGAGCGAGCAGGACTTGCGGGCCTTGGCGGGGTATTTCCAGCCTTCGGCCTGACAACGATAGTTGCTCCGATGTGGGAGGGGGCAAGCCCCTCCCACCTTTGGATCTTCGGTGTCCTGCAGTATTACCGGCGGGTCAACAACACCCCGGATTCCATGTGGTGCGTCCACGGAAACTGGTCAAACATCGCGCATTTCGTAATCTTATGCGTGTCATGCAGTTGCGCGATGTTCGCCGCCAACGTCTCCGGGTTGCAGGAGATGTACAGGATGTTGTCGAAACGTCGGGTCAGTTCGCAGGTGTCCGGGTCCATGCCGGCGCGTGGTGGGTCGACGAACACGCTGCCGAATTCGTAGCTTTTCAGGTCGATGCCGTGCAGGCGGCGGAACGGGCGCACTTCGTTGAGGGCTTCGGTGAGTTCTTCGGCAGAGAGACGCACCAGCGTGACGTTACCCACCGCGTTTTCATCGAGGTTGCTCAGGGCCGCATTCACCGAGGTCTTGCTGATTTCGGTAGCCAGCACGTTGCGCACGCGCGTCGCCAGGGGCAGGGTGAAGTTGCCGTTGCCGCAGTACAACTCCAGCAGATCATCCGGGCGATCGCCCAGGGCGTCGTAGGCCCAGTTGAGCATCTTCTGGTTCACCGTGCCGTTGGGCTGGGTGAAGGCACCTTCGGGCTGGCGATAGCTGAAGGTGCGCCCGCCGACTTCGAGCTTTTCCACCACGTAGTCATGGCCGATCACATCGCGCTTGCCCTTGGAGCGGCCGATGATGCTGACATTCAAGTCGGCAGCCAGCTGGTTGGCGGCGGTGTGCCAGTGCTCGTCCAGCGGGCGGTGATAGCACAGGGTGATCATCGCGTCGCCGGCCAGGGTGGTGAGGAACTCCACCTGGAACAGCTTGTGGCTCAGGGCGGCACTGGCTTGCCAGGCGGCCTTGAGCTGCGGCATCAATTGGTTGATGCGCTGGCTGGCGATGGGGAACTCTTCGATCAGGATCGGCGTGCGCTTGTCGTCCTGGGAGAACATCGCGTAGTGGCGTTCACCGCCTTCGCGCCACAGGCGGAACTCCGCGCGCAGGCGGAAGTGCTGCAGCGGCGAGTCGAAGACCTGCGGCTCGGGCGCGTCGAACGGTGCCAACAGGTCACGCAAGCGCGTGACCTTGTCTTGCAGTTGAGCGGTGTAGCGTGCGGCGTCAAAAGTCATGCGTTGAACCAGCCCAGCTTGATCACGAACAGAATCGACAGAATCACCAGCGCCGGGTTCAGCTCACGGTAGCGGCCCGAAAGCAGCTTGATGGCGGTCCAGGCGATGAAACCGAAGGCGATGCCGTTGGCGATGGAGTAGGTGAAAGGCATTGCCAGGGCGGTGATCACCACCGGCGCTGCTACGGTAATGTCGTCCCAGTCGATTTCGGCCAGGCCCTGGGTCATCAGCACTGCCACGAACAGCAGGGCCGGCGCGGTGGCGAAGGCTGGGACGCTGGCGGCCAGTGGCGAGAAGAACAACGCCAGCAGGAACAGGATCGCGACCACGATGGCGGTCAAGCCGGTGCGGCCGCCGGCGCTCACGCCCGCCGCCGACTCGATGTAGCTGGTGGTGGTCGAGGTGCCGAGCAGGGAGCCGGCCATGGCGGCGGTGCTGTCGGCGATCAGCGCACGGCCCATTTTTGGCATGTGGCCATCCTTGCCCATCAGGCCGGCACGCTTGGCCACGCCGATCAGGGTGCCGGAGTTATCGAACAGGTCGACGAACAGGAAGGCGAAGATCACGCTGACCAGGCCGATATCCAGCGCGCCCTTGATATCCAGCTGCAGGAAGGTCGGGGCCAGGGACGGTGGCATCGACGTGACGCCGCCAAAAGGCGTGACGCCCAGCAGGATGGACACGAGGGTCACCGCCAGGATGCCGATCAGCACCGCGCCGCGCACGGCCAGGGCTTCCAGGGCCACGATCAGCACGAAACCGAGGGTGGCGAGAATTGGTGCCGGTTGTTTCAAGTCGCCCAGGCCCACCATGGTGGCCGGGTTGCTGACCACGATGCCGGCGTTGTGCAGGGCGATCAAAGCCAGGAACAGGCCGATACCGGCGGCAATCGCCGAGCGCAGGGGCAGGGGGATGGCGTTGATGATCCACTCACGGATACGGAAGATCGACAACAGGAAGAACAACACCGCCGAAATGAACACCGCACCCAGCGCCACCTGCCAGGTGTGGCCCATGTGCAGCACCACGGTGTAGGTAAAGAAGGCGTTGAGGCCCATGCCCGGCGCGAGGGCGATCGGGTAGTTGGCGATCAGGCCCATCACGGTCGAGCCGATGGCGGCCGCCAGGCAGGTCGCGACGAACACCGCGCCCTTGTCCATGCCGGTCTCGCCGAGAATGCTCGGGTTAACGAACAGGATGTAGGCCATGGCCAGGAATGTCGTGATGCCCGCGAGGATCTCGGTGCGCACGTTGGTGTTGTGTGCCTTGAGTTGAAACAGCTTTTCCAGCATGCCTGCTCCCTGTGACGCTCTGTGGCGTCGTGATTTGTTGACCTCTAAGTCAAAGCACAAACTGCGCCAAGCGCCTTTGGTTTCAGAGAGGATCGGAAAAAGCGGCGCATCATACCAGCAGCCGAGGCCTTGAGGCATACTGCGCCGACGTTTAAACCAAGGTCATCTGCAACATGAAAAACGCCAGCCCGTGGAGTCTAGCCCTGATCCCCTGTATCAGCCTGTTGCTCGACGCAGCACCGGCCTGGGGCGCGACTGCACCGCCGTTGAGCGAAGTGCGCGTGTTCAAGGTTGAATCGGCGGCGTGCACGGAAACCATCCCCGAGCGCGCACAAAGCACGCAGATGTGCACGCACCGTGGGCCCACCAAGGTGTCAGTCATGGAAGTCGGCCTGGGCAACAACCCCATGGGCCGCTTTGATGGCGCAGAGCTCAATGGGCAGCGCACGGCGGTCTGCCAGGTCGGCAACATCAGCGAGGCCTGCAACGGGGCCGGCACACTGATGGGCTACATCTATGTATTTGACCTGAACGTGCAGGCCCAGGGCTGGTTCCAATACAGCAATTCCTCGATCAACCCCCCGCAGAACACCCTGACGACGCTGCTCAATATCCGCTGATCAATCACCTTGAACGCTCATTACCCCGGGAAGTCGTACCCCTGAGACGGCGATTTCCCTGAACGCCGCGGATGTCCACCAACCCGTGAGGTGTTTATGAGCGCAACCCCCAATGGCGCGGCGGCCCAACCGTTCGTCAGCCACTCGATACGCCTGAGCCTCAACGGCCAGGACCGCCAACTGGATGTATTGCCGTGGACCACACTGCTCGACCTCCTGCGCGAGCAACTTGACCTTGTCGGTAGCAAAAAAGGCTGCGACCACGGCCAATGCGGCGCCTGCACGGTATTGCGCGACGGCAAGCGGATCAATGCCTGCCTGACCCTGGCGGTGATGTGCGACGGCGCCGAGCTGACCACTATCGAAGGCCTGGCCGACGGCGACCAACTGCACCCGATGCAGCAGGCGTTTATCAAGCACGACGCCTTCCAGTGCGGCTACTGCACCCCCGGCCAGATCTGTTCCGCCGTGGGCCTGGCCAATGAAGGCCGTGCCCACGACACCGCGCAGATCCAGGAGCTGATGAGCGGCAACCTGTGCCGCTGCGGCGCCTACAGCAATATCCGCGATGCCATCGAGGAAGTCCTGGAGGGCAAACCATGAACCCCTTCCATTACAGCAGGCCGACCGGCGTACAGGAGGCCGTGCACCTCAGCAGCGCCGCATCGCGCTTTATCGCCGGCGGCACCAACCTGCTGGACCTGATGAAAGAGAACATCAGCCGCCCCGAACACCTCATCGACATCACCGGCCTGCCGCTGCATGACATTCAGCAAACGTCCAGTGGCGGACTGTTGATCGGCGCCCTGGTGAGCAATGCCGACCTGGCCTGGCACCCGTTGATCGAACAGCGTTACCCGTTGCTCTCCCAAGCCATCCTCGCCGGTGCCTCGCCGCAGCTGCGCAATATGGCCAGTACCGGCGGCAACCTGTTGCAGCGCACCCGTTGCTACTACTTCTATGACGCCACGGTACCGTGCAACAAGCGCGAGCCCGGCAGTGGCTGCCCGGCGCGCACCGGCTTGAACCGCATCCATGCGATCCTCGGTGCCAGTGAGCAGTGTGTCGCTACCCATCCTTCGGACATGTGTGTCGCCCTGGCGGCATTGGCGGCGCGGGTGCATGTCGAGGGCCGTGGCGGTGCGCGGATCATCGAGTTCGCCGACTTCCACCGCCTGCCCGGTGATACGCCGCAACGGGACAACCTGCTGGCCGACGATGAACTGATCACCGCCATCGAACTGCCTGCCGACAACCTGGCAAGCCATAGCAACTACCTGAAGATTCGCGACCGCGCCTCTTACGCCTTCGCCTTGGTGTCTGTCGCTGCAGCCCTTGAGCTGGACGGCGACCGCATCATTGATGCGCGCCTGGCGCTCGGCGGCGTGGCCCACAAACCCTGGCGCGACCGCGCGGTGGAAGCCGGGCTGATCGGCCAGGTTGTCAGCCGCGAAACCTTCAGCCAAGCCGCCGACGCCCTGTTGCAAGACGCAGAACCCTTGGAACACAACGGCTTCAAGATCAAGTTGGCGCGCCGGGGCATCATTCGTGCCCTGAGTGACGCCGCTGTTGCAGGAGAACGCCCATGACTGCCATCGGCAAACCCTTGGACCGGGTCGACGGTCTGCTCAAGGTTACCGGCCAGGCGCGTTACGCCGGTGAGTTTCCCGAGGAGGGCCTGCTGCATGGCAGCGTGGTGTCCAGTACCGTCGCCAAGGGCCGCGTGCTGCGTATCGACGCTTCCAGGGCGTTGGCGCTGCCGGGGGTGGTGGCGGTAATTGATCACCTCAACCGGCCAAGAATCGCCAGCTACGACGACGCTTTCCAGGACGACGATGCGGCCGACGGCTCGCCGTTCCGCCCGCTGTACAACGACCGTGTGCTGTACAGCGGCCAACCCCTGGCCTTGGTGATCGCCGACAACCTCGAATTGGCGCGGCATGCCGGCTCCCTGGTGGAGATCGAGTACGCAACCGAAGCCTTCGAAACCGACCTGCTGGCCATGCAGGAACAGGCCTATGCCTCGCCGCAAACCCCGCCCAAGCCGCGCGGCAACTTCCAGGCCGAGTGGAGCGGCGCCGCCGTCAGCCTGGACCTGCACTACAGCACGCCCGTCGAACACCACAACCCCATGGAGCCCCACGCCAGCACCGTGCTGTATCAGCCGGACGGCACCCTGCATATCCATGACAAGACCCAGGGCCCGCAGAACTGCCAGGCCTATGTGCAAAAAGTCTTCGGCCTGGATAAAAACCAGGTGCGCATCTTTGCCGCGTTCGTCGGCGGCGCGTTTGGCTCAGGTTTGCGCCCGCAGTACCAATTGCCGCTGGCGGTGATGGCGTCCCTGGCGCTCAAACGCTCGGTGCGCGTTACCCTGACTCGCCAACAGATGTTCACCTTCGGCTACCGCCCGCGCACCTTGCAGCGTTTGCAGATGGGCGCGGCCGCCGACGGTCGTTTGCTCGCGCTGGGCCACACCGCTATCGGCCAGACCTCGCGCTTCGAGGATTTCAGCGAACATGTGGTGGAGTGGAGCGGCATGCTCTATCACTGCGACAACGTGCAACTGACCTACAACCTGGTGCCCCTGGACGTGTTCACGCCCCTGGACATGCGCGCACCTGGCGCAGCGCTCGGGGTGATCGGCCTGGAGTGCGCCATGGATGAACTGGCCTGCGCCTTGGGAATCGACCCGGTGCAACTGCGCCTGATCAACTACGCCGAGCGCAACCAGAACGAAGACAAACCCTGGTCAAGCAAGGCCCTGCGCGAATGCTACAGCGAAGGTGCCGAGCGTTTCGGCTGGAGCCAGCGCAATCCGGAACCGCGCAGCATGCGCGACGGTCGCCAGTTGATCGGCTGGGGCATGGCCGGCGGGGTGTGGGAAGCCATGCAGATGAAGGCCAGCGCCAAGGCGCGGATCGACGCGCAGGGCAAGCTGACGGTCAGCAGCGCCACCACCGATATCGGCACTGGCACTTACACGGTGATGACCCAGATTGCGGCGCAGGCCAGTGGCGTGGCGGTCGAGGACGTGGTCTTTGTGTTGGGCGATTCCTCATTGCCTACCGCACCGCTGCAGGGCGGCTCGTTTACCGTGTCTTCGGTGGGCACGGCGGTGCAGCAGGCCTGCGAAGCGTTGACCGGCAAACTGCTGGTCATTGCTCGGCAGACTTACCCGGTCTTCACGCAGGCCGAATCCGTACGCTTTGAAGACGGCCAGTTGCATACCGGTGACGTGAGTGTGTCGTTGGCGCAGTTGGTCAAGGACAGTGGCGAAGACGCGCTGGAGGTGCAGGTCGACAGCGAGCCCGACAAAAAACGCGAGGGCTATAGCACCGCGACCCATTCGGCGGTGTTTGTGGAAGTCCGGGTCGACGAAGACCTGGGCACCATCAAGGTCAGCCGCGTGGTCAGTGCGATTGCCGCCGGGCGCGTGGTCAACCCCAAGATGGCCCGCAGCCAGATTCTCGGCGGGGTGGTGTGGGGCATCGGCATGGCCCTGCATGAGGAAACCCAGACGGATCATCAGTTGGGGCGCTTCATGAATCACAGCCTGGCCGAGTACCACATCCCGGTGAACGCGGACATCGGCGAGATCGACGTGGTGTTTGTCGAGGAGCATGACGAGATCGTCAACGCCCTCGGGTCCAAGGGCGTGGGGGAGATCGGCATCGTCGGTGTTGCGGCGGCGGTGGCGAATGCGATTTATCACGCCACCGGCAAACGGGTGCGGGAATTTCCCATCACCCTCGATAAGGTGCTCTGACACGCTCTAGCCAGCACTGGTTATCAAGTGTGGGAGGGGGCTTGCCCCCGATGGGGGGGGTCAGTCAACGATGCTGTGACTGACATGGCGCTATCGGGGGCAAGCCCCCTCCCACATGGGTTATACGCTGGTTTTTTGAATAGGCTCTTCCACCGGCACGTGCATGCGGTCACGGTTGGCCAGGGTCGGGAACAGCTTGATCCACACGCCTGTTATCACCAGCGTACCGATCCCGCCCATGACCACGGCCGGCACGGTGCCGAACCAGTGGGCCGTGATCCCGGATTCGAATTCGCCCAACTGGTTCGACGCACCGATAAACAGGCCGTTGACCGCACTGACCCGACCGCGCATTTCATCCGGGGTTTCCAGCTGCACGAAGGACGCACGGATGACCATGCTGATCATGTCCGCCGCCCCCAGCACCACCAGCACCGCGAGGGAAAACCAGAAGGAGGTGGACAGGCCGAAGGCGATGGTCGCCACGCCGAACACACCGACAGCGGTGAACATCACGCGGCCCACATGGCGGTCCACCGAGAACCGCGCCAGCCACAGCGACATCAGCAACGCCCCCACCGCCGGCGCCGAGCGCAGCAGGCCCAGGCCCCAGGCGCCGGTCAGCAGGATGTCCTTGGCGAACACCGGCAACAGCGCGGTCGCACCGCCCAGCAGCACCGCGAACAGGTCGAGGGAAATGGCGCCGAGAATGTCCGGGCGGCTGCGGATAAACCGGATGCCGGCCAGCAGCGAATCCAGGGTGGCCTTGCCTTTATTCAATGGGGTCTGGCGGGCGGGCAGGTTGAGGGTCAGCACGCAGGCAATGAGGTACAGCACCACGGTAGGGCCATACACCCACACGCTGCCGAACGCGTAGAGCAAACCGCCGAGCGCCGGCGCGACAATGGTCGCCAGTTGCTGGGCCGACTGCGACGAGGCCACGGCGCGTGGGAACAGCGCGCTGGGCACGATGCTTGGCAGCAGTGCCTGGGTGGTGGGCATTTCGAACGAGCGCGCGGCACCCAGCAGGAAGGCGAGGATAAAGATCATCTCGCGGGTCACGTTGCCGGTCAGGCCGCCGATGGCCAGGCTCAGGGCAATCAGCGCCTGCACGGTCTGGCAGATGGCGGCCACCTTGCGTCGCTCATAGCGATCGGCCACATGCCCGGTGTGCAGCATGAACAGTACGCGCGGTACGAACTCCACCAGGCCGACCAGCCCCAGGTCCAGCACATTGCCGGTCAGTTGGTAGAGGTTCCAGCCGATGGCCACGGTGAGCATCTGGAAGCCGCTGGCGGTGAAGATGCGCGCCAGCCAGAACGCGATGAAAGGGCGGTGGTGACGCAACAGCAACGCGGGTTCACTAGGCATCGGGGAATTCAGATCAGAGCCAAAGGAAGCGCCGAGATTATCATTAAGTTGTAACAGATAGTTGCAACAACTGAGCTGAGGCAGTCTGTCACGCGGCAAAAGACCACACAGTTCATTCCTGAAAATGGGACTACTCTTTCAGCAATGCTTGATCCAGATCAATGCCCGCCCGGGCATCGGCCTGGTGGCCTGCGGGCCAGATTCCCTACGCGGTTGGCTAAAAAAAGAAACGAATCGAAATTCGCCAGACTCCATATCCGTGGGGGCAGTGGGTGCAGGCTCCCGCCAGCAGCCGGTATTACCTGACAGAGGAAGACTTATGTTCGGTTTGGAGGCGCTCGATCTCGCCCGAATTCAATTTGCGTTCACCATCTCGTTCCACATCCTGTTCCCGGCGATCACCATCGGCCTGGCCAGTTACCTCGCGGTGCTGGAAGGCTTGTGGCTCAAGACCCACAACGACACCTACCGCGATCTCTACCACTTCTGGTCGAAGATCTTTGCCGTCAACTTCGGCATGGGCGTGGTGTCCGGCCTGGTCATGGCCTACCAGTTCGGCACCAACTGGAGCCGCTTCTCGGACTTTGCCGGCGCCGTCACCGGCCCGCTGCTTACGTACGAAGTGCTCACGGCGTTCTTCCTCGAGGCCGGTTTCCTCGGCGTGATGCTGTTCGGCTGGAACAAGGTCGGGCGCAACCTGCACTTCTTCTCCACCGTGATGGTGGCCGTGGGGACGTTGATTTCCACGTTCTGGATCCTTTCGTCCAACAGCTGGATGCAGACGCCCCAGGGTTTTGAAATCATCGATGGCCGTGTGATCCCGACCGACTGGTTCGCCGTGGTCTTCAACCCGTCGTTCCCCTATCGCCTGGCGCACATGGCCACGGCGGCCTTTGTGGCCACCGCGTTCTTCGTCGGCTCCTCGGCAGCCTGGCACTTGCTGCGCGGCAAGGACAACCCGGCGATCCGCAAGATGCTCTCCATGGCGATGTGGATGGCCCTGATCGTTGCGCCCATCCAGGCGGTGATCGGTGATTTCCATGGCCTCAACACCCTGAAGCACCAACCGGCGAAAATCGCCGCGATTGAAGGCCACTGGGAAAACATCGGCAACGAACCGACTCCGCTGATCCTGTTTGGCTGGCCCGACATGAAGGCCGAGAAAACCAAGTACGCGGTGGAGATCCCGTACCTGGGCAGCCTGATCCTCACTCACTCCCTGGATAAGCAAGTGCCGGCCCTCAAGGAGTTTCCACCGGAAGACCGCCCCAACTCGACCATCGTGTTCTGGTCGTTCCGGGTCATGGTCGGCCTGGGCTTCCTGATGATCTTCACCGGCCTGTTCAGCCTCTGGCTACGCCGGGGCGACAAGATGTACACGTCCAAACCGTTCCTGTACCTGGCGTTGTGGATGGGGCCGTCCGGCCTGATCGCCATACTTGCGGGTTGGTTCACCACCGAGATCGGCCGCCAGCCGTGGGTGGTCTACGGGCTGATGCGCACGGCGGACGCGTCCTCCGGGCATAGCCTGGCGCAGATGACCATCACCCTGGTGTTGTTCGTGGTGGTGTACTTCGCGCTGTTCGGCGCAGGCCTGGGCTACATGATGCGCCTGGTGCGCAAAGGGCCTCAGACCCACGAAGGCAGCGAGCCCACCCATGGTGGCCCGGGCCAGAAACGTACACCGGCCCGTCCGTTGTCCGCCGCCGATGATGGCAGCGACGACGATCACGCGCACATCCAGCACAAGGGGCATTGAGATGGGTATTGATCTTCCGCTGATCTGGGCCGTGATCATTATCTTCGGCATCATGATGTACGTGGTCATGGACGGCTTCGACCTGGGTATCGGCATCCTGTTTCCGTTTATCCCGGGCAAGACCGACCGTGACGTGATGATGAACACCGTGGCCCCGGTGTGGGACGGTAACGAAACCTGGCTGGTACTGGGCGGCGCAGCGTTGTTCGGTGCGTTCCCGCTGGCCTATTCGGTGGTGTTGTCGGCGCTGTACCTGCCGCTGATCCTGATGCTGATCGGGCTGATCTTCCGCGGTGTGGCCTTCGAGTTCCGCTTCAAGGCCAAGGACCACAAGCGTCATCTATGGGACAAGGCCTTTATCGGCGGTTCACTGGCCGCCACGTTCTTCCAGGGCGTGGCGCTGGGCGCGTTCATCGATGGCATCCCTGTAGTGAACCGCCAGTTTGCCGGCGGTTCGCTGGACTGGCTCACGCCGTTCACGATGTTCTGCGGCGTGGCGCTGATCGTGGCCTACGCGTTGCTCGGCTGCACCTGGTTGATCATGAAGACCGAAGGCCCGCTTCAGGAAAAAATGCACAACCTGGCGCGACCGTTGGCCTTCGTTTTGCTGGCGGTGATCGGCATTGTGAGTATCTGGACGCCGCTGACGCACCCGGAAATCGCCTCGCGCTGGTTCACCCTGCCGAACCTGTTCTGGTTCCTGCCGGTGCCGATCCTGGTGCTGGTGACCCTGTACGGGTTGTTCCGTGCCGTGGCGCGTAATGCGCACTACACGCCGTTCCTGCTGACGCTGGTGCTGATCTTCCTGGGCTACAGCGGCTTGGGTATCAGCCTGTGGCCCAACATCATTCCGCCATCGGTGTCGATCTGGGACGCTGCCGCGCCGCCCCAGAGCCAGGGCTTCATGCTGGTGGGTACGCTATTCATTATCCCGTTCATCCTGGGCTATACCTTCTGGAGCTACTACGTGTTCCGCGGCAAGGTCACCCACGAAGACGGTTACCACTAGGAGGGGCGTTCCATGTCCGGCAAACCTTCGTTGCACGAGATTGAACAGGCCGAGAAGCAGCCGTTGTGGCGGCGCCTGGGGTGGCTGGCGATGATCTGGACGGGCAGTGTGCTGGCCCTGTTCGTCGTGGCCAGCCTGATGCGCATGTTTATGAGTGCGGCTGGCCTGACCACCCACTGACATCCCGATCCGGGCTTTGCGGCCCGGCTTTCCAGCCCTGCTTTTCGCCAGAGAAGCAGGGTTTTTTTATTTGCGCGCCTTGAGGATCACGAATTTTGGCGTGGTGGCGACTTGCTCGACACCCCGGAACAGGCGCGCCAGCTTGGTGTGATAACCGAGGTGGCGGTTGCCGACGATATAAAGGGCGCCGCCCACCACCAGGGCTTCCCGTGCCTGTTGGAACATGCGCCAGGCGAGGAAATCGCCGACCACCTGCTGCTGGTGGAACGGTGGATTGCACAGCACCACGTCCAGGGATTGCGGCTCTTGCCCCGCCAGGCCGTCGGCGGCACGCACGACCACATCGCGATCACCTAGGGCGGCTTGCCAGTTTTCGGCCGCCGATTGCACCGCCATGTAGGACTCGTCCACCAAGGTGTAGTGCGCTTCGGGGTTTTGCAGGGCGCTGGCAATCGCCAGTACGCCGTTGCCGCAACCCAGGTCTGCCACGCGGGCGCTGCCCAGGTTTTTCGGCAGGTGGGGCAGGAAGGCGCGAGTGCCGATGTCCAGGCCTTCGCGGCAGAACACGTTGGCGTGGTTCAGCAGTTCGATAGCCGGTGCGTCCAGGGTGTAGCGGGTGGGGTAGGGCGACACGGCAGCAGGGCGATCTTCAACGGTGGCGATCAGCAATCGCGCCTTTTTTACCGCGAGCGATGCGTGCATCGGGCCAATGTAACGCTCCAGCAACTCGCCCGCCGCCCGTGGCAAATGCTTGATCATCGCCCCGGCGATCACTTCGGCGCCTGGGGCCAGCTGGCCTTGCAAGCGAATCAGTTGTTCTTCCAGCAATGCCAGGGTTTTGGGTACGCGGATCAGCACCCGGTCGAACGGCCCGGTGGGGATATGGCTGGCCGGGATGAACGCAACGGCGTCAAACGCCTTGCCGTTGCGCACCAGGTTTTTTTCCAGGCCTTGCGCCGCCAGGAACGAATCGCCACTGGAGGTCAGTTGCACGTTGCCTTGAAGGCTGGCCGCAAGGGCGCCGAAGCTGTCATTGAGCACCAGCACCCGGGTTTGTGCGGTCGGCTGCTGTTCCGCCAAGTGGCTGAGCAGGTACTCGTCGGCGGCATCGAAGGCTTGCAGCGGATCGTTGTGTTGCTCTGGCTGGCGGATCAGATCGAGCTGGGCAAAGGGGCTTTCGAGCAGGGGCATGGCGGGGGAGACTCTGGGTAAACGATGGGTGTTCGACAGCGGTTGCCGAACCGTCTGAGTGAACCACGGGCGACACCCCGGAGGGGTCGCTCAGCACTCAGAGTGGGTGGTAAATGTTACGTTTTTTTCAGCGCGATTACATGCGGTGTTTCTTGGCCGGTTAAATAATCCCGGCCTGCGCGGCGCGAAGCACGGCGGCGATTTTGTTGTTGACGCCCAGTTTCTTGAGGATACTGCTGACATGAAAGCCTACCGTACGCTCGGACAAACAAAGTATGGCGGCGATATCTGCTGCGGTCTTGCCCATGCCAGACCACATAAGGACTTCCGTTTCCCTAGGGGTCAATTTGCTTGCAGGGTTGACGCTGGGTTTTTCGGCAAACTTCTGCGCCAGCACGGCATGCATGGCGTGGCAAAGCCATAGCGCCATTCCTGCTTTTTCATACAATTCTTCCGGGCTGATGTCACCTTTGCCACGGCTCAACGTCAGCATGCTGAAGACCCCCCGGAAATCATGCACGCTGATGGTCAACGCCTTGTGTACCTCCAAGGTAGCGGCCAAAGACCAAAGACTGGGCACGTCTTTGAATGTTTCCTCCTTCCAGACAAGGGGTAACACGCCCTCCCTACAATGTTTCACTACGGGGTCTACATCGAAGTAGTGCGCTTGGTGGTATAGATTTTTCCATTCAATTGGATAGTTCGTCAGTTCCACCGGTTTGTTTTCACCGTTGGTGAGTTGAGAACTCATCTTGAAGGAACAGTATTGGAAACCGAGTTCGTAGGCCTTGTTGATGGTCATTTCAAATACGCTGGTGACCTCGTCCTCACCTTCGAGCGAGTGGAGTCGTGTATTTCGCCAGTTAAGCATGGGTAAATCTCCATGGGGTCTCCGTGACTTGGGGTACGTCCTTTATCCCCAACGTTGCACGAAAATCAGTGTAGGACACGTACTACATGGCGAGAGGAAAATTTCGTTCTTGCGCTGTAAGGTTTAAGAATTTTTCCACAGGAAGGTAGTTAGCCAAGCAATTGGCAAGTTTGAAACTCGCGATTTATTAGGGGGTTGAAGCCCCTGTAACAACCCACTAACAGCGGCTATATGAGGCAGTTTTTAAAGCTAATAGCGAATTGATCGAAGGTGAAATTAATTTGCCATCATTGCGTACTGGTGTGATGCCACTCCCTATCGTAGGTGTTTCCGCGCACGACTTTGAGCGACACTAGGGCACCTGTAGAACGGAGCCCCCCATGACGGCCAGTGCTGAGAAATTTACCCGCCAGATCTTGCTCGACGTGCAATCGCTGACCCCCAGCCTGTTTACCCTGCGCACCACCCGCGATCCGGGCTTTCGTTTTACCGCGGGCCAGTTTGTACGTCTGGGTGTCACCAAGGCGGATGGCAGCACGGTATGGCGTGCGTATTCCTTGGTGTCCTCGCCGTTTGATGAGCACCTGGATTTCTTCTCGATTGTCGTCCCGGACGGTGAGTTCACCAGCGAGCTGAGCCGTCTGCGAGTCGGCGATACCTTGATGGTGGAGCGCCAGGCCACGGGGTTCCTGACCTTGAACCGCTTCGTCGACGGTCGGGATTTGTGGATGCTTGGCACCGGCACCGGGGTGGCGCCGTTTTTGTCGATCCTGCAAGACTTCGAGGTCTGGGAGAAATTCGAGCGCATCATCCTGGTGTACAGCGCACGGGAAGCCAGAGAGCTGGCTTACCAAGAGCTGATCAACGAGTTGGGCGAGCGCGAATACCTGACCGAATACGCGCACAAACTGACCTACATCCCCATTGTTACCCGCGAACAACACCCCGGCGCATTGAATGGGCGCATCACCACGCTGATCGAAAATGGCGAACTGGAGCGCGCGGCCGGCGTCGAACTGACCCCGGAGCATTCCCGCGTGCTGATTTGCGGCAACCCGCAGATGGTCGATGACACGCGCCAACTGCTCAAGCTGCGCGATATGAACCTCAGCTTGAGCCGGCGACCTGGCCAGGTGGCGGTGGAGAACTACTGGTAATAAAAAAGGCGCCTCAAACAGGCGCCTTTTCGTGCCGGCTCGATTAGAGCGGCTTGTCGTTCTGTGCCTTGAGCAGATCGCGGATCTCACCCAGCAGCACTTCTTCCTTGGTCGGCGTCGGCGGCAGGCTTGGCGCCACGGCCTCTTCACGTTTGAGGCGATTGATCGCCTTCACGCCCATGAAGATCGCAAACGCGATGATCACAAAGTCGATGACGCTCTGGATGAACTTGCCGTATGCCAGGACCACCGCAGGCACATCGCCTTGGGCAGCCTTTAGCGTTATCGCCAGGTCACCGAAGTCCACGCCACCGATCAACAGACCAATGGGCGGCATCACCACGTCGCCTACAAACGAGGAAACAATTTTGCCGAAGGCTGCGCCGATGATAATACCGACCGCCATGTCGACCACATTACCTTTGACCGCGAAGGCCTTGAACTCACTGATCACGCCCATAGGTTATTCCTTGTTACAGATGAGAAGGGTGGTACCCAGTGTAAGTCAGTCGTAGAGGGCTTGCCTGAAACAACCGCTCACACTGTTAGCTTTTATCGACACATTAAAACGCAATTAGTTTGCAAAGTGCCATCAATCGCGCGCGAAATACCCGCCAAATCAGCGACTTACCAGATTATTTTATCAATCGGGTTGTTATGGCTTTTCTATTTATCTTCTGACTCGCGGGTCACTAGCCTCTGGCAAGCACAACTGAATGTGCACTAAAAAAACCAGAGGAAACCTCGATGAAGAATCCAATGAGCCGCGGGCCTGTTACCGCGCGATCCGCGCTGGTACTGGTGACCGCCAGCCTGCTTTCCCTGTCTGTACACGCCGCCAACCTGACCCGCGACAACGGTGCCGCCGTCGGTGACAACCAGAACTCGCAAACCGCCGGCGCCAATGGCCCGGTGCTACTCCAGGACGTGCAGCTTATTCAGAAATTGCAGCGCTTCGACCGCGAACGTATCCCCGAGCGCGTTGTACACGCCCGTGGTACCGGTGCCCACGGCACCTTTACCGTCACTGATAGCCTCAGCGACCTGACCAAGGCCAAGGTGTTTGCCGCCGGCGAGGCCACCCCGGTGTTCGTGCGCTTCTCCGCCGTGGTCCACGGCAACCACTCCCCGGAAACCCTGCGTGACCCACGCGGTTTCGCCACCAAGTTCTATACCGCCGAAGGCAATTGGGATTTGGTGGGCAACAACTTCCCGACGTTCTTCATCCGTGATGCCATCAAGTTCCCTGACATGGTCCACGCGTTCAAGCCAGACCCACGTACCAACCTGGATGACGATTCGCGGCGCTTCGACTTCTTCTCCCACGTGCCCGAAGCCACCCGTACGCTGACCGAGTTGTACTCCGACTCCGGCACCCCGGCCAGTTATCGGGAGATGGACGGCAACGGTGTGCACGCCTACAAGCTGATCAACGCCAAGGGTGAAGTGCACTACGTCAAGTTCCACTGGAAAAGCCTGCAAGGCATCAAGAACCTCGATCCCAAGCAGGTCACCGAAGTGCAGGGCCGCGACTACAGCCACATGACCAATGACCTGGTCACCCACATCAACAAGGGCGACTTCCCCAAGTGGGACCTGTACGTGCAGGTGCTCAAGCCTGAAGACCTGGCCAAGTTCGATTTCGACCCGCTGGACGCCACCAAGATCTGGCCGAACGTGCCTGAGCGCAAAGTCGGGCAAATGGTGTTGAACCGCAACCCGGCCAACGTGTTCCAGGAAACCGAGCAGGTAGCCATGGCCCCGGCCAACCTGGTGCCGGGCATCGAGCCGTCGGAAGATCGCCTGCTGCAAGGCCGGGTGTTCTCCTACGCCGACACCCAGATGTACCGCCTGGGCGCCAATGCCCTGCAACTGCCGATCAACGCGCCACGGGTGACCGTCAACAACGGCAACCAGGACGGCGCGATGAACTTCGGCAAGACCACCACCGGTGTGAACTACCAGCCAAGTCGCCTGTTGCCACGGGAAGAACCGCAAACCGCGCGCTACAGCCAGTCGGCGCTGTCAGGCAGCACCCAGCAGGCGAAGATCCAGCGTGAGCAGAACTTCAAGCAGGCGGGTGACTTGTACCGCTCCTACAGCAAGAAAGAGCGTCAGGACTTGATCGAAAACTTCGGCGGCTCGCTGGCCACCACCGATGACGAGAGCAAACACATCATCCTGTCGTTCCTCTACAAAGCCGACCCGGAGTACGGCACCGGTGTAGCCAAGGTGGCCAAAGGTGACCTGGCGCGCGTGAAGGCGCTGGCGGAAAAACTGACTGACTGATCCGTTGGTTACGGTCGACGCCCCGATACGGGCGTCGACCCCTGGCAGGAGAACAACCATGCGAATTTCTATCGGCTTGCTGATGGCCATGCTGGCCTTTGTCGCCCAGGCCGAGACTCCCGACCCGGTGGCGCTCAAGGCCCAATTGCAGGACTACTATTTCGACGCCGCCCGCCGTGGCGACCTCGACATGCTCAATACCTTTATCGACTCCGGCTACAGCCTCAACACCCAGGACGACAAGGGCTACACCGCGCTGATCCTCGCTGCCTACCACGGCCAGGGGCCTTTCGTGGAGCGCCTGCTCAACGCCGGTGCCGACGCCTGCGTGCAGGACAAACGCGGCAACACCGCGCTGATGGGCGCGATCTTCAAGGGCGAGTTGAAAATCGCCCAGCGCCTGCTGGCCACCGACTGCAACCCCGACCAGCGCAACGGTGCCGGACAGACCGCGGCCATGTACGCCGGGCTGTTCAAGCGTGTCGAGCTGCTGGATGAACTCAAGGCCAAGGGGGCCGATCTCAATGCCGAAGACCCGGTCGGTAACACCGCTTCACGCTTGGCCAGTGGTGAAATCCGGACCCCGGCGTCGCGCTGAGCTATCATCGCGGTTTTTCGGTTGGAGGTTCTCAAATGGCAAAGGCCAAGCGCATGTACGGCTGCACGGAGTGCGGCGCGACCTTTCCCAAGTGGGCCGGCCAGTGCTCCGAGTGCGGTGCGTGGAACACCCTGACTGAAACCATGATTGAGAGTGGCGGTGCGGCGGCCCCCACCGGCCGGGCCGGCTGGACCGGGCAGCAGGCGCAGATCAAGACCCTGGCTGAAGTCAGCGTCGAAGAGATCCCGCGTTTTTCCACGGCATCCGGCGAATTGGACCGCGTGCTGGGCGGCGGCCTGGTGGACGGCTCGGTGGTGCTGATCGGCGGCGACCCGGGCATCGGCAAGTCGACGATTTTGCTGCAAACCCTGTGCAGCATCGCCAGCCGCATGCCGGCGCTGTACGTCACCGGCGAAGAATCCCAGCAACAAGTGGCCATGCGCGCCCGCCGCCTGGGGTTGCCCCAGGATCAGCTGCGGGTCATGACCGAGACCTGCATCGAAAGCATCATTGCCACGGCCCGTATCGAAAAGCCCAAGGTCATGGTGATCGACTCGATCCAGACCATTTTCACCGAGCAGTTGCAATCGGCGCCGGGTGGCGTGTCCCAGGTGCGCGAGAGTGCGGCGCTGCTGGTGCGGTATGCCAAGCAGAGCGGCACGGCGATCTTCCTGGTCGGCCACGTCACCAAGGAAGGCGCGCTGGCCGGGCCTCGGGTGCTCGAGCATATGGTCGACACGGTGCTGTATTTCGAGGGCGAGTCCGATGGTCGCCTGCGCTTGCTGCGGGCGGTGAAGAACCGTTTCGGGGCGGTGAACGAGTTGGGTGTATTCGCCATGACCGACCGGGGGCTGAAAGAAGTCTCCAACCCATCAGCGATTTTCCTGACGCGTGCCCAGGAAGAAGTCCCTGGCAGTGTGGTGATGGCAACGTGGGAAGGCACCCGGCCGATGCTGGTGGAAGTGCAGGCGTTGGTGGATGACAGCCACCTGGCCAACCCGCGCCGCGTGACCCTGGGCCTGGACCAGAACCGCCTGGCGATGCTGTTGGCGGTCCTGCACCGCCACGGTGGCATCCCGACCCATGACCAGGACGTGTTCCTCAACGTGGTCGGCGGGGTCAAGGTGCTGGAGACCGCCTCCGACCTGGCGTTGATGGCGGCAGTCATGTCCAGCCTGCGTAACCGGCCATTGCCCCATGACTTGCTGGTGTTTGGTGAAGTCGGTTTGTCCGGTGAAGTTCGCCCGGTGCCCAGCGGCCAGGAGCGCTTGAAGGAAGCGGCCAAGCATGGCTTCAAGCGTGCCATCGTGCCCAAGGGCAACGCGCCGAAGGAATCGCCGCCCGGGATACAGATTATTGGGGTGACCCGCCTGGAGCAGGCACTGGATGCACTTTTCGAGTAAACAGGGAGGGGCGCAATGCAACGAACGAATCGCTGGGGCGTGCTCGCCCTGTTCATGACCTTGGCCGGTCTGCCTGTCCTGGCGTGGGCCGACTTGCCGGCGGGATATCGCCTGGCGCAAAAGCTGGTCACGGAAGAAGGCAGCGTGCTGCAGGTGCTGGAAGACCAGCGCATCAGCGCTCAATTGCACAAGGACAGTTGGGGCAACGGGTTGGACGAAGACTCGTTCGACGAGCCCGGTGACCTGGTTGAAAACCCGTTGCTCGACGCCCAGCTGCGTCTGGTATCGGCCGCCGGCGAGGTGATCGCGCGCAAGAACCTCGGCTACCCGCTGGCCAAGGTCAAGAAAGCCCCGCTCAAGGGACAGCCCGCGCCTGTGTATTTTTTGATCGTTGATCAGACCGCGCCCATGGGCAGCTACAGTGGCCCGGCCACGCAACTGTTACTGCCTGCCAAGCAGGAACTGGAACCGGTGAGCTACCAGGACACCGACGGCAAACTCAAACCACTGACCCTGGCCAGCACCGGCAAGGCGGCCTGGAAGGTTTCGACGCCCGTCGACGGTAGTGCGGATGAGCTGTTGCAAATCTCGTGCTTTATGGACGGCGACGGTGACGATGATTTTGCCACGCGTTACCAGACCTACCGTTGGGTGGATGGCCAGTGGCAGGCGGCATCGACGCAGAAAGCCGGTTACTGGGACACGGAAAGCGACTTCCCGGCGCGTACGGCATTTCCCTGAGCCGTCATACTTCCAGCAAGGCGGCCAACTCCCGGTGCAGCTCGTCCTCGTCACCCAGGTTCAACTCGATCAGCCGCCGCAAGTGGCTGATCGAATCCAGGTCGATGTGCTGACACACAAACCCCAGTTGCCCAGGATCCTCATGGGTCAGTCGCACTTGCATCTTTATATGCGCCTTCGGATCGAGGCGTATATCGACGTCGAACGGCAGCGCCTTGTTGCCCTTCCAGTCTTCCGGCCGTTGCACCAGCAGGCCTTTTAGCGACAGGTCCACCAATTGCACTGGCCATTCGCGGCCGTTTTGCCGAATTTCGGTCTTGGCATCAAAGGCGATGCGGCGGAAACGACGGCGGTCAGACGGTTGCTCGGTCATGGTGAAGCCCTCCGGGGATAGGGGGATTGTAGCCGTGCGCCACTATTGGCTCGGTTTTTCTGCTTTTTTTGTCCGCAGAAGGCTCTAGACCAACGTAGGGGGGTGGCCTTTAAGTCCAGTAGCGCTAAACTCCGGATGGCTGTCCTTTCTGTCCACCCTGGCTGGAATATAAAAATGAAAAATAATAATAGCCTGCTACGCCACCTACCCTGGCTGGTGCTGGCAATCGTAGGAGCGTGCGCCCTGGGCGTAGTGGCCTTGCGCCGCGGCGAGGCGATCAACGCCTTGTGGATTGTGGTCGCTGCTGTGGCCATCTACCTGGTTGCGTACCGTTACTACAGTCTGTTCATCGCTAACAATGTGATGCAACTCGACCCACGGCGGGCCACCCCCGCAGTGCTCAACAACGACGGTCTGGACTATGTGCCGACCAACAAACACATCCTTTTTGGTCACCACTTTGCGGCCATTGCCGGTGCAGGCCCGCTGGTCGGCCCGGTATTGGCGGCGCAAATGGGTTACCTGCCCGGCACGCTCTGGCTGATTGCCGGCGTGGTGCTGGCCGGTGCGGTGCAGGACTTCATGGTCCTGTTCCTGTCCACCCGTCGCAACGGCCGTTCCCTGGGCGATATGGTTCGCGAAGAGATGGGCCGCATCCCGGGGACCATCGCGCTGTTCGGTTGCTTCCTGATCATGATCATCATCCTCGCGGTGCTGGCGCTGATCGTGGTCAAGGCGCTGGCCGAGAGCCCATGGGGCATTTTCACGGTGATGGCGACCATCCCGATCGCGATGTTCATGGGCATCTACATGCGCTACATCCGCCCGGGCCGCATCGGTGAAATCTCGATCATCGGCGTGCTGTTGCTGCTGGGTTCGATCTGGCTGGGCGGGCAGATTGCCGCTGATCCGGTCTGGGCCAAGGCGTTCACCTTCACCGGTATCCAGATCACCTGGATGCTGATCGGCTACGGTTTCGTCGCCGCCGTTCTGCCGGTGTGGCTGATCCTGGCACCGCGTGACTACCTCTCCACCTTCCTCAAGATCGGCACCATCATCGCCCTGGCGATCGGCATCCTGGTCACCATGCCAGAGCTGAAAATGCCGGCCTTGACCCAGTTCATCGACGGTACCGGCCCGGTGTGGAAGGGCGGCCTGTTTCCGTTCCTGTTCATCACCATCGCCTGTGGCGCGGTCTCGGGTTTCCACGCGCTGATCTCCTCGGGCACCACGCCCAAGCTCCTGGATAACGAAACCAACGCCCGCTACATCGGTTACGGCGGCATGCTGATGGAGTCGTTCGTGGCCATCATGGCGATGGTCGCCGCTTCGGTGATCGAACCTGGCGTGTACTTCGCCATGAACAGCCCGGCCGCTGTGGTCGGTGGTGATGTGGTGGCCGTGGCGCAAACCGTCAGCAGTTGGGGCTTTGCGATCACGCCTGAGGCGCTGCAAGCCGTGGCCCATGATATCGGCGAAACCACCATTCTGGCCCGTGCCGGTGGCGCGCCGACATTGGCGGTGGGTATCGCACAGATCCTGCACAGCGTACTGCCGGGTGAAAACACCATGGCATTCTGGTACCACTTTGCGATCCTGTTCGAAGCCCTGTTCATCCTCACGGCGGTGGATGCGGGCACCCGTGCCGGCCGCTTCATGCTGCAGGACCTGCTGGGTTCCTTCGTGCCGGCGCTGAAACGCACCGAGTCGTGGACCGCCAACCTCATTGCAACCGCCGGTTGCGTGGCGATGTGGGGTTACCTGCTGTACCAGGGCGTGATCGACCCACTGGGCGGTATCAACACCTTGTGGCCACTGTTCGGTATCTCCAACCAGATGCTGGCAGGTATCGCGCTGATGCTGGCAACCGTTGTGCTGATCAAAATGAAACGCCAACGCTACATCTGGGTGACCATGCTGCCGGCCGTCTGGCTGCTGATCTGCACCACCACGGCGGGCTTCATCAAGCTGTTCGACGCGAACCCGGCGATTGGCTTCCTGTCGCTGGCCAAGAAGTACAGCGATGCATTGGCCAACGGCCAGATCCTCGCCCCGGCCAAGAGCATCGACCAGATGCAGCACGTGATCTACAACGCCTACACCAATGCAACGCTGACGGCGCTGTTCCTGTTCGTGGTGTTCAGCATCCTGTTCTATGCGCTCAAGGTCGGCGTCGCCGCCTGGGGCAACAAAGAACGTACGGATAAAGAAGCCCCGTTCCAGGCTGTACCGGACGCGTAATCGAGGGTTGCAACCATGTTCAATGACATCAGTCGCCTCGGTAAATACCTCGGTCAGGCCGCGCGCCTGATGGTCGGCATGCCCGACTACGACACCTACGTCGAGCATATGCAAACCAAACACCCGGACAAGCCGGTGATGGACTACAAGGCGTTCTTCCGGGAACGCCAGGAAGCCCGTTACGGCGGCAAGGGTGGGCCCAAGTGCTGTTGAGTTAACGCAATATCCCTGTGGGAGGGGGCTTGCCCCCGATAGCGGTGTGTCAGTGACAGGTAAGTGCCTGACACGCTGCTATCGGGGGCGAGCCCCCTCCCACATTTGTTTCTGTGTTCCTTCAAGGAGAATTTCTTTTGTCCTCTCCCATTCCAGTCACGGTCCTCAGCGGCTTCCTGGGTGCCGGCAAGACCACCTTGCTGCGCCACCTGCTCAAAGCCGAGCACGGCCTGAAAATCGCCGTGATCGAAAACGAATTCAGTGACGCCGGTATCGACACCCAGCTGTTGGGCGCAGAACCGGTGCAAGTCATGACCCTGTCCAACGGCTGCGTGTGCTGCACCATCCACACCGACCTGACCAAGGCCCTGTACCTGCTGCTCGAGCGCCTGGACAGCGGCGAGATCGCCTTCGACCGCCTGGTGATCGAGTGCACCGGCCTGGCCGACCCGGCACCTGTGGCCCAGACCTTTTTCATCGACGAAGAACTGCGCGAGCGCTACATCCTCGACGGCATCATCACCCTGGTGGACGCGGCTCACGCCGAGCACCACCTGACCCAGACCATTGCCCAGGCCCAGATCGGCTTTGCCGACCGCCTGTTGGTGAGCAAACGCGACCTGGTGGATGACGCCACCTTCGATGCGCTCAGTGAACGCCTGACCCGCATCAATCGTCGTGCGCCGATCCGGGTGGTGGATCATGGCAAGATCGACCTGGCCGAGTTGCTCGATGTGCGCGGCTTCAACCTCAATGCCGGCATGAGCTTGCGTCCGGTGAGCAAGGCGCCGTCCATCGATCGTATCTCCAGCCTGGTATTGCGCACCGACCAGCCGCTGGATATCGACCGACTCAGTGAGTTCATGAACGAACTGCTGGAAGACCACGGCAAGCAACTGCTGCGCTACAAAGGCGTGCTGAACATTGCCGGGGAAGACCGGCGCATGGTGTTCCAGGGCGTGCTCAAGCTCTACGGTTTCGATTGGGATACCGAATGGGCCGAAGGCGAGGTGCGAGAGAGTGTGATCGTGTTCATTGCCGATGAGTTGCCCGAAGACAAGATTCGCGAAGGCTTTGCCAAGGTCTACCAACCCTGACTTGAAACACAATCCAATGTGGGAGGGGGCTTGCCCCCGATGAGGGTGTGTCAGTAGATAACTCTGTGACTGACACACTGCTATCGGGGGCAAGCCCCCTCCCACAATTAACTGTATTTCAAATTGGAATTTGGAATAAAAAAGCCCGGCTCAAGAGCCGGGCTTTTTAGTCAAGCAACTGCAATCAAGCGCCGTACACCGGCAGCTTCTTGCAGATGGCCTTGACCTTCTCACGTACCGCGTCGATCACGGCTTCGTTGTTCAGGTCGGCCAGGATGTCGCAGATCCAGCCGGCCAGTTCCTTGCACTCTGCTTCCTTGAAGCCGCGAGTGGTCACAGCCGGGGTGCCGAAGCGCAGGCCGGAGGTGACGAACGGCGAACGTGGGTCGTTCGGCACGGAGTTCTTGTTCACGGTGATGAAGGCTTTGCCCAGGGCCGCGTCAGCATCCTTACCGGAGATGTCCTGCTTGATCAGCGACAGCAGGAACAGGTGGTTTTCAGTACCGCCAGACACTACGTCAAAGCCGCGCTCGATGAACACGCTGGCCATGGCCTGGGCGTTCTTTACCACTTGTTGCTGGTAGGTCTTGAACTCAGGCTGCAGCGCTTCCTTGAAGCAGATCGCTTTAGCGGCGATCACGTGCTCCAGCGGGCCACCCTGGGCGCCTGGGAATACGGCGGAGTTCAGCTTCTTCTCGATGTCGGCGTTGGCGCGAGCCAGGATCAGGCCGCCACGTGGACCGCGCAGGGTCTTGTGGGTAGTGGTGGTCACGACGTCAGCGAAAGGTACCGGGTTCGGGTAGACGCCAGCGGCGACCAGACCGGCCACGTGGGCCATGTCGACGAACAGGTACGCACCGACCTTGTCAGCGATGGCGCGGAAGCGTGGGAAGTCCAGGATCTGCGAGTAGGCAGAGAAACCGGCCACGATCATTTTTGGCTTGTGTTCAACCGCCAGGCGCTCGACTTCGTCGTAGTCGATCAGGCCGTTGGCATCGATACCGTATTGAACGGCGTTGTACAGCTTGCCGGAGGAGGAAACGCTGGCGCCGTGGGTCAGGTGACCGCCGTGGGCCAGGCTCATGCCCAGGATGGTGTCGCCGCCTTGCAGCAGGGCCAGGTACACGGCGCTGTTGGCTTGGGAACCGGCGTGCGGCTGGACGTTGGCGTAGTCGGCGCCGAACAGTTCCTTGGCACGGTCAATAGCCAGTTGCTCAACCACGTCGACGTACTCGCAACCACCGTAGTAGCGCTTGCCCGGGTAGCCTTCGGCGTACTTGTTGGTCAGAACCGAACCTTGAGCCTCCATCACCGCAGGGCTGGTGTAGTTTTCCGAAGCGATCAGCTCAATGTGCTCTTCCTGGCGCACGGCTTCTTGCTCCATGGCGGCGAAGAGATCGGCGTCGTACTTGGCAATAGTCAAATCACGGCTGAACATGGCGGTCCTCAAGGATCGGGGGCAGAAAAGGAGGGCATTCTAACCCAATGGGTTTTAGATGGCATATGAAAGGACATCATGTCGCGGACAAGTGGGGCTCATCTGGGGATAGGCGGTGGCTGTGAGTGCCTTATCGGGGGCAAGCCCCTCCCACAGTTGAATGTGTTCGCAGATCAGAATGTGGGAGGGGGCTTGCCCCCGATGAGGCCAGTGGCCTCACCGCAGAATTTCAGTCGAACATGAACAGCGCATCATTGCTGAACTGCGCTTCGAACCGATTCGCCGGCATCGGCCGCCCGAACAGGTAGCCCTGCACCTCATCGCAGCCATGCTCACGCAGGAAATCCAGCTGTTCATGGGTTTCCACCCCCTCGGCGATCACCGCCAGGTTCAGGCTGTGGGCCATCGCGATAATGGCGCGGGCGATCTGGGCGTCCTGTTCGCCGGAGGGCAGGCCGTCGACGAAGGTGCGGTCGATCTTCAACACGTCGATGGGGAACTGCTTGAGGTAGTTGAGCGACGAGTAACCGGTGCCAAAGTCGTCGACCGCAATGCTCAGGCCCAGGTTCTTCAGGCTGTCGAGGATCTGCATGGCCTCGTTGACCTCACGCATCAGGATGCTTTCGGTCAGCTCCAGCTCCAGGCACGCCGGCGGCAGGCCGGTGTCCTTGAGGATGGTGGCGATGCGCGTACCCAACTGGCCGTCGGAGAATTGTCGCGCCGAGATATTCACCGAGACTTTCGGCACCCGCACCTTGTTCTGGTGCCAGGTCTTGAGCTGGCGACAGGCTTCGCTGATCACCCAGTCGCCCACGTCCACCACCAGGCCCAACTCTTCCAGCACCGGGATGAAGTCTCCCGGCGGCACCAGCCCGCGTCGAGGGTGGCGCCAGCGCAGCAGGGCTTCGGCGCCGGTCAGGCGTTTGCCGTCGCCGCTGAACTGCGGCTGGTAATAGAGCACGAATTCGTTCTGGTCCAGGGCGTGGCGCAGGTCGCTTTCCAGCTCCAGGCGTTCCAGGGCGCTGGCGTTCATGTCGGCCTGGTAGAACTGGAAGTTGTTCTTGCCGCGTTCCTTGGCGTGATACATCGCCGTGTCGGCGTTTTTCATCAACTGGCTCAGTTCGTTACCGTCCTGCGGGCTCAGGGCGATACCGATACTGGCGGTCACGAAGAACTCACGACCTTCCAGTACGAAAGGTTTCACCAGGCTGGCGAGGATCTGCTCGGCCACATGAATCGCACGGTTGAGTGCCATGTCACGGTTGACCCGTGGCTGCAGGAGCAAGGTGAACTCATCACCGCCCATGCGCGCCACAGTGTCGTCTTCGGCGACGCAGCCCAGCAGGCGGGTGGCCATTTCCTTGAGCATGCGGTCGCCGGCGGCGTGGCCCAGGGAGTCGTTGATCGGCTTGAAGCGGTCGAGGTCGAGGAACATCAGCACCACCCACGACTTCTGCCGTTCGGCGGACTGCAGCGCGGTGTGCAGGCGGTCCTGGAACAGTGTGCGGTTGGGCAGGTGGGTCAGGGCGTCGTAATAGGCCAGGCGGTGGATGCGCTGCTCGCTGGCCTTGCGCTCGCTGATATCACTGAAGAAGCATACATAGCTGGCCAGGTCGCCTTCGTCGTCGAACACCGCAGTAATGCCGACCCACGCCGGGTAATGCTCGCCATTGCGGCGCTTGAGCCACACTTCGCCTTCCCAGGTACTGTGCTGGTGCAATTGCTTGAGCACATAGCGCAGGTGGGCTTCCTGCTGTTCATCGACGGTGAGCATGTTCGGCAACTGGTCGAGTACATCGCTGACCGCATAGCCGCTGACCCGGCTGAACGCCTCGTTGGCCTGCACGATATAGCCGGCGGGGTCAGTGATCAGGATCGCCGAAGTGGAGTGCTCGAATACCGTGGCCGCCATGCGCAGGTCTTTCTCGGCGCGGCGTTGCTGGCTGATGTCGCGGCCCACCCCAAGGATGCCCTCGAAAGCGCCGTGTTCGTCCCACACCAGCACCAGGCGCAGTTCGATCGGCACCTTGCGACCGTCGGCGCGCAGGCAGTCGAACAGGAACAGCTGGGTCTGGATCTCATCACGCAGCCTGTTCAGCGCATCAGGATCGCCCAGCGCACGGCTGACCTGTTCCATCAGGCTGTAAATGCCGGTCAGTTGCTGCGGGTTGGCGATGATCGACTGCCAGCCGTTCTTGAACACCCAGTCCACGTCATAGCCGAGCACGGCGTTGACCGACGGGCTGACGTAGTTGAGGGCCAACTGACTGTCGGTGGAACAGATCACGTCGCTGATACTTTCGGCCAGCATGCGGTAGCGTTGTTCGCTGTCACGCAGGGATTCGCTGGCTTCGATCTGGTCGGTGATGTCCTTGGCCACGCCGATGATGCGGGTGATCTGCGCGGTCTTGTCCCGCGCCAGGGCTTGTTCGCGGATATCGAAGCGCCGCCATTCATTATTGCGGTGACGGAAGCGCAACTGGCATTGCAGTTGGGTGGTGTAGCCGACCTGGCGCTGTTGCTGGCGCAAGTCGTGGTAATGCTCGGCGTCTTCGGGGTGCAGCAGGATTTCCCAGAAGTACTCGCCCATCTGCTGCAATTCGGCCTTGTTATAGCCGAGGGTGTGGCCCAGATGGTGGTTGCTGAAAATCATGCGCTGGCTGATTACGTCCTGCACATACAGGTGGTCGGGCACGGTGCGCACCACGTCCGACCAGAAACTCTCGCGTTCCACCAGCGACAGTTCGATCAACTTGCGGCTGGTGATATCGCTGATGCTGAGGATCACCGCCTTGAAATCGTCCTGCTGCTCGGGCAGGCGCATCACCAGCCACAGGTATTGCTCGTTGCCGGCCACGTCCTTGAGCTGGATTTCCAGCTCCAACTGGCTTTGTCGGGTCAGCACGGCTTCGAGTATCTGGTAACCAATGGACGTGGCGTTGCGTGGGCAGTCATCGATCAGGCGTTCCCAGGCCTGCTCGCAGGAACCTACGTTCAACAGGCTGACCGCCACCTGGTTGACCTCGGTGACGCGCAGCTCCTTGAGCAGTTGCTGGCGCTCGCTGGGGTTGTGCTGCAGCCAGGCGTGCAGCTGCTCGCGGGTCTCCAGCCGAGTCTTGTCGAAGAACGCGTTCAGCCCCGACAGGTCCAGCACGCACAGGGCCACGCCGGTGCCTTCGAAAATATCCTGGTAGCGCCGCCGCCCCTCATGCACCTGGCGCTGACGGCGGCGCATGTTCAGCAGCACGATCACCGGGATCAACGAGAACGCCAGGCCCAGCAGGCATTTGCCGATGAAGGCCGGCAGCAGTTGCTCCAGCACCGCGCTGCGGTCGAACAGCCCGCGCAGTTGCCAGTCGCTTTTGCTCAACGGTGTGATCAGTACGCTTTTATTCAGTTCGTCGGGGGTCAATGCAGACGCCCACTGCGCCGGCATGCCGCTGTCGCGGCTGACCACGCGATGGTTGAGGCGGTTCTCGATGGCCCACATCGGGCGCTGGCCCTGGCCGTCCTGGCGGGTGAGGTTGGTCAGGTAGTTGGGGGCCAGGCGCAGCGCCCAATACATCCGTGAGCCGCCACTGGGCTGATGCAACAGTAGATAGATGAGGGTGCCGTCGTTGCTGTTGCTCAGGTAATAAGACTGGCCGTGGCTGCGTTGCACCAGTTCTTCGAGCCAGGCGCTGTCCTGGCTGTCGCTGGCACTGTCGCTGATCATCGCGCCGCTGGGGGCAAGCAGGGCGATGCTGCGCAATTCCGGCAGCGAACGTTGCAAGGTCCGCATCAAGGCCTGTTGCTGTTCGCTGTCACGCGGTGGCTCGACCATCGGCAGCAGGTTCAGGGCGATCTTTGCGCTGAGGGCCATGTTCAGGCTGATCTGTTCAGCCAGGTCGGCGCTGTAGTCGATGGTGTATTGCTGCTGGTTCTTCTGGTTTTGCTGCAACTGGTCCAGCAGTTGCCAGAACAATAACGCGAGCAGCATAAGGACAAGCGTCGCCAATGCGCCTTTGAGGGTGCCGTGCAGGGGCGCTCCCGGCGCTATATGAGCGGCGCGCAGGGGAGTTGGCGGCGTGACTTTGGACAAGCTGTGATCCTGCGGTTTGGCTGGACTGGCGCGCGACGTGCACTATAAGCCGGACGCCCGGAGGGCGGCTAGCATGCCTTGACTTGTGGCAAAGTGCCAGCCCTTGCCTGGCTGGACTGACCAAGCGCATTCAGGTAGCTTTGCCGGTTACGCGGGGGCGTTCCAGCCCCAGATATTCAGGCTTTATACCGCACGCTGGCATTGATGATAGTCAACGGCCCGCGCCGCGCATGGCCTGGCACGGGCTTCGCCCGCTTAATTCATCAGTCACTGACGCTAGGTTCACCATGGCTCAATACGTCTTCACCATGCATCGGCTGGGCAAAGTTGTCCCCCCGAAGCGGGAAATCCTGAAAAACATTTCGCTGTCCTTTTTCCCTGGCGCCAAGATCGGCGTACTCGGCCTCAACGGTTCGGGTAAATCCACGCTGCTGAAAATCATGGCCGGCGTCGACACCGAGTTCGAAGGCGAAGCCCGCCCGATGCCAGACCTGAACATCGGCTACCTGCCGCAAGAGCCGATCCTGGATCCGACCAAGACCGTGCGTGAAGTGGTCGAAGAAGCCGTCAGCGTGATCAAGGACGCCCAGGCGCGCCTGGACGAGGTCTACGCTGCCTACGCCGAACCGGACGCCGACTTCGACAAGCTCGCCGCCGAACAGGCCAAGCTCGAAGCCATCCTGCAGGCCGGCGACGGTCATAACCTGGAGCGCCAGCTGGAAGTCGCCGCCGACGCGCTGCGCCTGCCGGCATGGGACGCCAAGGTCGAACACCTGTCCGGTGGCGAGAAGCGCCGCGTGGCCCTGTGCCGCCTGCTGCTGTCGGCCCCCGACATGCTGCTGCTCGACGAACCGACCAACCACCTGGACGCCGATTCCGTCGCCTGGCTGGAACACTTCCTCCACGATTTCCCAGGCACCGTGGTTGCGATCACGCACGACCGCTACTTCCTGGACAACGTCGCCGGCTGGATCCTCGAGCTCGACCGTGGCGCCGGTATCCCTTACGAGGGCAACTACTCCGGTTGGCTGGAAGCCAAGTCCGACCGCCTGGCCGCCGAATCCAAGCAGCAATCGGCCCATGAAAAAGCCATGAAGGAAGAACTGGAGTGGGTGCGCAAAGGCGCCAAGGCCCGCCAGTCCAAGTCCAAGGCGCGTCTGCAACGCTTTGAAGAAATGCAATCGCAGGAATTCCAGAAGCGCTCGGAAACCAACGAGATCTACATCCCGGCCGGTCCGCGCCTGGGTGACAAGGTCATCGAGTTCAAGAACGTTACCAAAGGCTATGGCGACCGCGTACTGATCGACAACCTGTCGTTCTCCATGCCAAAAGGCGCGATCGTCGGCGTAATCGGCGGTAACGGTGCGGGTAAATCCACGCTGTTCCGCATGCTGATGGGCAAGGAAACCCCGGACTCGGGCACCATCGAAGTCGGCGAAACCGTGCAACTGGCCTGCGTGGACCAGAGCCGTGAAGACCTCGACGGCAGCAAGACCGTGTTCCAGCAGATTTCCGACGGCTCCGACCAGATCCGCATCGGCAACTATGAAATCCCGTCGCGTACCTATGTAGGCCGTTTCAACTTCAAGGGCGGCGACCAACAGAAGTTCGTCAAGGACCTGTCCGGTGGTGAGCGCGGTCGCTTGCACCTGGCCCTGACCCTGAAGGAGGGCGGCAACGTCCTGCTGCTCGACGAACCGTCCAACGACCTCGACGTTGAAACCCTGCGTTCCCTGGAAGAAGCCCTGCTGGACTTCCCGGGTGCTGCCATTGTGATCTCTCACGATCGGTGGTTCCTTGACCGCGTCGCGACGCACATCCTGGCGTACGAAGACGACTCGCAAGCGGTGTTCTTCGAAGGTAACTACACCGAGTACGAAGCGGACCGTAAAAAACGCTTGGGCGAAGCTGCTGCCCAGCCGCACCGTGTGCGTCACAAAAAACTGGCCTGATCCGGGCTGGTGATTTGAAAGAGCGGAGCCTTCGGGCTCCGTTTTTTTGCCTGGAATTTGATGGTGCGTGCGGTTTGATTTGAATCCCTGAAAGGGTGCATAAAAGCCCCTGAAACTGGATACATTTATATAAAACGCACCATTTAAATTCACAAAGGCGACATTTTGCCCTGTTGCAGTGCGGAATGAATTGATAAAGTCCGGCTCAATCTCCGTTAACAACTAAAAATTTGCCGAGACTTTTCATGATCGAATCCGTCGAATCCTTCCTTGCCCGCCTCAAGAAACGCGACCCTGACCAACCGGAATTCCACCAGGCCGTAGAAGAAGTCCTACGCAGCCTGTGGCCGTTTCTTGAAGCCAACCCCCACTACCTGACCTCAGGCATCCTGGAGCGCATCTGCGAGCCGGAACGCGCGATTACCTTCCGGGTGTCGTGGGTGGATGATCATGGCAAGGTCCAGGTCAATCGCGGTTTCCGTATCCAGATGAACAGCGCCATCGGCCCTTACAAAGGCGGCTTGCGCTTCCACCCGTCGGTCAACCTGGGCGTGCTGAAATTCCTCGCCTTCGAGCAGACCTTCAAGAATTCCCTGACGTCGCTGCCCATGGGCGGCGGCAAAGGCGGCTCGGACTTTGATCCAAAAGGTAAGAGCGACGCCGAAGTCATGCGCTTCTGCCAGGCCTTCATGAGCGAGTTGTATCGCCATATCGGCGCGGATGTGGACGTGCCGGCCGGTGACATCGGCGTAGGTGCCCGTGAGATCGGCTTCCTGTTCGGCCAGTACAAGCGCCTGAGCAACCAGTTCACCTCGGTGCTGACCGGCAAGGGCATGACCTACGGCGGCAGCCTGATTCGCCCGGAAGCCACCGGTTTTGGCTGCGTGTACTTCGCCGAAGAAATGCTCAAGCGCAACAACCAGCGGGTTGAAGGCAAGCGCGTGGCGGTGTCCGGTTCCGGCAACGTGGCGCAATACGCGGCGCGCAAGGTCATGGACCTGGGTGGCAAAGTGATTTCCCTGTCCGACTCCGAAGGCACCCTGTACGCGGAAAGCGGTTTGACCGAGGAGCAATGGTCGGCCCTGCTGGAGCTGAAAAACGTGCAGCGCGGGCGCATCAGCGAACTGGCTTCGCGTTATGGCTTGGAATTCCGCGCCGGTAAAACCCCTTGGGAACTGGCCTGCGATATTGCACTGCCCTGCGCTACGCAGAACGAACTCGACGCCGAGGCCGCCCGCACTCTACTGCGCAACGGCTGCATCTGCGTGGCCGAAGGCGCCAACATGCCGACCACCCTGGAGGCTGTGGATATCTTTATCGAGGCCGGCATTCTGTTCGCCCCGGGCAAGGCGTCCAATGCCGGTGGCGTGGCGGTGAGTGGCCTGGAAATGTCACAGAACGCCATGCGCCTGCTGTGGACCGCCGGTGAGGTGGACAGCAAGCTGCACAACATCATGCAGTCGATCCACCATGCCTGCGTGCACTACGGCGAAGAAAACGGCCGCATCAACTACGTCAAAGGCGCGAACATCGCAGGTTTTGTCAAAGTTGCCGACGCGATGCTGGCCCAAGGCATCGTCTAGGCCTCGGGCTCGACCCGCAGCACTTCGATCAACTGATCGCCGACGGGGCGTTGCCACAACACCTCGTCGCCGACCTGGGCGCCCAGCAAGGCGCGGCCCAGGGGCGAGCCCCAGTTGATCAAGCCTGCGCCGGCATCGGCCTGGTCTTCACCGACCAACTGAATGCGTTGCTGTTCGTCCAGCTCATTGGCGAAGGTCACCCAACTGCCGATCTGCACCTTGTCGGTGGACGTCGCCGGTGCCACCACTTGGGCGCTTTGCACCCGTTGGTTGAAGTAACGCAAATCCCGCTCAAGATCCGCCTGGCGCTGTTTATCGCCTTTGGCGGATTCCAGGCCATATTCGTGCTGCAACTGCGCAACCTTGGCCTGCAACTGCGCCAGCCCTTGCGCGGTGAGGCGGTTGGGTTGCTCGCTGACCTGGCGCTCCACCGGCTGGTCGGCCTGGGCAGCGGCGTTGTCCTCGTTTACAAAAGCTCGGCTCATCACGTTCTCCCTCAATGGAGTTTGGGCCATGATCGCCGCGCATTAGTTTCGATGGATGTCTGAAAGCGACCTACTGCGAACGATAGGCCCGGGCGGCGTCGCGGTCCTTCTCGTGCTGCCAAACGCGTTCGCGGTCATCCCAGTGATTGTCCTTGTAGTCGCGCAGCTCTTCGTTCTCGCGCATGGCCTTGCACTGGCGAAAGCCATCTTCCCAGCCCTCGGCGTATTCACGGACCTTGAGATAACGCGGCACGTTCTTGCGGAACTCCCCGCTGATCACCCCGGCCGCCTGGCGACCGCTGCTGCAACCGTCATCAAAACCATCGGCAAACGCCGGTGGGTAACCCTTGGCCAACAACTCTTGATGGGTCGACTGGCAACCCGCCAACACCACCAATGCACACAGCATTACCGCACACCGCCACATGGCGTACTCCCTGGCCGTTTCACGGCTGATAGGGGAAGTCTAGTCAGGGGTTTGTTGGGGCGGTGTGAAAGGATGGTGAGAAAGGTGTTGGGCTAAAGGGCCATCGCCGTAACCCTCGGCGAAAACGAAAAATTGCTTCTGTGGCGAGCGGGCTTGCCCCGCGTTGGGCTGCGCAGCAGCCCCAATAAAGAGCTGCGCGGTATGCCCGGTACTCCTTAGTTGACTGTTTGGGGGCTGCTGCGCAGCCCAACGCGGGGCAAGCCCGCTCGCCACAAAGTGATCTCGGTGCGACCTTTTAGTCGTGATAAACCACTGTTTTTTTCAGTTGAATGGACTCAGTGACATCAGGGCAGAGCAGTGTATTTGAGTCTATGAGAAACAAATGTGGGAGGAGGCAAGCCCCCTCCCACATATTGATCTCGGCCAGGCTTTAGTCAGTAGTGATACCACTTCACTTCAAGCATCACTTCATTCACTGGGGTCGATAGGTGGCTGTACTCGCGCTGGGCGCTCAAACGCAGGCCGAGGTTGCGCGACAATTCCCACTGTTGATTCAGGCTGATACTGCGGCGCACTTCGCCATTGGTGAAAAAGTCACCCTTGGCTTCCAGGCTCAGGTTGCCCAGTGGGTTCTTCCACAGCACGCCGGTGTTGAACCCGGCCGCCGGGGAGATGGCTTCGCTGAAGTCGTTGTTGTGCTCCACGCGCACGGTGCCGAGGGCGAAGCCGAGCATGTCGTCACTCAACTGCCAGGTGCCGCCGGCGCCGCCGTTGACGTGGGCGACCAGGGTTTCGTCGTCGTGTTTGCCGGGCACGCGTTCAAGACCGCCAGTGACTTGCCAGGACCACGGCTGCAACAGGGCGTTGCGTGGGGTCAGGGAGCGGATGGTGGCCAGGTCCAGTTGCTGCAGCTGCCAGTGGTTGCCTTCGTACTGGCGCAGTTTCATTTGCAGGATTTCGATCTGTGCGCCGAGGGGGAAACCTTCAGCGTTGTCGTTGAGGTCGTGGTAGGCCATGCGCAGGCCGTATTCGCCGAAGGCCTTGTCGCCCCGGGTGCCGATGCCGGCTTGCCAGGTGCGCGATTCGTGGCCGTTTTCCGGCAGGCCGGGCGGTGTGATCTTGAGGTCGGGCGCCGGGTTCTGGTTGATCGCGCGCAGCAGTTCGAAGCTGCGTTGGGAGCGGACGGTGTCGCGTTCCAGGCCGTTGGCGCGGTAGCGGCCGAGGCGGTAGGCGGCGTCGATGATCAGGGCCTGGCGGTCGCGGGGCAGGGCTTTGAAGGCCGGTTCCTGCAATTGCTGCTGGTCATCGCTGACCTTCAACACCCATTGCTGTTCGTCGCTGTCCAGCGGCTTGGCGCGTTCCAACAGCTCGCGCTCACGGGACGGGCGGTAGTCGATCCTTTCCACCAGGCCCGCATCTTTCACGGCCTTGACCGTATCGGTCGGGATGGCGGTCAGTGGAAACTGTTCGGTCAGGCGCAGGCCGGGGCGGGCCACTTGCAGCAGTTCGAGCAGGCGATAGGAGCAGTTTTCGTCGAAAAAGAAGTAATCGAACTGGATCTGCTTGAGCTCCCACACGTGCTCGACCATGCGCTCGGTCTCGACCTGGGTGAGGTTGAGGCGGTATTCCCACAGGTCGCGGTTCTCAAGGCTACGGTATTCGGAGAGTTTTTCCTGGTAGGGCACCAGGGCGAACAGGCCGGGATAACCACCCATCAGGCCTTTCCAGGCATAGAGGATGCTGTTGTCGGAGCCTTCGATATAGGCACCGAAGTTGATCGCGTAGCTGAGCAGGGCGGTGTTGTTGCTTTGCACGTCGGCCTGGTCGATGCGCAGCAGGGTGTGGCCGAACATCGACGACGGGCTGTTGAGGTAAGCCGCCGGGAAGATCATCACCGCGCTGTGAGGGGCGACGTCCTTGAACCATTGCTTGAATTCCGTGCAGTCCACGGCGGGCAGGTCAGTGAGGTGCAACTGATCCTTGAGCCAGCGGGTACGTGCGGGGTAAACGCATTGGGCGTGTTTTTCACCCAGGCTGGCCGGCGCGTAGAGCGCGTCAACGGTGGCCTTGAGTTCGGCGTCCGGGTGGTGGGCGCCATCGGCTGCGAGGAAGAATTTCTTGTCGCTGACATAACTGCGCCAGCCACTGATTTTGCCGGCTTCATAATGGCCGAGGGACAGCCAGAACGGATCGTTGGCCAATTGCTGCAAACGTTGATCATCAAGATGCGGTGCCGCGTACAGCGGGGCGCAGGCGAAGAGTGCCGTCCAGGCAAAGCGTTTGAGCATAGGGGCAACTTAAGTCGGAATTAAGAGAGACCCAAAGGGGAGGCGGGCCCAAAAATAAAACCCGCGCCTTAAGCAGGCGCGGGCTGGACGAGCTTAAGCCTGGGTAGCGTATTTCGCCAGACGGGCATCGCTTTTCAGTACAGCAATGGTGTTGTTGTGCACGTCGTCAGCGGTCACGTCAGCCTTGCTGAAGATCTGCTGGAAGTGCTCGTGGGTCACGGCCGCGAAGTGTTCGCGATCTTCCGGGGCCACGCCCAGTACCACGGCGTAGGTGGTCAGCGCTTCGCCATTACCCTTGGCCATGTCTTCGGACAGCTCGTTCATCATGCCATTCATGGCAATCCACGATTTGCCGCCGTAAGTCAGGGCGCTGTTGGTGCTGCAACCGTTGGTGCCCGAGGTCATGCCGAACGTGGCGTTACCCGAAGTACCGTTAGTGGTGGAAGCCAGGAAGTGAGCTGGAGTGCCGCGCTGGCCTTCGAACAACATGTTGCCCCAACCGCAGTTCGGGCCACCTGGTGCTTCTGCCATTGCATTGAGGGAGACGACGGTGAAGAGAGTACCGAGAAGGATCCGTTTCATAGCTTTGTTCTCTTTGTGTGCAAACCAATGGACAAGGGTTCAGGCGCATCGCGGCGCCCTAGGGGCCAGTTATTAGTCCAACCCGCGCAGTTTGGAGTTTAGGCACGTTCCAAGGGTTCCGTGCATTTTTCTAAAACATTCGATGATGACCCGATATTTTTACAGGGCGCGTCCCGTGTCTATGCTTTCCCACAGGCGCGCCTTGCCAGAGCGCGTAACCGGGAGCCAGAATGCCGTCATCTGCCCCGCCTGATGTAAGGAAGCCCGATGCCTGATCCTGTTGCTGCCAGCTTGCGTCTAGCGCCCGAAGCGCTGACTCGCCCTTTCTCCGCTGAACAGTTCAGCTTCTCGACCACCAATGATTTGGAGCCCTTTCGCGGTGTGCTTGGCCAGGAACGTGCGGTTGAAGCGTTGCAGTTCGGTGTGGCCATGCCACGCCCCGGTTACAACGTGTTTGTCATGGGCGAGCCCGGGACCGGTCGCTTTTCGTTCGTCAAACGCTACCTTAAGGCCGAAGGCAAGCGCCTGCAGACCCCGTCGGACTGGGTCTATGTGAATAATTTCGATGAGCCTCGCGAGCCGCGTGCCCTTGAATTACCGGGCGGCGGTGCGGCGGCGTTCATCAACGACATCAACGGTCTGGTCGACAACCTTGTCGCCACCTTCCCGGCAGTCTTCGAGCACCCGACTTATCAACAGCGCAAGAGCGCGATCGACCGCGCCTTCAACCAGCGCTACGACAAGGCCCTGGACGTGATCGAACGCCTGGCCCTGGAAAAGGACGTGGCGTTGTACCGCGACAGCTCCAACATTGCCTTCACGCCGATGCTCGACGGCAAGGCGCTGGACGAGGCCGAGTTCTCGCAGCTGCCGGAAGCTGATCGCGAGCGCTTCCACACGGATATTTCCGAGCTGGAAGAGCGCCTCAACGAAGAGCTGGCCAGCCTGCCGCAGTGGAAGCGTGAGTCGAACAACCAACTGCGCCAGTTCAACGAAGAAACCATCACCCTGGCCCTGCAGCCTCTGCTTGCGCCATTGTCGGAAAAGTACGCGGAAAACGCAGGCGTCTGCGGCTACCTGCAAGCCATGCAGGTGTACTTGCTCAAGACCGTGGTCGAGCAATTGGTGGACGATGCCAAGACCGACGCCCAGGCGCGCAAGCTGCTCGAAGAGCAGTACTGCCCAAGCCTGGTGGTGGGCCATCCGGTCAACGGTGGCGCGCCGGTGGTGTTTGAGCCGCACCCGACCTACGACAACCTGTTCGGCCGCATCGAGTACAGCACCGACCAGGGCGCGCTCTACACCACCTATCGCCAGCTGCGCCCGGGCGCCTTGCACCGTGCCAACGGCGGCTTCCTGATTCTCGAAGCCGAAAAAATGCTCGGCGAGCCGTTCGTCTGGGACGCCCTCAAGCGCTCCCTGCAATCGCGCAAGCTGAAGATGGAATCGCCGCTGGGCGAACTGGGCCGCCTGGCCACCGTGACCCTCAACCCGCAGATGATCCCGTTGCAGGTCAAGGTGATCATCATTGGTTCGCGCCAGTTGTACTACGCGTTGCAGGACGCCGATCCGGACTTCCAGGAGATGTTCCGCGTACTGGTGGACTTCGACGAAGACATCCCGATGGTCGACGAAAGCCTGGAGCAGTTCGCCCAATTGCTGAAAACCCGCACGTCGGAAGAAGGCATGGCACCGCTGACCTCGGATGCGGTGGCGCGGTTGGCCACCTACAGCGCCAGGCTGGCGGAGCACCAGGGGCGCTTGTCGGCGCGTATCGGGGATTTGTTCCAGCTGGTCAGCGAGGCGGATTTCATTCGCCATCTGGCAGGCGACGAGATGACCGATGCCGGGCATATCGAACGCGCACTCAAGGCCAAGGCCACGCGTACCGGGCGGGTGTCCGCGCGGATTCTCGACGACATGCTCGCCGGGGTGATCCTGATCGACACCGCCGGTGCGGCGGTGGGCAAGTGCAACGGGCTGACGGTGCTGGAGGTGGGCGATTCGGCATTCGGTGTGCCGGCGCGGATTTCCGCCACGGTGTACCCGGGCGGCAGCGGTATTGTCGACATCGAGCGTGAGGTCAACCTCGGCCAGCCGATCCACTCCAAGGGCGTGATGATCCTCACCGGTTACCTGGGCAGCCGTTACGCTCAGGAATTCCCGCTGGCGATCTCGGCGAGTATCGCGCTGGAGCAGTCCTACGGTTATGTGGACGGCGACAGTGCCTCCCTGGGTGAGGCGTGCACCTTGATCTCGGCCTTGTCGAAAACCCCGCTCAAGCAGTGCTTCGCCATCACCGGCTCCATCAACCAGTTTGGTGAAGTGCAGGCGGTGGGCGGGGTCAACGAGAAGATCGAAGGGTTCTTCCGCCTCTGCGAAGCGCGTGGCCTGACCGGTGAACAGGGCGCGATCATTCCCCAGGCCAACGTCGCTACGCTGATGCTGGATGAGAAGGTGCTGCAGGCCGTGCGTGCCGGGCAGTTCCATATCTATGCGGTGCGCCAGGCGGACGAGGCGTTGAGCCTGTTGGTGGGCGAGGATGCCGGTGAGCCGGATGCCGAAGGGCAGTTTCCGGAAGGCACGGTGAATGCGCGTGTGGTAGAGCGGTTGCGCGCGATTGCCGAGATGATCAGCGAGGAAGACCTGAAGGAAGCGGAGAAGGAGTTGGCGCAGGAAGCGTTGGCGGAAGCCAAGCCCATCTGATGGCGACGTGAATTGTGGCGAGCGGGCTCGCCACAACTAGCACCATAGCCACAACAATCCCCTCACCACATGACGGGTAAAACCGTCATGAATTTGGCGCGACTGTAGGACCAACGCCCGTTGGTCCCTACAACCTTGGTTTGTCGTGGTTTTCTTCTATTCTGTGCTCAAGGGATATCCACAGGAGTCGCGGGATAGAAACAGCCTCGCGCCCAGGCGCAGGTTGAACACCGATCTACCGAGGGTCGCCGCCATGCCGCGCAACCTTTGCCTTACCCGCCAGTGCTTTGGCCTGGTCACCCGTATCGAATGTTCCATTCGCCCTCTTGCGGGGGATAACGGGATGTGGACCTTGTTGTTTGCCGCCGGAATGACCGGTGAACAGCCGTCCACCATCAAGTCTCAAGGCCCGTTCCCCGGGCCCTTCGTCGCGGAAAACATGCTTGAGTCCATCGTCGACAGCCTGACCCAGCACGGCTACGAGAAGGCGGGTGACCCGCAGATCTGGTGCCTGCACATGCAGGCCCATCTGCGACAGCTCAATGGTGACACCCAGCACTGACCGCTATTTGCTCTCGGGTTTGTCCAACTTGACCTCGAAGCCATATTGCACGGTGCTCAGGTCGGTGCGCTGGTAGCTTTCCAGGGTGGTCGGCCGGCCGTAGAAGTAATGCACGTCAAACAGTGCCGTGCCGTACTCCTCGGCGCGGTGGCTGACGCCGAGGATTTCCTTGAGGTAGTTGCCGCTGGCGTCCTTGGCGTAGAAGCGCCAGCTGTCGGCGGGGAAGGCCTTCTGGTCGACGATCAGCGCGTTGTCCTTGAGCGACAGCCCCTTGGGCAGCTTGGCCACGTCGATCTCGGCTTTGTCGATGGTCGCCAGGAACAGCGGAATCGAGCCCACCACATACGCCGGGTTTTCCGGGAACAGGTTCAGGTCGTAGGTGAGGGTGCCGCGTGCCGGGTTCAGTTCAAACGCCTCGGCCGGCAGTTCGATCGGCTCGCCACGTTCGCCTTTTTCGTCGGCGGTGAAGAAGGTCACCGGTGATTCGCTGCTGTTGCGCTCGCTGCCCACCAGGTCGTCATTGAAGGTGAACGGGTGGTCGAACACGATGTGCGCGGCGCTGGCGTCTTCAACCGACTGGCTGATGGTGACGCTGTTTTTCAGCTGGTCCTCGGTCATGCCCGCGTCTTTGAGCCAGCTGGCGGCGCCGTCGTCATACACGGTGACCGGCATCGGCAGGGCCTGGACGGTGTTCTGCAGGCTGTTCTTGTCGAAGCGCATCACGGGCAGGTCGAGGTCTTTGCGCGTGCGCGTGGCGGTGGAAAAATCCAGTACGTTGACCTGCAGGTTGTCGATCACGCCATTGAAATACACCTTGGCGTAATGGCTGCTCTGTTTGTGTTCGAAAGCTTTTTGTTCCTCGGTGAGCTGTTTTTCGAACGCCTCCGACCAGGCTTTCTGCTTTTGCATCTCGGCCAGTTGTTTTTCGTAGAACGCCACCTGGGCGCTGCTTTCGTTGATCGAGCCCGACCGGGTGAGGAACTGCCCGGTGCTGTCCCGCGCCTGCACCAGCAGCGGGTTGGGCGATTCGTCACCGACTTCAGGCGCCAGCGGTTGGCTGTTGGTCAGCTCGATCTCGGCGTAGTTTTTTTCCAGGAGCAACAGGTTGAGGGTGATGTTGCCCTCGGTGCGCTTGTGGCCTACATCTTTTTTCGACAGATCAAAGGTCAACACCTTGCCCGGCGCGACCACTTCCACTGTGCCCTTGAGGCTGACGGGCTGTGGCTGGCTCTTGTTTTCCGTCTCGATGCCGTCGATGAACGGGTAGGTCACCGTCAGGTCGTCGGGGTTGGTCAGGTTGGAGCTGCTGGGGCTCAGCTGGATGCCCGGATCGGTTTCCGACCATTCCGGCTGGAAGGGGATGACCTTGTTGTTGCTCAGGGTCACCGACTGCCATTCCAGGCCGTGGGGGAAGGGGAACTGGTCAGGCATGTTGAAGTTGAACGGGAACACCGGCTGCAAGTCGGTCAGGTAGTCGGAATGGGAGCTCTTGCGCAGCACAAACAGGCCATTGATGTAGGTGTTCACCAACGCCTGGGGCGTGGGGTAGTGCTTGAGCAGGGCCAGGGAGTCCTCGCCGTACTCGGCTTCGATGGGCTTGCTGGCGAGTTTGACCCGCGCCCGCTCCAGTAACAGCAGCGAACCGCCCAGGTCGGCGACGGCGTCACGCAGCTTGGGGTCCTGGATGCTGTCCAGGGAGTGTTCGAACTTTGCGGTTTTCTCTTCGAGGGTGGTCTGCTTCTGCTCGTCACTGGGGGAGCAGCCGCCAGCCAGCAGCAATGCCGCGCACAGGCCGATACTGGCCAAAGGGGATCGCACATCCATCATCTGAGTTTTTCCTGTCCGACGTCATCGAGCCGAGTTGTTATTGGGCTCGACACTAGCAGAAAAATTCTCTTACAGATGCCGCACAGGTCAGTTTTCTCGTGGTTACAGCTGTCTTGTAGCGGCTGGTATACTCGCCGCCATTTCTAGCCAAGCTGTGTGAGATCCAATGGAACGCTTTATCGAAAATACTATGTACGCCTCACGCTGGCTGCTGGCGCCTATCTATCTGGGGCTTTCCCTGGGCCTGCTGATCCTGGCGCTGAAGTTCTTCCAGGAAATCATCCACGTCCTGCCCAATGTGTTTTCCATGCTGGAAGCTGATGTGATCCTGCTGCTGCTGTCGTTGATCGACATGGCCCTGGTCGGCGGCTTGCTGGTGATGGTGATGATTTCCGGCTACGAGAACTTCGTCTCGCAGCTGGATATCGATGACAACAAAGAGAAACTCAACTGGCTGGGCACCATGGACTCTTCGTCGCTGAAGATGAAAGTGGCGGCGTCCATCGTGGCGATTTCGTCCATCCACTTGCTGCGCATCTTCATGGACGCCAAGAACGTCGATCCGCAGCACCTGATGTGGTACGTGATCATCCACATGACCTTCGTGGTCTCGGCGTTTGCCATGGGTTACCTGGACAAGGTCACCAAACACTGATGCCCCGCGCCGGCCTTACTGCTCCACGAAGTAGTAAGGCTGGCGGTTGATCGACATCTGCTTGATCACCTTCACCGGGGTGGCCAGGTCGTTGGTATGGTCCAGCAACGCAATGTTGCCGGGCTTGGCGCCGAGGTAGTTGTGCAGCTCGGCCTCGGTCTTCAGGATCGGCAAGTAGGCCTGCAGATAGAACACGCTGGCCCCGGCGATGCGTTCGTTGGGCTGGAACAGCACCACCTCCCTGCTTTCATCTTTAAACGCCTGAACCTGGCTGATCACCGGGACGAACGACTGGCGCACATCGGCCTTGGGCGCAAACCAGAACGCTGCAATCAGATAGCAGCCCACGGCCAGGGTGAACACGCCGCCCACGAGGGTTCTGTGATGTGTGTAGAGCGCAGGTTTGCGGGTTTTCAGCCACGCCAGCAGCACCCGTGCATATTCCGCGGCCAGTACGGCGGCGGCCGGGGCCAGTGCCATCAGGTACACCGTGCGTTTGCTCGAGGCCAGGGTCAACAGGGTGAACTGCGCTACCAGCCAGACGCTGAAGAACAGGTGGTAGCGGTTGCGCACCAGGCTTTTGCGGAAATGCCACAGGCCCAGGTACACCAGGATATTCCACGGCAGGAACGCCTCGGGCAGCTTGGCGATGTAGTAGTAGAACGGCTCGTAATGGCCTGCCTCGACAAACGAACCGCTGAAACGGCCGACGCTGTTGGTCAGCAGCACTTCGGCCACCGCTTGCATGCCGCCACGCTGGAACAGGAAGCCCAGCCAGATCACCAATGGCACCAGCGCCAGCAAGGTGAACAGCGCGGGCTTGAGCCAGTCGCCAAGGCGCAGGCGCTTGTCCATGAGGCTGGTGCTGACCAGATATACAAAAATCACAATGCCCGGCATCGCCAGGCCCAGCACGCCTTTGCTGAGGGTGGCAATCACCATCCCTGCGGTAAACAGTGCCCATGCGCCTGTGCTTGACCCTTCACGATCGGGCCGCACGGCCTGGTAAAACCCCAGCAGTGCGGCGGTCACGCCGAGGGTGAGCAGCGAATCCTCACCCACACCGCGCGCATTGCTCCAGTAACTGGCCATGGTCGCCAGGATCAGCGCGGCGCTGAAGGCCAGCGTCTGCGGCCGGCCGAACTTGCGCAGCATGGTGTAAAGCAGCATTACGCTGAACAACCCAGCAAACGCCGAAGCCAGGCGCACTGCCCAGGTGGTGCCGCCAAACAGGCGAATCGCCCCGGCATCGATCCACAGGCTCAAGGGTGGTTTTTCCAGGAACGGTTCACGAAACAACTGGGGCACCACCCAGTTATTGTCCAGGTGCATCGCCATGGCGATCCCGGCCACGCGGGCTTCGGTGGAGCCTTGAAGCTCGTGGTTACCCAGGGCAAAGAAGAACAACAGACCAGCAAGCAGGAACAGCAGGGGAGCGGGACGCGTCATGGAGTGTGGCTACCAGGGCAGGAGGACCGTCCGGGGGAACGGTCATTGCAATGGGCTAGTATCCGTCGGCGTTTCTGAATATTTCGTGAACGAATGTGGGTTTTTTGTAAGGTCGGTCACGGCGCCATCAGGCTGGGCAGTGCGGCTCTACCTGCCGGGCTCAGCACCGGCTCCAGTTGCTCCCAGGTAAAACTCAGTTCGTTATCACAGCCATCACCCTGGGCGGGCGTCGACAGTTGCAGGCCCTGGGTGTTGAAGCTCAAGTCGAACGAGGAATAACTGGTCACGGCCGGGCAGCCTTCGTCGGTGGTGGTCTGCTTGGCCAGCCAACTGCTGAAAGCGGCCGGCAACTTGACCTGGCCCGAGTAGGGCGTGTCCCATTGCTCATGGCCGCCCAACCACGTCCAGGGGTCGATCTTTTCACCGGTTTGCAGGTTCCAACTGTGCAGGCCCCAACTGATGCCCCCGCGTCCGTAGCCCGCCGACCAGCGATAGAACCGCACGGTGATCCAGTGCGATGACCAGTAGAACGGTTCCACCGCGATCTCACTGGTGGTGGTACCGCCGCTTTGGTCCAGTGAGTTGCGCCGCTCCCTGTAGAAATCGGCCTGCCCGTCCGGGTTGATGGCCATGCGCGCGAGCTCTCGGTTGATCTTGTCGATGGCCGCACCGTCGCCTTCAAGTTTCAGGATGACCTGGCCTCCTTGGGTCTTCACTTGATAGGCGTGTTCGGCGAAGGTTTTCCGTTCGACCTTTACCGCGGGTGGCACGGCTTCAAGCGCATTGTTATAGGCATCGCTGGCGCAACCGTCCGTGTCCCTGCGTTTCAGCACCAACGCCAGGCTTTTACCCTCGAGGGATTTGCTCCAGGTACCCGTCAACGTATCGCCTTGGGGATCATCCAACTGCCAGAACCCGGTTTGCCCTTCTTCAACCCACGGCTCACTGGCGTTGACCTGAGTGAGCTGAATGGGCGTCAGGATGCGTTGGTAGTAGTAACTGCCATTGGCGCCGTGGGCACCGTTGAAACACACGGTGATCGCGGATTTACCCAAGGTGCCTGTCCAGACACCGGCCAGGTCGGCGGCGGTGGCAAGCAGAGGAGCGCAGGCAAGGATGAGAACGGCGAGAGGCTTGAACACGGGTATCGGACTTCCGGATGTCTGATAGAGGAGAGCAGGGTAATCGCAAGTGTGGCGGGATTCCAGACGCACAACAAAAGGCCGAGTCGCTGAACGCGTCTCGGCCTTTTGGTTACTGGAATGTTTGTGTGTCTTGGGTGAGCACCAGCACGCGCTCGACCAACAACTCGCCCAGCACGATCAGTTGCTGGGTGGCCAGCAGCTTGTGACGGTGGACGCCTTCGAGTTCGAAAGCCAGGTCGGTGGTCATGGCGTTGAGAGAGGCGAGGGTTTCGCTGGCTTGGATCAGCAGGGTTTCGGGGGAGATGTCTGGGGCGAGGGTGAAGAGGGTTGTGGAGGGGGGATTGGGGGTGATCTTTTTCATGGCTGAAACTCCTTGATTGATGGAGTCGCCAGACATCGCTGCTAAACGAAACGGGTGGCGACTGTGCGCGGGTTAGCAGACCAGGAATCAAGGAACCCGGCGCACCCGAAAGTGCCCCACGCACAGCCGCCATAATACGCACCAGCGGATGCTGACAGCATCGCTGGAACGGATGGTGGCTTTGCAGGCCTTGATAGTAAACGAGCTGCTAAACCCGGTCGCTGATTTTGCAGCGACTGGGGGAGGCTATCTGCGTGGTAGGCGTTGCACCAGTTCATCAATGGCTCGATATCTTGAAGGAAAATTCTGAGGGTTCATTTTGTCGAGCTTTCCAAACCCCAGAAACGACAAAACCCGCACTGGGCGGGTTCGGTTGATTCTGACGTGGTGGGCCGGGGTAATCTGAACTGGTTTCTCAACTTATTGAATTATAAAGAAATTTACGATTTGATTTTTCTCTTGGAATACTAATTGGAATACCGATTTAAGAAAATTGGCGAAATGCGAGGATCTCCGTTTTCCTCAGTGGTTATGAAAACGACGGATTTTCGATTTTGGCCAGACACTTCCCTGCTTCCGCTTCTGCTGTGATTAAAAGTTCTAGTATTTGTGCTCGTTTCAGACCGTGCTTTTCTGTTAGCTGGTCCAGCTGTAGGATGACTTTTTTCGACAGCATGACATTGCACTGCTTCTTGTCCGCTGCACGCTCATCGAACTGCTTGCGATTCCATCGGTTCTTGATTTTCTGAACGATGACTTTCCGTTCATTGCGACCATGAGCAGCTTTATCGAAGTATATGAGCAGTTCATTATAGTTGCCGATAGCTAGACGTCCCCTGAAAATAGACTTGTCGTTCTTTTCTAGCCATTCCCAGGCACACCTGCATCGCTTGGTGCCATCTTTCCTATCCTCAAACCACTCAAAGTCACGGTCTTGCGCCCGGTGTTCTAACCAATCAACGCGTAGGTGATCGATTTCGTCCACTTTCCTCGCGATATCGATATCCCATAGGTCAAGCATGGCGGTAAGAAGATTTTTTCCGGTGAGGTGGACTAGGCCCCGAGGCAATCCGTGAGGAGGCCTTAAATCGGTGATGGCTTCAATGCGGTTAAGGAGCCATAGAAATTGTCTCTCTTGCCCGTCAATCCATTGGAGATATTGGTTTGGAACCAAGAATCTGTCTTTCTCCGAGTTGATCCTTTGTAAAAGGGTGGTTCTTCTTCGCAGAAAACGGGCGAGCGTTTCTCTCATCGTACTGCCGTTGCAAGTGGCGGTATCGAACTCGGCTTCGTTGTATTGATACAGCCAGAGCCATAGCCAAATGTCGCTGCGGTGGTCGCGGCGAGGGTCTTGGAGCAGACGACTCAGTTCGTCGACCTCGTCGTCTTCAACGCGGATAGCCATTCGTTATCTCCTTTAAAGTGAAGAAACTCCTAAATTCATCGCCATCACGGCTCGATGACCAATCTCATTCTAATCTGGATCTATGGAAATTCTATAAGTTTTCTATTTGAATTCTATGAAAATTCTATATCGATTCTAGGAATTATAATTCTTAAAAAAGCCAGATATATAGGCATTTTTAGGCGTTTTTTTGCATTTCAGAACCTAAATTTACGCCGTTTTTCTTGGTTTCTGCAGCTTACTGAGGTTTTAGGGTTCGGTGGTGCAAGACTGCATGCGTCTGTGGCGTATGGAGGCGATCAGCCGGCTAGATCGATCGTGGCATGGAATCTTTCGTTTTTTGCGCCTGCTTGATAGGTGAAGGCGAGCGTCTACGTCTGGAAAAACGGAGGTCTATCACTTCAGATGGGTAAGGATGAAAGTTCGGAGTGACGGCCACCTATTAGGTATTCGCGCTAACACCCGTATGTGAGTGACCAAGATTCAAGCAACACTGATGGTCCGCAGGCACGGTGCGTTTTTTATTACTGATCCTGCCAATCCTCTGAACGAACAGAGGAGCCCCGTTCATGAAGATCATTCGCCTGAAAGACGTCATCGACTCAACCGGTCTGGGTCGCTCTACCATCTATAAGTACATCGCCGAAGAAGCCTTCCCAAAGCCGGTTTCACTGGGAGAACGCAGCGTTGGTTGGGTTGAGGGTGAGATACAAGATTGGATTCTGGCCAGGGTTGAGGCGCGCGACCTGGCCGAATGAGTTGCGTGAAAGTGTTGCACTACTGACATAAACGCCATGACTGGCAGTGAGCCAGTCATGGCGTTTATGCCGGATGGTGAGCAGGCGGTTCTCAGCTAACTCCCCCATGGGGCTGCTTGGTCGATCTCCTGCCTAGCTTGGCAATAGTTTTCTGATTGGTCCGTCTGGAGCGGGAACGTTCACCAGTGACAGAGCTGTATCTAGTTATATAGCTTCTAGGTATTCAAAAAGTAGTCATCAGGGCATCAGCAATCAGTAAGCAATCAACCATTGATCCCTTCATCATGACTTACCTAGAAGTAGGTCATCAGTTAAAAAATGCACAGACGGTATCTGGTATAGGAATAACCACCAGGTACACGGCCATGACCATCAGCAACGCCTATACACGCCTATCTCAATCCGATATCGCTATCCAAATTGAGCGACTCGTTAAGGCAGTCGAAGAACACGATATTCCAGCATTTCGATTCAAAGGCACACGCTCAGGTCACGAGCAAATAATGCCGACCAGGCTTTCCCGGTATTTCGATGGCGTCCAGCAAATGATCGACTTGTTTGATGATCGCTGCCAACACCGTTACAGCGAGCACCTGCAAGCGTTCTGGAAAGCCTGTCAGCATGTTGGACTGGAGCGCAGCGCTGCCGGGCCTGTCTGCCTGAATGTAGAGAGAGCGGACTATCTAGATCATCATCGCAGCATGAACCTGCTGGTCATGAAGATCCGTCAGTTGACTCGGGAGCAATGGTATCGGCGTAAGAGTAGTGACCGTCGCTATCAGTCCAGGGATCAAGAAAGTAGGGTCACTGAATACACGGACTCCGTGCTGGACCGTTACGCTCGCACTGTCGTAGTCAGGGTAAATCTGTATTACCACAAGCTTTCTCAAGTTAGGCAGCGTGTTGAGCAGGTATTCGATGATCTGGACCGGTTCGTCGCCGAGCGTGAACGCAATCCGATCTTTGACTATGAGACCGGCTACATCTGCGCGGTGGAGCAGGGAGAGGATCGTGGCTATCACATCCATGCAGCGTTCTTCTTCAACGGTGCTCAGGTGTGGAAGGATATCTACAAGGCTCAGCAGATTGGTAAATTGTGGGAGTGTGTCACGCAGGGACAGGGCTATTTCGACAGCTGTAATCAGGACAAAAGCAGGTACGGGGAAGGGCTGGGAATCGGCGTTATCCATCGCAACGACCGGGAGATCCGTTCACATGTCCACTACGCGATGCATTACTTGGTCAAGGATGATCAACAACTGCGCCTTAGGCCCATAGGCGCTCGGTGCTTGCGGTTGGGCCAGCAGAGACGTCTTAGCCGACGCTGATAGGCAATGCGTTGGCGTAGTATGTTTTACGCTGACTTGTAGGCGGCGTTATTTTTGAGAATTGGCACTATTTTGTTGGGTTTTTTGGTTGGTGGTAATTCTGCCTCCTCATTTGTCCCCCCATATTGCGAAGGCGTGGCGTCTTTCGACAAAAAACTAGTCACTTGCAATCGGCTACTTCGGTTGTAGTGATTGAGAAAGATATTGCAGATATTTACTCTGCAGCAAGGCCACACCTTCGGCGTTTGAAAAAATCCCAGCTCGTGGGTTAGATTCAGGGCACTTTCGAGCACATACTTAAATACGCACAACGGTCGCAGTGAGCTCCAGGGATGGCAGAACGATCACCATTGGCGAAGCGCTCTGCCGCTTTATAGCTACTTGTTGCACTCGCCATTTTGCTTGGTTCGACTTCTGATGACTTGTCTGTCAGCAAGGAGTATACGGTCAGAATTGGCCGCCTCGCCCCATTGATACTCAGTAGCATCGGGCGAGCGGAGTTGGCGGTGTACGAAGCGCCACTTCCGGCACGAATCCAGTGAAGCTTTGCATTGGCTCCGAAGCCTTCCTCAAGCATCCATGGGAGTTCAATCCTGATTCCCTGTAATTCTGAAACCAATCCCTCGACGTAGGTGCCAGTTGATTGTTTGCCCAGGAGCAGCCCCCTCTTGCATGCGATAATTGCATCGCGCTGTAGGGCTGGGTCATCATTCTTGTCTGGTAGCTTGTGAGCAGCCCAAGCTTCCTTAAATGCCTCACCCGGTATTGCTCCATCTTTGAAGACGGCTCGGAGCGTGTCCATCACTGCCCCACGTGCACGAATTGAAATATCGATGTCTTGTTCAGCCGTGAGGCTTAACTCATGCCGATAGTGATATTGAAGAGGGCAACGTGCGTAGGACTCAAACCCTTGGTGAGTAATCACGGGCATGGTAGTGCCGGGGCGCGAAAAGGCTGTCCTCCCAGATGAGACCGCCGATGGTTGTGGGATGCCGGTAAGCTTTAGAAACCTAGCCGAGGCATGCTGCAAAGGCGGCGGCCGATCACGTGAATCTTTGTGTTCGTACAGGTATAGCCGATCACGTGCCCGGGACAGCGCAACATAAAAAAGGTTATTACGCTCAACAGCCTCTTCAAAGGCATGCTCTGCAGCTGTGCTACCGAGCACCTCTGGAGGTATTAGCTCCTGGACGCGTGGATCGTGATTGAAAGGAGGGTTTGGCCCAAAGGACTCTTTGTCCACGTAACCCAGGTGCACAGCCGGAAATTCGAGCCCTTTGCTTGCGTGTACCGTAATGACCCGCACAGCATCCATCACTGACGCTTCTGGTGGTAAGTCACGCTCACGCCCCGTCTCTCCAATTCGCCGACGAAGTTCTTCTCGTAGAAGGTACTTCGACAGTCGGGCTTGGGTGACATCGCCATCCCCGTTACGCACTGCATAAACAAACTGCCAAAGTGCTAGGCGGGCAGTCTGAGCCTTGATTGAGTTGTCCGAGAGCGGGGGGATTCCATAGCGGCGGTCAAACAGCAAGTCGCACACTAGATCCCAGGGATTTGAATGCCGACTGTGGTTTCTTAGGAGCCCTTTAAGATTGGCGTTGACGGTATCGCCTGCCGGGGACAATCCTGGAATGGATCGTCCTAACCAACGACCTCTTTGCAGCGCAACACCCTGATGAGTTATCTGATTCAGGAGCTCGAGATCTTGTTTTGGCATGGTGAGGAATGGATCGCCGGTCAAACCAATCAGTGCCCGTGGATGTCGATGGCAAAGAACCTGCATCAAGCAGATAAGGGTTTTGATTTCTGGTCGTTGATAAATATCTCCAATGTACAAAATCGGCACACCATTCTTCGCGAGATCATCCGCAAGGCGCGCGAGCTCAGATTTTCGTCTGCAGATAACAGCTTGATCTCGGTACGGCACTCCAAGGCCGTTCAGTTGATGAATTTGGTGTGCAACAGAAAGGTTGAGGGTGTGGGGGGTGGAGCAGGAAACAAGGATCGGGAGCTGTGCGCTAGATCCACGGGAAGCCGTCATCGCATCCAGTGGTAGGCTGGGCTGCAGTTGGTGAATTCGGCCTGACACGCTGAAGAGATCCAGGATTTCTTTTTTGCTGCGCCGGTTTATGTCCAGGGTGTATTTCCCGACAGTAGCGCCTGCGTTCTCTCCCCGAAAAGCCTGGTCAAATTTGATCAGACTTTTCACTGAGGCTCCTCGCCAGTGGTGTATGGCCTGCCGGATGTCACCAACTACCCAGAGTGATTTTGCTTTCCCCGCAAGCTGGCGAATTAGTTCGACCATTGCTTCCGTCACGTCCTGATATTCATCGACCAAGATATGCTCGTAATGATCAATAACCAGGGAAACCGACGCTCTGTCCGATTTGGCACGTAACGCGGGCTTGGCGATCAAATCGACGTAATCAACCATTTTCGCTGCTTCCAAGGCCTGCTCATGGGCCTCGTACAGCGCCGCGATATCGGCTTGTTGCAATGCGATGTCATTAGCTGGAGCGGGTAGAGCGCAGAGTCTTCTCCTGTAGAGGTCAGGTGTAACAAGCTCTTCTTTCAGTCTTTTTATATGGCTGATGACACTTGGTAGCCAATCATAAGGGTCTTGAAGACGCAGGTAATATTGAAGATTCACGCTTGGAAGGCGTCGAATCATCAGTTGCACCTCTTGAAGCAGATCGGCGACCCTTACGTCTGAGTCGAGTCCGAATGCATGGTGGTATTTACGCAAAAACTCCAGCCCAAAGGCATGGAAAGTGCCTGCCCAAATATCTGCCGAGCCTTGGACGCCCGAAGCCCTCAGTCGCTCAACCAGTTCATGGGCAGCTTTGTTGGTAAAAGTGAGCACCAGAATTTTGCTCGGCTCAACCCCCGAGTCGATCAGGTGTTTAACTCTGTGGACAAGGGTGGTTGTCTTGCCGGTGCCAGGACCTGCTACGACGTTCACAAATCGTTCTTGGGCTTTCGCAGCCGTCACTTGATCGGGGCTAGGCGCAAAAATCGGTTGTGGAGCGAGTGGCACCGTTTCGGGAAGTAATAGAGCATCGGCCAGCTGCAACCGGACAAGCTCAAGCGGAATAACTAATAGCTGGGCGATTTGGCGCGCCGTGTTGCCGTTTAGCCAGAGTTGCTTGGCCAGCAGACGGGGAAGCAGGAACTCCCGTGCAAAAACGTTTGCTTGTAGCTCCTGGCGTTCTCGGGTGCCATAGGCCTCTACTACCAGGCTCGCAGGTGTGCCTTGGGACGCCGTTAGTGACGACAGGTGTGTGATGCTGGTGGACGGTTTTTCGGCGTCCAGAAACCAATGCCCTAATTCGTGAGCCACGAGATAGGCATGTTCTTTTGCGTCCACGTCATTCCTGACATAGATGAATTGCTCATCGCGGTACAAGGCGGCGCTGCCATTACCCAAAATGGTATTGTCTGGGGGGACTTGTTCAATACACAGTGCGAGCACAGTTTCGAACTGCGTTAGCAGTTCAGTGCTTGTGGGTAGACCTGAGCCGCATACTGCAACCAACTGATATCGTGCCTGATGGGCTTGCAAGCGTGCTCGGTCAAAAGGGTTCAAGAGTCTTTAGTCCTTTAAGCTCAACAGTTGCGCTTCCTCAGTTGATGGTAGCGCGAGTTCTTTCACTGCAGCTTCCCACTGCATCGGCGTGGATTCAATCTGTGGTTTGCCATTCTCTGCTTTAAATGCAGGAATCGATCTGTTGCTGAAATTATCACGCATTGCCCCCTGCAGGGCCGACCTCGAATGACCCAGGGCGGTTGCTAGCCTATCTAGGATGATTCCAGGCGCTTCAACGCCACCTGAGAGTATTCGGCTGAGCAAAGAGCGTTGTTTCCCCAGTCCTACCTTCGCTGCGAGCGGGGTCACTTGAGGCCCTTTAATCAAAGCTAGCGTAGCCAATGCGGCAGTGAGTTCTGCAGCTGCCGAATGGGGCACCATCGCGTAATGGGGTACTAGCGCATTCGATAAACAAGCAGCCACCACCTGAGATGCCGACTTTTCATATTCTTTGGCGGTCAACTTGAGCTTAATGGCAAGCTTCTTGTCGATCCGTACCATCCATTGTTCGGTGGCATCACCGTCATAATCACGCGCCTTCTTTTCGTAGGTTTCCAAAAGCTTGGTAGGACTTATCGTCAACATCTCCTTTTCAAGAGACCGGAAACCTTCGAGCACAAGCTCGCGGGCGACCACGGCAACGGACTCGTTTCGCTGGACCGCAAGGTTGATTACGGTGGCATGAAGCGATTTTTTGCTCGTGACTCCAATGGTTTCTTGGCGGCTTTTTGTCAGCGAGCTCTTATGCAATGTCTCTTCCTGATGACGCATAATTTCCTCTGCTCCGTGCTTGCTGGGGGGCGATGTTCGCGTGGGCACTGCTGATTTTTGGTCAATGGTATCGGCGACTGGAGGAGCTCCCATTTTTCCAGGAAGCTCGATGATCAGATTTTTTATCGCTTCAAAAGCGTCTGGGCCATCTACCGCAAACTGATCTCCTGTCGGCAGTTGCACGGTGCATTGAATCCCGTCTGACGTAACCGCAAAGATGGCTGACGAGGAAAGCGATTCAAGATATGCCGCCCAATCTCTAAGATAATTTGCAGCGGATTTAGCATCTTGCTTGTTCAGGGCCTTGGTGCGCATGTCAGATTATGTGTATGGTTGGTTGCACGGTGCGTGTATATCAACTTTATATCACTGAGCTGGTAGGGACACAATTGATCGACGCTCATTTTTCTTATGCTGTTCGCAGCGCCGTAGCACAGTGGCGGCAAGGAATAACGCTGCTGGAGGCAGTACAGGAGCTTTCTCAGCCATATGAGCTCGGGCTACGCCTGCTCCCTGCCATAGATAAGGCTTTAGCCGAGCGAAATCTTACGCGCGCTGACTTGGTGGAGAGGGTGTGGACGACTGCTTTCATTCACTTGAAAGAAGTCTTTGATCCTGTTGAGTTACCCGAGACGCCCTTAGGCTTTTTTCCTGTGCCGATGGCCGAAGGAACCTTGATGGCTCGTACGACGGCTGTGGGTTGTTTGACAGCCATTGGTTTGCAGGCGGTTTCGTATGGCTCAGAGGAGAATGGCGAGCTTTTCGTCAACCTGGTGGTTATGCCTGGCGAAGGGCTGTTTGCCGAGAAGTCGCGTAAAGGAATGAAAGGACATACGGATGCTGTCAGTTTTCCTATTCGTGGGCAGGCCGATCCTGAAAATCCGAGAATTTCCCCCTCACCAGATTTCGTGTGTCTTTCTGGGCTTCGAAATCCTAGCGATGTTCATACCACAGTGATGCCTTTGGCGAGCGTTTTGGGCAAGCTTGATCCAGGCGTAATCGCGGCGTTGAAAGCTCCTCAGTTCCATGTTCGTTCGCAGAAAACGTTCAGGGCAGGTATGGAGGAAATCCTGGGAGATGAGTTGGTGCTGGAGTACGCAAGCCTGCTATTCGATGTGGGAGATCAGCACTGGATCAGATACAGCCACAACTGCATCCTAACGGACGATGAGGCTGGCGCTGCGAAGGAGGCGCTTGTTGCTTTTGAGGCCGCATGCGGTGCGAGTATCTCGGGCGCCGTGATCCGCCCGGGTGATATTCTTCTGGTCAATAACCGTATCGGCCTGCATGGGCGGTCAAGCGTCGGAGGCGAGCCAGGCGGCTGCTCGAGGTGGCTACTGCGTACTTACGGCCTTCAAACAGACGGGCTTCTAGAGAGTCAGCGGTATTCAGACGTTACCTATCGGTTGTATCCCTGATGAGAGCCTTATCGAATAAATCTAATTACACACTGCTCGTCTAAATCCAGCATGTGTCGTGATAGCCGCGCCGATTACGTCGTTGCGGCGTATGGTCATTAAATCTCTAGCCATCGCCTTAGCGTTGGCTCAGGAGGATTGCCCCAGACGGCGCTCGGGCAGCTCCATCCTCTACTTGCCTTGCCGTAACTCATGGTGTCAAATCACCGGCTGCCTTTGAAGGGCGGCTTTGTGAACATCAGGACAGGGCAAGCACCATGCCAACACTGCATTGGGTGGGGAAGGATCAAGTCCGAAACCATCATCGGGACGTACCCTACCGCGTGCTGCGCGACAATTACAAATTTGAAGCATCTCAACCTGCTCCGAAGAATAGCCACGAAAATCGCATTATCCAAGGCGACAATCTTGAGGCTCTGAAAAGTTTATTGCCCGAATTTGAGGGTAGGGTGAAATGTGTCTATATCGATCCCCCCTACAACACCGGGAATGAAGGCTGGGTCTATAACGACAATGTCAACGACCCCCGTATAAAGCGGTGGCTGGGGAAGGTTGTCGGAAAAGAAAATGAGGATATGAGCCGTCAAGATAAATGGCTCTGCATGATGTACCCCAGACTCAAATTGTTGCATCGCTTGCTTTCGGAGGACGGCTCAATTTGGGTTTCGATTGACGACAATGCCGTTGGAATACTCCGCCCCATACTCGATGAGATTTTCGGCGTAGGAAATTTTGTTACCTGTGTGATTTGGGAAAAAGCTGATTCACCACGGAACTCGGCTAACCAATTTTCAACAGACCATGACTACATTCTTGTTTATTCCAAACGCCCGAATTGGACTCCTGCTCGCCTAGCTCGAACCGCTGAGTCCGATTCAATTTATACAAACGATGATGACGATCCAAACGGTCCTTGGATTCCCGGCGATCCATTTGCGAACAAACCATATTCGAAGGGCTTATTTACGATCACTGGTCCCACTGGGCGTGAGTTCAGTCCTCCTCCCGGCAGATACTGGCGGGTTTCCGAAGAGCGCCTACGGGCTCTAGATGCGGAAGGGCGCGTCTGGTGGGGACCGAAAGGTGAAGCCCGACCGAGTATCAAGCGTTATTTGAATGAAGTTGGCGACCTCGTGCCTCGCACACTATGGAAGAAGGATGTAGGTAGTAACCGCACCTCCAAAAATGAGATGCGGGCGATTTTCTCGGATACATCCTCCTTTGATACGCCTAAGCCCAGTACGCTTATTGGACGAATTTTGGACATTGCGGCTGATGAAGACTCCATTGTTCTCGACTCTTTTGCAGGGTCGGGCACTACAGGGCATGCAGTGCTAAAAGCGAACGCCCAGGACGGAGGGGCTCGTCGTTTCGTCCTGATTGAGTTGATGGATTATGCCGAGTCGTTAACTGCAGAACGGATGAGGCGCGTTATTTCTGGTTACGGTGACGGAACAAAACAAGTGACTGGTCTAGGAGGCGGGTTCACCTTTCAGACTCTTGCCGAACCTCTTTTCGTGGAATACGGAAATTTAAACCCAGAAGCTGGCCTGGCTGCAATTCGAGACTATGTGGCCTGGCAGGAAGGGATTTATCAGAAGTTTCGTGCGGATTCTGAAGAGGCTAAGCACCGTTATTGGCTTGGGGAAGCAAACGGGTTGCGTGTCTTTTTCGCGTATGAAGCCGATTCCGTCACTACCCTTGACCTAGATCTGCTAGCAGAGCTCGTGCAAACCGTTGGTCCAGTGCTTGTTTATGCGGACCAATTGGCGCTAGGTGAAGATTTTATGAGACGGCATAGCATTGGTTTTAAGAAGATACCCCGTGATATCGCCAGACTCTGAGGATTTGAAATGCAGTTGAACACCTACCAGAGTCAGGTCATCGAGGATCTAGAGCTTTACCTCCGTCGATGGACTGCCTGTGACGACGCTCAGTTAGCGTATCGTGCCCATTGGGACGCTCAAGGCGCTACCAAAATGCCGGGATACCAAGATGCCCCGCATGGTGCCCCTCAGGTGTGTGCCAAAGTGCCTACGGCTGGTGGAAAGACCTATATTGGTCTTCACGCCGTATCTAGCATTTTCAAGGCCCTTCAGCGTCGTCAAGGTGACGCACGCCTCTGTTTATGGCTGGTGCCTTCACTATCAATTCTTGATCAAGTCCTTAGGGCTCTGCGCAATTCTGATCACCCCTATAGGCAGAGTCTCAATCGGCTGTTTGAAGGTAGGGTCAGCATTATGGATAAGCGCGACCTCCTATCAGGGCATCTTTCAAGGGATGAGGTTGAGGACGGTCTTGTGCTGGCCGTGCTTACCTATGACAGTTTGAAAGCACGCAATAAAGATGACCGAAAGCTGTACCAAGAAAACAGCTCGCTGGACGATCTGTCTTCCACGGCCGTTGCGGTAGGTGAGGGGGTTGATCCGTATTCCCTTGTTGCTTCAATGGCTGGGCTTGAACCCGTCGTCATCGTCGATGAAAGCCACAACGTAACCAGTAGCTTGTCTCTGGACATGCTGCGCAATCTCAACCCGAGCTTCGTTTTTGAGTTGACTGCTACCCCAAGAGCCGGAGCAAATATCATTAGCTTCGTCGATGCGATGGTTATGCGCGATCAGCACATGGTCAAGCTTCCCGTCATCGTCCGAAACCTTCCGAGCAGAAGCTCGGTCATTGCTCATGCTATTGACCTGCGTGCGCGACTCGAAGCAGAGGCTCAGGCTGAGCAAGCTCGTGGTGGTTCTTACATTCGACCTATCGTGCTAATCCAAGCGGAGAGTAAAGTCAAAGCTGACGCGAAGACGTTCGAGCATGCCAGGGCGGAATTGCTTGAGCATGGGGTGCCAGAAGACTGGATTAAGATCAAGACCGCAGAAAAGGACGAATTGAGCGGATTGGATCTTATGTCTACTCAATGCCCGGTAAGGTTTGTAATTACCGTCAATGCTTTGAAAGAGGGGTGGGATTGCCCATTTGCCTATGTGCTTGCCACGCTGGCTGACCGATCTTCGCCGGTAGATGTAGAGCAAATTCTCGGTCGAATTCTGAGACAACCATATGTTCGCGCTCATGGCCATGAACCGTTGAACATGAGCTACGTATTAACTGCTTCTAGTGTGTTCAGTAGCACATTGGAGAAAATTGTTGCCGGTCTCAACCGAGCCGGATTTAGTCGCAACGACTTCAGAACTCCTGACTTGATAGAGGCTGAGGCCAAGCTCGCTTCACAACCTACTGTGCCGTCTGGTCAGAAACCGGAAGGAATTGCTCCACTACCTCTTTTTGATCTAATCGGTAGCTCCGATAATCACTCTGAAAACACTGCTGTGTTTTCGGGAGAGAAGCCAGATCACGAAGAGAATTTTCTAGAGGCAACGCTGAAAGCCGTTCATGAGGCTCATGCTGAATTGGTGGCTTCGAAGGCTGATCCGTCCATTTCGCATGTTCCTGTCGAGGTTAGAGGTGCAATGGATTTGTATCCGGTTCGCCCAGAGTTCATTGAAGAAATCCGGCAGTTGAGATTACCTCAATTCTATCGGGAAGCGCCTCCAGGCCTCATTTTTGCAGATGCAGATGGGGGCGTTCTTCTTGATAAATCACAATTGCTCGACCATGAGTTTCATCTGGCTGACTGTGACGTGAACGATTTCGTCGTGGCGCCGACTGCTGGTGATTTGGTTAAGCTCGATCTTTTGAAGGTCGGTGGTTCTCATGGGGATTACGAACCCACGCGTGTGCGTCTAAAGGATAATGAAGTCAGGAAATGGAAGGACTACCTTTCAAGTCTTGATCCGGAAGCCAAAAGGCGTCAATTGACCGGCCTGGTTGGTAATTGGCTGGGAAAAATGCCCCCTCTAGCTGAAAGTGACCTGCAAGCTTACATTCGCAAAATCCTTGGTCGACTCAGTGCTGGTCAGTTGGATGAAGTTGTAGAGCAACAACACGCATACGTGGAAAGCCTACGACAGCGTGTCCGCAACGAGATGTTGGTGTTCTCGCGTCGCCGTTTTAAGCAGTGGATTGACCTTCAAAAGATCGATACGCGGCCATCCTTTGCGCTTCCAATTGAGATTTCACCGCGCCAAAAAACGCCGGTTGGGGCTGAAAACTCCCTGTACGTCCGAGAAGAGAAAGGCAATGGTTTAGAAGAGCGCATGTCTGAATTTCTTTCAGATTGTGAAAATGTGCGGTGGTGGCATCGTAACCAAAGTGGTCGAGGATTCTACTTAAATGGACCGATAAATCACTTTCCTGACTTTGTACTACGTCTTCAGTCTGGCTTGATAATTTTGCTTGAAACCAAGGGTGGGGATCGCGATAACTCCGACTCTGATGCCAAAATCGAGCTGGGACAGATTTGGGAAAAATGCGCGGGTCGTGGTTATCGTTATTTAATGGTGTTCGAAACGAGCCCGCCATCGGGGGCCTATTCTTGGGCTTCCGCCTGCGAACTCCTAAGAAATCTTTGAAACAAGGGGGGCATTTCAAAAATGAAATGACCCCCTATTTAAATCAATGTATAGACAGGTCGGGGTCAGCCGTCAGTATCTGATTCAAGAGCCTTGGTTTCTGCATCCTCCGGCAGCGTATCGATGACGGTTACGCTCGCGCATGCTTTTAATAAACGCTCCACATCTTTCGCGCTGTATCCATTGGCTTCAATGACAACCGAGCCATCTTTCACTTGGACCATTACGCGTCGGCTTTTCCGAGCCTCGACCCAAGAGATGATCACTTTAGCAATGCCGTTCCAAGGCATGGCATCGCTCAGCGCTGAGATCATCTCGGTAAAACCCGAAGCCTGCGGCTGTCCTGAAAACTGCATCACGCTGGAATGGCGAATGGAGGCATCGTCCAGTGCCGCAAGAAAAGAATCCCTGCTGTGCTTGAAGAGGGTGAAGCGTATCGCGATTACAGCCTGATCACTCATTGGTACCGCCCCTTCAGACAAAATTTTAAAAAGCTGCGTTCCGTGTCCATCGCAATGGTACTCGGGCGTTGAATCTCGAACAGTACTCAATCGCTTCGATAGGCTCAATCTGGGTTTAGGCCATGGCATTGGGTATCTATCATCGGCAGCAGCGGCATTTACTGAAAATTTCAGCCGATTGGTGCCTGGCTTCGGTTCCACGAAAATCCCGGCCAATTCACCAACTAAGCTACGCTTTATCGCTATATTGGTTTCGCAAGACAGGGATCGTCAAAACATGAAGCGACTACTTCTCCTTAGTGGCCCGATGGCCAGTGGCAAGACGTCGGTTTCTGCCGCCCTCCAAGAAGTCCATGGATTTGTTCCGATCAGCAGCGGCTCCTTTCTGCGTGCGCACCTGGCTACCCGGAGTGAGCCACTCAATCGTCATACCCTCCAGGAACTCGGCGACTCTCTTGACAAGGCCACCGACTTCTCTTGGCTCATAGATTCTGTAGCAAACCCAGCCATCCAAGCTCGGCCAGAAGTCGAAAACTGGCTCCTGGATGCCGTCCGCAAGCCCCGGCAGGTTGAATTGTTCAGACTCCGTTTCGGCAAGGCGGTGAGGCACGCGCACATCATTGCGCCCGAGCCTGTCCTGCAACAGAGGTACGCTGCACGAAGCGCGACCGATCTCGACGAATATAACGCCAGCGTGTTGCATCCCAACGAGCAGAGCGCCCGTTCGCTCTCAGGTTTTGCGGACAAAGTTTTCGATACACACAAGTACACCCCATTTCAAATTGCGGATCAAATATTAGGAATCTGGGAGATGTAGCTCATGGAAACTCGTCAGATCGTAGTGATCAGTGGCAAGACCTGTAGCGGCAAGAGTGGTTTGGCCAGTTTGTTGGAGAAGGAATTTGGCTTCGCCGTAGTTTACGATCGTCGAGCCATTGATGATTCCGAGTGGCGCCTTCGCATGGGGCACCCCGACATACCTGATCGTCGTCACGAAGCGAAAGACGCTGACCAGTGGATGCTTAGGGAAACTCAGGCAGTGTGCGAGGCGGAGAAGGATGACCGACCGTTAGTTGTGGATCACCTGAATACTCTTGCGCAGGTGCTGCAGTTTCGACAGGTCTTCGGTGCAAACTTGGTGCATGTACACCTCTATGCAAGCGACCCTACGCTCCATGGACGTTATGCAAAGCGAATAGAGGGTCAACCCAGTCCTTTGTCTTATGACGAGGTCAATCAGCTCAAGGATCAGACAGAGATCCAGGCGCTCAAGGATGATGCCGACGTCCGTGTTTACACTGAACGCTCGGACTCAAATGACACGCTCGTGAGGGTTGCCGCCCGTTTGCATCTGTACACACCGCCTGAAATCAGATGCGTGGATGTGTTGATTGGCGGGCAGTATGGCAGCGAGGGAAAGGGCAACATCGTCGCTTACCTCGCGCGCGAGTACGACGTGATGATTCGCGTTGGTGGGCCCAATGCCGGACATACTGTAGCCAGTTCTGCCGGCCCTTACACTTACCACCATTTGCCTTCTGGGTCGCGGGACGTGACGGCACGACTGCTTCTCGGCCCTGGCATGACGATTCATTTGCCAGGGCTTTTGAAAGAAATCGAGGAGTGCGGTATCGGCAAAGATCGACTTTTCATTGATCCCCAGGCCACCATCATTGAGGAGGAAGATATCGGGACAGAGAGGGGAGGGCATCTGGTCTCAACTATTGCATCAACAGGGAGCGGTAGTGGAGCAGCTGCTGCTCGGCGTATTTTGAGCAGGGGTAAAGAGATCCGGCTCGCACGAGATGTTGATGAGCTTCGTCTGTACGTCGGCACTCCTGGGAACTATCACGGCTCCACGTCAGACCGTTTGGAGGAGGCCTACCGCAGCGGCCATTCCATTTTGCTGGAGGGAACGCAGGGCAGCGGGCTGAGTATTTTCCACGGAGATTATCCTCACGTGACGTCCAGGGACACGAATGTCGCGGGATGCTTGGCCGAGGCTGGGATATCGCCCAGCAGGATCCGCAAAATCCTGATGGTCATTCGCCCCATGCCTATTCGTGTAGGCGACCCCGATGGCGAGGATGGCCATACCTCCGGGACGCTCAAACATTCGACGACCTTTGATGACATCGCAGCGTTTGCGGGCCTTGAAGCCCAGGCGTTGAACACCGCAGAGAAAACCTCCACCACCAAACGCAACAGGCGAGTCGGATGGTTCGAATGGGATCAATTCCGAAAAGCATGCGCCCTGAACGCTCCGACGGATATCGTTCTGACGTTTGCCGATTACTTGAAGTCATCCAATAGCAAGGCGCGCAGGTTCGAGCAGCTCGATCCGGACACGATCAAATTCGTCGAGGAGCTCGAGCGCGTTTCTCAGGCACCTGTCTCGCTCATCAACACCCGATTTTCCAGAGACCCCCACGCGAGCGATTTACGCTCTCTGATTGATCGGCGGAATTGGACTGCACGTTCTGATAGGAGATAATAAATGGATCTGGACAAGCTGATCGAACTTTACCCTCGGGTTTATCACATGGCCGAACGTGGCGCTTGGGACAGTATTCGCAAACGCGGATTGATGAGTGCCACTGCAGTTCTGGATCACCTCGCAGTGGGAGAAGGTGAGCGCGCCCGATATGAGAGTGAGCATCGTGGACAGAAGATGGATGTGAAGGCAGGCGACCCCTCCAACATTGTTCTTCGTGATCAGAAACCCATGCCTGAAGACCGGTTGGTTAGAGCGCTTACGGGTGGAACAACACCACGCCAGTGGTATGAGTTGATAAACGGCAAAGTTTTCTTCTGGGCCGAGGAAAAGCGCCTCCACGGTTTGCTCGGAGCTCGCGATTATCGAAAGCTGGAACATGATGTCTTGACGCTCGACTCGTCGACCTTCATCCCGGCATATGCCGAAACCATCTGGCTGTGCCACATGAACTCCGGCAATACCTGGCCCATGCCCCATCGTCGCGGCACGGACGTCTTCTGCAAAATTGCGGATTATCCGGTGAAGCGTTCTGGCAAGCCCGTGAAGGATGTTGTCGAGCTAGTTGTCGATTATGCCGTTCCCAACATCGCTGATTATGTGATGGAAGTTCGTAGGATGCAGGGCAGCGAAGTATTGGGCGTCATTGGTTAGTTGTCATCCACGGAGCGGAGAAATATGCCGCGAAAGCGTTTAGCCGCTCGTTTATTGGTGATCAGCCCAAGAAATCGACTGCTGCTTTTTAAGATTCAGTATCAGGCTGGTGTTTTGGCGGGCATGAGCTATTGGGCGACGCCCGGCGGAAAGCTCAAGGATGAAGAGTCGTTTGAAGCGGCGGCGGTACGTGAACTCTACGAGGAGACTGGCATTGAGGTACCCTTCGTAGGTCGCCGCATCGCACACAGGGAGTTTCTGTGGCAGATGCCTGATGGCGAGCATGTGCTTGCGGTCGAAAATTACTTTACGGTGCACACAGGTACCGAGCAGTGCTCTTGCGCCCAATGGAGTGACCGGGAGCGCGAAGCGGTATGTGAGGTTAGGTGGTGGTCGTTAGGGGAGCTTGCGGCTTGCCATGAAGAGGTTTTTCCGTCGGATCTGAGCAACCTGTTTGGCAGGGCCTTGGTCATAGCGCCGGGTGAGTCCTAGCAGACAGCTGCCCGATGAGCCTTATCGTGAGGCAGATGTTGTCAATCCGTAAGCGCCCGGCAAGTTACCTTATCAACAATTTTCTGGTTGGAGCTGCAGGGTTCATAGCCCTTGTTCACTCGCCCAACCTTGCATCGCATCTGTGCACAGGTGGTCTGGGCGAATCTAAATGAAAATCTCGGACAACTTAACTCTTGTTAATACAGCGATCATCCCCGGATTGTCTGCATCTCTCATACTTCTCAAGCTTTACCTTTCACGCCCACCCAGCACATATAACGCGAAATTATGCCCTGGGAGGTCGTGTGTTTTTAAAACTGATCTACTTAAAGTATTTCTTGTTTAGTCCCAGAAGTTTCATGCGTTTATCGTAGCACAACGGGATGCTTTGGCAGCTTCCGCCAGCCTTTTCGATGTCTCGCTCTTCTACTATCGGAAGGTATTTAGGTAAATCTTCATCATCTATTTCTTTTTCATTAATTGAGCAGTTAAAGCTGGCAGTCGGCATGCAAACCACATCGGGAAGAGTTTTTGACGATCTAGTATCTTTAGAATCTTCAGCGGCTGCGAATTGTTTTCCGCCAAATCCCGGCCCTGTTCCACTTTTATACGACACTGGATTACCTTGAGTATCCGTTCCCAAATACCAGCCGAAGGTGTAGTGATAACTTCCTGCTGGCGCATTTCCCGCAAAATTTCCCGAATTTGAACAAACTCCCTGATCATCACACATAGCATTTTGCTGGCTGCTGATGCTCTCTACACGCTTCTGACCCTCCTTGTCCGTGTAGATGTTGCTAATTCGGACCGGGGTGTTTGGAACGCGGCAATCCCATTCTTTCAACCCATAGTACTGATCTATCCGAATTAGAGAGCACGCTGCTACATCGTCTTGAGCGTGTACCGCGCTGCCAAGAATCATCAAAAAAGGGAATAGGACAAGCGTTAAGCGTTTCATGAGGGCCTTCCTTGCAAAGCTAAAAATGAGTGAAGTCTTGATGCACATCCGAGGGTTTTTCCTCGTCTCAGGGACTCGCTGGGGGCGAGGCTCATCCCGATACTACCAAAACGGTAGTATCGGGCGAAAGACAAGCAATCACGATGCCGTTTTATTAAATGGGTTGTGTGCATGTCAGTCTTGGGAAAGCGCATAAAGCAGGCCCGCGTGCAGGCAGGCTTATCGCAGGAGCGGTTAGGTTTGGATGCTGGTTTGGATGAGATGTCTGCGAGTACTCGCATGAATCGCTATGAGCTGGGAAAGCGGGTTCCAGCTCCTGACTTTGTCGAGCGTTTGAGCAAGGTGCTCAACGTACCGGCAGCATTTTTTTATGCCGTTGAGGATGATGAGGCAGAGTTGCTGGTCAAGTTTCATAAGCTTCATGAGTTGGGACGTGTGGAGCTAATGAGTCGGCTGGATGAGTTGCTTGTCGCTAAGCCCTCAGACTAATTTTGCAGGTGCCAGGTCTCCGGCCTTTCTGGCTATAACTTCAAATATTACGCATGAGACCACCACCGCGATCAGCAGGGGCCAAAAGCGCGCCAGGATGAACACAAGCAAAACTGCCAAGACACAGCTTGCCAGTATTCCGAAAAACACAAAAAGTAGACCTATAAAACGTATTACATTCATCGCGATTTCCTACAGGTATAGAGCTGCTTGAGCGGAAAGAGCTCAAGCAGCGGTGGTGGAGAGCAGCGTTAAGCAACCAATCGAAGAGCTGAGTCGAGGGCGCGCTGTTTGATGACCGCACCCTGGCCAAACCATGCGGTGTCCATGCGGTACTCACTGCTGCGTGCCCTGCGCTCGTGATCGACATACTCGGTGACTGAGTTGAGCAAACCCCAGGCGGTGCCCTTGGCCGCTTCCAACTCGGCGCCTCGGCCATGTCCTTCATACAGGCTCAGTACTTTGTTTAAGGTGCGTTCATTCGAGAGACCTTTGTGCTCAGGCTTAACGGTCTGTACTTCACATAACACACTGCGCAGATACGCCTTGGCCTCATGGTCTTTTACGGGGCGGGCGGCGAGTGTGCGCATGCGGTACATGAAGTCGTCCCATTGCGAAACGGTGATACCCAGTTGCTGTTTGACGGCACGAGGATTGAAGCGTGTGCTGTGTGGCACCTTGATCGCCTGACTGGCGCCATTGATGGCAATCGTCAGAGTGTTGTTGCAGACCACGCGAATGGTGGTCGGCGTTGCGGTGGTGGCGAGTGTTCCGTCGCAGGAGGTGGCCAGCAGCAAGTAGCCATTCACTACGTCATTTCCTTTGAGCGCGGTCGATTGCCCTGTGCGTGCAAGCGCCCAGAGTTTGCGACCGCCTTTCAATACTCCAGCGGTTTCCAGTTCATAACCAGAACGTTCGGTCAGATCTCGGTAAAATTCCAAGACCTCACGCGGTTGGACCACTTGGTAGCGCTGAGACACAACAGACAGCGGGGCTTTGTTGTCAGAACGAAACAGCACCTTCTGTTCTGGGAAGGAGTGAATGCTGCCCAAATGACCGATAGCGTCCGCTTTGAAATGCACCGAGCTTTCCTGAATCTGCCAGTCCATCCCGGCCTCACGTTGCCAGACTTCCAGTGGTTGTTTTTCGGTCAGGCGACTGCCCAGGCCATGCCAAGGAGTCGCGCCGATGTAAGCCATGTGTTCGATTTGGTGAGCCATGTTGACGATTCCTTAGAGTGCAAGCCGGCATAAATGCTGCGCATCGCGCAGCACTCTCCGGATGTGATAAATGAGTGAGGTGAAATGGTTTAGGCCGGTAGGTTGAAGCGGTGGTCACAGAGCAAGCAGAGGTTGTGGGCGAGTACGTGACGATCTAGCGAGTCACCCAGTTGAGCGCCGAGCGCACAGCCGCTGACACTGCCGGCCAGGCCACCGAGGATTGCGCCTGATACCGAGCCGAGGGTGATGCCGATAGGCCCAGCGACAGCGCCGACTAGTGCCCCTGCCTGATAGCCAGCAAGTGCGGCGCTGGCGCCACGAGCAGCGCCACCTAGGGTGCCAATGGCTGCGCCGATTTTCATTGCGTGATGGAAAGATGAGACTTTGAGGGAATGACAGCGAGGGCACTGCAATGACATGGTTCGAAGCTCCATGGTGGGATGTCAAAGCGGTGATGTGTGGTTGAGATTTTTTCGAATCGAATACGCGCTTGTGATGAATAATTTGGTCATTTACGGCAGTAAAGACTCAGCGCAACCATCGGCGGCCGGCAGAAGTCGGCCCTGACTATTAAAAAAGCAGCGCTATTTTGAAGCCCGCGCCTCTACGTTAAATCTTTGAGCGTTCGGTTAGTCCCAAACCTGGACTTTGTGCAGGAGGACGATAGTTAATCCGTTTTTGAGCGCTGTATCTGCCGGAAAGACTTTTATACAGCCTTGGCCAAAAGCGGTCGTTCGCCTAATCTTTTGGTGCAAGACTCGCTAGTGATGTCTAGCCGGCAGAAGGTAGCGGACGGATTACAACAGACTCGCAAAGTCCGGAGCTCTCGAAGCCGCAAATGTGATTAGACTGGGTCACCACAATCTAGGAGCTATACCCATGAAAACCTGTACCGTCTTTGGGGATATGCAGTCCGACAGTGCCGCTGAACAATACCCCACCGTGACCCTATGTAATGAATGTGTCGAGCAGGACGTCCTGGCCAAGGAGGATACTCAAATTGTCAGCCAGGGAGCCTACGACGAGTCCTTCGGTGACAGCTGTGAGTGGTGCGGAACCACGGCCGAGGAAGAGGGGGCAGCGCAGTAAAGGATAGGGGCCTCGAACCGAGGCCTGTCTCGCAGAGCCCCGCCTAAACAAGCCGCCACATGGGGCGGCTGTTCTGTCTAAGCTGGCTCAGTTTCCGTTGTCGGGATGCATTTCGAACGGGGTGATGCGGATCACTGCTTGGCTGAGCCATTCATTGATCTGCAGCAGTCTGGCCTGCTTTGGCTCAATCTCATCTATAGCTAATGCCTGAGTTGCGTCACGCCCGGACGCTCCCCTCCCTGCGTTCTGCGACACCACGCCTATCAATGGCGGCGGTAAGCGCAGCGTGGTCACTCGTTATAGCATCCAGTTCGAAGTACCTATTCCCTGAACTGAGTTCAACCCTGGTTACACAAAAATCGGCACTCCTAGGTCAGAACGCGGAAAACTGATCGAGAAGGCCCGCGTTGGTTGTGTATCGATGGCCCTCGGCGATATCTCCGGCTGGATCCTGTTTTAGCTTGATCTTCACCTTGACGCGCTGCAATAGGAAGCTGCTGCGGTATTTTTTGTTCACGCCGATCGCCCCCGCAATGGACTCATTAATGAGAGCAATAGCTTCCTCGAACTTACCCAGCTCGAGTTTCACCTGTGACAGATTATGAGCCAACCAGATCCGGCCGCTCCTGTCTTTGATCGTCTCGAGGATAGTCTCTGCCTCCGCGTATCGACCAAGTTTATAAAGCGTCTCGCCCCATTTGCGCTTCTGATAGGGAGCCGGCGCTTTCAGCGTTTCAAAAGCTTCTAGAGCACGGTTCAGGTAAACAGGTTTGTCGTCGACGCCCGCTGCGAGCAGCATGATCTCCGCATAGGAACCGCGGCTCTGGTCATCGTCCAGCATCAACGGTGTTGGTTCGGGCAGGCGTGCCAGTACGCTTTCGACCCGCTCCGGTGCGTGCCAGACCATCGCACGGACGAAGCTCGCGACAGAGTGATAGCCTTGCGGTATACCGATGGCGGCACTGTATAGCGCTTCCGACAGAAACAGCTCCTCATGCTGTTCGATGAGGTCGCCCGCCCAGGATTGACGCGCACCATTGAGCGCATCACCTAGTGCCATCAGCAGTGAAGGAGACACGCTGCCGGTGTCCAGCTTCTCAGCGATGATCTCTGACGCATATCGCTTAGCCGTCTCATAGCTTTGATCCCTGAAACCGGCAAACCTTACCAGTTGAAGTTTGGCGTCATTCAGTGAATGGCTGGCAACCACCTCCTCGAACAAGCGTTCGGCTTCAGCATGTTTCCCCAAGCCGCGTAGAGTCTTTGCATGGTGGTGCTTGATTTCAGCGGCTTGACGGGCACCAAGGTCTGCCATGGCTGCAAGCTCGCCATAGGCTTGCACGACCGTTCCTAACCATTTGACGGCAGCCGCGTTCCCTGCCGTTTGCCGCAGATGGCGTTCCTTTGCTTCGATCGACTCGAGGACCACCAGGATGGCCACGTCGTTGTTGGCCGCGCCCAACGACTTGAGCCGCTGTGCTTCTTCCAGTGGGTTGGGCAGCAAATGGATCTTAATGGCGCTACCCATCCAGACCATCGACAAGGCGTATAGGAAGGCCGGACGTCGATCACCATTCTCGACATTGCTGGCGATCTTGCCCTTCAACTGCGATGCGATCAGTTGTAGGCCGTGTCCGTCCTCGCGGATCTGCTGGAGAATGAACGCCTCGAGCTTAGCGTCAATTTGTCGCGCCTTCTCGTCGGTTAGCCAATTCAATGAGTTCAGGGCCGTAAAGACGATATCGTGGATGCGGATCGACGCTTCGCTCTCGGGCGCCGTCAGTCCATGACGTTCGAATGCTCTCAAGCGCAACGTTCCGACAACGTACTTGAAGAACGCGCGATCGCAGTGGCTCTGGCCTGCCCACTGGAACAGGCACAGCTCCTCCCCTAGTGTCGGTTTCAGCCGTCCGAGAATACGGTCAGCGAGTCGTGCGCCGTCAATTGGAAGATTAGCGACATTAGCGCAGTCCTCGGCGAGTTCGTTCCACGACACGCCCCCGTGCGCAGCGGCATTAAGCATCACCAAGCTCAAAGGATGACCGCCGACTGCGCGCCAGATCGTCTGGAACTCCTCCATAGACGGCTGGGTATCAAGCCCCTTACCAAGCAATTCGCGAGCCTGTAACTCATTCATAGTAGGCATAGCGAACGCTCCAGGTGACGGGTTTTGCCGTGTGATAAGAATCCGAGAGTCCGGTCCACATAATGCGGCTAACTGTTCGACCACGAGGCTCGGGTTTGCATCGTCTACGACTAGGAATGTGCGGCTCCTGAACAGCAGGGCACTGACGTTACGCTCGGCACCGCCGCGCTGGACCGGAACCGACGAGAGTCGTTCGACACTGTCGATGTCGCGACCGCTGACCCAGAACCTGTATTCGAAACGGCGTTCGCTTCGCAACAGACAGGCGGCTGCGGCTTGTGACTTGCCAATGCCGCCAATGCCGCCGATCTCGACACAGGGCGCTGTTTCTAGGAGCCGGTCCAGTTTTGCGTCAATCGCCTCATTCTTAACATAAAGCGCGCTCAGCGGCGGAGCTTTCAATGACGCGGGGTGGTCATCGCGGATCTCGGCCAGGACGGGTAGATGATGGGCCAGGTCGTCGATCGCGTCGTCACGTAGCATAAGCGTGTCAACGATGGCCTCGGCGATAGCGCGGCTGTCCATCAGGTGGAGGCGTCGCCCGACCATGCGCTCCTGCTGGAGGGCCGCATTTACCATCGCTTCGATTACGCCAGTTTCTGCGCGCTGCGAACTCAACAGATAGATGTCTTCGGCCAATGGCGCCAGCGCGAGAGTGTGATCGAGATCGCTCCAAGGCTTTTTCATTGCGCCCGAAAAATAACCCTTCACGATCGACGCCTCGACGACGATCCTGCCATCTTCGGACACGGCATCCAGCGCTCCCCCGACGGGGCTGCCACTTACTGAGGAGCCGCGCTGCACCAATCTGATATCGTTCATTTGCTCAATCAGGATGACCCCAAAACGCTCGAAAATAGAGCCAGGTGCCAAGATGCCAAGCGAGTCAATCACGCGCTGGATGAGCAGATTGCGGGTTTGCGGATTCATGAAGTGTTCCGGGTATTAGTAGATCTGAGGCGACGTGCCACGACCGCTTAGTGCTTTGCCGGAGAGTCAAGCAGCAGAGGTTCGACCAATTGCCAGATATCGCGCGCAACCGCACTTGGCGACTGGTCCGCGTCGATGAGATGACAGCGTCTCGGGTTTTCAAGTGCCACCGTTAGTAGCGCGTCTCGGATGGCCGCGAAATCCCGCGTCGCTTCCGCCGGGTCGGCAACGCCGTCGTGACGCTGGCCCCGCCGATTCCTTGCGACCTCGATCGGAAGGTCGAGGATGATCGTCAGATCGGGGAGTGTGGATCCCACGACGATGTCGCGGGTCGACCGGAACAACTGGTGCAGGTCGACATCGGATACCGAAACCTGAAACGCGTAAGTCGAATCGATGAAGCGATCGGAGATGACCCACTGGCCATTCGCTAATGCTGGCCGGATAATACTCTGTACGTGATCAAATCGAGCAGCGCTCACCAGCAAGAGCTGCTCTACGGGATCGAGTCGGCGGTCGGGTCGTGTCAGGATCGCCCGCACTTCCGCACCCAATTGTCCACCATCCGGTTCCTTTGTCTGTAGCACCGATTGACCGGCGTTTCTCAGATGCTCAACAAGTAGCTTAACCTGCTCGGTCTTCCCGCTGCCGTCGATGCCCTCGATACTTATAAATGGCATATGCGTCCTTTCTGCTCAAACACAAGGAAGTGGTAATTAATGAAGCGTTCGAATACGGTTGCATTCGTATCTGCTGGTATGCTGTCGCCGAAGAAGCGCGATCATATGCTTGCGCGCCGGCAGCTATATCTCAACTACGGTGCATTATCGCTGGCAACGATCCTGGATGCCATGGGGACCGAGACCCTGCTGTTGCATGGCGAGCACAGCGAACCCGCCGAGGTGCTTGGCGTACTGCTCGACAACGGCGTATTTCCGTCTCGGTTGCCAATAATGCTATCCATCCCCAGCTTCTATGCTCTTCCGTGGGCGCAGACTTTTTGCCGGCTAGTGCGTAGCGTTGATCCAGACGCCAGAATCATTGTTGGGGGACGTTGGGTAGTTGGGCCGGATCCTGACTGGTTGCATGCGAAACTGCCCGAGGCGAACCTGCTCGTCCCAGGGCTGGCAGAACCGCTTATAGCAAGCCTCCTCACCAGCTCGCCGGACTTGCGCCGCCTGCCTGCGCCAACACCAGATTTCGTCCTTAAGCATCCCTTGATATCAGGTTTCGAGCGCTATCAACCGAGTATCGAGGCGTCGCGCGGGTGCGGAATGGGCTGCGCCTTCTGCGAGGAGCGAGATATCCGGCTTGAGAAACTACGTGCGCCGGAGCAGATTGTCAGTGCATTTGCAGCGGTCGCTACCCAGTATGGTGACAGCAAGATCCGACCCTATTTCCAGTCATCGATGTTCGCGCCTAATGAGAAATGGGGAACAGGCCTAGCGAATGCCTTTCGGGCAGCGGGCCTCAATGTCCAGTGGCGGACGGAAAGCCGCGTCGATGCGCTCACGCCTGAAACGATCGCCTGTCTCGCTGAGGCAGGTATGAAGGTACTCGATCTCGGGCTTGAAACAGCATCGCCGACGCAAATCCTGAACATGCGCAAATCGCCCAATCCGGATCGCTACTTAGAGCGAGCGTCTATTTTGCTCAAGGCATGTAGCGATCACGGCATCGCCGCCAAGGTCAATGTCTTGCTTTATGCCGGGGAAACGACCAAGACTTTAGAAGAAACGCGTTCGTTTCTCGATGATCACAAGGATTCGATTACCGGCGTCTCGGTTGGCCCGGTCGTGGCCTATGGCCCACCGAAAACTGCGGACATTCTTTTACGTGAATGGTCGAGGAGCGGTGCCGCGCCGGTCGACCCAAGTAGCGCGAACGACAGCGGAATATCAATGATTCATCTCAGCCATGATTTCGACGCAAAGTCGGCTGAGGCCGCAAGCTTGGAACTGTCTAAGCGCTACATGGATGCGGACGCATATTTCTACCTGAAAAGCTTCTCTTATTACCCACGTGATTATACGCGTGCGGACTTTGATCGTGATGTTGCGGCAAGCGATGCATCGCAGTTGCCTTTTCGCGCCTTCCCACGTCTCCCGGCCTGACTGGAAGAAAATATCGAGGGGCACGTATTTGTATCGCTGAGCGTGACCAAAACTGAACCTGTCTCGATTTCACGTACGGTAAGAAGCTGGGAGCTTCAGATGCATGGGGCGTCGATGCGATAGATAGCAATTGCACCCAAGCGGCAATACACGGACGTGTTGACGGCCAAGCCCAAATCGTTTCAAAAGAAGCTCAGCCTGAATGATCACTTCTGGCCAATTGGGTAAAGACTATCTAAGAAGTGCAAAGGCACTCCTAGTGGACACGTTGGATTGGCCCGTAAATAGTGAATCCAGACCCACCCAAGGCAGGAGGCTGAGCCGCCGTCTGAGCAACTATATACGCTGGAGGGCAGTCAGGTAACTTGAAGCGGTGGGCTGGGATATCCGCGAAACGTCACCACACATCTAGGTCGTCTCACAGTACCCGGCATTGCTGCACCGGGGGCTACTTTCGGGGGATGGTGATAGCTGGCAGTCTGATGCTAGTGTGGGGCCGGAGATGCATTCCAGAAACCGCCATCACCCGCAGGGAACGCCATGCGATCACTTGGAATCCGCGCAGAACCCAAAAAGGCAACGTTTGTCATCTACGACGATGAAGCCAAGCAAATTTTGAACGTCGAATCCTTGATCATTCCACAGATCTTGAACAAGCCAGAGCAGCTCAAATTCGCTCGCCACAACCTTCTCGATATCCTCCGGGAGTACCAAGTCGACGCGGCGGGCATTCGGGTCGCAGAGGGCAATGCGCAGAACCAAGACGCTGACCGGTTTTACCTGGAGGCCGTGTTCATGGAGTCGTTTGCGAGCAGCAATATCAAAAACTATTTCGTGGGTCGAAAGACAAGTATCAGCGCACGGCTGGGTATCACCTCTGATCAGTTTAACTCGATCGTGAAATGCGAGACTGAGCTTGAGGGCGTGGAAGGCTGGCCGGAAGGGAAAGCACAGGCTGTTCGAGAGGCCATTCTCGTAGCCATAGGAGCCGCCAAATGATCATTCCATACCAGGCGGCCCAAGTTTCTTTCCAGAGGAAGCAGCGTATTGGCGAGAATGGTGAGAATTCCGAGGTGTACGTAGTCCATGACGAGCACCTGAATGCTGAGCTCGTGATAAAGCAGGTCAAGACTGACGGATTCAATGAAGAGCGGTACCTGCTTGAAGCTCAATTGCTCTACAAAAGCACGCATCCGTATGTGGTGCAGGTACTCTACGCCTGCAAGGACGCGCAGCACATCTACATGGCCATGCCCTACTACCGGAAAGGATCGCTGCACCAAGTCGCTGAAGCACAGGGGCTTACCTGCAGGCAACTCATCCGCTACTCGATGCATTTCCTCAGCGGGCTGAACAACATCCATTCCAAAGGGTTGCTCCACTTCGATATCAAGCCTGACAACATCTTAATCTCCGACAGTGATGAGGCCTTACTTTCTGACTTCGGCTTCGCCAAGATCATGGACGAGGATGGATTCGCTACGCCTGAGGCGACCTACCGCTACCATCTGCCGCCTGAGAGTGCTCACACGCGTGACTTCAATAATAGTGCAGATATCTACCAGGTCGGCTTGACCCTGTACCGTTTGCTGGCTGGCTTGGACTCTCTTGAGAATCAACGACGTGCATTCGGAAATGGTGCTGAATTGGCGGGTGCTCTGCGCCGCGAAACCTACCCAGATTTGTCGCAGCTGCCTCGGCATATTCCGAAAAAGCTCAAGTCCATCATCAAGAAATGCTTGAAATTTGATCCCAATACACGCTATCAATCAGTAATAGATTTACTGAATGGTCTGTCGTCCATCGAAGATTTAGGCTTGGATTGGCGCTTTTCTACAGTCGGTAGTATTCAGCGCTGGGAAAGCATTTCGTCGGACGGAACGACCCTCTTGGTAGAGGTGTCCGATAATGGCCAGTGTACAGCCCGAAAGAAAACGGCTGGCGGAGCGTTTCGCAGGAAAGCCAATCTCTGCGACGCCAACCCAACCCCGGAGCGAATCCATGAAATCCTCATGTCATCAGACTGGTAAGCCGACAGGCAAAAAGGGTGGTGACGGGTATCTGACCAGATCCCAGATCTCCACAGGACGTAGCCAGACCAGCTCTGGTCGCGTTCGTTCGTCCGTTCCACTGGTGAGCGTGGACGACCTCATGGGTGATTCGAAAATCATCTACCATCGTCGCTGAGCCTTCTAGAGCCCTTCGCAAGCGCGGTGTGGAGGGCTTATCAGTTAATTCCTCTGCATGTTCGCCTTAAGCACTCAGCTTTGAGCTTCGCGAAGGCTTTGAAACCCCTCCAAGTTGCCTGACGCAAATCGTCTTTTTGGACGATGCTCTTGTGCAGTCATATAGCTTTGCACACGAGCTACAGTTCGGCCGATACCTTCAATATCGGTGATCTCTAGCCGCTTGATTCGAGCGCCAGCTATGGGGCAAGAGCTGCCCTTGGATCATCGAATCGAAACGACTTTTTTATCTCTATTTTCTCGGATAGCTGACACAGAAAGGTTGCCGGTAGCGGCTTCCTGGATATGGTCGCTCCACCAGGCCATCATCGGGCGTCTGCGGTCGATGTACTCTGCTCGGTTATAAGCACTACGCACCTCATCTTTATCGACGTGGGCAAGTGCTACCTCGATCAACTCCGGGTCCCAGCCATGCTCGTTGAGGATGGTACTAGCCATTGATCGCATGCCATGACTTACCAGGCGCCCTTCGAAGCCCATTCGCTTTAGAGCCATGTTGGCAGTCTGGCTGTTGCAGTGGGTGCGAGGGTCTCGGTCTGCCGGGAACACGTACTCTCGATACCCACTGTAGGGTTTCATAACTTCTAGAATCGCCAAAGCCTGCTCTGTGAGCGGAATAATGTGTATTCGACGTTTCTTCATGCGCTCAGCCGGTATCGTCCAGATCTTCTTCTCGAAGTCGATATCATCCCAGCGCGATGTGGCCGCCTCGGCTGGCCGAGTCATGGTGTGAAGTTGCCACTCAATCAGGCAGCGCGTAGTTCTTTTGATGCTGGCGTTGGCAATTGTAACCATGAGCTCCTTCAGCTCATCGGGCGCAAGGGCCGCCATGTTTGTCTTTTTGGGTTTTTTGAAGACAGAACGGATTCCGGTCAGCGGGTTCGCGTGAATCAATCCCGAGTTGACACCGTAGGTCATGATTTCATTGAGTCGCTGGGTTAAGCGTTTAACAGTTTCGAGACTGCCCTTCGCTTCAAGGGGGCGAAGCAAAGTGATGACCTTAGGAGCGCTGATAGCTGATATTGGGGTCGTGCCCAGGTTAGGGAAAACGTGCAGCGTGAGGGAGCGCCAAATATCCTCGGCATAAGCTGGAGTGACTGAATCCTTTTTGAGCTTGAACCACTCTGTCGAGATATTTTCGAAGGTGTGTTCCGTTGCTGCTTTTTTTGCGTGCCGCTCGGCGTCGCGTTTCTCTTTAGGGTCCAGCCCTTGGGCAACGAGCTCTCTCGCTTCCACCGTTCTCTTGCGTGCTTGAGCCAGGCTGATCTCAGGAAAGGTACCCAATCCCATATTTATCCGCTTTTTCGTCTCGGGATGGATGTAGTTGAAATTCCATAGCTTAGAGCCATTAATTCTCACTCGCATCTGAAGGCCGTTGCCATCCGTGAGGATATAGTCCTTTTCCTTGGTTTTTGCGGCTTTCACTTTTACGTCTGAAAGGCGCGTGGCTTGGGCCCCCATGGTGTATTCCAGTGCTATTTATGTATTCCAAAAAATAGCAGGTGAGAGCCTGGAATACCACTTGGAATACACGAAATCGTAGATGGTCTCGGACGTTGACGGATGCTCTAGGACGCTAAGCCCTTGTATTCACTGAATTTCAGGCACAAAAAAAGACGTCCGTGAACGTCTTTAGATGTTGAGTTGGTGGAGCCGGGGGGATTTGAACCCCCGTCCGCCAGTACTCCGCTGTCGGTACTACATGCGTAGCCGTTTCTATTAAGTTAACCCTCAGCGACCCGAAGGGCAGGGTGCTTTGGGCGAGTTGTGTAAGTTTTAGCCGCTTCGTCCACAACGTACTGCACGGCGATTCTGTTCTATATGACAATCACTTTGGGTTTACAGACATCCCCTGGTGATTGCTGGACCCGAAGGTACCAGAAGCTCAGGGCTAAGGCTGCTTACGCAGCGAGAGCGAATTCCTGGCCGTAGTTTTCGTCATTGGCAACTATAAGAAGTTGCAACAGTGGATTTACGAGTTCTGTTACCAACTCGGCATGCACCTAAAGTTTCGCGACCGGCGTCGAATCCTAAACGGCCCCGTGCTTGTAACTCGTTGTTTCTTAGTGAGTGACAAGCCTATGCAGTGTACGCCAAACACTCGCGGAAGGCCAACCCGAAGGTTGGTCTTCCGCTATGGCGCTGCCTATTGGCCGCCTTTTTCGCTGTTCTGCAGGTCTTGCAGCGCCTTCGAGGTGATCTCGATGCACTTTTTGTCATCACCCGCGGCGTGGGCCGCCTTGGCCTGGGAGACGGCGGTGTCTATCTCGCCGCTTTTACCACTGGTGTCGGTGGTGAGCAGCGCTTTACCGTTGTTGATTTTGTCCAGATTGATTTTGCACAGATCGGGCTCGCCCGCCGCGAACACGGGGGAGGCCAGCATCGCAGCGGTAATGAACAAGCCAGCAAGAGCGGAACGCTTCATAGGGTATCTCCTTGCGCAAAAGGGCTCGACGCTGCTGGCGTTCAACCGCTGCCAGCGACATCACTGATAAACCTCGCTTGGCGAGGCCTATGCAGATGACTACGCCGGCGCGCAGGGGTTCTGTTTTTTTTGCAGGCTCAGTGAGCGCGGGCCTGGGTGACGCGGTCCACCAGGTAGACCAAGCCGTGATAGTCGATGCCGCCATGCTGGCTCAGGCCGATCTCACAGGTGCGGCTGGTGGAGATGCCTTCGCTGCAATATTGCACCGCATCCTTGAGGGTGCGCAGTGAGTGGGCGTTGAGTTCCGGTGTGGTGAAGCCCTTGTCGCCGGCGAACCCGCAGCAATGAATGCCTTCCGGGATCACCACGGTGTTGGAGCAGCGGCGAGCGAGGTCGATCAGGGCCTGGCTCTCGCCCAGGTGCTGGGTGCTGCAGGTGACATGCACCGCGATGGGGGCTTCCTGGGGGGTGAAGTCGAGGCGGTCCATCAGGTGCGTGCGGATAAATCGTACGGGGTCGTAAAGATCCAGGCGCGTTTCGCCCAGGTCCTGTACCAGGCGCAGGGTGCAGGGGCTGGTGTCGCAGTAGATCGGGTCGAGCCCGCCACGGCTGGCGTGGAGCAGTGCGCCGATCAGTTCCTGGCGCTTGTGTTCGGCCTGTTCGGCGTAGCCTTTGGAGGCGAACGGCTGGCCGCAGCACAAGCTGTCCTGATTGTCGGGGAACACGACTTGGTAACCGGCTTTTTCCAACAGGTTGCGGGTTTTGTCGTACAGCGACATCTGCTCTTTATCGCCCGCCGCCGGGCCCATGGCGAGTGAGACGCAGGCCGCCAGGTAGACCACCCGGGGTCGCTCGTCCGTCACCGCCGGGCTGAAGCGAATGGCTTTCTCCGGCTGCGGCATGGCGTTGGTCCACTGCGGAATCTGCCCCTTGGACAGCCTGGTCACGCCGGCCGATAGCCTCGCCAGGCGCGGGGCGCCCAGCAGCATGCGTGCGCCGTTGGCCACATGCAGTGTAAAACGCGCGCCTTGCAGCGCGGTGGCGAAATGCGTGGCGAGCCATTCGGCGGTTTTCGTACGGTCAGCATCGCGGCTGCGCAGCTTTTTCACCAGGTCGCCGGTATTGATTCCTACAGGGCAGCGCTGGGCGCAAAGCCCGGTGGCGGCGCAGGTGTCGATGCCCTGGTACTGATAGGCGGCTTCCAGCTCAGCGGTGTCGATACCAGCGCGTTTTTTCGCCTGGATATCGCGCCAGATCACGATGCGCTGGCGCGGGCTCAGAGTCAGGCCTTTCGACGGGCACACCGGCTCGCAGAAACCGCACTCGATGCACTTATCCACAAGCTCGTCGGCGGCGGGCAGCGGCTTGAGGTGCTTGAGGTGGATTTGCGGGTCTTCGCTGAGCACCACGTCCGGGTTGAGAATGCCGTTGGGGTCGAGCAGGCGCTTGAGTTGCCACATCAGTTGATAGGCATCGCTGCCCCATTCCAGTTCGACGAACGGGGCCATATTGCGGCCGGTGCCGTGTTCGGCTTTCAGCGAACCACCGAATTCCACCGCTACCAGTTGTGCCACGTCGTCCATGAACGCTTGGTAGCGTGTGACTTCTTCCGCGCTGTTGAATCCTTGGGTGAACACGAAGTGCAGATTGCCTTCCAGCGCGTGTCCGAAAAGTATCGCTTCGTCGTAGTGATGTTTGTCGAACAGCTCGATCAAGCGATTCACGCCGATTGCCAGTTGTTCGACCGGGAAGGTCACGTCCTCGATGATTACCGTGGTGCCGGTTTTGCGCACGGCGCCGACGGCGGGAAAGGTGTCTTTGCGGATCGCCCACAGGCGGGCGTTTTCCACGGGGTCTTCGGTGAAATCGACCTGCTTCTCGACCGGAAACTGGGCCAGGGAAGCCATGATCAGCGCCAGTTGCTCGTGCAGTAACGACGAGGACGCTGCACGCGACTCGATCAATAGGGCGCAGGCATTTTCCGATAGGTGCTGTACGAAAGCGGGCATGCCCGGCTTGTTCTGTACCGAGCGCATGCTGCGACGGTCCAGCAGCTCAACGGCCGAAACGGGTTGGGTCTTGAGGACGGTGACTGCATTGCAGCAGGTTTCGACGTCCGGAAACACAATCAACGCCGAGGCTTTGTTGGGGTGATCGATCACGGTGTCGTAGGTGACCGCGCTGATAAACCCGAGGGTCCCCTCGGAGCCCACCAGCAGATGGCTGAGGATATCGAGGGGGTCGTCGAAATCCACCAAGGCATTGAGTGACAGCCCGGTGGTATTTTTCAGACGGTATTTGTGGCGGATCTTTGCCGCCAGTTCAGTATTTGCGCGGGTCTCGCGCCCCAGTGTCGCTAGACGCTCAAGCAGCGCGCCGTGCTGTTCGCGAAACGCCGCCACGCTGGCTGCGTCTTCGGTATCCAGGCGGCTGCCGTCAGCCAATACCAGGCGTATCCCGGCCAGGGTGTGGTAGGTGTTCTGCGCCGTGCCGCAGCACATGCCGCTGGCGTTGTTGGCGACGATGCCGCCGATTTTGCAGGCGTTGATCGACGCTGGGTCCGGCCCGATCTTGCGCCCGAACGGCGCCAGCCACGCGTTGGCCTGGGCGCCGATCACGCCGGGCTGCAGGCGGATTTGTGTGCCTTGGCCGCGAATTTCGCGGCCATTCCAGTTGTCCCCCAGTACGATCAGCACCGAGTCGCTGATGGCTTGCCCGGACAGGCTGGTGCCAGCGGCACGGAAGGTGACTGGAACGTGGTCGCGTTGAGCCAGTTGCAGCAGCGCGACGACTTCGTCTTCCGACTCCACGCGGATTACCAGCTGTGGGATCAGTCGGTAAAAACTGGCGTCGGTGCCGAAGGCGAGGGTGGAAAGCGGGTCGTCGAAGCGTCGATCTTTCGGGATCAGTTGTGCGGCGTCGCGCAGGAAAGCAGCAGGCAGGCTCATCGGTCCTCCAGAAATAGCAGACGCCGGAACCGTTGTCCGGCGTCGATTCTTACCCTATTGCATGCAGGTCTCAATGCACCAGCATACCGGTGAACCAGTAGGCCTGGGCCAGGGTGATCAGCCCGACGATGGTGGCAAAGAACAAGCTGTGCTTGAGGGTGAAGCGGAACAGGTCGGATTCCTTGCCCACCAGGCCGGTGGCGGCGCAGGCCACGGCGATGGATTGTGGCGAGATCATTTTGCCGGTGACGCCGCCGCTGGTGTTCGCGGCAACCAGCAGGGTGTCGTTCACACCGATCTGATGCGCAGTGGTGGCTTGCAGCGAGCTGAACAGGGCGTTGGACGACGTGTCGGAGCCTGTCAGGAAAACCCCCAGCCAGCCGAGGAAAGGCGAGAAGAACGGAAAGGCTGCGCCGGTGCCGGCCAGTACCAGCGCCATGGTCGATGACATGCCGGAGTAGTTGGTGACGAAGGCAAAGGCCAGCACCATGCCGATGGACAGGATCGGCCAGCGCAGTTCGTAGAAGGTCTCTTTTAAAGTGGTAAGACCAATCTTGATGTCCATCTTCAGTACCAGCATCGAGATCAGCGCGGAGAAGAAAATCGCGGTGCCGGTCGCGGAAATCGGGTCCAGCTTGAACACGGCCGGAATCGCAGTGGGGTTGGTCACGATCGGTGCGACCTTGATCACCAGTTGATCCAGGTGCGGGATCGCAAAGTTGAACACCCAGCTGTACATCGAGCCACCGGCGGCGAACATCGCCTTGAACGGCTTGAGGGTCCAGATGGTGACCAGCACGGTGAGAATCAGGAACGGCGACCAGGCCTTGAAAATCTGCACCAGGCTGTAGGGCGAGACAGTCGTGTTGCGCGGCAGGCCGAAACCGCCCGCACTCGCGGTGACCGCAGCGCTGGATGTGGCGCCGGCTATCTGTGCGCCCGCAGTGCGCTTGGGCTGCCAGACTTTCAGGAACAGCGTCAGGGAAATCAGGCTGGCCAGGGCCGAGGTGATGTCCGGCAGTTCCGGGCCGATGAAGTTGGAGGTGAAGTACTGGGTGATGGCAAAGCTCAAACCTGCCACCAGAGCGGCCGGCCAGGTTTCACGCACGCCGCGCAAGCCGTCCATCATGAACACCAGCCAGAAAGGCACGAACAGCGACAGCAGCGGCAATTGGCGGCCGGTCATGGCGCCGATCTTGAACGCGTCGATGCCGGTGACTTGCCCGGCCACGATGATCGGGATGCCCAAGGCGCCGAATGCGACAGGCGCGGTGTTGGCGATCAGGCACAGGCCGGCGGCGTACAGCGGGTTGAAGCCCAGGCCGACCAACAACGCTGCGGTGATGGCCACGGGGGCGCCAAAACCGGCCGCACCTTCCAGGAAGGCGCCGAAGCAGAAGCCGATCAGCAGCACTTGCAGGCGTTGGTCATCGGTAATCGACAGGACCGAACTGCGGATGATCTCGAATTGGCCGCTTTTGACCGTGAGTTTGTAGAGGAACACGGCCGCGACGATGATCCACGCGATAGGCCATAGGCCGTAGGCAAAGCCGTAACCGGCGGCGGCCAGCGCCATGTCCACCGGCATCTGGAAGGCGAAGATCGCCACCAGGATCGACAGCGCCAGGGTGATGCTGCCGGCCACATGCCCTTTGAGGCGAAACACGGCCAGGGCCAGGAAGAAGAATACGATCGGGATGACGGCCGCCAGTGCGGACAGGCCGAGGCTGCCGAGCGGGCTGTAGAGCTGTTGCCAGGTTTGCATATGGGGTGGCCCCTGATTGTTGTTGTTTGGTCAGCTTGGATAATTGGTAATACCAATTTACAATCGCTGTTGGCTAGAGTAAAAGCCTTGCCAGGGGCGTGTCAATTTGCCGCTTGCGAAACTTTGGTCGTAGGTCGGTGTGCAGGGGGCTGATCGGTTGAAAGGAAGGCGTTCTGATAGGTGCCGCAAGCGCTGCGATAGGCCAGAATAGAGCCCCGGCGAGTGGTCGGGATGGTGGAGAGTGAGTGATGGGGTTTGATCAGGTGCGTCAGCGCCGTTTGTCTGACGATATTGTCGAGCAGCTTGAGGGCATGATCCTCGAGGGCACGCTGAAGTCGGGCGAGCGCTTGCCGGCCGAGCGCGCTTTGGCTGAGCAGTTCGGGGTGTCGCGGCCTTCCTTGCGCGAGGCGATCCAGAAGTTGGCGGCCAAGGGTTTGCTCGTCAGCCGTCAAGGCGGTGGCAATTATGTGGCTGAGTCCCTGGGCTCCACGTTCAGTGATCCGTTGCTGCACCTGCTGGAGAACAATCCCGAGGCCCAGCGTGATCTGCTGGAGTTTCGTCAGACCCTCGAAGCGTCTTGCGCCTATTACGCCGCGCTGCGCGCCACGGAGGTTGATCGCGAGCGGCTGACGGCGGCGTTCGAGGTGCTACAGGATTGCTACACCCGCTGCGATGAAGTGAGTCGAGCGGAAGAGGGCGCGGCCGATGCACGGTTTCACTTGGCGATCGCCGAAGCCAGTCATAACGCCGTGTTGCTGCACACCATTCGCGGTCTGTTCGACCTGCTGAAACGAAATGTGGTGACCAACATTGGTGGCATGTACCAGCAGCGTACGGAAACCCGCGACATGCTGATCAATCAGCATCGGGATTTGTACCTGGCGATTATCGAAGGTCGCGCCGAGCAGGCGCGCGAGGTTTCAACACGTCACCTGCTGTATGTGCAGGAAGTGCTGGAGGAAGTACGTCAGGAAGTTCAGCGCGTGGCGCGTGCGGAGCGGCGCAAGGGGATGTAGCCGAGGGGGGGCGCCCACGGCTGCATCGCAGCAAGGATTATTCTTCCTTGCCCTTGTTGCGCACGGCGCGATGCAGTTCGCGGTTGGAATCACGTTCGCGCTCGGAATCACGCTTGTCGTATTCCTTCTTGCCCTTGCCCAGTGCAATTTCGCACTTGACCAGGTGCTTGCTCCAATACCAGGACAGGCAGACGCAGGCATAGCCCTTCTGCTGTACAGCGGCTGCGAGCTTTTCCAGTTCGCGGGCATTGAGCAGCAGCTTGCGCGTACGCACCGGGTCGGCGATCACGTGGGTGCTCGCGGTGGTCAGCGGGGTGATATGACTGCCGAGCAGCCATGCCTCGCCATCCTTGAGCAGCACATAACTGTCGACCAGTTGCAGCTTGCTGGCACGCAGACTCTTTACTTCCCAGCCGGCCAGGACCAGACCAGCCTCGAACCGATGTTCGATGAAGTAATCGTGTCGCGCCTTTTTGTTTTGCGCGATGGTCCCTGTGGGGTGTTTCTTTTGTTTAGCCATAGGGGCGGCATTATAGGGAGTTGCGAGCGTGTCGGCTACGGTCAACCTGCGTGCTTGAGCGTGTTGGATGAATCCCGGACAATGCAGGCAGTTCTCTGGATTTTTTCTTTCGCGGATCGGGCTGTTTTTTCGCGATGTTTGCCTCAGCTGTGGAAATAACGCACACATGACGACGCATATTCAACGTTCAGCGCTGTTGCCCTATCCGGCACAGGCGCTCTATGACCTGGTCAACGACGTGGCGCGTTACCCGGAATTCCTGCCGTGGTGCTCAACGGCCGAGGTGCTGGAAGGTAGTGATGACCACATGGTCGCAAGTGTCGGGGTCGCGAAGGGTGGCCTTAGTCAGCATTTTGTTACGCGTAATGTGCTGGTGCCCGGTAAGTCCATCGAAATGAATTTGCAGGAAGGGCCCTTTACCCAACTGCATGGCGTATGGGTGTTCAAGGCGCTGACGGATAAGGCCTGCAAAATCAGCCTGGATCTTTCTTTTGACTATGCCGGGCCTATTGTGCGGGCGACGTTGGGGCCGTTGTTCAACCAGGCCGCCAATACCCTGGTGGATGCATTTTGTCAGCGAGCCAAGCAACTGCATGGTTGAGATCGAAGTTGTGTATGCCGCCGAGGATCGCCAGGTGTTGCTGGCGGTGTCGGTGCCGGTGGGCACCCATCTGCGTGCTGCAGTGCAGGCGTCCGTTATTGCAGCGCGATTTCCCGAGCTGGATCTAGCGAATTGCCCTTTGGGGATATTCGGCAAGGTGGTTGCGGATGCCGACGTGCGCGCAGTGCAGGCCGGTGACCGTATTGAGATTTACCGTCCGTTATTGGTGGATCCGAAAGAGGTGCGCCGGCTCCGCGCGGCCAAGGCGGCCCTGGCCAAGCAGCAGCACCCATAGGCCAGCCAAATGGCAGGCAACAAAAAGCCCGGCATGCCGGGCTTTTTGTTGAGCGCCGCACACTTACTGCGGGCTGGTGTCCAGAGGCTGCGGCGTCGGGACGGGTACTGTCTCCACCCCGTCGACGTCTTTCTGGATCTTGTCAAGCAAGGAGCCAGGCTTGGCCGGTACTTCGGACTTCGGCTTCTCGCCTTCCTGCGCAGGCGCAGTCACGTTGTTACCGTTATCCTTGCCAAGCAGGGCTTCATCACGGCTTACGCCGGGCATGAAGTCGCCGGACAGGCTGACAAGCTGGTCATTGCCATTGAAGATGACACTGACGCGCTCCTGCTGGCGTTCACCGCCACCTGGTTGCAGGCTGTAGAGATAATCCCAGCGATCGGCATGGAAAGTGTCGGTCAGCAGGGGATTACCCATGATAAACCGTACTTGCCGTCGGGTCATTCCGGGGCGTAACTGGTCTATCATGTCCTGCGTGACGACATTGCCCTGCTGGATGTCGATTTTGTAAACCCCGGGGAATGAACAACCGGCGAGTGCGAGCAGTCCCACAAAGGTGAAACTGGTTAGCAAGAGCTTGGTGTTTTGCATCGGTGGGCGACTTCCACTATCTTGGCTGGGACAACGTAAACGCCGATCATACCCGTATTAAGAGAAGCTGCGAAGCAGCATCCGCGAGAAAGCTAACCATGGTTGAAAATAGCGAACTACGCAAAGCCGGTCTCAAAGTGACTCTGCCACGAGTCAAGATTCTACAAATGCTCGATTCTGCTGAGCAGCGCCACATGAGTGCCGAGGATGTCTACAAGGCGCTGATGGAGTCTAATGAGGACGTTGGTCTGGCCACGGTTTACCGTGTGCTGACCCAGTTTGAAGCCGCTGGGCTGGTGGTTCGTCATAATTTCGACGGCGGTCATGCAGTGTTCGAATTGGCTGACGGTGGTCATCACGACCACATGGTTGACCTGGATACCAACGAGGTTATCGAGTTCACCAGCCCGGAAATCGAAGCGTTGCAGCATAAGATTGCTGAAGAGCATGGCTTCGATCTGGTTGACCATAATCTGGTCCTGTACATCCGTAAGAAAAAGTAACAAGCGCTGCAGATTTACGCTGCAAAACGATCGAAGGCGACCTCAGGGTCGCCTTCGTGCTTTCTATAAAGAAGGAATGTTGTTCGCTCAGGCCTTTGCTGCCACGACCATTTTCTTCGCGTGCGCCAACGACTCCTTGGTCAAATCAATACCGCCGAGCATGCGCGCCACTTCTTCCACACGTTCGGATTTGTTCAGCTTGGACACGGCCGTGTGCGTCGCATCACTGCCGCGTACCTTGTGCACAAACAAGTGTTGATGACCTTGGGCTGCCACTTGCGGTAAGTGGGTGACCGTCAGTACCTGGCCTCGATCCCCCAGGCGTCGCAACAGTTGGCCAACAATTTCTGCTGTCGGCCCGCCAATGCCCACGTCAACTTCGTCGAATACCAGTGTCGGTACCCGGGAGGTTTGCGCGGTAATCACCTGGATCGCCAGGCTGATCCGCGAGAGCTCGCCGCCGGATGCCACTTTTGCCAACGCCTTGAGCGGCTGCCCAGGGTTGGCGCTTACCAGTAGTTCAACCTGCTCCAGTCCGTGGGGTTGCAGCTCGTTGCTGGTGTTGGCGTGCAGTTCGATGGTGAAGCGTCCGCCCGGCATGCCCAAGCGTTGGATCTCCAGCTCTACTGCGCTGGCCAGGCCGGTCGCGGCTTGTTGGCGCAGGTCGCTCAGTTCGCGCGCTTTCTCCTGGTAATGACGAGCGAACGAGGCGAGTTCTTCGCCCAGTCGTTCGATGGACTCGTCATTCGCATTCAGGGTCTCGATTTCATCCAGCAGCTTTTGCTGCATTGTCGCCACTTCGGTGGGCTGGATTCGGTGCTTGCGCGCCAGGGTGTAGATGGTGTCCAGGCGTTCTTCTATTTCCTGCAGGCGTGCCGGGTCGGCATCGAAGTGATCCAGGAAGCGATTCAGTTCGCCGACCGCTTCCTCCACCTGAATCTGTGCACTGGTGAGCAGCGTCGTAGCTTCGCTCAGCGAGCCGGAGGCATTGTTCACGCTCGACAAGCGATTGAGGCTGGCAGTCAGTGCATTGAGCACGTTGCCCGAGTCGCTTTCACTGCATTGCTCAACCACCTGGCGACAAATACCCAGCAGGGTTTCTGCGTTGGTGAGGTTCTTGTGTTCCTGCTCGAGCTGCTCCAGTTCGTTCTCGCCCAGGCCCAGGCTCTCCAGTTCTTCGAGTTGATAGCTGAGCAATTGATGGCGAGCACGTTGTTCATCGCCGGAGTTGGAGAGTCGCTCCAGTTCCTGGCGAGTCTGGCGCCAGCGCTGGGCGGCCAGTTGCACCTGGCGGGCAAGGTCTGTGGCGCCGGCGTATTCATCTAGCAGGCGGCGATGGGTGTCGGTCTTCAGGAGCGACTGGTGCTCATGCTGGCTGTGGATATCGATAAGCAGCTCGCCCAGGGCTTTCAGGTCGCCCAGTGGGCAGGGCGTACCGTTGATATAGCCGCGAGAGCGACCCTCCGCCGTGATAACCCGTCGCAGGATGCACGGGCCTTCATTATCAAGGTCGCGTTCGGCCAGCCAGGTTTCGGCCTCGGGAATATCGGCCAGGTCGAAGGTGGCCAGGATATCAGCCTTGTCTGCGCCGGGGCGCACCACGCCGCTGTCGGCGCGATCACCCAGGGTGAGGCCCAGGGCATCGAGCATGATCGACTTGCCGGCGCCGGTTTCGCCTGTGATTACGCTCATCCCTCGGTCCAGTTCGAGATCCAGGTGTTCAACGATGGCGTAGTTATGTACGGACAGGTGCACGAGCATGACGGCCGCTCCCAGGCTTTAGGTCTGGTTATTTATACAGTGTTTTGTTCGGGGCTGACAATCCTGGCGTTTAGCTCGATTTGCTTGAATAGATGTGTTTTTTAGCGCGCTGAGGAATGAAAGAGCAGGAATTGATCCCGGTCATGGGAAAGACTTTTGGTAACGCCTACGCCCTTGAACCTGGAAATTGTGGCCCCATATACCGGAACAGAAGCGCGAGTTGAGTTCGCGCATGATTTTGAAAGGAGAAAACTATGGCTGACGAACAGACGCAGGATACGCAAACTCCAGACGCCAATTCGGCTGTCGGCGACGAGCTGGCAACTCGCGTGCAAGTGCTCGAAGAGCAATTGGCGGCTGCGCGGGATCAGTCTTTGCGTGTTGCCGCCGATCTGCAGAACGTCCGCCGCCGTGCCGAGCAGGATGTAGAGAAGGCTCACAAGTTCGCACTGGAAAAATTCGCCGGTGACTTGCTGCCGATCATCGACAGCCTGGAGCGTGGTCTCGAGTTGTCCAATCCGGATGACGAAAACATCCGCCCAATGCGCGAAGGGATCGAGCTGACCCTGAAAATGTTCCAGGACACCCTGAAGCGTTATCAACTGGAAGCCATCGATCCAACCGGCGGCGAACCGTTCAACGCTGAACATCACCAGGCCATGTCCATGCAGGAAAGCCATGACCTGGAGCCTAACAGCGTGCTGAAAGTGTACCAGAAGGGCTATCAGCTCAACGGTCGCCTGCTGCGCCCGGCGATGGTTGAGGTGAGCAAGGAGCCTGCAGCGGTTGCGCCTTCTATTGATGAGCAGGCTTGAAATACGCTGTAAAGCCCCCATCTATAAGTCAAGCGTTTAAGTGCTACCGCAGTTAGCCACCACTGCTGCGGCAACCAAATTCAAGTTTCGGGAGAGTAAATCATGGGCAAAATTATCGGTATCGACCTGGGGACCACCAACTCGTGTGTGTCCGTCATGGAAAATGGCAAGGCCAAAGTCATCGAGAACGCGGAAGGCGCGCGTACCACACCGTCGATCATTGCTTACGCAAATGATGGCGAGATCCTGGTCGGTCAGTCGGCCAAGCGCCAGGCTGTCACCAACCCGCACAACACTCTGTACGCAGTAAAGCGTCTGATCGGTCGTAAGTTCGACGAAGAAGTCGTACAGAAAGACATCAAGATGGTGCCTTACAAAATCGCCAAGGCTGACAACGGTGACGCCTGGGTTGAAGTAAATGGCGCCAAGATGTCTGCACCGCAGATTTCGGCTGAAGTCTTGAAAAAGATGAAGAAGACGGCCGAAGACTACCTGGGTGAAACAGTGACCGAGGCGGTGATCACCGTTCCGGCCTACTTCAACGACAGTCAGCGTCAGGCCACTAAAGACGCCGGCCGCATCGCGGGCCTGGACGTAAAACGCATCATCAACGAACCAACCGCAGCTGCGCTGGCTTACGGTATGGACAAGGCCAAAGGCGACCACACCGTGATCGTTTATGACCTGGGTGGTGGTACGTTCGACGTGTCTGTCATCGAGATCGCTGAAGTTGACGGCGAGCACCAGTTCGAAGTGTTGGCCACCAACGGTGACACCTTCCTGGGTGGTGAAGACTTTGACATTCGTCTGATCGACTACCTCGTTGACGAATTCAAGAAAGAAAGCGGCATCAACCTCAAAGGTGATCCGCTGGCGATGCAGCGTCTGAAAGAAGCTGCTGAAAAAGCCAAGATCGAACTGTCTTCGAGCAATTCGACCGACGTGAACCTGCCGTACATCACTGCAGATGCCACCGGTCCTAAGCACTTGAACGTGAAGATTTCTCGCGCCAAGTTGGAAGCACTGGTTGAAGACCTGGTTCAGCGCACCATCGAACCTTGCCGCATCGCGCTGAAAGACGCCGGTATCGACGTTGGCTCCATCAACGACGTGATCCTGGTCGGCGGTCAGACCCGTATGCCATTGGTTCAACAGAAAGTTACCGAGTTCTTCGGCAAGGAAGCACGTAAAGACGTGAACCCGGACGAAGCGGTTGCCATGGGTGCTGCCATCCAGGGTGCGGTACTGGCCGGCGACGTGAAAGACGTGCTGCTGCTGGACGTCAGCCCGCTGACCCTGGGTATCGAAACCATGGGCGGCGTGATGACTGCGCTGATCGAGAAAAACACCACGATTCCTACCAAGAAATCCCAGGTGTTCTCGACTGCCGACGACAACCAGGGCGCGGTGACCATTCACGTGCTGCAAGGTGAGCGTAAGCAGGCTGCTCAGAACAAGTCCCTGGGCAAGTTCGACCTGGCCGAGATTCCACCAGCTCCACGTGGCGTGCCACAAATTGAAGTGACCTTCGACATCGATGCCAACGGCATCCTGCACGTTGGCGCGAAAGACAAGGCGACTGGCAAAGAGCAGAAGATCACCATCAAGGCCAACTCCGGTCTGTCTGATGAAGAAATTCAACAGATGATTCGTGATGCTGAAGCGAACGCTGATGCGGATGCCAAGTTTGCCGAGCTGGCTGGCGCCCGTAACCAGGGTGATGCGCTGGTTCACTCGACGCGCAAAATGGTCGCTGATGCTGGCGATAAAGTGACTGCCGAAGAGAAGGCTGCCATCGAAGCTGCTGTCGTTGCCCTGGAAACCGCCGTGAAAGGCGATGACAAGGCAGCTATCGAAGCCAAGATCGAAGAACTGTCGAAAGTGTCTGCGCCAGTTGCTCAGAAAATGTACGCCGAACAAGGTCAGCCAGCTGACGGTGCTGCGCAACAGGCAGAGCCTGAAGCCAAGCACGACGACGTTGTCGATGCCGAGTTCGAAGAAGTCAAAGACCAGAAGTAAGTTGGTCGCCCGGTTGACCGCTATCAAGCGGTGACTGGTAGGATGTCGCCGCGCGGGAGCTTGCTCCCGCGTTGGCGTGTCTGGGGTATGCGAATTTTTACAGCATGCGACAGTCTTCGGATGCTGGCGGTGTGATCGGGAATGCTCCTGCTTTCCGAGCAGTAAATACCGCATTTTTGGCCGGGTCCCTGGCTAAAAGTAGTAATGACCAGGATCGTTGAATTGACGTGAGTTGGGTCCGGGCCTGTATTGGGGCTCAACGAGTTTGGCAAGGCTCAGGAGGGTCTGGCCGAACGTCCTTAAGAGTGCAAAGACTTATGGCAAAGCGTGACTATTACGAAGTATTGGGTGTGGAGCGCGGCTCCAGCGAGACGGACCTGAAGAAGGCCTACCGTCGCCTGGCGATGAAGCATCACCCGGACCGTAATCCGGATAGCAAAGAATCCGAGGAAATGTTCAAAGAGGCCAACGAGGCCTACGAATGCCTGTCTGATCCCAACAAGCGGGCAGCGTACGACCAGTATGGCCACGCCGGTGTCGACCCGAGCATGGGCGGCGGCGGTGCCGGTTTTGGTGGTCAGAACTTCTCCGATATCTTCGGCGATGTATTCAGCGACTTCTTCGGTGGTGGCCGGGGTGGTCAGCGTGGCGGCGCCCAGCGTGGCAGCGACTTGCGCTACACCCTGGAGTTGAACCTGGAAGAAGCCGTACGCGGCACCAGCGTCAATATCCGTGTGCCGACGCTGGTCAATTGCAAGCCGTGCGACGGTTCGGGGGCCAAGAAAGGCTCTTCGCCGATCACCTGCCCAACGTGCGGCGGTATTGGTCAGGTCCGTATGCAGCAGGGCTTCTTCTCTGTGCAGCAGACCTGCCCGCGCTGCCATGGCCAGGGCAAGATCATTTCCGACCCGTGCGACTCCTGCCACGGCGAAGGTCGTGTCGAAGAGTACAAAACCCTTTCGGTGAAAGTGCCGGCGGGTGTGGATACCGGTGATCGCATTCGTCTGTCGGGTGAGGGCGAGGCGGGTACGCAGGGTGGCCCTACGGGGGACTTGTACGTGGTGATCAATGTGCGCGAGCACTCGATCTTCCAGCGTGACGGTAAGCACTTGTTCTGCGAAGTGCCGATCAGCTTTGTTGATGCGGCGCTGGGTGGCGAGCTTGAGATTCCAACGCTCGACGGTCGGGTCAAGCTCAAGATCCCTGAGGGCACTCAGACTGGCAAGCAATTCCGTATCCGTGGCAAGGGCGTTGCGCCGGTGCGTGGCGGCGGTGCTGGCGACCTGATGTGCCGTGTGGCGGTAGAGACTCCGGTCAACCTGAATCGTCGTCAGCGCGAACTGCTTGAGGAGTTCCGCAGCTCGATGGAGGGTGATGACTCTCACTCGCCGAAAACCGCGGGCTTTTTCGACGGTGTGAAGCGCTTCTTCGGCGACCTGTAAGGAATTGAATATGCGACGTATAGCCGTAATGGGCGCTGCTGGGCGCATGGGCAAGACGCTGGTCGAGGCGGTGCAGCAACGCTCGCCGGCCTCCGGGCTGACGGCGGCGATCGTCCGCCCGGGCAGCACGTTGATCGGAGCGGATGCCGGTGAGCTGGCTTCGCTGGGGCGCATCGGTGTTTCGTTGTCGGGCAACCTGGAGCAGGTGGCTGACGAGTTCGACGTACTGATCGACTTCACCCTGCCGGAAGTGATGCTGAAAAACCTGGCGTTCTGCCGCAAGGCGGGCAAGGCGATGGTGATCGGTACCACCGGTTTGACGGTTGAGCAGAAGCAGTTGCTGGTGGAGGCGGGCAAGGATATTCCTATCGTCTTCGCGGCCAACTTCAGCGTGGGCGTGAACCTGTCGCTCAAGTTGCTTGATCTGGCAGCGCGCGTGCTGGGGGACGAGGCGGATATCGAAATCATCGAGACCCATCATCGCCACAAGATCGATGCGCCGTCGGGCACCGCGCTGCGCATGGGCGAGGCGATCGCTGATGCGCTGGGTCGCGACCTGTCGAAAGTGGCGGTATACGGCCGCGAAGGCCATACCGGCGCGCGTGCGCGTGACACCATCGGCTTTGCAACGGTGCGCGGGGGGGATGTGGTGGGTGATCACACCGTGTTGTTCGCCACTGAGGGCGAGCGCCTGGAAATCACGCACAAAGCGTCCAGTCGCATGACGTTTGCCAAGGGTGCGGTGCGTGCAGCACTCTGGTTGGAAGGTCGCGAAGCGGGTCTTTACGACATGCGCGATGTGCTGGATCTGCACTAAGCAGTAGCTAAAGCGGGGCCTCAAGCTTATGCTTAGGCCCCGTTTTTACCCGCTGAGCGACGCCCTGTCGCATTCCCCTGCCTTTAAGGCTCATTAGCGGTGGACCAAAAAAGCCTTTTTCTGTAAGCTACAGCTTTAGTGTGTCCACTAAAAGCGCGCAGAATAATTCAGTGAAGAAGCGGGGTGACGTGTCCATACGTCACTCCGCTTTTTTACAACCTGCGATCGCCCTTTCAGGCTTTATTTACGGGAGGTCTTCTTGACTAAGCCAGCCATACTCGCCCTTGCTGATGGCAGCATTTTTCGCGGCGAAGCCATTGGAGCCGACGGTCAGACCGTTGGAGAGGTAGTGTTTAACACTGCCATGACCGGCTATCAGGAAATCCTTACCGATCCTTCCTACGCCCAACAGATCGTTACCTTGACCTATCCGCACATCGGCAACACCGGTACTACACCGGAAGACGTCGAGTCTGATCGTGTCTGGTCGGCCGGTCTGGTGATTCGTGACCTGCCTCTGGTTGCGAGCAACTGGCGTAACACGATGTCGCTGTCCGATTACCTGAAGGCCAACAATGTTGTGGCGATCGCGGGTATCGACACACGCCGCCTCACGCGCATCCTGCGTGAGAAGGGGTCGCAGAACGGCTGCATCATGGTCGGTGACAATATTTCCGAAGAGGCGGCGATTGCCGCAGCCCAAGGTTTCCCTGGCCTGAAGGGCATGGACCTGGCGAAAGTCGTCAGCGTCAAAGAGAAGTACGAATGGCGCTCCACGGTCTGGGACTTGAAGACCGACAGCCACGCGACCATCGAAGCCGCGGACCTGCCTTACCACGTAGTGGCCTACGACTACGGCGTGAAGTACAACATCCTGCGCATGCTGGTCGAGCGCGGTTGCCGCGTGACCGTGGTGCCGGCGCAAACCCCGGCCAGCGACGTGCTCGCCCTGCAACCGGACGGCGTGTTCCTGTCCAATGGCCCGGGTGACCCTGAGCCATGCGACTACGCCATCCAGGCGATCAAGGAAGTGCTGGAAACCGAGATTCCGGTGTTCGGTATCTGCCTCGGTCACCAATTGCTCGCCCTGGCCTCCGGCGCCAAGACCCTGAAAATGGGTCATGGCCACCACGGCGCCAACCACCCGGTACAAGACCTGGATACCGGCGTTGTGATGATCACCAGCCAGAACCACGGTTTTGCGGTAGATGAAGCCACCCTGCCGAGCAACGTGCGCGCCATTCACAAGTCGCTGTTCGACGGTTCCCTGCAGGGTATCGAGCGCACCGACAAGAGCGCGTTCAGCTTCCAGGGCCACCCTGAAGCCAGCCCGGGCCCGAACGACGTAGCACCGCTGTTCGACCGTTTCATCAATGAGATGGCCAAGCGACGCTGACTGAGCGGCCTGCGGGCGGCCCCGGATGTCGGTGGCCCCCGCAGGCTCTTCAAAGATTGTTCAAGACGGCTTGCCGACTGACCTGCGGATTTGAGTGACAAACCCATGCCAAAACGTACAGACATAAAAAGCATCCTGATTCTCGGCGCTGGCCCGATCGTGATCGGCCAGGCCTGTGAATTCGACTACTCCGGCGCCCAGGCCTGTAAGGCCCTGCGCGAGGAGGGCTACCGCGTCATCCTGGTGAACTCCAACCCGGCCACCATCATGACCGACCCGGCCATGGCCGACGCCACCTACATCGAGCCGATCAAGTGGCAGACCGTTGCCAAGATCATCGAGAAAGAGCGTCCGGACGCGCTGCTGCCGACCATGGGTGGCCAGACCGCACTGAACTGCGCCCTGGACCTGGAGCGCGAAGGCGTCCTGGAAAAGTTCGGCGTAGAGATGATCGGCGCCAATGCCGACACCATCGACAAGGCTGAGGACCGTTCGCGCTTCGACAAGGCCATGAAGTCCATCGGCCTGGCCTGCCCGCGTTCCGGTATCGCCCACAGCATGGAAGAAGCCAATGCGGTCCTCGAGACCCTGGGCTTCCCGTGCATCATTCGTCCGTCGTTCACCATGGGCGGCACCGGTGGCGGTATTGCTTACAACCGTGAAGAGTTCGAAGAAATCTGCGCCCGCGGCCTGGACCTGTCGCCGACCAAAGAGCTGCTGATCGACGAATCCCTGATCGGCTGGAAAGAATACGAGATGGAGGTTGTCCGCGATAAAAAGGACAACTGCATCATCGTCTGCTCCATCGAAAACTTCGACCCGATGGGCGTGCACACCGGTGACTCGATCACCGTGGCTCCGGCACAGACCCTGACCGACAAGGAATACCAGATCCTGCGTAACGCCTCCCTGGCGGTATTGCGCGAGATCGGCGTGGAAACCGGCGGCTCCAACGTTCAGTTCGGTATCTGCCCGAACACTGGCCGCATGGTCGTGATCGAGATGAACCCGCGCGTATCCCGTTCGTCGGCCCTGGCTTCAAAAGCCACCGGCTTCCCGATCGCCAAGGTCGCGGCCAAGCTGGCCGTGGGTTACACCCTGGACGAGCTGTCGAACGACATCACTGGCGGCAAGACCCCGGCGTCCTTCGAGCCTTCCATCGACTACGTCGTCACCAAGCTGCCGCGTTTTGCCTTCGAAAAATTCGCCAAGGCTGATGCGCGCCTGACCACCCAGATGAAGTCTGTCGGTGAGGTCATGGCCATCGGCCGTACCTTCCAGGAATCCCTGCAGAAAGCCCTGCGCGGCCTGGAAGTGGGCGTTTGCGGCCTGGACGAGAAACTCGACCTGAGCAACCCGGAAAGCATGAGCGTGCTCAAGCGTGAGCTGACCGTGCCGGGCGCCGAGCGTATCTGGTACGTGGCGGACGCCTTCCGCGCCGGCATGACCGTCGAAGACATCTTCGGCATGAACATGATCGACCCGTGGTTCCTGGTGCAGATCGAAGATCTGATCAAGGAAGAAGAGAAGGTCAAGACCCTGGGGCTGGCCAGCATCGACCGCGACATGATGTTCCGCCTCAAGCGCAAAGGTTTCTCTGATCAGCGTCTGGCCAAACTGCTGGGTGTGACCGAGAAGAACCTGCGTACCCATCGCCACAAGCTGGAGATCTTCCCGGTCTACAAGCGTGTTGACACCTGCGCGGCCGAGTTCTCCACCGACACCGCGTACCTGTACTCCACCTATGAGGAAGAGTGCGAAGCCGCGCCGTCGGGTCGCGACAAGATCATGATCCTGGGCGGCGGTCCGAACCGCATAGGCCAGGGTATCGAGTTCGACTACTGCTGCGTCCACGCTGCCCTCGCCCTGCGCGAAGATGGCTACGAGACCATCATGGTCAACTGCAACCCGGAAACCGTTTCCACTGACTACGACACCTCCGATCGTCTGTACTTCGAGCCAGTGACCCTGGAAGACGTGCTGGAAATCGTGCGCGTCGAGAAGCCAAAAGGCGTGATCGTCCAGTACGGCGGGCAAACTCCGCTGAAACTGGCGCGTGCCCTGGAAGCGGCCGGCGTGCCGATCATCGGTACCAGCCCGGACGCCATCGACCGTGCAGAAGACCGCGAGCGCTTCCAGCAAATGGTTGAGCGCCTGAACCTGCGTCAGCCGCCAAACGCCACTGTGCGCAGCGAAGACGAAGCCATCCGTGCCGCCAGCAAGATCGGCTACCCGCTGGTGGTGCGTCCGTCCTACGTGCTGGGCGGTCGTGCGATGGAAATCGTCTACGAAGAAGAAGAGCTCAAGCGTTACCTGCGTGACGCGGTGAAAGTGTCCAACGACAGCCCGGTGCTGCTGGACCACTTCCTCAACTGTGCCATCGAGATGGACGTGGACGCGGTGTGCGACGGTACCGACGTGGTGATCGGTGCGATCATGCAGCACATCGAACAGGCGGGCGTTCACTCCGGTGACTCCGCTTGCTCGCTGCCGCCGTACTCGCTGCCGGCGCACATCCAGGACGAAATGCGCGAACAGGTCAAGAAAATGGCCCTGGAGCTGGGTGTTGTCGGCCTGATGAACGTGCAGCTGGCGTTGCAAGGCGAAGACATCTACGTGATCGAGGTCAACCCGCGTGCTTCGCGTACCGTGCCGTTTGTTTCCAAGTGCATCGGTGTGTCCCTGGCCATGATCGCTGCCCGCGTGATGGCCGGTAAGACCCTGAAGGAAATCGGCTTTACCAAGGAAATCATTCCGAACTTCTACAGTGTGAAAGAGGCGGTGTTCCCATTCGCCAAATTCCCTGGCGTGGACCCGATCCTGGGCCCAGAGATGAAGTCCACCGGTGAAGTGATGGGCGTTGGCGATACCTTTGGTGAGGCGTTTGCCAAGGCCCAGATGGGCGCCAGCGAAGTGCTGCCGACCGGCGGTACTGCGTTTATCAGTGTGCGTGATGACGACAAGCCACTGGTTGCAGGCGTGGCCCGCGATCTGATCAACTTGGGCTTCGAAGTCGTGGCCACTGCCGGGACCGCCAAGCTGATCGAAGCTGCCGGCCTGAAAGTGCGTCGCGTGAACAAGGTGACGGAAGGCCGTCCGCACGTGGTTGACATGATCAAGAATGACGAAGTCACCCTGATCATCAACACCACCGAAGGTCGCCAGTCGATCGCGGATTCCTACTCTATTCGTCGTAACGCCTTGCAGCACAAGATCTACTGCACCACCACCATTGCTGCTGGCGAAGCCATCTGTGAAGCGCTCAAGTTCGGTCCGGAAAAGACCGTGCGTCGCTTGCAGGATCTACACGCAGGATTGAAGGCATGACCAAATACCCAATGACCGTCCAGGGCTTCAAGGCCCTGGAAGAGGAGCACGCCCACCTGACCAAGGTCGTCCGTCCGAAGCTTAGCCAGGACATCGGGACGGCCCGCGAACTGGGTGACCTGAAGGAAAACGCCGAATACCACGCTGCCCGCGAGCAGCAAGGTATGGTCGAAGCGCGGATCCGTGACATCGAAGGCCGTCTGCAGAACTCGGTGGTCATTGATGTGACCACCATTCCTCATACAGGCAAGGTGATCTTCGGTACGACCGTCGAAATCGCCAATGTCGAGACCGATGAAAGCGTGACCTACCACATCGTGGGAGAGGACGAGGCCGACATCAAGCAAGGCAAGATCTCTGTGGGGTCTCCGATTGCCCGCGCCTTGATCGCCAAGGAAGAGGGTGATGTGGTCGCTGTGAAAACGCCGAGCGGTGTGATCGAGTACGAGATTGTTGAAGTTAGTCACATCTGAAAGACGGCGCCCGCTTCGTGCGGGCGCCATGCTTTGGCAGCTCTCCCAGATGCTTTGGGTGGGCGGCCTGTGGTTGTTGCATATCGGTGTGTTGCCAGCGCTGGGCCTGATTGGCCTGGCACCGCTGCTGATCGACGAGATCGATGGACTACTCAGTGCGCTGCTGGTGGGTTTTGCGGCGGCGTGCGTGACGCTCCAGGTATTGGTGCTGGTCAAGGCCGAGGGCTTGGGGAGTTTGTGGCGGGATATTCGCGGGCAACTGCTGTTGATGGCGCTGTATGCATGCGCAATGTTTTGCGTGGTGCATGTCTGGTTGCCGGAAGCGTTGCGCTGGCAGCTATTCAGCTATCTTGTGCTAGGGTTCTCCGGCCTGGTGCTGGTTTTACAGCCTGCACCGGGATGGAGTGGCGGGGCGCGCGAAGCACGCCCGTGACCCTTTTTATTACTTGAAGCGGTGTACGTTCGACAGTTGCTTGTTGACGCTGAAGTTCTTGCGATACAGCAGCGCCATCTTGCCGATGACCTGGACCAGGTCCGCTTTGCCTGCCTTGCACAGTTCTGCAATAGCAGCCAGGCGAGCTTCGCGATCAAGGATGTTGACCTTGATCTTGATCAGTTCATGATCGTTCAGCGCACGTTCGAATTCGGCTAACACACCTTCAGTCAAACCGTTATCTGCCACAATCAGAACTGGTTTCAGATGGTGGCCAATGGATTTGTACTGTTTCTTCTGCTCTTGAGTGAGCGGCATAATCTGACCCCTGCGTCTGATCTTGTAAAAAGCGGCGGCCAGTTTACCCGAGCGAGTCCGGGACCGCCCAGTTAATCACGACCCGTTTTATTTTTCGAGGTGGCCCGTGGCCCGTTCCAAAACCAGCCTTAAGTGGCTACAAGAACATTTCAACGATCCTTACGTCAAAAAGGCGCAAAAGGACGGTTACCGGTCCCGGGCCAGCTACAAATTGCTGGAACTCCAGGACAAGGACAAATTGTTCCGCCCAGGCATGAGCGTGATCGACCTGGGTGCCGCCCCGGGGGGCTGGTCCCAGGTGGCCAGTCGTCTGATTGGTGGGCAAGGCCGGTTGATCGCTTCCGACATCCTGGAGATGGACAGCATCCCGGATGTGACGTTCGTGCACGGGGACTTTACCCAGGACGCGGTCCTGGCCGAAATCCTGGAAGCCGTCGGAAATTCGCAGGTGGACCTTGTGATTTCCGACATGGCCCCCAATATGAGTGGATTACCGGCTGTTGATATGCCGCGAGCCATGTTCCTGTGCGAGTTGGCGCTGGATCTGGCGGGTCGGGTATTGCGTCCGGGTGGTGATTTCCTGGTCAAGGTCTTCCAGGGTGAAGGCTTCGACGAGTACCACAAGAACATTCGCAAGCTGTTCGACAAGGTGCAGATGCGTAAGCCGGACTCCTCGCGTGACCGGTCTCGCGAGCAGTATCTGCTGGCGCGGGGGTTCCGTGGCATCGAAGGCGCCGCCAGTGATGAGCGTCTTTGAGGGTTTGAAGGGAGTCGATAGGTTTTTTTATATCGCTTTCGTCACGAAGCTTTACGAATATTGTGTAGTCAAAGTTTCACAAAGGGTTACAGACGGCGCCTGCCAGTGTTGTAGGTAATGTAGTAAGTTAGGCCGGTGAATATCATGCGAAGCGCGCGCCAGTAGCGGAGCTTGCTTCAGAGGGTAGTTAATTGAACGATATGGCAAAGAATCTGATCCTGTGGTTGATCATCGCGGCTGTCCTGGTGACGGTGATGAACAACTTCTCCAGCCCTAACGAGCCGCAGACCCTCAACTATTCCGACTTCATCCAGCAAGTTAAGGATGGCAAGGTCGAGCGCGTAGCGGTTGATGGCTACGTGATCACCGGTAAACGCAACGATGGCGACAGCTTCAAGACCATTCGTCCGGCCATCCAGGACAACGGTCTGATCGGTGATCTGGTGGATAACCACGTGGTCGTCGAAGGCAAGCAGCCTGAGCAGCAGAGCATCTGGACCCAGTTGCTGGTAGCCAGCTTCCCGATCCTGGTGATCATCGCGGTGTTCATGTTCTTCATGCGCCAGATGCAAGGTGGTGCGGGAGGCAAGGGCGGACCGATGAGTTTCGGCAAGAGCAAGGCACGCCTGCTCTCCGAAGACCAGGTGAAAACCACGCTGGCTGACGTTGCCGGTTGCGACGAAGCCAAGGAAGAAGTGGGCGAGCTGGTCGAGTTCCTGCGCGATCCGGGCAAGTTCCAGCGATTGGGCGGCCGCATTCCTCGTGGTGTGCTGATGGTTGGCCCTCCGGGTACCGGTAAAACCTTGCTGGCCAAGGCGATTGCCGGCGAAGCCAAGGTGCCGTTCTTCACCATTTCCGGTTCCGACTTTGTCGAGATGTTCGTCGGTGTGGGCGCCAGCCGTGTTCGTGACATGTTCGAGCAGGCTAAGAAACATGCGCCTTGCATCATCTTCATCGATGAAATCGACGCCGTCGGTCGCCATCGTGGCGCCGGCATGGGCGGCGGTCATGATGAACGTGAGCAGACCCTCAACCAGTTGCTGGTTGAGATGGACGGCTTTGAAATGAACGACGGCATCATTGTGATCGCTGCTACCAACCGTCCGGACGTGCTGGACCCTGCATTGCTGCGTCCAGGCCGCTTCGACCGTCAGGTTGTGGTGGGCTTGCCGGATATCCGTGGTCGCGAACAGATCCTGAAAGTACACATGCGCAAAGTACCAATGGGTGATGATGTGGCTCCGGCCGTGATTGCCCGTGGTACTCCTGGCTTCTCCGGTGCCGATCTGGCCAACCTGGTCAACGAGGCCTCGTTGTTCGCTGCCCGTACCGGCAAGCGTATCGTGGAGATGAAAGAGTTCGAATTGGCCAAGGACAAGATCATGATGGGCGCCGAGCGCAAGTCCATGGTCATGTCCGAGAAAGAGAAGCAGAACACCGCTTATCACGAAGCCGGTCACGCCATTGTCGGTCGTGTTGTGCCTGAGCACGACCCGGTCTACAAAGTGTCGATCATCCCGCGTGGTCGGGCGCTGGGTGTCACGATGTTCCTGCCGGAAGAAGACCGTTACAGCCTGTCCAAGCGCGCACTGATCAGTCAGATCTGCTCGCTGTACGGCGGTCGGATTGCCGAAGAGATGACCCTTGGCTTCGACGGCGTCACCACCGGCGCTTCCAACGACATCATGCGTGCCAGCCAGATTGCACGGAACATGGTGACCAAGTGGGGCTTGTCGGAAAAACTCGGTCCGCTGATGTATGCCGAAGAAGAAGGCGAAGTGTTCCTGGGGCGTGGCGGTGGTGGTCAAAACGCCAGCTTCTCCGGTGAGACAGCCAAGCTGATCGACTCCGAGGTGCGCAGCATCATTGACCAGTGCTACGGCACGGCCAAGCAGATCCTCACGGATAACCGCGACAAGCTGGATGCCATGGCGGATGCGCTGATGAAGTACGAGACCATTGATGCCGACCAGATCGACGACATCATGGCCGGCCGCACGCCGCGTGAACCTCGCGATTGGGAAGGCGGTTCTGGCACCTCTGGCACTCCACCCGTGGTTCAGAATGAACGCCCTGAAACCCCGATTGGCGGCCCGGCAGCTGATGTCTAAGGTTTGAAATGACTTCTGTGTTGTCCTCCACCCGGTTGCCTTGCGGCAACCGGGTTCTTGATTTGGCCCATACGCATGTCATGGGCATTCTCAATGTAACCCCCGACTCTTTCTCTGATGGCGGCCGCTTCAGTCAGCGCGATGCTGCATTGCGTCATGCAGAGGCCATGGTGGCGGCGGGAGCGACCCTGATTGATGTCGGCGGTGAGTCGACTCGGCCTGGTGCTCGACTGGTTTCTCCCTTGGAGGAGCTGGAGAGGGTCGCGCCAATAGTTGAACGCATTGCGCGTGAACTGGACGTGATCATCTCGGTTGATACATCAACCCCGGCGGTAATGCGCGAAACTGCACGCCTGGGGGCGGGAATGATTAACGATGTCCGCTCCCTTCAGCGTGACGGTGCGCTTGATGCGGCAGCGGCCACCGGTTTGCCGGTGTGTCTGATGCATATGCTGGGTGAGCCGAGCAATATGCAGGACAGTCCTCACTATGATGATCTTGTTGGTGAGGTGAGTGGATTTCTTGCCGAGCGGGTTGCGCACTGCGTTGCCGCCGGGATTGCTGTGGAAAAGATCGTCCTCGATCCCGGTTTCGGCTTTGCCAAGACCCTGCAGCACAATCTAAGTCTGTTCAAGCATATGGAGTCCTTGCATGCCCTTGGTCGGCCTCTTCTGGTCGGCGTTTCGCGCAAGAGCATGATAGGGCTTGCGCTGAATCGCCCGGTGGGTGAGCGACTGTACGGTGGTCTTGCACTGGCGGCGCTTGCAGTCACCAAGGGTGCGCGTATCTTGCGGGTGCATGATGTTGCCGAGACGGTGGATGTGGTGCGTATGATTGCCGCGGTAGAATCAGCCGAATAAGAATGATGGAGCACTTATGACTAAAAAATATTTTGGCACCGACGGTATTCGCGGTCGGGTCGGCGAGTTTCCGATTACTCCTGATTTCATGCTCAAGCTCGGCTGGGCCGCAGGTATGGCGTTCCGCAGCATGGGCGCGTGCCGCATCCTGGTGGGCAAGGACACTCGGATTTCGGGTTACATGTTCGAGTCGGCGCTGGAGGCGGGGTTGTCTGCCGCGGGTGCCGATGTGATGCTGCTGGGGCCGATGCCGACGCCGGCCATCGCTTACCTGACGCGCACCTTTCACGCTGAAGCCGGTATCGTGATCAGTGCTTCGCATAATCCTCATGATGACAACGGCATCAAGTTCTTCTCGGGTCAGGGCACCAAGCTGCCGGACGAGATCGAGTTGATGATCGAAGAGCTCCTGGATGCGCCGATGACGGTGGTTGAGTCCAGCAAGCTTGGCAAGGTGTCGCGTATCAACGACGCCTCCGGCCGATACATTGAGTTCTGCAAAAGCAGCGTGCCAAGCAGCACCAATTTTGCCGGCCTGAAGATTGTGGTCGATTGCGCCCATGGTGCGACCTACAAGGTGGCGCCGAGCGTATTCAAGGAGTTGGGCGCAGACGTGACAGTGCTGTCGGCCCAGCCTAACGGGTTGAACATCAACGAGAACTGCGGCTCCACCCATATGGAGCAGTTGCAGGCCGCTGTACTTGCCGGGCATGCCGACCTGGGTATTGCCTTTGATGGTGATGGTGATCGTGTACTGATGGTGGATCACACGGGTGTCATTGTTGATGGTGATGACCTCCTGTTCATCATTGCTCGCGACCTGCACGAGCGTAACAAGCTGCAGGGCGGTGTCGTCGGTACGCTGATGAGTAACCTGGGGCTTGAACTGGCCCTGGCGGATCTGGGTATTCCGTTCGTGCGTGCCAATGTCGGTGACCGCTATGTGATCGCGGAACTGCTTGAGCGCAACTGGCAGGTAGGTGGTGAGAATTCCGGACACGTAGTCTGCTTCCAGCACACCACGACAGGCGATGCGATCATTGCTGCGCTGCAGGTGCTTATGGCCATGAAGCGTCGTGAAGAAAGTCTGGCCCAGGCGCGCCAGGCCGTGCGCAAGTGCCCGCAAGTATTGCTGAACGTGCGTTTTGCGGGCGGCTCAAATCCTATTGAGCATCCGGCTGTCAAAGAGGCATGTGAGCGTGTAACCCTGGCAATGGAGGGGCGTGGCCGTGTGTTGTTGCGCAAGTCCGGCACAGAGCCGTTGGTGCGTGTCATGGTCGAAGGTGATGACGAAACACAGGTTCGCGGCCATGCCGAAGACCTGGCAAAACTGGTAACTGAAGTTTGCGCCTGAATTCGGCTTGCCAGTGATGATGTGGTTGGGTAACATCTGCGCCCACTTTGACCGACGAGGTACAGCATGCGTCGCACTATGGTAGCTGGTAACTGGAAGATGCACGGTACCCGCGCCAGTGTCGCTGAGCTGATCAATGGCCTTCGTCACTTGGCCTTGCCGAGCGGTGTTGATGTCGCGGTTTTCCCGCCTTGCTTGCATATCACCCAAGTGGTTGATGGCTTGAAGGGCAAGTCGATCCAGGTCGGCGCGCAGAATTCTGCGGTGGAAGCCATGCAAGGCGCATTGACCGGTGAGATTGCACCGAGCCAGTTGGTCGATGCGGGTTGTTCCTATGTGCTTGTCGGGCACTCCGAGCGCCGTCAGATGATGGGCGAGCGTGATGGAACACTCAATCGCAAGTTCGCAGCAGCACAGGCTTGTGGCTTGATTCCGGTGTTGTGCATAGGGGAAACCCTGGAGCAGCGCGAATCGGGCAAGACTCTTGAAGTTGTCTCGCGTCAGCTGGGCAGCATCATCGAGGAGTTGGGTGTTGGTGCGTTTGCAAAGGCAGTAATCGCTTACGAGCCGGTCTGGGCCATTGGTACCGGGCTGACTGCTACACCGCAACAAGCGCAGGATGTGCACGCAGCCATCCGCGCGCAGTTGGCGGCAGAGAATTCTGAAGTCGCACAAGGTGTGCGTCTTCTATACGGCGGCAGCGTGAAGGCGGCCAATGCGGTCGAACTGTTCGGCATGCCGGATATCGATGGGGGGCTCATTGGTGGAGCTTCCCTGAATGCAGATGAGTTCGGTGCGATCTGTCGCGCCGCGGGAAACTGAAAAAATGCTGGAAACAGTCGTAGTCGTTTTTCATCTGTTGGCTGCTCTGAGCGTAGTTGCTCTGGTTTTGCTGCAACAGGGTAAAGGTGCGGATGCTGGTGCGTCTTTCGGTGCAGGTGCTTCAAATACTGTGTTCGGAAGCCAAGGTTCCTCTACCTTTCTTAGTAAGTTTACTGCTATACTTGCCGCCGGTTTCTTCATAACCAGCTTGGGGTTAGGTTACTTTGCTAAAGAGAAAGCTCATGTGCTGACTCAAGTAGGTCTCCCGAACCCAGCAGTGTTGGAAGTACCAAAAGCAAAACCGGCTTCTGATGATGTCCCGGTGCTTCAAGAGCAAAAGTCGGCTACTCCAGCGACTGACGTGCCTCCAGCTCAAGAGCAGAAGTAAGAAGGGTTGTAAACGCTGTATTGCCGAGGTGGTGGAATTGGTAGACACGCAACCTTGAGGTGGTTGTGCCCATAGGGTGTAGGGGTTCGAGTCCCCTTCTCGGTACCAATTGTCAGGAGAGCCCGCTGTTGCGGGCTTTCTTGTAGGTGGAAGGTTACATTGACCCTGTAAGGGATCGGTCGTATACTTCCGCCCCAGCTTTGTCGCGGGGTGGAGCAGTCTGGTAGCTCGTCGGGCTCATAACCCGAAGGTCGTCGGTTCAAATCCGGCCCCCGCAACCAGTTTTAGCGGAGCCCCTTTTAAGGGGCTTTTTGTTAGCTGGACACTTTCAACGCCGCTGTTCGACGGCGTTTCAAGGATGGGCGTTTCGCCCATTTTTTTATTTTGCACAGCATGCACATACATGCACGAGGGGGTTCAGGTGTCGAGCAAGCTAGAAGAGTTGCAGGCCTTGTTGGCCCCGGTGGTCGTGGCCCTAGGCTATGAATGCTGGGGTATTGAGTTTTCGGCTCAAGGTCGCCACTCAATGTTGCGCGTTTATATCGATAAAGAGGGCGGCGTGCTGGTGGACGATTGTGCCATTGTCAGCCGGCAGATCAGCGGTGTGCTGGATGTTGAAGATCCGATCTCCGTTGAATACACCCTCGAAGTTTCCTCGCCAGGCATGGAACGCCCACTGTTCACTATTGATCAGTTTGCAAAATTTGCCGGTGAACAAGTGAAGATCAAGCTGCGATCTCCCTTTGAAGGGCGACGCAACTTTCAGGGCCTTCTGCGCGGTGTAGAAGAACAGGATGTCGTGGTGCAGGTAGAAGACCATGAATTCCTGTTGCCGATCGATATGATCGACAAGGCCAACATTATTCCCAGTTTTGACTGAGACGCGGATCCCGCGGATCCAATGGCTTGCGAAAGGCGAGGCGTACGATGAGCAAAGAAGTACTGCTGGTTGTTGAGTCGGTATCCAATGAAAAGGGCGTACCGGCAAACGTGATTTTTGAAGCGCTGGAGCTGGCCCTGGCCACTGCTACCAAAAAGCGTTTTGAAGACGAAGTTGATCTGCGTGTGGAAATCAACCGCCACACCGGTGCCTATGAGACTTTCCGTCGCTGGACGGTCGTCGAAGAAGCCGATCTTGATGATCCGGCCATCGAAACCTGGCCAAGCAAGGTTGCCGAAACGCATCCTGGTGCCAAGGTCGGTGATGTCGTCGAAGAAAAGATCGAATCGATCGAATTCGGCCGTATCGCTGCACAGACCGCCAAACAGGTCATCGTGCAGAAGGTTCGCGAAGCCGAGCGCGCTCAAGTCGTTGACGCCTATCGCGAGCGCCTGGGTGAAATCATCTCCGGCACCGTGAAAAAAGTCACCCGCGATAACGTGATCGTCGACCTGGGCAACAACGCCGAAGCGTTGCTGGCTCGCGAAGACATCATTTCCCGCGAAACCTTCCGTGTCGGCGTGCGCCTGCGTGCGCTGCTCAAGGAAATCCGCACCGAGAACCGCGGCCCGCAGCTGATCCTGTCGCGTACCGCACCGGAAATGCTGATCGAGCTGTTCCGTATCGAAGTGCCGGAGATCGCCGAAGGCCTGATCGAAGTCATGGCTGCGTCCCGCGATCCGGGTTCGCGCGCCAAGATCGCGGTCCGCTCCAAGGACAAACGCATCGACCCGCAGGGCGCGTGCATTGGTATGCGCGGTTCGCGTGTTCAGGCAGTGTCGGGCGAGTTGGGTGGTGAGCGTGTGGACATCGTGCTGTGGGACGATAACCCGGCGCAGTTCGTCATCAACGCCATGTCGCCGGCTGAAGTGGCGGCAATTATCGTTGACGAGGATGCCCATGCCATGGACATCGCCGTTGGCGCAGACAATCTGGCTCAGGCCATTGGTCGTGGTGGTCAGAACGTGCGTCTGGCCAGCCAACTGACCGGTTGGACCCTGAACGTGATGACCGAATCGGACATCCAGGCTAAGCAGCAAGCTGAAACCGGTGACATCCTGCGCAACTTCATCGAAGAGCTCGAAGTCGATGAAGACCTGGCGCAGGTGCTGGTAGATGAAGGCTTCACCAGCCTGGAAGAGATTGCCTACGTACCGTTGGAAGAAATGCTCAACATCGACGGCTTTGACGAAGACACCGTCAACGAGCTTCGCGCTCGGGCCAAGGATCGTTTGTTGACTAAAGCCATCGCTACTGAGGAAAAGCTGGCAGACGCCCATCCGGCCGAAGACCTGCTCTCGCTTGAGGGTATGGACAAGGATTTGGCGATGGAACTGGCGGTGCGCGGCGTAATTACCCGCGAAGACCTGGCCGAGCAGTCTATTGACGATCTGCTCGACATCGACGGCATTGACGATGATCGTGCCGGCAAGTTGATCATGGCCGCCCGAGCCCATTGGTTCGAGTAACTAGGCGCGGCCTGAGGAGAGAAGTGCATGACGCAAGTCACGGTGAAACAACTGGCCGATGAGGTCAAAACACCGGTAGAGCGCCTGTTGCAGCAGATGCGTGAGGCAGGTCTGCCGCACACCGCCGCCGATGAAGGTGTGAGCGATAGTGAGAAGCAGTCTTTGCTGACTCACTTGAAGAGCAGCCACAAGGCGAAAGTGGAAGAACCGCGCAAGATTACATTGCAGCGCAAAACCACCAGCACCCTGCGTGTTGCTGGTAGCAAGAGCATCAGCGTTGAAGTACGCAAGAAGAAAGTCTTCGTACAGCGCAGCCCGGAAGAAATCGAAGCCGAGCGCAAACGCGAACTGGAAGAACGTCGCGCAGTAGAAAATGCTGCTCGTCAGAAGGCTGAAGAAGAAGCCAAGCGTCGCGCCGAAGAAGAAGCGCGTCGCCAGCCTGCTGCTGCGCAACCTGCTGCCACTGAAGCGGTCGCCGCGCCTAGCGCTCCAGTTGAAGCTGTGCGTGAGGCCGCTCCGGTTGCCGCTGCACCAGCACCGGCTGCTGACGCCCGTAAACGCGACGAACCTCGTCGTCCGGACAAACCACGTGCCGACGATAACAATCGTCGCGGTGGTGGTGGCGATGGCGAGCGCAAAAACGCTCCGCATCGTGCCTCGGTCAAAGAGAAAGCGCCTGCTCCACGCGTTGCCCCACGTACTACCGACGAAGAAAGCGATGGCTTCCGTCGTGGTGGTCGCGGCAAGGCCAAGCTGAAGAAACGCAACGCCCACGGTTTCCAGAGCCCAACCGGCCCTGTCGTGCGTGAAGTGAAGATCGGCGAGACCATCACTGTGGGCGATCTGGCCCAGCAGATGTCGGTCAAGGCTGCTGAAATCATCAAGTTCATGTTCAAGCTGGGCACACCGGCCACCATCAACCAGGTTCTGGATCAGGAAACTGCCCAACTGGTTGCTGAAGAACTGGGCCACAAAGTGACCCTGGTCAGCGACACCGCCCTGGAAGATTCCCTGGCCGAGTCCCTGAAGTTTGAAGGTGAGGCGGTTTCCCGTGCACCGGTTGTGACCGTAATGGGCCACGTTGACCACGGTAAAACCTCCCTGCTCGACTATATCCGTCGTGCCAAGGTAGCCGCAGGCGAAGCCGGCGGTATCACCCAGCACATCGGCGCGTACCACGTTGAAACCGACCGTGGCATGGTGACGTTCCTCGACACCCCTGGTCACGCTGCGTTTACCGCAATGCGTGCCCGTGGTGCCAAGGCGACCGACATCGTGATCCTGGTGGTTGCAGCGGACGACGGCGTGATGCCACAAACCATCGAAGCCGTTCAGCATGCCAAGGCAGCTGGCGTTCCGCTGGTAGTCGCTGTGAACAAAATCGACAAGCCGGGCGCCGATCTCGATCGCATCCGTAGCGAACTGTCGGTTCACGGCGTGACATCCGAAGAGTGGGGTGGCGACACTCCATTCGTACCGGTTTCCGCGAAGATGGGTACTGGTGTTGACGAACTGCTCGAAGCCGTTCTGCTGCAAGCCGAAGTTCTGGAACTGACTGCCACTCCATCGGCTCCTGGCCGTGGCGTTGTAGTTGAGTCCCGTCTGGACAAGGGCCGTGGCCCGGTTGCGACTGTTCTGGTTCAAGACGGTACCCTGCGCCAAGGCGACATGGTGCTGGTCGGTTCGAACTACGGCCGTGTACGTGCCATGCTCGACGAGAACGGCAAGCCAATCAAGGAAGCCGGCCCGGCTATCCCGGTCGAGATCCTCGGCCTGGACGGTACACCGGACGCTGGTGACGAGATGAGCGTGGTTGCCGACGAGAAGAAAGCCCGTGAAGTGGCTCTGTTCCGTCAAGGCAAGTTCCGTGAAGTCAAGCTGGCTCGTGCTCACGCCGGCAAGCTGGAAAACATCTTCGAGAACATGGGCCAGGAAGAGAAGAAGACGCTTAACATCGTCCTCAAATCTGACGTACGTGGTTCCCTCGAAGCGTTGAACGGCGCTTTGAACGGCCTGGGTAACGACGAAGTACAAGTGCGCGTTGTCGGTGGCGGTGTCGGTGGTATCACCGAGTCCGACGCCAACCTGGCACTGGCTTCCAACGCTGTACTGTTCGGCTTCAACGTGCGTGCCGATGCTGGCGCTCGCAAGATCGTCGAGCAGGAAGGCCTGGACATGCGTTACTACAACGTCATCTACGACATCATCGAAGACGTCAAGAAAGCCCTCACCGGCATGCTTGGCAGCGACGTCCGGGAGAACATCCTGGGTATTGCCGAAGTACGTGACGTGTTCCGCTCGCCGAAATTCGGCGCGATCGCCGGCTGCATGGTGGTTGAAGGCACTGTGTACCGTAACCGTCCAATCCGTGTACTGCGTGAAGACATCGTTATCTTCGAAGGCGAGCTGGAATCCCTGCGCCGCTTCAAGGATGACGCTTCCGAAGTACGTGCCGGCATGGAATGCGGTATCGGCGTCAAGAGCTACAACGACGTCAAGGCTGGCGACAAGATCGAAGTCTACGAGAAGGTTCAGGTTGCTCGCAGCCTCTAACTCGCGCACTTCAGGAGCCACGCAACGCGTGGGCATGCAATTGCCCCGCGCAGCGTACGGACTCTAAACGCAACGCCCGGTCTGGCTTTTGTCAGGCCGGGCGTTTGCCGCTTTCAGACCCCACGGGTTTCACCGTGTGGCAGTAACAGGTAACAAGACATGGCAAAAGAATACAGCCGTACCCAGCGTATCGGCGATCAGATGCAGCGCGAGCTGGCCCAATTGATCCGTCGCGAAGTCAAAGACCCACGCGTTGGCCTGGTCACCATCACCGCCGTTGAAGTGAGCCGTGACGTGGGTCACGCCAAGATCTTCATCACCGTGATGGGGCAGGACAACAGCGAAGAAATCGCGCAAAGCATCAAGGTGCTCAACTCGGCTGCAGGCTTCCTGCGCATGCAGTTGGCCCGTGAAATGAAGCTGCGCAGTGTTCCTCAGCTGCACTTTCACTACGATGAGAGCGTCGTGCGGGGTGCACATCTGTCGGCCCTGATCGAGCGCGCCGTGGCTGAAGACAGCCAGCACCCGTCCACACCTGAAGACGCCAAGGAGTAAGCGGTGGCTCAGGTCAAACGTATCCGTCGCAACGTCAGCGGCATCATTCTGCTCGACAAGCCCATTGGTTTTACCTCCAATGCCGCGTTGCAGAAGGTCCGCTGGCTGCTCAATGCCGAAAAGGCCGGGCACACCGGCAGCCTCGATCCACTGGCCACCGGCGTGTTGCCGTTGTGCTTTGGCGAGGCCACCAAGTTCTCCCAATACCTGCTCGACTCCGACAAGGGTTATGAAACCCTGATGCAACTGGGCAAGACCACCACCACGGCCGACGCCGAAGGTGATGTTTTGCAGGTTCGCGAAGTGACCGTTGGTCGTGCTGATATTGAAGCTGCTTTACCCGCTTTTCGTGGGGAAATCAGTCAGATACCGCCGATGTACTCGGCGCTCAAGCGTGATGGCCAGCCTCTTTACAAGCTGGCACGTGCGGGCGAAGTAGTGGAGCGCGAACCGCGTTCTGTTACTATTGCGCGCTTGGAATTGCTCGCCTGTGAAGGCGACACCGCCCGGTTGGCCGTGGACTGCAGCAAAGGCACCTATATCCGTACCCTGGTGGAAGATATTGGTGAAAAGCTCGGTTGCGGCGCGTACGTTGCAGAACTGCGGCGCACCCAGGCCGGTCCTTTCAGCCTGGCCCAGACGGTCACGCTGGAAGAGTTGGAAGCGGTACACGCCGAAGGCGGCAATGAAGCAGTTGATCGCTTCCTGATGCCATCGGACAGCGGTTTGCTCGATTGGCCATTGCTGCACTTCTCGGAGCACAGCGCGTTCTACTGGCTCAACGGCCAGCCGGTACGTGCCCCGGATGCCCCGAAGTTCGGCATGGTGCGGGTACAGGATCATAACGGTCGCTTTATCGGTATCGGTGAAGTGAGCGAAGACGGGCGCATCGCGCCGCGTCGACTGATTCGGTCAGAATGACCGAACGAGTGTGGCTGTTAACAGGCACGGTCAACACTCATTTTTAGATACAGGGATTTGTCCCTGGCCTGTTGAAACTGCCCTTTGGGTGGTTTCCTGAAAAAAGGATTGCCTCATGGCTCTCGACGTTCAAGAAAAAGCACAAATCGTTGCTGACTATCAGCAAGCTGTTGGTGACACTGGTTCGCCAGAAGTGCAAGTTGCACTGCTGACCCACAACATCAACAAGCTGCAAGGTCACTTCAAGGCCAACGGTAAAGACCACCACTCGCGTCGTGGTCTGATCCGCATGGTAAACCAGCGCCGTAAGCTGCTGGACTACCTGAAAGGCAAGGATCTGGGTCGTTATCAGACTCTGATCGGTCGCCTGGGTCTGCGTCGCTAATAAGCGATTGCGCTAGAGGTTGGTTGTCTGCCGTGTGCCAGTGGGATTCCCGCTGGCCCATGGCAGGCTCCCAGCCTCAAGTTTTATCTGGACACACGTTTTACCCTGGACGAGCGTCGGGCCGATTCCCGGCATTGCCCAAGAATTTCGCAAGAAGACAAGTTCCCCAAGAGCCACAAAGAAGGTAGGACACCGTGAACCCGGTTATCAAAAAATTCCAGTTCGGTCAGTCGACCGTTACCCTCGAGACAGGCCGTATCGCCCGTCAAGCCTCCGGCGCAGTGCTGGTTACCGTTGATGACGACGTTACCGTACTGGTGACCGTTGTTGGCGCCAAGACCGCTGACCCGAGCAAAGGCTTCTTCCCCCTGTCCGTTCACTACCAGGAAAAGACTTACGCTGCCGGTAAGATCCCTGGCGGTTTCTTCAAGCGCGAAGGCCGTCCTTCCGAGAAAGAAACCCTGACTTCCCGACTGATCGACCGTCCGATCCGTCCGCTGTTCCCAGAAGGCTTCATGAACGAAGTGCAGGTTGTCTGCACCGTCGTTTCCACCAGCAAGAAGACCGATCCGGACATCGCTGCGATGATCGGTACCTCGGCGGCCCTGGCCATCTCCGGTATTCCTTTCGATGGCCCGATCGGCGCAGCCCGCGTAGCGTTCCACGAAAGCACCGGCTACCTGCTGAACCCGACTTACGAGCAACTGAAAGCATCGAGCCTGGACATGGTCGTTGCCGGTACCTCGGAAGCCGTGCTGATGGTTGAATCGGAAGCCAAAGAGCTGACCGAAGACCAGATGCTGGGCGCCGTACTGTTCGCCCACGACGAGTTCCAGGCTGTCATCAAGGCTGTCACCGAACTGGCTGCCGAAGCGGCCAAGCCAACCTGGAGCTGGGCTCCACAGGCTGAAGCCACCGAACTGCTGGGCGCTATCCGCTCCGAGTTCGGCGCTGCCATCTCCGACGCCTACACCATCACCGTCAAGGCCGACCGTTATGCTCGCCTGGGCGAGTTGAAGGACCAAGTTGTCGCCAAGCTGTCCGGTGAAGAAGGCCAGCCTTCCGCCAGCGACGTCAAAGCGGCTTTCGGTGAGATCGAATACCGCACCGTCCGCGAAAACATCGTTAACGGCAAGCCACGTATCGACGGTCGCGACACTCGTACCGTGCGCCCGCTGAACATCGAAGTCGGTGTTCTGCCGAAGACTCACGGTTCGGCCCTGTTCACCCGTGGTGAAACCCAGGCGCTGGTCGTTGCGACCCTGGGTACCGCCCGTGACGCACAGTTGCTGGACACCCTGGAAGGCGAGAAAAAAGACCCGTTCATGCTGCACTACAACTTCCCTCCGTTCTCGGTGGGCGAGTGCGGTCGCATGGGTGGTGCTGGTCGTCGCGAAATCGGTCACGGCCGTCTGGCCCGCCGTTCGGTCCAGGCCATGCTGCCTGCCGCTGACGTGTTCCCGTACACCATCCGTGTTGTGTCGGAAATCACCGAGTCCAACGGTTCCAGCTCCATGGCTTCCGTTTGCGGTGCTTCCCTGGCACTGATGGACGCCGGTGTGCCGATGAAGGCGCCGGTTGCCGGTATCGCCATGGGCCTGGTTAAAGAAGGCGAGAAGTTCGCCGTCCTGACCGACATCCTGGGCGACGAAGACCACCTGGGCGACATGGACTTCAAGGTAGCCGGTACCGCCAAAGGTGTGACCGCGCTGCAGATGGACATCAAGATCAAGGGCATCACCGAAGAGATCATGGAAATCGCCCTGGGCCAAGCCCTGGAAGCGCGCCTGAACATCCTCGGCCAGATGAACCAGATCATTGGTCAGTCCCGTACCGAACTGTCGGAAAATGCTCCGACCATGATCGCGATGAAAATCGACACCGACAAAATCCGTGATGTTATCGGTAAAGGCGGCGCGACCATTCGTGCGATCTGCGAAGAAACCAAGGCTTCGATCGATATCGAAGACGACGGCTCGATCAAGATCTTCGGCGAAACCAAGGAAGCGGCTGAAGCAGCACGTCAGCGCGTCCTGGGCATCACTGCCGAGGCCGAGATCGGCAAGATCTACGTCGGTAAGGTTGAGCGCATCGTCGACTTCGGCGCATTCGTCAACATCCTGCCGGGCAAAGACGGTCTGGTGCACATCTCCATGCTGAGCGACGCTCGGGTTGAGAAAGTCACCGACATTCTGAAGGAAGGCCAGGAAGTGGAAGTGCTGGTACTGGACGTGGACAACCGCGGCCGTATCAAGCTGTCCATCAAGGACGTAGCAGCAGCCAAGGCTTCGGGCGTTTAATCACCCAAGGCTTCAGGTTGAAAAAGAGGACTCTTCGGAGTCCTTTTTTTTTGGATGCAGGAAAGTACCTAAAAATCAGGCGCTTAAATGAGAGCAAAAGCCGCAACTTGCATGCAGGCACGTGCGGCATCATGCAAGTTGCACGAATCCGAAATTTTCTTTTTTTTATAAGTTGTTGTTTATAAAGGATTTTATTGGTGATTCGGACTTGGCACACTGCCTGCAATAACCCTGTTAACGCTGCAGCATCAAGGTTCACACACTGCAGACTTTTAATAAAACAGGAGTTACTCGTATGAAGAAGTTCGCTCTCGCTACTGCTACCGCTCTGACCCTGGCCATGGGTGCCAACGTTGCCTTTGCCCAGACTTCCCAAGCGCCAATGACCCTTGCAGCGGGTGAAGCCACCAAGGCGAAAGAAGCTACTTCCGACACTTGGATCACTACCAAAGTCAAAGCTGACCTGCTGACCGAAAAAGGTATTCCAGGTTCCGACATCAAGGTTGAAACCAACAAAGGCGTGGTTTCTCTTTCTTCTGATGTCGCTATCTCGGACTCGCAAAAAGCGACTGCCGTAGCCATCACCAAAAAAATCAAAGGTGTAACCGCTGTTTCGGCTGACGGCCTGCTGGCTGGCGGCGCGACCAAGGCGGACAACATCGACAAAACCAAAAGCGCAGCAGCAGGCGCTAAAGAGTCCACCTCCGATACCTGGATCACCACTAAAGTAAAAGCTGACCTGGTAACCGAGAAAGGCATTCCTGGTACCGACATCAAAGTCGAAACCAATAAAGGTGTAGTGTCCCTGTCTTCGACCACCCCGGTCACTGAAGCTCAGAAAACTACCGCGGTGAACATCACCAAGAAAATCAAAGGCGTTAAAGCTGTATCGGCCGACGGCCTGAAAGCAGAGTAACCCTTGGAGTTTCGTCTGAACGAGACGGCGGCGGCTTAGGGTGAGTTAGATATCCACCCGATGCACCTCTGGAGTTCATGCGACCGACCACACGGATGTGGTCATTACAGGCCCCGGCACTTGTGTCGGGGCCTGTTCTATTGTGGGCGGTTCCTACAGGGATTATTCGGCATCCAGGTGCATTGGCGTAATGACGCGACCATCTTTCTCCGCCTGGCCCAGATTGGCATCAATGAAGTACACCCGGTCATCTTCCAATTGGCCTTTATCCACCAGGTAATCCTTGATGGTGCTGGCACGGTCCTGGCCAAGTTGGCGTAGCAGTACGTCGCTGCCACTCCAGAATTTGATCACGCCGTCGCGAAGCTTCACGCTGCGCTCATCGCTGCTCAGGTCCTTCCATTCGGCCGGCGGTTGTTGTTTCAGGCGGGTGCGGTAGATGCCTTCCAGCAAGGGGGCTTTTTCCTTCTCGGGTACGACGAGCAACGACGCCTGGGCGGGTACTTTGTCACCGCGACGTTGAAGAATCTTGTAGTAGTTGTACTGGTATTCACGCTCTAGCCGCTGGGCCGCAAGGAATGGCCCATCGCTGCTGGCTGCGGCGGTGCCTTCGATTTCCAGGCGCAGGGTAGGACGCTCTTTCAGCGCTTTGGCCAGTGTGTTCAAGGCGCTTTCGGCATCCTTGTTCAACTCGCTGGAACCGGCGGCGAACGACACATTACCGAGATCTTCCGAGCCGCCACCGGTCACCAACCCACCGATAAACTTGAAAGGCGCCGTTGCCGCGCGTACCACGAGGTTACGCAGGGTCTGCCATACGATCGGCATCACGCTGAATTGCGGGTTGTTCAAGTCACCGGTTACCGGCAATTCGATGGAGATCTTGCCATCACTGTCCTTGAGCAAAGCGACGGCCAGGCGAATCGGCAAGTCCACGGCATCGGCGCTGTCGACTTTCTCGCCCAATTGCAATTGCTCAACCACCACCTTGTTCTCGGCCTTCAACTGGCCTTTGGTGATTACGTAGTGCAGGTCGAGGTTCAGTCGTCCCTTGCGGATACGGAAGCCAGCGAACTTGCCGGAGTAAGGCGTCAGGGTGGTCAGTTCGACACGCTTGAAGCTGGTCGCAATGTCCAGCGCCGCCATCGGGTCGAACGGGTTCACGCTGCCCTTGATAGTCACTGGCGCATAGCGATCAACCTTGCCCTTGATATCGACGCTGGCCGGTTTGGCCTGCCGACTGTCGATAGTGCCGATCTGACCGTTGAGCTGTTGAATCGCGGTGGCGAAGTTGGGGGTAAGGCTGAAATCGGCAAAATTGGCCGAGCCGTCATTAATCGCAATCTGCCCGATGCGGATGCCCAGGGGCTTGTCCTTGCTGGCGGGTTTGGAACCTTTGTCGGGCGCTTGTGGAATCAGCAGGTCATCCACGTTGGTGGTTCGGTCGTCGTTGATCATGAAGCGCGCATACGGCTGCAGCAGGTTGACCTTGTCGATCGACAGGCTGTCGCCGTGCTGGTAGTTCACGCCTTCGAGCACCAGGCGCTGCCATTTGAGAAAGTCGCGGGTCTTGAGGGTATCCAGGGTGTGCAATTGATCGACCTGAGCCCGGCCGGTGACCTGCAACTTCAGCGGATCGGTGCTTTTGAGGTTCACATCAAGATTGCTGCCGAGCATACCGCTGCGCAGTTCCAGGCGAATGAACGGGCTGATGTAGGACTGGGCCACCCGCAGGTCGATGTCCTGGGTATTCACTTTCAGCCTGGCACTGACCGGGTCGAGGTTGACCTCGCCGGTCGCCTGGAGCTTGCCTTGCTTGCCCACGCCGGAGTCGACCTTCACGGTAAACGGGCTCCGGTTGAGGCTGTCGAAATTCTGCATGTCGACGTTCAACGGGCCGAGTTCCAGCGCTACTGCTGGCTTGGCCTGTCGATCGGCCAGGTGCACCTGGTAGTTACGCAGTTGCACGTCCTTGAGCAGCACTTGCCACGGTTTGCTTGGCGCGGCGGGTTCGGCTTTTGGCGAGTCGGCGGTGGCGGGTGCGTTTTTCGCTTCGGGCGCCTTGGCCGGTTTGCTCGGCTGGCTGGCGAACAGTTTCTGCCAGTCCAATTGCCCGTCAGCCTCAAGGGCTGCCCAGGTCTCCAGTTTGTTACTGCGGATCTTGCCGACCACCACTTGCTGCTTGGCCAGGTCCACCGTGGTCTCGCTGACGTCCAGGCGCTCCAGGCGCACCAATGGGCGGCCGTCCGGTGCCTTGATGGCAAAGGGCGCGATGCTGGCGGCGGTGTTGGTCAGGTTCAGCTCGGTCTCTTTGGCCAGGCTGAATTTGTACTCGGTGCTGAAGTTGAGCACGCCGTCTTCAAGCACCAGTGGCAGCGCGTCACGTACGTAGGGCCACCAGGCTTTCATCTTGCCGTTGGTGACCTTCAACGTGCCTTCGGAAGTGATCGGCACCAGGCTGAAATTGCCTTTCCAGTCGATCTGTCCACCTGCGGGGCCGGCTGCGACCAGGGTCATGTCGGCATTGTCTTCGGGCAGGGTGCTGAGGTTCTTCAGCTCGAAGTCGAGTGTGTCGTAGAGGAATTCGATGGGCTCGCTGGGGCGCAAGTCTTCGAAATGCACATAGCCGCCGGCCAGCTTGATGCTGTCGATACGCAGAGGGAACGGTTTGGCATCCGGATTGGTCGGTGTTGGCTCGCTGGGCGGCAGTTTGAACAACTGCGCCAGGTTGAGTTGGCCGGACTTGTCGAACAGCAGCTCGGTCTTGGGCTTGTCCAGCTGTATATCGGCCAGGTGCAGGGCGCGGGTCCAGAGGCTGTCGATCTGCAGGTTGGCGTAGAGGCGTTCGAACCCGACTTGTTCCTTGCCGGGTTCACCGATCTTCAGGCCCCACAGGGTCAGTTCCAGGCTGAACGGGTTGAGCTCGATTCGCTCGATCCGCGCTGGCACCGTGGCGTAATTGGCCAACTGCTGGTTGGCGATGCGAAGGGCGATGCCGGGGAGAATCAAAAAGCCCAGCAAGCTGTACAGGGCAAGGGCGGTCAACAAGGCGCCAGCGGCGCGAATCAATCCTTTGGGCATGGGGCGGCGCCATCTATGTCAAACAGGAGTGCCTTGGAGTATGGCACGGGTTTTCGGTTCCGAAGAGCAAGGGCCTTTGAGAAACGTCTTACAGTTGGAGTAGCAGGGTTTTCAGGGGCGGTTGCTGATCCTGGGACGGGAAGTCCGCTCCAGGCGTCATGATTTTCCAGTCACGCACCGGGCGCCCGGCTTTTTCCGCGCAGCGCAGCACCTGTTCGCGCCAATCCTCCATGCTGACTTTCGCCAGGTTGTTGCAGCAGATCAGCACGCCATTGTCAGCGGTGGCCAGCAGGGCTGGCTTGAGCAGGCTCTGGTAGTCGCGCAGCAGGTCGACGGTGCCGAACGCGCTCTTGGCCCAGGCCGGTGGATCCAGCAGCACCAGGTCGTATTGACGTTGCTCCAGGCGCGGATAACTCGGCAGCTTTTGCCCACGGCGCTGGGTGATCGGCAGGCCTGCCAATTGGCGAATCGCCGGGAAGTAGTCGGACTGTACGAACTCCATGCTCGGCAATTGCGGGTTCAGCAAGCCGTTTTCGCGACCGACCGCCAGGTTGCCCTCGGCAAAGTCCAGGTTGCACACCTCGCGGGCGCCACCGGCGGCTGCGCTCAGGCCCACGCCGCAGGTGTAGGCGAACAGGTTGAGCACGCTTTTTCCGGCGCTGTTGGCCTTGACCCAGCCGCGGGTGTTACGCAGGTCGAGGAACAGCAGCGGGTCCTGCCCGGCATGCCGCCCACGCACGCGGTAACTGAGGCCCCACTCGTGGCCAACCAGGTCCTGCAGTGCGGCGGGTTCGGCGCGATACACCGTGTCTTCGCGGTCGATGCGCGAATTGCCACGGGCGCGATCGTTGTACACCAGCAACAACTCCAGGCCCATGTACTGGTTGACCTGTTGATGCAGGTCCAGCAGGTCGGCGGTTTCCAGGGATTGGTGGAAACTCTGCACCAGCAACTGCGGGCCGTAGCGGTCGATGGTCAGGCCCCCGGCGCCTTCCTGGCTGCCATGGAACAGCCGGTAACAGTCGGTGCCCTGTGCGTGCAACTCGCTGATCAGGTCTTGGCGATGATCGAGGGCGGCGCGCAGCGCCTGATTCAAGGGAGACATGGAGCGCGCCTTGCTGGGGAATTGAGGGCGCGAAGTTTAACAGCTATGCGCCGTCGCCTACATCAACCCCATCCGGCGATGGGCGCGTTGCACAGAGCCATTGCGCATCGCCCAGCGCAACATCGGGGCACTGCGTTTGACGCCAGCACGGATCATCTGACGTTGCAGCGGGCTCTGGTGCTGGTCGAGCATCGCGCTGGCCCAATCCGGCAGCAGGTCGATCCCGGCGCGCATCATCAAGCTGCCAAATGGCTTGGCCAGCAGGCTGGGGGAGGGAGCATTCAGCAGTAGCCGCAGTACTTCGCGGCTGCGATCGTCGCACAGCAATTGCGGGCGGATGCGAGCCAGATAATCCGAAACGTCCTGCCGAGAACGCGGAACATGCCGCGCACCCAGCTGTTCAGCGACCAAGGCAATTTCACTGTAGTAACGGTCCTGGTCGCGACCGGACAGGTGCGGGTTGCAATAACGCAAGTGAGCGGCCAGGAAGTGACTGACCTCCGCCACATGCACCCAGGTCAGCAATTCCGGGTCGCTGGCCGCATAAGGCCGGCCATCCGGGGCGTGGCCGACCACCTGCAAGTGAATGGTGCGGACTTTTTCGATCAGCCATTCGGCGTCTCTGCGCGAGCCGAACGTCGTGCCCGAAATGAACTGCGAGGTCCGCCGCAAGCGCCCAAGCATGTCCTGGCGAAAGTTGGAATGGTCCCACACGCCCGCCAGGGCCAACGGATGCAAGGCTTGCAGCATCAAGGCGCTGATGCCGCCGATGAGCATACTGCTGAAGTCGCCATGCACTTGCCAACTCACCGAGTCGGGCCCGAACAAGCCTGGGTCGCCCTTGGGGTTTTCCAGGTCCAGTTGGCCCAGCGACAGGCCGGTCAGGCTCATCAACTGGGTTTCGATACGGCTGCGGATAAATTCCATGGCGACGTGGGGTTTCCTATCGGTTCAGGCGTTTGTCGATCAAACCGTCGACCACGCTCGGATCGGCCAGGGTCGAGGTATCACCCAGGCTGTCCAGTTCGTTGCAGGCAATCTTGCGCAAGATCCTGCGCATGATTTTGCCGGAACGGGTTTTCGGCAAGGCCGGGGCCCATTGGATCAGTTCCGGCTTGGCGAAGCTGCCAATTTCTTTGCTGACCAGATCCAGCAGGTGTTTTTTTAACGCATCGCTGGGTTCCACGCCATTCATGGGGGTGACAAAGGCATAGATGCCCTGGCCTTTGACATCATGGGGATAGCCCACCACGGCGGCCTCGGCCACCTGGTCGTGCAGCACCAGGGCGCTTTCTACCTCGGCAGTGCCGATGCGATGGCCTGACACGTTGATCACATCGTCGATGCGCCCGGTGATCCAATAATCGCCGTCTTCATCGCGGCGTGCGCCGTCACCGGTGAAGTAGTAGCCGGGGTAGGGTTTGAAGTAGGTGTCGACCATGCGCTGCGGATCGCCGTACACACTGCGGATCTGCCCCGGCCAGCTGGCTTTGATCGCCAGTACGCCACTGCCGGCGCCGCTGAATTCCTTGCCGTGTTCATCGAGGAGTACCGGCTTTACGCCGAACATTGGCTGGGTCGCGCACCCTGGCTTGATTCGCTGGGCGCTGACCAGTGGGCTGAGCATGATGCCGCCGGTCTCGGTCTGCCACCAGGTATCCACAATCGGGCAGCGCTGTTCGCCCACGGCATTGAAGTACCAGTCCCAGGCCTCCGGGTTGATCGGTTCGCCGACGCTGCCCAGCAGGCGCAGGCTGGCGCGCGAGGTGTTTTCCAGCGGGCCGTGGCCTTCGCGCATCAGCGCGCGCAGGGCGGTGGGCGCGGTGTAGAAGATGTTGACCTGGTGCTTGTCGATCACCTGCCAGAAGCGCGAACTGTCCGGATAGCTCGGCACGCCCTCGAACATCAGCGAGGTCGCGCCATTGGCCAGCGGGCCGTACACGATGTAACTGTGGCCGGTGACCCAGCCCACATCGGCGGTGCACCAGAACACTTCACCGTCGCGGTAATCGAGCACGTACTTGAAGGTCATCGCCGCTTGCAGCAGATAGCCGCCGGTGGTGTGCAGCACGCCCTTGGGTTTGCCGGTACTGCCGGAGGTGTAGAGGATGAAGAGCGGGTCTTCGGCGTCCATCGGCTCGGGCGGGCAGTCGCTGCTGGCCGCATCCAGGGCTTGTTGATACTTGAGGTCGCGACCTTCGCTCCAGCCAACGGTCGCTCCGGTGCGCTCCACTACCAGCACCGTGCTCACATTCGGACAACTGGCCAGGGCCTTGTCGACATTCTGCTTCAGTGCAACGGGCTTGCCGCCGCGCACGCCTTCGTCTGCGGTGATCACCGTGCGGCAGTCGGCATCGAGAATACGGTCACGCAAGGCATCCGGCGAGAAACCACCAAACACCACGGAGTGCACCGCGCCAATCCGTGTGCAGGCGAGCATGGCGTAGGCGGCCTCCGGGATCATCGGCATGTAGATGCATACCCGGTCGCCTTTCTTCACGCCACGGCTTTTCAGCACATTGGCCAGGCGGCTGACGTTCTGGTGCAGTTGGAGGTAGGTGATTTTTGAAGATTTTGTCGGATCATCGCCTTCCCAGATGAAGGCCGGCTGATCAGCGCGTTGCGCCAGGTGACGGTCGATGCAGTTGTAGCTGACGTTGAGTTGACCACCGGCAAACCATTGGGCGGCGCCGGTGTGGATGTCTGAGCGTTGAACGGTGTGCCAGGGGGTTATCCAGTCGAGAAAGTGCTCGGCCTGTTCAGCCCAGAAGGTATCCGGCTGTTCGATGGATTGGCGGTAGAGGCGCTGATAGTCCTCTTGACTGAGTTGCGCAGCCCGGCGGACGGCATCGGCGGTGGGGAACGTGCTGATATCGAACATGAGCGATCCTTATTCTTGTTTTTGCGACAAGTCATAAAGATGCACCCGGCAGGGGTAGGGTTCAAGGCCAACCTCCAAATGGACGTTGGCCTTGCAAAAACTGGATCAGCCGCGGTGACGACCGCGGAAGTAATTGATCAGGCCCTGGGTCGAAGCGTCCTCGGCCGAGGTCTCTTCGGCGCCGGTCAGGCGGTTGTAGACGCCCTTGCCCAGCTCCTTGCCCAGCTCCACACCCCATTGGTCGAAGGCGTTGATACCCCAAATCACGCTCTGTACGAACACTTTGTGCTCATACATGGCTACCAGGGCACCCAGGCGACGCGGGCTGATGCGTTCGACCACGAGGGTGTTGCTCGGGCGGTTGCCCGGAATCACCTTGTGCGGTGCCAGCTTCTGCACTTCGTCTTCCGGGATACCTTTGTCGCGCAGCTCGGCTTCCGCTTCGGCGCGGGTCTTGCCGAGCATCAGCGCCTGGCTCTGGGACAGGCAGTTGGCGTACAGCCATTGATGGTGGTCGGACACCGGGTTGAAGCTGACGATCGGCACGATAAAGTCGGCCGGGATCAGTTGGGTACCCTGGTGCAGCAACTGGTGGTAAGCGTGCTGGCCGTTGCAGCCAACGCCGCCCCAGATCACCGGGCCGGTATCGGTAGCGACGGGCGTACCGTCCTGGCGCACGCTCTTGCCGTTGGATTCCATGTCCAGCTGTTGCAAGTGTTTGGTGATGTTACGCAGGTAGTGGTCGTACGGCAGGATCGCGTGGCTCTGCGCGCCCCAGAAGTTGCCGTACCACACGCCCAGCAAGCCCAGCAGCACCGGCATGTTCTGTTCGAACGGGGCGTTCTGGAAATGCTGGTCCATGGTGTAGGCACCGGACAGCAGTTCCTTGAAGTTGGACATGCCGATGGCCAGGGCGATCGGCAAGCCGATGGCCGACCATAGCGAGTAACGGCCGCCGACCCAATCCCACATCGGGAAGATGTTTTCTTCGCGAATTCCGAAGGCCACGGCCGCCGCGTTGTTGCTCGACACGGCGATGAAGTGGCGATACAGCTCGGCTTCCGAGCCACCCTGGGCCAGGTACCAGGCACGGGCGGCCTGGGCGTTTTTCAGGGTTTCGAGGGTGTTGAAGGATTTCGACGAGACGATGAACAGCGTGGTCTCGGCGCGCAGCTTCAGGGTCAGCTCGTGGAACTCGCTGCCGTCGATGTTCGCCAGGTAGTGGCAGCGCACGCCTTTGTGGGCGTAGGACAGCAGCGCTTCGGAGACCAGCTCCGGGCCGAGGAACGAGCCACCGATACCGATGTTCACCACGTCGGTGATCGGCTTCTCGGTGTAGCCACGCCACAGGCCGTCGTGGATGCGGCCGACCAGGTCGGTGATCTGGTTCAGCACTTTGTGCACGTCCGGCATGATGTTCACGCCGTTGACCGACAGCTTGTCACCCACCGGACGGCGCAGTGCGGTGTGCAGCGCTGGGCGGCCTTCCGACGAGTTGACTGGTTCGCCTTTGTACAGCGCGTCAATCGCTTCCTTGAGGTGGACCTCTTTGGCGAGGTTTACCAGCAGGTCACGGGTTTCGCCGGTGATCAGGTTTTTCGAGTAATCGAGGAAAAGTCCGCAGCTGCTCAAGGTGAACTGGGAAAAACGCTGAGGATCGGCATTGAACGCTTCGCGCATGCTGAAATCCTGCATGGCTTGGCGATGTTGATTGAGCGCTTGCCAGGCGGGCAGAGCGGTAACGTCATGAGGGGTGCGGTAGTACGCCATCGCTGCGGGTTTCCTTTTATTACGGGGACTGCCTTTAGGACACTTATTTGCCTGGAACATCCAGTCTTTGATCAAGCAATGGGTTCCAGACAGCGCTAACCATAGCGCAGGGCGATTACATTAAACCTAGCGTGTCGATATGTCTTGGCTTTGTCTGCGCTAAGGCCGGTACTTTTTTATACCGGCACTTTTTATTTACGCAGTGAGGAGGGCAACTGGAAGGGTCAGTCGAGGATCAGATGCAGGTTATCGATGAGACGGGTGGCCCCCAAGTAGGCGGCGACCAGGATCACGATATCCCGGTCTTCGGCCGTGGCCGGGCGCAAATGCACGCCTTGGCGCACTTCGAGGTAGTCCAGGCGCAGCCCGGCGGCTTCGATCTGGCGGACCTGTTCGGCGCGCAGCTTGGCGAAGTCATGGTCACCGGCCTTGATAGCAGCGCCTATCTGGCTGAGGCTGCGGTACAGCACCGGCGCAATGGCGCGCTGTTCGTCGCTGAGGTAGCCGTTGCGCGACGACAGCGCCAGGCCGTCGTCGGCGCGCACGGTGGGCTCGCCGATGATCTGGATCGGCATGTTCAGGTCATGCACCATGGCGCGGATCACGGCCAGTTGCTGGTAATCCTTCTGGCCAAACACGGCCATGTCCGGCTGCACCATGTTGAACAGCTTGCTGACCACCGTCGCCACGCCTTCGAAATGCCCGGGACGGCTGGCGCCACACAGGCCTTCGGACAGTTGCGGCACGCTGACACGGGTCTGGCCGGTCATGCCGCCTGGGTACATTTCCTCGACGGTAGGTGCGAACAGCAGGTTGCAGCCGGCTTGCAGCAACTTTTCCTGATCGGCGGCCAGGGTGCGGGGGTATTTGTCCAGGTCTTCGCCGGCGCCAAATTGCAGCGGGTTGACGAAGATGCTGGCGACCACGAAATCCGCCTGCTGGGCGGCCTTGGTCACCAGGGTGGCGTGGCCGCTGTGCAGGTTGCCCATGGTCGGCACAAAGCCGATACGCTTGCCGGCGCTGCGGGCATGGGTTACGGCGGCCCGCAGTTCACGTACGGTTTTAACGGTGTTCATGCAGAGAACCCATGTTCGGCGGCCGGGAAGGTCACGCCTTTGACTTCGGCGACGTAGGCGCTCAAGGCGTCATGGATGCTGGTCTGGCCAGTCATGAAGTTCTTCACGAACTTCGGCACACGACCGCTGATCGACAGGCCGAGCATGTCGTGCAGCACCAGCACCTGGCCATCGGTGGCCGAACCTGCGCCGATACCAATTACTGGCACTTTCACGGCCTGGGTGATTTCTGCCGCCAACTCGCTCGGCACACATTCGAGCAGGATCATGGCCGCGCCGGCCTGTTCCAGGGCGATGGCGTCCGCACGCATCTGGCGCGCCTGGGCCTCATTCCGGCCCTGGACCTTATAGCCGCCAAGGATGTTCACGGACTGCGGCGTCAGTCCCATGTGCACACACACCGGCACGCCGCGTTCCGCGAGCAGGCGGATCGACTCGGCGAGCCATAACGCGCCTTCAATTTTGATCATGTGCGCGCCGGCTTGCATCAGCTTGCCGGCATTCTGGAAGGTTTGTTCGAGCGTCGCGTAACCCATGAACGGCAGGTCGGCGATGATGAAGGCGCCATCGTTACCGCGCTTGACGCTGGCGGTGTGGTACGCAAGTTCATCGGTGGTGACGGGCAGGGTGCTGTCATTCCCTTGAAGAACCATGCCCAGGGAGTCGCCCACCAGCAGCACTTCAACCCCGGCCTGGCAACTGGCGTGGGCGAACGTGGCGTCGTAGCAGGTCAGCATGGCGATTTTTTCACCTTTGAGCTTGAGGCTCTGCAAGGTGGTCAGGGTAATGTCTGGCATGAAAAGGGTCCTCGTTCAGGCGCTTGGAAACAGCGAGTAACGCGCGTGAGTCTTCGTTTATACAGGCGCACTGTCTTGAGAGCAGTGCTTATAAGGCCTGGATTGCGCCCTTCAGCGCCGGGTTGGCGGCAGCGGGACGCCTATAGTCGTGAGGAGGACACGGGAAGTCAATTGGATGTGTTACCGCATTGTTACGATGACGGTGTTACCGCTGTTACTGACGCGATTCAGCAACGGTGAGCCGTTCAAGACCGACAAACGGGCAGGCTTCAAGCAGTTCGTTGAGGGTTTGGCCATCGGGTAACGCCAGGCTGGCGGGCGCCAGTTCGGCCAACGGGTACAGCACAAAAGCCCTCAGGTGCATCTGGTAGTGCGGCACCTTGAGACGCGGTTCGTCGATCAGGCGATCGCCAAACAGCAGGATGTCCAGGTCAAGCGTGCGCGGGCCCCAGCGCTCGAGGCGTTCGCGGCCCTGGTCATTCTCGATGGCTTGCAGCGCATCCAGCAGCTCAAGAGGGGCGAGGTTACTGTCAAGGGCAGCCACTGCATTGGTATAGCGCGGTTGGCCCGGGAGCAGGGAGTCACTTTGATAGAAGGCAGAGACACCGGCGACGTGCGTGCCGGGCAATTGCGCCAGTGCTTCGATAGCGCTGCGCAATTGCTGATCCGGGGCCGCCAGGTTGCTGCCCATGCCGATGTAGATGCGTTCCACGCTTATTCGCCCGAGGCGTCGGCCGCGCTGCGCTTGCGCTTGCTGCTGCTACGGCGACGCTTCTTCGGCCCGGCGCCTTCGCCATCGCCTTTGCTGCCGAGGTCACGGATCATGTCGCGGCGTTCGCTGTCATTGGCGTCCTGGTAGTCGGTCCACCATTCGCCCAGGCCGTCGGTCTGCTCGCCGGCGCTTTCACGCAACAACAGGAAGTCGTAGCCGGCGCGGAAACGCGGGTTGTCCAGCAACAGGTCGGCACGTTTGCCACTGCGGCGTGGCAGGCGCTCCTGCATGTCCCAGATCTCACGGATCGGTATGGTGAACCGTTTTGGAATGGCGATGCGCTGGCACTGCTCGGCGATCAGCTCATGGGCGGCTTCCTGCATGGCCGGGATCGGCGGCATGCCACGCTCCTGCAGGCGCAGCACGCGCTTGGGCAGGGCCGGCCACAACAGGGCGGCAAACAGAAACGCCGGGGTGACTGGTTTGTTCTGCTTGATGCGCAGGTCGGTGTTGATCAGTGCTTCGCTGATCAGGGTGTGGGTGTACGTCGGGTTGTATTCCAGCGCCTCGGCGCTGGCCGGGAACAGTGGGTCGAACAACTGCAGGTCGACGAGCATTTCGAAGGTGTCGGCGGCGTAGCCCGAGAGGAACAGCTTCAACACTTCTTCGAACAGGCGCGCCGAAGGGATCTCCCGCAGCATCGGTGCCAGTTCGCGAATCGGCGCGGCGGTGTGTTTCTCGATGCCGAAGTTGAGCTTGGCGGCAAAACGCACCGCACGCAGCATGCGCACCGGGTCTTCCTGGTAGCGCTGGACCGGGTCACCGATCAGGCGGATCAGGTTGTTGCGGATATCGTGTACGCCATTGGCGTAATCGAGAATGCGCTCGCTGACCGGATCGTAATACAAGGCATTGATGGTGAAGTCGCGGCGCTGCGCGTCTTCCTCGAGGGTACCGTAGACGTTGTCACGCAGGATGCGCCCGCTTTCGTTGCGGGAGGACTGATTGGTGTCTTCCTCTTCATCGTTTTGCGGGTGGCCGGCGCGAAACGTCGCAACTTCGATGATTTCGCGACCGAAGTGGATATGCACCAGCTTGAAACGCCGGCCGATGATCCGCGCATTGCGAAATTCGGCACGCACTTGCTCAGGCGTGGCGCTGGTGGCGACGTCGAAGTCCTTGGGCGTGATATTGAGCAGCATGTCGCGTACACAACCGCCCACCAGATAAGCCTGGTAGCCGGCGTTCTGCAAACGTTCGACGATATTCACGGCATAACGGCTGAATTGAGCGCGTTGCAGCGAATGCTGGCTGCTGTTGAGCACTTCAGGCGTGCTGCGTTTGTGTTGCGTACGACGCAAGGGAGAACGGAATGACTGGAACAACTTCTTCAGCATGGGATGCACTGTTTGAAGGAATGTTCGGCCATAACGAAGAATGACCGCATGATGGGCGGGGATTCTAGCATTTAGTCAGGGGATGGTGTAGGAACAAGCTGCAAGCCCCAAGCCAAAAGCTTCAAGAGGTTGCTGGGTGGTCAAATGGCGGAAACTACAAGGGGAGCCGAAGCTCCCCCAGAAGTAGTTGCGTGCTCTATTTTTATTATGGATTGCGGGCTTCTTGTTTTTGTTGATCGCCCTCGCCATGAAGCTTCACCTTCATGACACTCCCAATCGGGAGTCAAGAGCAAACGGATTGCTTTGGTCGCTGTGTTGCTGATCTACGATCCAACCAGTTCAGGCTCTGCCTTAGGGCAGTTTTTGTTGTTCTCGGCCTGGTTGCGGGGCAAGCCCCAAATGCAACGCCTCTCCAAAAGAATCAGTTAGCTGCGCCTCCGCCGTGTTGTTTTTGTTATGCGTGAGTCGATTCGTCTTATTTTTATTGTCTTGTACAAAGCTTGTTATTGTTTTTGTACTAAGCATATAGCAGGGTGCGTGCCAACTTTTGCACCGCCCAGCAAAACCGGGGGGTTGAGGTGGTATCGGGCTTTTGACGGCCCAAAAAAAACCGGGGCTTCGTTACCGTAAGCCCCGGCTTTTGTTACGCGAAATATCCGCGGTAACAGTTTTTTCACATCTGCGGGTGTTACCTGTGGGGGCGCGCCCTCAACTCTCGCTGGCCACGCCGGTCTTGCGCCGCGGAATGCCCAGGCGCTGGCGACGTTCCCACAGGCATTTACGGCTCACGCCCAGCTTGCGCGCCAGTTCGGTCTCGGTCATATGGTCCTGGTGCTCAAGGACGAAATGCTGGAAGTAATCTTCCAGTGACAGATCTTCCGTCGGCTCGTGGCTGGTGTTGCTACCGCCGCCCTGTTGTGGGGCCAGGCCGATGAAGTCGTCGTCCTCCAGATCGCTCAGCTCAATGTCGATACCCAGCAGCTCGGCGGAAATCTCCGGGCTCTCCGACAGGATCACCGCACGCTCGACCGCATTTTCCAGCTCCCGCACGTTACCCGGCCACGAGTAATGGCGAATCGCCTGCTCGGCGTCCGGGGCAAACTTCAGGTCGGTACGGTTGATGCGCGCGCTCTGGCGCAGCAGGAACGCGTTGGCGATCTCATTGACGTCGGCGCCACGCTCACGCAGGGCCGGCAACTTGAGGGCGATCACGTGCAGGCGGTAATACAAGTCTTCACGGAACTGGCCGATCTTGGCCAGGCTCTTCAGGTCCCGGTGGGTCGCGGCGATCAGTCGAACATCGACCTTCTGCGATTGCACCGAGCCCACACGGCGAATCTCGCCTTCCTGCAACACGCGCAGTAACCGCGCCTGGGCTTCCAGAGGCAGTTCGCCGATTTCGTCGAGGAACAGCGTGCCGCCGTCCGCCGCTTCCACCAGGCCCGCACGCCCGGCGCTGGCGCCGGTAAACGCGCCTTTTTCGTGGCCGAACAGTTCGGACTCGATCAGGGATTCAGGGATCGCCGCGCAGTTCACCGAGATCATCGGCGCCTTGGCACGCTTGGACAGGTTGTGCAGGGCGCGGGCCACCAGTTCTTTACCGGTGCCAGACTCGCCCTGGATCAATACATTGGAGTCGGTGGGCGCGACTTTGCGGATCTTGCTGTACAGGTCCTGCATGGGTGGGCAGGAACCGATGATGCCGATCTCGCCGTTGCTGTTGTCGACGCCTGGCTTGTCATTGGTTTTGCTCGCCGGTCGTTGCTCGGCCGGCGCGCTGCTGGCCGACTGGCGGTCGCGCAGGATACGGGCCACCGCCTGGAGCATCTCGTCATGGTCGAATGGCTTGGCGATGTAATCCACCGCGCCCATCTTCATGGAGTCCACCGCCGACCGCAGGCTGGCGTAGCTGGTCATGATCAGCACCGGAGTGCCCTGGCCCAGTTTGATCAACTCGGTACCAGGCGCGCCAGGCAGGCGCAGGTCGCTGACAATCAGGTCGAACGTGGGAATGCTGAACCGCTCCTGGGCTTCCTGCACCGAGCCGGCTTCGCTGACCTGGTACTGATTTCGTTCAAGCAGGCGACGCAAGGCAGAGCGGATAATGGTTTCGTCTTCGACGATCAAAATGTGCGGCATTGATTCAATTCTCTCGACGGTCTCAGTTCACAGCGGACGTCGCTTCGACATGACGCGGCAAGGTCACCCGAATACGGGTGCCGCGTTGGCTTTCGGTGTCAGCCGGGCTGTCGATGGTGATTTGTCCATAATGCTCTTCAACGATGGAATAGACCAGTGCAAGGCCCAGACCGGTACCTTCACCTGGGTCCTTGGTGGTGAAGAAGGGTTCGAACAATCGGTCCATGATGTTCTGTGGAATACCGCTGCCTTCATCTTCGACGATCAGATCGACCGTATGTTCGAAAGCCTCGGTCTTGACGCGCACCGCACCGCCGGCCGGGGTGGCGTCACGGGCGTTGGACAGCAGGTTGATCAGCACTTGGGCGAGGCGTTGGGAGTCGCCGTCGACCCAATGGTCGGGGTCGCATAAATTGAAGAACTGTACTTCGAAATTGCGCCGGTTCAAGGCCAGCAGCCCAATGGCGTCCTGTGCCACCTCGGCCAGGCACACGGCTTCGTCGTGGTTCTGGTGGGCGCCGGCGTGGGCAAAGCTCATCAGCGACTGCACGATGCGCGAAACACGCTTGGTCTGTTCGAGGATCTGCCCGCTGATTTCGGTGATTTCGCCGTCGTCTTCACGCTCTTCCCGCAGGTTCTGCGCCAGGCAGGCAATACCGGTGATCGGATTGCCGATTTCATGGGCCACGCCCGCCGCCAACCGACCGATACTGGCCAGGCGCTCGGAGTGCACCAGCTTGTCTTCGAGCATCTGGGTTTCGGTCAGGTCTTCCACCAGCAGCACCAGACCACTGTTACCGGGGGCCAGGGGTTCGTCGATGGCGGCTTTGTGCAGGTTGAGCCAGCGGGTCTGGCCGTCGAGGGCCAGGTGCTGCTTGTGCAGGTGTTCGTCGGGCAGGTTGATGAAGCCTTGCAACAGTTCTTTCCAAGGCTCGCCCAGTGTATTCAGGCGTGAGCCGACTACGCGTTGCGCCGCGATACCGGTGAGTTCTTCCATGGCCTTGTTCCACATCAGGATCTCTTGATCCTTGGCCAGGGAGCAGACGCCCATCGGGAGTTCCTGCAGGGTCTGGCGGTGGTAGCGACGCAGGGCATCGAGTTCGGCGGCCAGGCCTGTGAGGCGGGAGTGGTAGTCCTCCAGCCGGCTTTCGATGAAATGGATGTCTTCGGTTACGTAGTTTTCGCCGCCGGCCTTGTAGGGCAGGAAGGTTTCCACCATGTCCTGGGACACGCTCGGCCCCATCAATCCGGACAGGTTGGCTTCGATACGGTCACGCAGGCGGCGCAGGGCGTACGGGCGGCGCTCATCGAACGGCAGGTAGAGATCGCGCAGCGCCTGCTCGACTTCCTTCTGTGCCGCCTTGGCACCCAACGGCTTGGCCAGTTGCGTGGCGAATTCCTGGGGTGAGGCGGCATGCAATTCACGTCGTTGCGGACGGCGTACGTTATCCACCGCGCAGGCTTCGGCGGCGCTGGTTTCTTCCGGGCTGGCGTTTGTAAACAGTGAGATCAGGGTGAACATCAAGACGTTGGCGGCCAGCGACGCAATCGCGGCCATGTGCCAACTGGTGTCATCCAGCACGTAGATCATGTTCAGCAACGGGATGTAGAAGCCCTGCAGGTTGCCGACCAGCGGCAGCAGCATGGTCACGACCCACACCAGGATCCCCGCCAGCAGCCCGGCGATGAAGCCACGGCGATTGGCGGTCGGCCAATACAGTACCGACAGCACGCCCGGCAGGAACTGCAAGGTGGCGACAAATGCAACGATCCCCAGATTGGCCAGGTCTTGACCCGCGCCCAGCAGCAGGTAGAAACCATAGCCGGCCATGATAATCGCGACGATCAGCGCGCGCCGTGTCCATTTCAGCCAGCGGTAGATATTGCCCTCGGCCGGTGGTTGATACAGCGGTAACACCAGGTGGTTGAGTGCCATCCCCGAGAGAGCCAGGGTGGTCACGATGATCAACCCGCTGGCAGCCGATAGCCCCCCGACGTACGCCAATAGCGCCAAGGCCGGGCTATTCGCGGCTATGCCGATGCCCAGGGTGAAATACTCAGGATTGGTGGTGGCCCCCAGTTTCAGACCGGCCCACAGGATCAGCGGCACCGCCAGGCTCATCAACAGCAGGAACAACGGCAAACCCCAGCTGGCGCTGACCAGCGAGCGCGGGTTGAGGTTCTCGGTAAAGGTCATGTGGTACATGTGCGGCATCACGATCGCCGAGGCGAAGAACACCAGCAGCAGTGTGCGCCAGGGGCCTTCCTGCAATGGCGTATGCAGGGCGGCGAGGGCGGTCTGGTTCTGCAGCAGCCACAGTTCCAGCTGTTGCGGGCCGTCGAACACGCCGTAGAGCGCGTACAGGCCAACGCCGCCGATGGCGATCAGCTTGATCACCGACTCGAAGGCAATCGCGAACACCAGGCCCTCGTGCTTTTCGCGGGTGGCGATATGGCGTGAGCCGAAGAAAATCGTGAACAGCGTGATCAGCGCGCAGAAGGCCAGGGCCACCCGATGTTGCACCGGTTCGCGGGTCAGGATGCTGATGGAGTCCGCCACCGCCTGGATTTGCAGGGCCAGCAACGGCAGCACGCCGATCAGCATGAAAATGGTGGTCAGCGCGCCGGCCCAGGTGCTGCGAAAGCGGAAGGCGAACAGGTCGGCCAGGGAGGACAGTTGGTAGGTGCGGGTGATCTTCAGTATCGGGTACAGCAGCACCGGTGCCAGCAGAAACGCACCGGACACCCCGAGGTAGCTGGAAAGAAAACCGTAACCGTATTGATAGGCCAGGCCTACGGTGCCATAGAACGCCCAGGCGCTGGCGTAAACGCCAAGGGACAAGGTGTAGGTCAGCGGATGGCGAATGATCGCCCGCGGAATCATTCCACGCTCACTGATCCAGGCCACCCCGAACAGCGCGGCCAGGTAGGCGGCGCTGATCAGCAGCATCTGGGTGAGGCTAAAGCTCATCGGCATCTTTTTGGCTCTGCAGGATGAAAGTCACGACGATCAGGATCAGCCACAGCAGATAAGGGCGATACCAGGCGCCCGTGGCGTCGATCCACCAATCCATGATGGCGGGGGAAAACAGGTAGATCCCGACGACCAGCAGCAGGACCAATCGATAGATGTACATGTTGGCCTCTGATTGAAAAACTGCGGCGATGGTAACGGATGCCGGCCAAGCTGCAAGCGCCTTCAGCTCAATTGCGCTTCTGCCAGCGTGAGTGTGTGCGGTATCCGCGTGGCGTCCCAGTGCTGGATGCCCCAATCCAGCAGTTCCCGTGGGCTGGCGTGGAGCAGCTCGTCACCGGGTTGCTGCCCGAGGGCGCGCAGGGCCCTTAATAGCAAAGGCGTGGCCTGGTCGGGTGTCAACGGCGGGGAACGATAGGATTTGCCCAATTTGTTACCGTCCGGCTGGACGATCAGTGGCACATGCAGGTAGCGCGGTTGGCGCAGGCCGAGCAGTTCCTGCAGGTAGAGCTGGCGCGGCGTGGAGTCGAGCAGGTCGGCGCCGCGCACGATGTCGGTAACACCTTGCCACGCATCGTCGAGGACGACTGCCAATTGATAAGCATAGAGGCCATCGCGGCGACGGATGACGAAATCGCCTACATCGCGACCCAGGTGCTGTCGGAATTCGCCCTGGACGCGGTCGGTAAAGTGGTAAGCAAGCTCAGGAACACGCAAACGGATGGCGGCATCTTGCTGATCGTGGCCGGCATTGCGACACAGGCCCGGGTAGATGCCGTTGTAGGCCTCCAGTTGTTTACGTGAGCAAGTGCAGGCGTAGGCGAGGCCGTGGTTGAACATATCGTTCAGTACTTTGGCATAGGCTTCGTGCCGTTCGCTTTGTCGGACCAGTTCGCCGTCCCACTCAAACCCGTAGCTTTCCAGTGCATGCAGGATCGCAGCCTGGGCGCCGGGCTCTTCGCGGGGCGGGTCGAGGTCTTCCATGCGCATCAGCCAGCGGCCGTGGTTGGCGCGGGCGTCGAGGTAGGAGGCGAGCGCGGCGACCAGTGAGCCGAAATGCAAGTGGCCGCTGGGCGTGGGGGCAAAACGCCCGATATAGGTAGAGGCTGTCATGGGCCGGATACTACTGGAAATTCGCTAAACCCCAGAAACAAAAATGGGGCGTTCGCACGCCCCATTCGTTCAGCTCGGCTGGATTACTTGCCGACCTGTTTTTCCTTGATTTCGGCCAAGGTCTTGCAGTCTACGCAGAGGTCTGCGGTTGGGCGGGCTTCCAGGCGACGAATACCAATCTCGACACCGCAGGATTCGCACCAGCCGTATTCTTCGTCCTTGATCAGCTGCAGCGTCTTGTCGATCTTCTTGATCAACTTGCGCTCGCGATCACGGGCGCGCAGTTCCAGGGCGAATTCTTCTTCCTGGCTCGCGCGGTCGGCCGGGTCAGGGAAGTTGGCTGCTTCGTCCTTCATATGGTCAACCGTACGGTCGACTTCCTGCATCAAGTCCTGTTTCCACTTGTTCAGGATCTTGGTGAAGTGCTCGCGCATGGGCTCGCCCATGTACTCCTCACCTTTCGTCTCTACGTAAGGTTCGAAGCCGTTGAGGCCTTGAGTCTGCTGTTGCTTTGCTTGGGTGGACATGAATAGACCGCCTCTCACTCTTCTAATCCATTGCGCAGGATTGCAACGTCACCGACACCTGCCGGCCCTGCGGCTGCAAGCGGGCGAACTTACCAGATAGATTCGGGGTGCGCCACTCCCGGTTGTCGAGGCCCACCGCAAAGGGGTTGCAAACTGCGACTGCCCGCCATTGCTGGGTATGTGTTGCCTCGAATGTAGATTTTAGTCGGTTTGCACGCGCTTGCCCGGACTGCACATGCCGCCGGGCAGGCAATAGAACATGTTTTACGGCGCGGGTTCGGTAGAATCCAGATTTTGTCCTCACCGTTAAGGAAGGCTAATGGCCCAGCCCTACAGTGCGCGCAGTCGCGCCATCGAACCTTTTCATGTCATGGCATTGCTGGCGCGGGCCAATGAGCTGCAGGCCGCCGGCCATGATGTGATCCACCTGGAAATCGGCGAGCCGGATTTCACCACCGCCGAGCCGATCATCCAGGCCGGCCAGGCGGCATTGGCCAATGGTAAGACCCGTTACACTGCAGCCCGTGGCCTGCCAGAGCTACGCGAAGCCATCAGCGGTTTTTATCAGCAGCGTTACGGCTTGAACGTGGATCCCGAGCGCATTCTTATCACTCCTGGCGGGTCCGGCGCGTTGCTGCTGGCCAGCAGCCTGCTGGTGGACCCGGGCAAGCATTGGCTGCTCGCAGACCCTGGTTACCCTTGCAATCGCCACTTCCTGCGCCTGGTAGAGGGCGCGGCGCAACTGGTGCCGGTAGGCCCGGAGGTGCGCTATCAGTTGACCGCCGACCTGGTGGCCAGGCACTGGGATCAGGACAGTGTGGGCGCGCTGGTGGCCTCGCCAGCCAACCCGACGGGGACGATCCTCACCCGTGGCGAATTGGCCGGGCTTTCTGCGGCCATCAAGGCGCGCAACGGCCACCTTGTGGTGGATGAGATCTACCATGGCCTCACTTACGGCACCGACGCAGCCAGCGTGCTGGAAGTCGACGACGACGCCTTCGTCCTCAATAGTTTTTCCAAGTATTTCGGCATGACCGGCTGGCGCCTGGGATGGCTGGTTGCACCCCCGGCGGCAGTGGGCGAGTTGGAGAAGTTGGCGCAAAACCTCTACATCAGTGCTCCCAGCATGGCCCAACACGCGGCGCTGGCGTGTTTCACCCCACAGACCCTGAGCATTCTCGAAGAGCGCCGTGCCGAATTCGGTCGCCGTCGCGATTTCCTGTTGCCCGCCCTGCGCGAGCTGGGGTTTGGCATCGCCGTTGAGCCGGAGGGGGCGTTCTATTTGTACGCCGATATCAGCGCATTTGGCGGTGATGCCTTCGCATTTTGCCGCCATTTTCTCGAAACCGAGCATGTGGCTTTTACGCCTGGCTTGGACTTTGGCCGCTACCAGGCCGGTCATCATGTGCGTTTTGCCTACACGCAGAACCTCGATCGGCTACAAGAAGCGGTGGAGCGGATCGCCCGTGGTCTGCGGAGCTGGCAAGGCTGATGCGCTTTAATCCTCCCCTTGAAGAAGCGCGACTGATTCGCCGCTACAAGCGTTTTCTCACCGATATCGAGACCGTTACCGGCGAGTTGCTGACCATTCACTGCCCCAACACGGGCTCAATGCTCAATTGCATGGTGGAAGGTGGGCAGGTCTGGTTCAGCCGCTCCAATGACCCCAAGCGCAAATTGCCCGGCACCTGGGAAATCGCCGAGACGCCTCAGGGCCGCTTGGCCTGTGTGAACACGGCGCGGGCCAATCAATTGGTCGAGGAGGCGCTGCATGCAGGGGGGATCACTGAGCTCAATGGCTTTACCGCGTTGAAACGCGAAGTGCCTTACGGCCAGGAGAAAAGCCGCATCGACTTTCGCCTGGATTATCCCGACGGCGCGGCCTATGTCGAAGTCAAAAGTGTGACCCTGGGCTATGACGGCTCTGCGGTTGCGGCGTTTCCCGACGCGGTGACCCAGCGCGGCGCCAAGCATTTGCGTGAGCTGGCGCACCTGGCGCGGGAGGGTGTGCGCGCGGTGCAGCTGTACTGCGTCAATCTCTCGGGGATTGAGGCTGTGCGACCGGCGGTGGAAATCGACCCCGGTTATGCCGCAGCCCTGCGTGAAGCCAAGGCGGCAGGGGTGGAAGTGCTGGCGTATGGCGTGCGTGTGACCTGCGAAGAAATCTGTGTAGGCCGGCGCCTGGACGTGCTGCTCGACTAGAGTTCCACCCATAGGCCTTGAGCGTCTTCGCAGCCGCGCAGGGCGGTCAGGCTCTGCCCGGCGCAAGGGCCGGCGATGCATTCGCCATTCTCGATCAGGAACAGGGCGCCGTGAGTCGCACACTGGATCAGGCTGGCGCTGTCGTCGAGAAACTGGTCGGGTTGCCATTCCAGTGGAATGCCACGATGGGGGCAACGGTTGATGTAGAAGTACGCAACGCCGTCGCGACGCACGGCCAGCAGCTTGCACCCGTCGATATCAAAACCGAGGCTGCTGTTGGGCGCGAGTGCGGTGGAGGGGCAGAGAAACTTCATTTCACTCCTTAAGTGCCTTGACGTTCAAATGCAAACAATTATCAAATGCCGGCTCGCCCGTCAGCTGACCGGGCGCTCAATACGATGCCAGACGGGCGTTTGCTGTCACATCAATGAGTGCTTGAGCGGCCCTGCCCTTGGAAGGAAACCCTGTTATGCGACTGAGTACCAGCGCTATTGCGCTCGTTGTCGGACTGCTGGTCAACCACGGGGCGCAAGCCTCTGAACTGCCACAACGCTGGGTGAGTGCCGGTGGGGCGCTGTCGGAATGGGTGACGGCCCTGGGCGGCGAGTCGAAACTGGTCGGGGTGGACACTACCAGCCAGCATCCCGAGTCCCTCAAGGCGTTGCCGAGCATTGGTTATCAGCGGCAATTGTCGGCGGAAGGCATTTTAAGTCTGCGCCCGCAGGTGCTGGTCGGCACCGAAGAAATGGGGCCGCCGCCGGTGCTGGCGCAGATTCGCAGTGCAGGCGTGCAGGTGGAAATGTTCTCGGCGCAGCCGGACCTGCCAACGTTGAAAGACAATCTTCAACACCTGGGTAAGTTGCTGGGCAGCGAGGCCAAGGCCACCGAATTGTTTACCGGATATGAGCAGGCGCTGGATCAGCAGAAACGCTGGGTGACCAAGGCCCAGTCCACGCAAAAGGCGCCAGGCGTGTTGTTGTTGCTCGGGCATGCAGGCGGCAAGCCGCTGATCGCGGGCAAAGACACGGCGGCCGACTGGATGTTGCAACAGGCGGGCGGGCGCAATCTGGCGGTCCATGAAGGTTACAAGCCGTTTTCGGTGGAGTCGTTGGCGGGCTTGAGCCCGGATGTACTGGTGTTTGCTGACCGTGCCTTGACCGCAGACGCAGCGCGTGCGGCACTGTTCAAGGAAAACCCGATCCTGGCGTCCACGCCGGCGGCCAAGAGCGGGCGAGTGTTTGAGGTCGATCCCACCCTGTTGGTCGGCGGACTTGGGCCGCGTATGCCGCAAAGCCTCGCGGACCTGTCTGCCGGGTTTTACCCGTCCCAGGCCAAACCAGCCCCATGACCACTCCGGTAAAACCGAAAACGCTGTTTGTTGGGTTGGCGTTGTTGTGTGTCTTGGCGATCTGGCTTTCGCTGGCGCTGGGGCCAGTCAGCTTGCCTCTGTTGGATACGCTCAAAGCCGCCTTGCGCTTGATGGGGCTGCCGATTGAGCCCCAAGGGCTGGAGCAGGCTGAGCTGATCCTGGGGCAGATCCGTTTGCCACGCACGCTGCTGGGCTTGGCTGTCGGCGGGGTATTGGCCTTGTCGGGGGTGGCGATGCAGGGGTTGTTCCGCAATCCTCTGGCGGATCCAGGTTTGGTCGGGGTCTCCAGCGGTGCTGCGCTGGGGGCGGCGGTGGCGATTGTCGGTGGTTCGTTTTTCGGTGGTTTGCCGGATGCCGTTGGACCTTACCTGTTGTCACTTTGCGCATTCCTGGGAGGGCTGGGTGTGACGGCACTGGTATATCGCTTGGGGCGGCGCAACGGCCAGACCAACGTCGCGACGATGCTGCTCGCGGGCATTGCCCTTACGGCTCTCGCCGGTTCGGCGGTGGGCCTGTTCACCTATCTGGCCGACGACGCCACCTTGCGCACCCTGACATTTTGGAACCTGGGCAGTCTCAACGGCGCCAGCTATTCGCGGTTATGGCCGCTGTTGCTCGTGAGCGCGGGTGTGGCGCTGTGGTTGCCGCGCCGGGCCAAGGCGTTGAATGCCCTGTTGCTCGGTGAGTCGGAGGCCAGTCATCTCGGCATCGATGTGGAACGGCTCAAGCGCGAGTTGGTGTTGTGCACGGCGCTGGGCGTGGGGGCGGCGGTTGCCGCAGCGGGCATGATCGGTTTCGTGGGGCTGGTGGTGCCGCATCTGGTGCGCTTGTTGGCGGGGCCGGATCATCGTGTGCTGTTACCGGCATCGGTCTTCGCGGGTGCGAGCCTTTTGTTGTTTGCCGATCTGGTCGCACGGCTTGCCTTGGCACCGGCTGAGTTGCCGATCGGTATCGTTACAGCGTTTATCGGTGCGCCGTTCTTTCTTTTCCTGTTGTTGCGGGGGCGTGCCTGATGCTTCGTGTGGAAGACCTGCACATCCGTCGCGGGCGCAAAACCGTATTGGCAGATATCACACTCGACCTGTTGCCGGGTGAAGTGCTCGGCGTGTTGGGCCCCAATGGTGCAGGCAAAAGTACGCTGCTCGGTGCGTTGTGCGGCGAGTTGCATCCCGACCAAGGCACAGTGTGCCTGGATCAACGTCCTTTGCAGGCGTGGAGTGGGGCACGACGAGCACAGCGCCTGGCGGTATTGCCGCAAAGCTCGACGTTGGACTTCGCTTTCCGTGTCGAAGAGGTTGTCGGCATGGGCCGCTTGCCTCATCAGACCGGGCGCGTGCGCGATGACGAGATCATCGAGGCGGCCTTGCAGGCGGCTGACGTCGGGCACTTGAGCGGTCGCAGCTACCTGGCGTTGTCCGGTGGCGAGCGCCAGCGGGTGCACCTGGCGCGCGTGCTTGCACAATTATGGCCAGGTGAAGCGGGGCAGACGTTGTTATTGGATGAGCCGACGTCAATGCTGGACCCTTTGCATCAACACACGACCTTGCAGGCCATTCGTACCTTCGCCGATCGTGGGGCGGCGGTGCTGGTGATCCTTCATGACTTGAACCTCGCAGCCCGTTACTGTGACCGTATTCTGTTGCTGGAGGCGGGGCGTCCGCATGCCTTGGATACGCCGGCGCAAGTGATGCAGCCTGAGCCCCTGAAAGCTGTTTTTGGTCTGGATGTGCTTGTGCAGGCTCATCCCGAGCGTGGGCATCCTCTGATCATTGCGCGCTGAATTCGACTTTTCCATAGGCAAAAAAAGACCCGGCAAAAGCCGGGTCAAATAACCGTGATTAGCCTGATGAGGAGATAATCTGAGAGTCCGAACCAATGGTCTTTCAGTTATCGGCTGATCTCGCGACCAGTTGTGATAATCATAACGATTCTCATTTGAGAGTCAACCTTTGTTTTCTCGGTGTCTTGGGGTTTTCTCAAACGCCCGTTCGGAATGTCTATAAACAGGGGGGCCTGATAGTCGATCTAATTCTTTTGGCGCGTTGAAAGAGCGTCGAGTTGACGGTTCAGCGCTTCCTTGCGCTCGGCAGGAATGTCATTCCAGTGCACGTCCATCAATGCCCCTTCGATGGCATACAGCAGCACTTTCGATGCACGAAACCCGCGCGTTCGCACGGCCCGGTAGGCATCAACCGCACCCAGGCGACGCAAGTCGGACGCGCTGTGGATGCCCACCGCATGCAGCCACTGTGCTGATGTCTTGCCAAGGTTTTTCAGGTGTTGCAGCTCATCGTTCATCAAGCCTCCTTGCGACGGCCGAATGGTGCGGTGGGTATGTGACCAGGCAAGCCTGAACAGAAGTGTAGCGGTCAGTAGGAAAAGCGTAGTTCTTTAGTCGGAAACGGCCTAAAGACGTATAAGCATGACCAGGTCAGGCAGGCGGGAAGTCCCCGGCACGCCTGCGCGAAACCGGGGCGGAAGCAGAGGGTTTCAGCGAGTGCGATAGCGCAGGCGTGTGCCGAAATTGACCGACATGAGAATCTCGTCAGCGCTCAGTTCGGGCGGGAAGTATGTGCCGGAAATCTGCGCGTGGGCCAGGCTGGCGCCCTCCAGCGGGCAGTCGCGCAGGTCCAGCCCGCGTAAATCGGCAGATCGGAAATAGGCGTCGGTAAAGTCCACGCCTGCCGTGTCCAGTTCGCGCAGATCCAGCCCACGGAAGTCGCCACCGCGCATGTCGATGGCACCGTCTTTTGGACGTTCCCGGTTGAAGCCTCGCACATCGTCTTTATGCAGGAGCGAGTAAAGCGGCGTATCAAGAAGCTTGGGCTGACTCATGACGGCAACTCCCGTTGGATGTATGGCGCCATTATAGTGCCACTATTGCTTGGTCGCGTGGCCCAAGTAGGCGACACGACCAAGAAATTTTTCTTACAGGCCCGGCAGGCGCTGGCGGATATGCGCCACCAGTGCATCGAGGGTCCCGCTTTCATTGGTCTCGACGCGCTTGCTGAGGAGCAACTCCTCAGCGGTGAGTGGCTCGCGATTGGCTTGCTGTTCTTTGATAACAGTCAGTGTCGCGTCGGAAGGGTCGTTGTTGTCCTCCTGACGTTGCGCCAGCCAACTGGCGATAACTGCTTGTGGGGCGTTGCAATCCAGAATCAGGAAAGGCGCACCCGTGGCTTCGGCAACAGTGGCGGCCGCATCGCGTTGTTCACGTTTCAGGAAGGTCGCATCCAGCACGACCGGGTAGCCGGCGCGCAGCACGGTATCGGCGATTTCATTCAGGCGTGCGTAGGTCGCAGCACTGGCGTCGGCCGCATAGATACCGGCCTGTGGTGTGTTTTCCACGTGCTGCTCGCCAAACAGGCGCTTGCGCTCCACGTCCGATCGCAGGCGCACGGCACCCAGTGCCTCCACCAGGCGCATGGCCACATGGCTTTTACCGACAGCCGAAACGCCGTGGGTAATGGCCAGGAAGCGCGATGGAATGGTGCTGTAGCTTTCCGCCAGGTTGGCATAGTTGCGGTATTGGCGCAGAGTCGTGGCGCGCTGCACCGGGCTGGCTTCGCTCGGCATGCTGAACAGCGCGATCTTGGCGCGGACCAGGGCGCGATAGGCTTTGTAGAAGTTCAGCACTTCCAGGCCCTGATAGTCACCGGTCAATTCCAGATACTGGCTGATGAAGCGGCGTGCCAGGGACTTGAGTCCACGGTCTTCCAGGTCCATGGCCAGGAAGCCGGTATCGGCGTACACATCGGTGAAACGGAAGGGCTCGTTGAATTCGATGCAATCGAAGATCACCACGTGGCCGTCGATCAACGTTGCATTACCCAGGTGAATATCACCGTGGCATTCGCGGGTGAAGCCGTCCAGCTTGCGCTGGGAAAACAGTGGCTTGAGACGCTCGAAGCTGCTTTCGGCCCAGGCCTGCAGGGCTTCCAGCTGGGTCAGGTCAGTCTTGTCGCTGAGGAATGGACGGATCTGGTCGAAGTTCTGGCGAACCGGCGCCATTACCTCATCCGGCGTGCCGGCCGGGTGTTCCTGCGGCACTTTCGGTGCGCAGAGGTGGAAGTGCGCGATCTGCTTGGCCATCTCATCGATGTGTGCGCTGGTCAATTCGCCGTTGGCTTGCAGGGTGCTGAGCAGTTGGCTCTGCGGAAACTGGCGCATTTTCAGTGCGTATTCGATCACCGGGCCATCGCCACCCAACTGCGGGGCTTCGGCTGTGCCGGTGATCGGCAACACTTCAAGATACAAATCTTCGGTCAGACGCTGATTGAGGCGCAGCTCTTCGTTACAGAAGTGGCCGCGCTTTTCCAGGTCGGTAAAATCCAGAAATCCGAAGTTCATCGGCTTTTTCAGCTTATAGGCGTAAGGACCGGTCAGTACGACCCAGGAAATATGGGTCTCGATGACTTGGAACGCTTCAACCGGATGGGGGTATAAAGCCGGATTTTGCAGGGCAGCGATCAGGGACTGGCTCACGGGCGATCCTTCAGAGTCTGGGGAAAAGCATGGCGGGCATTATGGCTGCTGCGACCGCTTGTGCAAACCGCTGTCCGGCTCATGTTGATCATCAATAAAGTGCGTATAATCCGCCGCCATGACTCGAACCCGATCTCCCCGTTCCCGTAAAAAACCTCCTTCCCGTGGCCTGCGCCCCTGGCTTGGCTGGGCGCTCAAGCTTGGCCTGGTAGGCCTTGTGGTGCTTGCCGGCTTTGCGGTCTACCTCGACGCTGTGGTGCAGGAGAAGTTCTCCGGCAAACGCTGGACCATTCCGGCCAAGGTGTACGCGCGCCCGCTGGAATTGTTCGCAGGCCAGAAGCTGAGCAAGGATGACTTCCTGACCGAACTCGACGCCTTGGGCTATCGTCGTGAGCCCGTGAGCAACGGTCCGGGTGCAGCGGCTGTCAGCGGAAATACCGTCGACCTGAACACCCGTGGCTTCCAATTCTATGAAGGCCTCGAAAAAGCCCAGCCGGTGCGTGTGCGTTTCTCCGGCGATTACGTCGCCGAGTTGTCGTCCCTCAATGGCTCGAAGCTGCCTGTGGTTCGCCTGGAGCCGCTGATGATCGGCGGCATTTACCCGAAGAACCTTGAAGATCGCATCCTGATCAAACTTGATCAGGTGCCGCCTTACCTGCTGGAAACCCTGGTAGCCGTTGAAGACCGTGATTTTTACCATCACTGGGGGGTCTCGCCGAAGTCGATCGCCCGCGCAGTCTGGGTGAATACGTCCGGCGGCAAGATGACCCAGGGCGGCAGTACGCTGACGCAACAATTGGTCAAGAACTTCTACCTGACCAACGAACGCAGCCTGACCCGCAAGCTCACCGAAGCCATGATGGCGATGCTGTTGGAGTTGCATTACAGCAAGCAGGAAATCCTCGAGGCGTACCTCAACGAAGTATTCGTCGGCCAGGACGGTCAGCGCGCGGTGCATGGTTTCGGTCTGGCCAGCCAATTCTTCTTTGGCCAGCCGCTGTCCGAACTGAAGCTGCACCAGGTTGCGTTGCTGGTGGGCATGGTCAAGGGGCCTTCCTACTACAACCCGCGTCGCAACCCCGAGCGTGCGCTGGAGCGTCGCAACCTGGTGCTGGATGTTCTAGAGCAGCAAGGTGTTGCCACCGCCGAACAAGTTGCCGCCGCGAAGAAAATGCCACTGGGTGTCACCACCCGCGGCAAGTTGGCAGACAGCTCCTTCCCGGGCTTTATCGACCTGGTCAAGCGCCAGTTGCGTGAAGACTACCGTGACGAAGACTTGACCGAAGAAGGCCTGCGGATCTTCACCAGTTTCGATCCGATCCTGCAGATGAAAGCCGAAGCGTCGGTCAATGACACGTTCAAGCGAATGACCGGCCGCAAAGGCGCGGATGAAGTCGAAGCGGCCATGGTCGTGACCAACCCGGAAACCGGTGAGGTCCAGGCCCTGGTCGGCAGCCGCCTGGCCAGCTTCGCCGGTTTCAACCGCGCCCTGGATGCCGTGCGACCTATTGGTTCGTTGGTCAAGCCGGCGGTCTACCTCACGGCCCTGGAAAAACCGAGCAAGTACACCCTGACCAGTTGGCTGTCTGACGACCCGCTGTCAGTAAAAGGCGCTGACGGGCAGGTGTGGACGCCACAGAACTTCGATCGCCGTTCTCATGGGACAGTGTTCCTGTACCAAGGGTTGGCGCACTCCTACAACATCTCCACTTCGCGTCTCGGCCTCGAAGTGGGAGTGCCGAATGTCCTGAAGACCCTCGCGCGCCTGGGCATTACGCGTGAGTTCCCGGCATTTCCATCGATCCTGCTGGGTGCCGGCGCAATGACCCCAATGGAAGTCGCGACGATGTACCAGACCCTGGCCAACGGTGGTTTCAATACGCCGATGCGCGGGATCCGAAGCGTGCTGACGGCTGAAGGCGAGCCGCTCAAGCGTTATCCGTTCCAGATCCAGCAGCGTTTCGATGCGGGCTCCATCTACTTGATCCAGAACGCCATGCAGCGTGTGATGCGTGAGGGTACTGGTAGTTCGGTCTATAAGGTGCTGCCGTCCAACCTGACACTGGCGGGTAAGACCGGTACCAGTAACGATTCGCGCGACAGTTGGTTTGCGGGTTTTGGCCAGGATGTGCTGGCGGTGGTTTGGATGGGGCGTGACGACAACGGCAAGACACCGTTCACCGGTGCCACCGGTGCGCTGCAGGTCTGGACCAGTTTCATGCGCAAGGCCGACCCGCTGCCGTTGAACATGCCGCAGCCGGACAACATCGTGCAGGCCTGGATCGATCCGCACACCGGGCAGGGGTCCGATGCCAACTGTCCGGGCGCGGTGCAGATGCCGTATATTCGCGGCAGCGAACCGCCACCCGGCGCCGCATGCGGTGGCAGTGCCCCTGCTGACGCGGAATCGGTGATGGATTGGGTCAAGGGCTGGATGAATTAAGCAAAGAGGGTTTCAAGTGAACAAGTGGTGGATTCCAGCTATTACAGCTCTGGCTTTGCTCAATGGTTGCGCCAGCGTGCAGCGCGGCTCCATTCCCGTGGTGGACTCGAGCACGACCGTGTCCAATAACGACCGGATCTCGGCCAACGGCGGGTTCCGCCAGACCGTGACCAACCGTCCCGCCCAGGCCAAGCCGCAAGCTGTGCCGCAGGATTCAGGTGTGGTGGTGATGGTGCCGGGTGGTGGCGCAGCGACGTCGGCGCCGATCAGCGCCGAGCCGTGGACCCCGGGGCCAAGCACCTCCGGTCCGATTGACGCGACCCCGATTCAGACGGCCCCGATCAACCAGGGCACCTACAACATGCCATCCACCCCGAGCGGCATTCCATCGTCCTCCAGCGCCGGCGGCCTGTCGGCTGACGAGCAATTGGATGGCCCGGTACTGGCCTTGCTGACCACTGCACAGCAGCAGCAGGCGAGTGGCGACCTGAATGGTGCGTCGTCGAGTCTCGAGCGCGCCCAGCGCGTTGCGCCGCGTGAACCGCAAGTGCTGTATCGCCTGGCCCAGGTGCGCATGGCCCAGGGCGATGCGCCGCAGGCCGAGCAATTCGCGCGTCGTGGCCTGACCTTGGCCAATGGTCGTCCCGACCTGCAAGCCAGCCTGTGGGCCTTGATTGGTGACGCGCGCGCCGCACAAGGCGACGCCGCCGGTGCCGCCCAGGCGCGCCAGAAAGCCAAGGTCAGTCTCTGATGGATGCACGGTTTCCCGCGATTGCCGAACAGTTATTGCTGATCGAGCGAGAGTTGCGTGTGCAGGGCTGGTGGGACGAGGTGTCCCCCAGCGTCGAGGCGCTCAGCAGTGTCGAACCCTTTTCGGTGGACACCCTGGACTTTCACCAGTGGCTGCAATGGATATTCCTGGTACGCATGAAGCAGATCCTCGAACAGGACCTGCCGCTGCCCAATGCGTCGGGCATTCTGGAAATGGCCGAGATGGTCTACGCCGATCGCCCGCTGGAAAGCCTTGGCTTACGCAATGCGCTGAAAAAGTTCGATCAACTGATCGTCGACGCTCGTTAATTGCCTGACTGCCGGCTTTTTCGGCAGTCTTGCGCATATTTCTACCGCTTGACGACATTCAGGCGAGTTTTATCCCTCCTCAAAGCCCTTTCTTCTACGTTCTCATGCGCTTAGTTGGAAAAAAGCGCAATTATTGCTTGACTTGAAGGGCCTGAAACAGAAGAATCCAAAGTCCGCTGTATCGGGACTGCCAGAAGCAGGCCCGCTCAGCAGATCATGAGGCGCACATCCGCGCCGACCTGTTACACCCGCAACGCGTTACCTCGCGCTGGGTGGGAAAAGCCCGCAACACTTGGGACGATCCCAATACTTGCTCAGTCAGTGCTGACGTAGTCGGCGACCACCGTCGCTCATGCTCTGTTGAGAAGTAAACCTATTAAGACCCGTCGGTTTTCAACGGACGGTATTCTGGCGTTTTAGAGGTGAACAACGTGGAGCTTTTATCTGGCGGTGAGATGCTCGTCCGCTTTTTGCGTGACGAAGGCGTCGACTATATCTACGGGTACCCAGGTGGTGCTCTGCTGCATGTTTACGACGCACTGTTCAAGGAACCGGCTGTTACCCACATCCTGGTTCGCCACGAACAGGCCGCGACCCATATGGCTGACGGTTATGCCCGTGCCACCGGTAAAGCCGGCGTGGTACTGGTAACGTCCGGCCCTGGCGCAACCAATGCCATCACCGGCATCGCGACTGCGTATATGGACTCTATCCCGATGGTGGTCATTTCCGGCCAGGTGCCCAGCACCATGGTGGGGACCGATGCATTCCAGGAAACCGACATGATCGGTATCTCCCGGCCGATCGTGAAACACAGCTTCATGATCAAGCATCCTTCGGAAATCCCGGAAGTCATGAAAAAGGCCTTCTACCTCGCACAGTCCGGTCGTCCGGGTCCTGTGGTGGTCGATATCCCCAAGGACATGACCAACCCGGCCGAAAAATTCGAATACATCTTCCCGAAGAAAGCCAAGCTGCGCTCCTACAGCCCGGCGGTCCGCGGGCACTCGGGGCAAATCCGCAAGGCGGCAGAAATGCTGTTGGCGGCCAAGCGCCCAGTGCTGTACTCGGGGGGGGGGGTGATCCTGGGCGGCGGTTCTGCACAGCTGACCGAACTGGCCAAGCTGCTCAACCTGCCGGTCACCAACACCCTGATGGGCCTCGGCGCCTTCCCGGGTACGGACCGTCAGTTCGTCGGGATGCTCGGCATGCACGGCAGCTACACCGCCAACCTGACCATGCACCATGCCGACGTGATCCTGGCCGTGGGTGCGCGGTTCGATGACCGTGTGATCAACGGTGCGAGCAAGTTCTGCCCGAATGCCAAGATCATCCATATCGACATCGACCCGGCGTCCATCTCCAAGACCATCAAGGCCGACGTGCCGATCGTAGGTCCTGTTGAAAGCGTGTTGACCGAAATGGTTGCCGCGCTCAAGGACATCGGCGAGGCGCCGAACAAGGAATCCGTTGCCAGCTGGTGGAAGCAGATCGACGAATGGCGCGGTGATCGCGGCCTGTTCCCTTACGACAAGGGTGACGGCAGCATCATCAAGCCACAAACCGTGATCGAGACCCTGTGCGAAGTGACCAAGGGCGACGCCTTTGTGACCTCCGACGTGGGCCAGCACCAGATGTTCGCCGCGCAGTACTACAAGTTCGACAAGCCTAACCGCTGGATCAACTCCGGTGGCCTGGGCACGATGGGCTTTGGTTTTCCTGCGGCCATGGGCGTGAAACTGAGCTTCCCCGACACCGACGTCGCGTGCGTCACCGGTGAAGGCAGCATTCAGATGAATATCCAGGAACTGTCGACGTGCCTGCAGTACGGCCTTCCCGTGAAGATCGTCTGCCTGAACAACGGCGTGCTGGGCATGGTTCGTCAATGGCAGGACATGAGCTACAACAGCCGTCACTCCCATTCCTACATGGAGTCGTTGCCGGATTTCGTAAAATTGGTTGAAGCCTATGGCCACGTCGGCATTCGCATCACTGATTTGAAAGATCTGAAGCCGAAGATGGAAGAGGCGTTCGCCATGAAGGACCGCCTGGTATTCATCGATATTCAGGTGGATACCAGCGAGCACGTCTACCCGATGCAGATCAAGGACGGCTCTATGCGCGACATGTGGCTGAACAAGACGGAGCGTACTTAATCATGCGGCACATTATCTCCCTGCTTCTGGAGAACGAACCCGGCGCTCTGTCTCGTGTTGTCGGCCTGTTTTCGCAGCGTAACTACAACATCGAAAGCCTGACCGTGGCTCCGACCGAAGACCCGACCCTGTCGCGTCTGACGTTGACCACTGTGGGCCACGATGAGGTGATCGAGCAGATTACCAAGAACCTCAACAAGCTGATCGAAGTGGTCAAGCTGGTCGACCTGTCGGAGAGTGCCCACATCGAGCGCGAGCTGATGCTGGTTAAAGTCAAGGCTACGGGTGCCCAACGTGCCGAGATCAAGCGCACGACCGACATCTATCGCGGGCAGATCGTCGATGTGAGCGCCAGCGTTTATACCGTTCAACTGACCGGTACAAGCGACAAGCTGGACAGCTTCATCCAGTCGATCGGGACGGCCTCGATTCTGGAAACGGTACGCAGTGGTGTCACCGGGATTGCCCGTGGCGACAAAGTACTCAGCATCTAACCCAAATTAGCGAATGGCCTTACGGCCTGGATATATAGAGGAACCTCATGAAAGTTTATTACGATAAAGATTGTGACCTGTCGATCATCCAGGGCAAGAAAGTCGCCATCATCGGCTACGGTTCCCAGGGCCACGCTCAAGCGTGCAACTTGAAAGATTCCGGCGTTGACGTGACCGTTGGTCTGCGCAAAGGCTCGGCCACTGTTGCCAAGGCTGAAGCCCACGGCCTGAAAGTGACTGACGTCGCTTCCGCTGTTGCTGCTGCCGACCTGGTCATGATCCTGACCCCGGACGAGTTCCAGTCCGCGCTGTACAAGAACGAAATCGAGCCGAACATCAAGAAGGGCGCCACCCTGGCCTTCTCCCACGGCTTCGCGATCCACTACAACCAGGTCGTGCCACGCGCCGACCTGGACGTGATCATGATCGCGCCAAAAGCGCCGGGTCACACTGTACGTTCCGAGTTCGTCAAGGGCGGCGGTATTCCTGACCTGATCGCGATCTACCAGGACGCATCGGGCAACGCCAAGAACGTGGCACTGTCCTACGCCGCTGGCGTGGGTGGCGGTCGTACCGGCATCATCGAAACCACCTTCAAGGACGAGACTGAAACCGACCTGTTCGGCGAGCAAGCCGTACTGTGCGGTGGTACCGTCGAATTGGTAAAAGCCGGTTTCGAAACCCTGGTTGAAGCTGGCTACGCGCCGGAAATGGCCTACTTCGAATGCCTGCATGAACTGAAGCTGATCGTTGACCTCATGTACGAAGGCGGTATCGCCAACATGAACTACTCGATCTCCAACAACGCCGAATACGGCGAGTACGTGACTGGCCCGGAAGTGATCAACGCCGAGTCCCGTCAGGCCATGCGCAACGCCCTGAAACGTATTCAGGACGGCGAATACGCCAAAATGTTCATCAGCGAAGGTGCTACCGGCTACCCTTCGATGACCGCCAAGCGTCGTAATAACGCCGCTCACGGTATCGAAGTCATCGGCGAGCAACTGCGTTCCATGATGCCGTGGATCGGTGCCAACAAGATCGTCGACAAAGCCAAGAACTAAGTCGTACGTATCAAGGGAAAACGCGGCCTAGGCCGCGTTTTTTCGTTTGGGCGGCGGGTTCTGGTATAAAGCTGCATCGTTTGCGGGCGAACACTCGCCGCAAGTATCTGTCGAACTTTTTTCACACCGTTGCAAGGTAAAGTCCATGAGCGAACGTCCCGAAGAGCCAAGCCAGGCTCCTGACGCCGAAAGCCTGCTGCCGATCGATGAACATGTCGAAGAAGGGCATGACGCGGAAGGTCGCAAGGTCCGGCATCGTGGCATCTATCTTCTGCCCAACCTGTTCACCACGGCGAACCTGTTTGCCGGGTTCTATTCCATCATCAATTCCATGAGCGCGCAGAGTGCTCTGGCGGCGGGTGATGCGGCGAGTGCCAGCAAGTATTTCGGTTTTGCTGCCATCGCAATCTTCGTGGCCATGGTGCTCGACGGCCTTGATGGCCGTGTGGCGCGCATGACCAACACACAAAGCGCCTTCGGTGCCGAGTACGACTCGCTGTCGGACATGGTTGCGTTTGGTGTCGCCCCCGCGTTGCTGGCGTTTGCCTGGGCGTTGGGTGATATGGGTAAGGTTGGCTGGATGGTTGCCTTCATCTATGTCGCCGGTGCTGCCCTGCGCCTGGCGCGCTTCAACACCCAGGTTGGGACCGCCGACAAGCGTTACTTCATCGGTCTGGCCAGCCCTGCTGCTGCGGGTGTGGTGGCAGGTATCGTCTGGGCTTTCAGTGATTACGGCATCCAGGGTTCGAAAATGTCGTTCCTGGTGGCCTTGATGGTGGCCGCTGCCGGCATGCTGATGGTCAGCAACATCAAGTACAACAGCTTCAAGGAACTGGACTTGAAGGGGCGTGTACCTTTCGTGGCAATTCTGGCGGTAGTGCTGGTATTTGCCGTGGTGTTCAGTGATCCACCGCGCATCCTGTTGCTGGCGTTCCTGGTGTACGCCGCTTCGGGGCCGGTTCAATACCTGCTGCATCTGCGCCGCGACAAAACATTGCCTTAATGTAATTTCCCCCATACTCCGCAGTCTATTGGTGCATCAGTCCTCCAATGCTGCGGAGTTGCCATGTTAATCAAATTACCCAAAGCGTCCGATTGCCACGAGTCGGATGTCACGCCTGAATCCTTCTATTTCTCTCGCCGTAGCTTGCTCGGTGGTGCGCTTGCCGGCATTGCAGCCAGTAGCTTGCCGCGTTGGGCCAGTGCTGACGAGGCCTCGCGTTATGCCGATGTTGAAGCGGGCAAGGCGCCTGGCTGGTTTACCGAGAAACTGCCAGGCACAAAATGGCAGGCCATCACGGTGAAGGACGAGGCGATCACGCCTTTCAAAGACGCTACGCACTACAACAACTTCTATGAGTTCGGTACAGGTAAGGGGGACCCGGCCACGAATGCCGGTTCACTCAAGACCGAGCCGTGGAGCGTTGTCATTGATGGTGAGGTTGCCAAGCCAGGCCGTTATGCCCTGGAGGACTTCATCAAGCCCTATCAGTTGGAAGAGCGGATCTACCGTCTGCGCTGTGTAGAGGCCTGGTCGATGGTTATTCCATGGATCGGTTTTCCCATCTCGGCGCTGCTCAAGCAAGTTGAGCCGACTTCGAAGGCCAAATACATCCGTTTTGAAACCCTCCAGGATCCCAAGAGTATGCCGGGGCAGCGTTCGAGTTTTGGCTTGATCGATTGGCCTTATGTGGAGGGCTTGCGTCTGGATGAGGCGATGAATCCTCTGGCGATCCTGGCGGTGGGTATGTATGGGCGTGAGTTGCCCAATCAGAATGGTGCGCCGCTGCGCCTGGTGGTGCCTTGGAAGTACGGCTTCAAGAGTGTGAAGTCGATTGTACGGATCAGTCTCGTGAGTGAGCAGCCGAAAACCACGTGGCAGAGCATTGCTGCTGACGAGTATGGGTTTTACGCGAACGTGAACCCTACGGTCGATCATCCACGTTGGACCCAGGCGCGGGAGCGTCGTCTGCCGAGTGGGCTGTTCAGCCCTAATGTACGTGAGACTCAGATGTTCAATGGGTACTCGGATGAGGTGGCTTCTCTTTATACCGGTCTCGATCTGCGGAAGAACTACTGATGCGTTACCCGATCTGGCGTGTTGGCGTCTTTATCGCAGCGGCGATTTGGCCGCTCTTCTGGCTCTATGAAGCGTGGAGTTCTGCTCTCGGGCCGGATCCGGGCAAGGTATTGGTGGATCGGCTGGGGCTCGGCACGTTGATTCTGTTACTGATTACCCTGGCAATGACACCGCTGCAGAAGCTCAGCGGTTGGGCGGGGTGGATAGCGGTGCGTCGGCAACTGGGGTTGTGGTGCTTTGCCTACGTTGTGCTGCATCTGGCGGCTTATTGTGTATTTGTGCTTGGGCTGGATTGGTCGCAGCTGGGGGTGGAGTTGCGCAAACGGCCCTACATTATTGTCGGGGCGCTGGGTTTTATTTCCCTGTTGGTTTTGGCGGTGACGTCGAATCGTTACAGTCAGCGTCGGTTGGGGGGGCGTTGGAAGAAGCTGCATCGCTTGGTGTACGTAGTTCTTGGGCTGGGTTTGCTGCATATGTTGTGGATCGTGCGAGCGGACCTCAAAGAGTGGGCTATCTATGCTTCTGTAGGTGCGTTGCTGTTGGTGCTACGGATACCGCCCGTAATGCGGCGAATCCCACGGCTTATTGCGAAAAAACCACTTTCTGCAACAAAAACGTAATTAAGGGTTGACGGCAGATTCTGGAAGTCTATAATTCGCCCCACTTCCGACGCAGTCGAAACGGAAAACTCCTTGTTAAACAAAGAGTTACGCAGAATTCGACAGCAACTTGCTTCAGTTCATCGAAGCCCAGAAGCAGTTGATAGGGCAGTGTTGTCTGGCTCTATTAACGTTTCGATCTTCTCGGTCGAAAGCGGAGAAAAAGAGGTGTTGACAGCAGCGTGTAACGCTGTAGAATTCGCCTCCCGCTAACGAGAGATCGGAAGCGCAAGTGGTTGAAGTTGTTGAAGAAATCTTCGAAAACTTCTGAAAATAATCACTTGACAGCAAATGAGGCTGCTGTAGAATGCGCGCCTCGGTTGAGGCGAAAGATCTTAACCAACCGCTCTTTAACAACTGAATCAAGCAATTCGTGTGGGTGCTTGTTGAGTCAGACTG
>NZ_FOKD01000010.1:0-242454 GCF_900112095.1 Pseudomonas sp. NFPP24
CTGTCCCATCATGCTGCGTGCTTCCCTGCTGGCCGATGCGAGAATTTTGCCGCAGGCCAGACGGGGGAGCTACTTTTTCAACAGAATCGGCCGATTGCTGCCTATCCTGAGGTCAGCAGTAACAAGCAGACGGCACAAAGCGGCCTCCTATCAAAAGAGTCCGAGGGGACAGTCAAGCAGTGTCGACTTCATCCTTCTTGCCTGCTCTCCATCTAAAACTGAGCCTGTCATCGGAGTCAATTACAAACAGCCCTGACCAGATAGCCAACCAGAACTGAGCTGTCACAAGCGGGGAGAGTGCCATGAACTGCCCAATCCCTCGAAGGAGTGTTTGTATGACTGGTTTGCGGCGTCGGCCTGTTGCGTAAGGCGAATACACTCGATTTCGGGGAAGCCCAAAGCACAAACGCCAATAAATGGCGATTTCTCCCTTAGCAAACTTTATCGAGTTACAGTTCCACCAATGCCCCCACCGATACATCCACTTATCATTCAGGAGCCAATTTTGGGACAGGTATGAACGCATAGTATTACAAGGTGGCAGAGCCTCTCCGCTCGAAAGCCTTACAACACACTGCCGCAATTCAACCTCTTCGACTGAGAATGCTATTTCCTCTCGGGCGCCTCCAACAAAATCCAGAACCGGAACATTTATCAAATTCCAGATCATCGGGGTTCGGTCAACGTCACAGACAGATATTTTGTCCTGATAGCGAATGCCAGCGCCACGGGCTTCGAAATAAAAATCCACATTTGACAGCCTCTGGCCGGTCGATCTTAAGGCGAGCTTAGAGACATGTGGCTTGTGGTCTGTAGGCTGCGCCAGCCTCAAGGAATACTCGAGGTAGTCTCCTAATGGCTCCCACCGCGATCCGAGTCGATGGCGAGAATTCCATCTTCGATGTGATCCAACATAAGTCTTGTGTAGCAGCACCCTGGTTACACGCTGCCAAACCCAGGAAGCGGCCTTTACGATCAAGTTGAACGGAAGAGGCAGATCCAAATTAAACTCCAAAGCGTAAGCGCGCAGGACGGTCGGTTTTAGCATCTTATGCGTCACTAAACCATGAGACCTCCTGAATGGCCAGCAGCGACTAGGTGATATAGATGATCTGAAGAATCCACCAGCAGACTCACCGTCGAAGGTCTACGTGTTAGATCTGCTGGTCGAGTAGGATGCTTCTGGGGCCAATAAGTAAGCGAGATGCAAAGCGGGTCGGGATCCACCAGCAAACGGTGCATACCGACCTGTCCCAAGCACTCGAGATGCCGCGTTGCGTGGGTAGATTACGCTTTTGCGTTTTTTCGCCAGATTGCGTGAAAAGCCTTTCCACGCGGATAAACACCTGATTTCATGACACGGTGTTCAGCTGTTTCAGCGCGACACCTTGCTGAAAGCCCGGCTATTTCGTCGGGCTTTTGCTTTGTATTTATTCGTAGAAGTGTTCCCGCACAGAGGTGACCTCGATATTGTGCCTTTTTAAGATGTCACCCAGCCCTTTGTAGCCATTGTTAGGGATCTGGCAATTATCTACCAACGTCTCGTAGATCGTCTCCAGTTCGGGTTCCTCGTGACCACCTTCAAAAATCAATTCCTGCGTCTCACCGTCGCGGGTGTACATCACCTGCCAAATTGCCATCTGACATTCCTCAAGTATTCGGCCTACTAAGATACCAAAGGATCGTTCGGTGGAGCTCATTGAGGCAAAAATTATCAAGATGCATTTGGATTCCCATCTTAAATCTTGACCACCTGCACCTCCTTTGATGCTGTACACCTCAACCGCCGGCACCATCGCCTCGATCAGCCTCATCACGCGCTCGCTCATATCGCCGTACAGCGCATAGTTGGAGGAGAACGGGACAATGCCGTGCTGCTTGAGCTTGTGCTTGATCTGGAAATACGGCTCTAGACTAAGCAGTCCTGGACAATATGACCCTATGTGCGGCTTTGTGCGCCCCCCATACTCTTACAACCTTCCAGTTGCCCCCAAAAGCCAATGCCGCTTATAGTCCGCCCCGTCGCCCACATGGCGATCAGGTTTGGCGACCTGACTATCGGATGCAAAAGCACTGCGCTCTTTTGTAGATGCTGTTGCACACCTGCAAAGTTGTCTCAATGGCGGCTGTGCGCGGGAGACCTTCGGGTCTGCCGGGTTTCCGATACCGGTTCGCCAACCTGCGTACAGCTGTCACCCTATCGTTTGGCGACGATTAAGTGACGGTTAATGACTGCACTTATCGGAGTTTTCAAAATGGAACGTTACATCCCTCTCACTGGAATCGATCTGGTCCCAGCCTCTCTGTTCATTGACTCAGAAGCGCCGCTCGATGTACTGCAAGCGATGGCAGATTACCGCATTCGCACCGTCACTCAGGTGTTGGAAAACATTGCCTTTCGCAGCGAGTTGGAAGCTGATTCCGTCGTGCTTTCTGACTTCGCGCAGTTGCTGGCTATCCCCTTGCGAAATGGCTGCGACCTGATGGATATCATTGGGCAACGCTTACGGGCTGAGGTTTGTACCACTGACGAAGTACCTGCAAGCCAAAGCTAAGTCGGCTCACACGCGTGGGTGCCATAGCAGCCCCCACGCGCACATTGTCCAACCACCCCACTCCCCCTTATCCTCACACCTCCCCGTCCGCCGCGAATCCGGAGCTGCCATGGACCTCGCCACCCTCGCCCTATTCCTCCCCGCCTGCTTCGCCCTGAACATGGCGCCGGGCCCGAACAACCTGCTGTCCGTGAGCAATGCCACTCGCTATGGCTATCGCACCTCATGCCTTGCCGGTATCGGTCGCCTGCTGGCCTTCGCCGGCATGATCGCCCTCGCCTCTGCGGGCTTGGCGGTGGTGCTGCAGACGTCGGAGCTGTTGTTCTACGGAATCAAGATTCTGGGAGCGGCGTATCTGTTTTACCTGGCGTTGCAGTTGTGGCGCGCGAATCCCGAGGCCGAGGCGCAGGCGGGTATGCCCAAGGTCGGTTTGTGGGCATTGGCACGGCAGGAATTTTTAGTGGCGGCGGGCAATCCGAAGGCGATCCTGATCTTCACGGCCTTCCTGCCGCAATTCGTGGTGCCCGGCGAGCCGATTACGCCGCAGTTCGCGCTGCTGGGCGCGCTGTTTCTGGGACTGGAGTGGATCGCCATCAGTGCCTACGCCTATATGGGCCTGCATATGCGGCGCTGGTTTGCCGAGCCTCGGGGCAAGCGGATCTTCAATCGCTGCTGCGCCGGGTTGTTGTCGGCGGCGGCGTCGGTGTTGTTGATGGCGCGCAGGGCCTGAACCATGACTCGCGACGAACTCGCTGCCTTTTACCAAGGCTATATCGACTGCCTGAACCGTCAGGATTGGGAGCACTTGGGTGACTTCGTGCATCCGGACGTGACCTACAACGGCGAAGTCGTCGGCCTCGCCGGCTACCGCGCCATGCTGGAGCGGGATTTTCGCGAGATATCGGACCTGGTGTTCCGCATCCAGCTGCTGGTGGCCGACCCACCGACCGTGGCCAGTCGCCTGAACTTCAAGGTCACGCCCAGGGGCGAGTTCTTCGGGTTGCCGATCAATGGACGCCAGGTGACGTTCGACGAAAATGTGTTCTATGAGGTGGTCGACGGCACGTTCGCCCACGTCTGGTCGGTGATCGACAAAGCGACCATCGCGCAGCAACTGGGCGGCTAAACTCCACAGGGCCATTCTCACGTGGAGACCGATCATGACCCACAAAAACACGCTCTGCCTCTGGTACAACGGCACCGCCCTTGAGGCCGCGACCTTCTATGCCCTGACCTTTCCGGACAGCCGGGTGAATGCCGTGCACCTGGCGCCCGGCGATTATCCGTCCGGCAAACAGGGCGATGTATTGACCGTGGACTTCACCGTCTTGGGCATCCCCTGCATCGGCCTCAACGGCGGGCCGATCTTCCCGCATACCGAGGCGTTTTCGTTCCAGGTGGCCACCGATGACCAGGCCGAAACCGACCGTTACTGGAACGCCATCGTCGGCAACGGCGGCCAGGAAAGCGCCTGCGGCTGGTGCAAGGACAAGTGGGGACTGTCGTGGCAGATCACCCCACGCGTGCTGACCGATGCGGTGACCCACCCCGACCCGGCGACGGCAAAGCGCGCCTTTGACGCGATGATGACCATGAGAAAGATCGACATCGCGACGATTGAGGCGGCGATAGCGGTGGGCTAAGGCAGGGCATCCAGCATGGCGTTGGCCGCCAGGGCATGGACCTTGCGGGTGGGGTGCCATTCGTCCCAGTAATAATGCGCGTCGGGGTTGGCACACACCGGTTCAGCCTCCGGATAAGTGGCCTGGCACGGCGTATCGAGGTCGGTGAAACCATGGGCTGTCGGATTGGCGCGCAGTGTGTCGCTGAAAGCCAGGTGGTCGAAGTAGCTGACCTTCGCCGTACCGATCTGCGCCAGCACGGCCGGGAGTTTCTGCGCGAGCAACTGCTGGTATTTTTTCGCATTGTCGACCTGGTTGCCCTGCACCACCGCAGGCACATGGCTGAGGTCTGTGGTGCCCACCACCATCACATGCCGGGCACCCGCTGCCACCAGTTGCTCAGTGGCTTTGCGGATATTCGCCAGGCTCGATTCGCTCAGTGCCTCAAGGGTTTGCGAGCGGGAGAAGTCGGCCCACTCGAAAAAGTCATTGGCCGAGATGAAGATGAAGTACAGCGCCTTGGGGTCGGCCTTGTGGGACTTGGCAGCCTGCAAGTGCTCGGCGACCTGCCCCAATACGCCGGTGCCCTGGGAAGGCATCATCCAGGCGTAGTAATTGCCGTGGCCACTTTTGGCGCCGCCCACCGCGTAGTCGGTCAGCGGTGTGTGCAGAGCCTGGGCCAGGCCCTCGACGGCGGTCGGGCCGTTGCTCCAGCGCCCCTTCCAGTACAGCGGCCCAGGCAACGCCTGGGCGTCCTTGATGTGCTGTGCGGCGAGCTGTGTGGTGAGCGCTTCGCCCGCGCCGTTGTCGGAATAGCTGTCACCGAAGGCATACAGGTGATCGTAGGTCGAGGCGCCAAAGGCGGTCGAGGCGGACAGAGTCAGCAGAGCGGCCAAACACGCACGTCGGATCATTGCGTTTCTCCCGGAATGTCTGCACAGACTACCGGTTGGCGGCAACCACACAGGAACGATTGCGACGCGCACATATCCAGCGGCGGCCACATCACGGCTGTACAGCGACCACCCGGCTGGTTAGGCTTGGCGCCTGCAACATCCCGTTAAAGTTTCCGCGTCACCCGCCGTCACCCTGACATCCCGAATGGACTCAACGAGGCTCTCGTGCGTTTTATCACCCCGCTTTTGCTGATCGGTGGCATCGCCACCCTGGCCGGTTGCGCCACCCAGAAAACCCAGGTCGAAACCATGCTCGCCGGCGCCCTCGCCCAGCCCCTGGTGGAAAACAGCATCGTGCGCGAAGGCGACGTGCTCAGCTTCGAGCTGTTGATGCCTGGCGATCCGGGCGCCCTGCGCCGCACGTTGCAAGTCGAGGCCGCCTGTTCCTCGCCGCAACTGCACCTGCTGTACCTGGACGGTTCGCAACGGGTATACCCCGCCAGTGCCGGCCGCTACAGTTCGCCCCGCAGCTTGTCGCCGCAGTTGCGTGCAACCCTGGCCGCCAACCAGACCTTCGTCCGTGCCTGCGCGGAAACACCGAAGCCCGACTGGCGCCTGGTACAGACCAACGAGCGCGACAACCAGGTGCTGATCGACGCCAACAGTATCAAGAACGCCAACGGCGAAACGCGCTTCTGGGCCGCCTTCGACAACCCGACGGTGCTCAACGACCTGCCCTACAACGCCCCGTACGCGCAAAAACGCGAACACTTTGCGGTGTCGTGCAAAGGCGGCACCTACAAGCAGTTGGCCGGCTACGACATGGATGCCAACAACCGCGTCAGCGACGGCCGGGTCGACAGTTTCCCTACGCCGCAGAACATCGCTGGCAGCAATGCCGACTACGAATTGCTGTTCAACAAAATCTGCGTCAGCCCGGAAAAGATCGCCGCACTGCCCGCGTTCAAGCCGCGCATGAAAGCGCCGGCCACCATTGCCCTGACCTCGGTGCAACCGGCGGTGCTGGCGGCCATCGCCCAGTTGAACCTGGACAAGCCCACCCGCTCGTTCAAATACGTCCAGTTCGCGGGCACCAGCAACTACCGTGGCAAGACCAGCGATAACCAAAGCACGCAGTTCATCAGCCAGGACGCACCAAGCGGCCAGTTGGCCCTGGCCACCCGTGGCGACGGCTATGAGAGTCAGGCCGTGAGCTGGCGCAACCTGTTCCACCTGGTGTCCAAAGCCACCTACGGCGGTTCGGGCATGGCGGAAAGCTCGACCCTGACCCAACTGAGCTTCACCGGTAACTGGAAGGCCCTGCCCGTGGGCGAGACCGTCACCTACACCACCGTACGCTCCAGCCTCAACAGCCTGATCGGCAGCAGCACCAACACGCAGACCAACCGTTGCCAGGTCGAGCGTGAACTGCCGGCCAGCGAACTCAACGCGAAACTGGCGGGCAGCGCCAAGGCATTGTCCTGCCGAACCGACGACGACAAGTACAAGCGCGTCAACTACCTGTACTTCCTGACCGACTACGCCTACTTCTTTGAATCGAGCACCGACAAGAACGAGTTTTTCTACTCTGACTCGCGTATCGATAAATTCGAATAAGCCCCGTTGACACACTCTGCAATATTCCATGAAGATGGAGGCCTTGTTCAGGGTGTGTCAGCTTATGTCCGCAATGCCTTGCGTTAACCGTTCCGTCATTGGCTTGATTGCCAAGGCGCAAGGTTGCGTTGCGCACGCCCTCAAATCGAAGAAACAGTCGCTCATGTGACCGGGGCGCGCTGTCCCGTCAGATGAGCTGACAGGACATTGAGCGCGACGGTCTACTCTCCCTTGCACAATTGCCCCTGCCCTTCTGACGGTGACTCAAGCGGTCAATCATCAGGAGAAAGTGCATGTCATCGTTTCAAGGTATCTGGGTTCCCGTGGTCACGCCGTTCCATGACGGCGCCATTGATTTCATTGGCCTGCACCGCCTGGTCAACCACCTGCTGGAAAAACACGTGGCCGGGATCATGGTGTGCACCACCACCGGCGAAGCGGCGTCGCTGAGTCGGCAGGAACAATTGGCGGTGCTCGATGCGGTGTTGCAATGGGTGCCGGCGCACCGCGTGGTGATGGGCCTGGCGGGCTATAACCAGATTGAGCTGCTGCACTTTCAGCGTGAAATCCTGCAACGCCCGGTGGCTGGGCTTTTGGTGCCGGCGCCGAGTTACATCCGCCCGTCCCAGGCCGGCCTGGAAGCGTTCTTCCGCACCGTGGCCGATGCCTCCAGCGTGCCGATCATTCTGTACGACATTCCCTACCGCACCGGCGCCACGTTCGAGCAGGCCACCTTGCTCAACATCGTCGCCCACGAACGCATCGTGGCGATCAAGGACTGTGGCGGCAACCTGGACAATACCCTCGCGCTGCTGGCCAGCGGTGAGGTGGATGTGTTGTGTGGCGAAGACCTGCAGATCTTCAACGCGCTGTGCCTGGGCGCGACGGGCGCGATTGCAGCCTCGGCGCACGTCAACACGGAACAGTTCGTGACGCTTTGCCAGCAGGTACGCGACAACCAGTTGGCCGACGCGCGGGCAACGTTCATGCAGTTGGTGCCGCTGATCAACACGCTGTTCATGGAGCCCAACCCGGCACCGGTGAAAGCCGCCCTGGCCCTGCAAGGCTTGATCGGCAGCGAGTTGCGCGCACCGATGCAGGCAGCCAGCGTGGCAGTTGTCGCCCGTTTGCAGCAGGTGCAGAACCTGCTCGGCTAATGCGCCAAAAACAGACAACGAGCGGACCGTCCGGTTGCGACCGGACCGATCCCGGCCTATCGTCGAACCCAGGCTTTGCCTTTTGCTGTCCAACCCATCCGTATTCAGGTGACGACATGCCCACGCTGCCCCGCCCCGCCGTGCTCGAACTGATCGGCAACACGCCGCTGGTTCGGGTCAGCCGGTTCGATACCGGCCCTTGCACGCTGTTTCTCAAACTCGAATCCCAGAACCCCGGTGGCTCCATCAAGGACCGCATCGGCCTGGCCATGATCGACGCCGCCGAACGCGATGGCCGCCTGCGCCCCGGTGGCACCATCATCGAAGCCACCGCCGGCAACACCGGCCTGGGCCTGGCGCTGGTCGGCCGGGCCAAGGGCTATCGGGTGGTACTGGTGGTGCCCGACAAGATGTCCACGGAAAAAGTACTGCACCTCAAGGCCATGGGCGCGGAGGTGCATATCACCCGCTCCGATGTGGGCAAGGGCCATCCCGAGTATTACCAGGACGTGGCCGCACGCCTGGCCAGGGATATTCCGGATTCGTTCTTCGCCGACCAGTTCAACAACCCCGCCAACCCCCTGGCCCACGAAACCAGCACCGCGCCGGAGATCTGGGCACAAACCCAGCACGATGTGGATGCGATCGTGGTGGGCGTCGGCTCGGCCGGCACCCTCACCGGCCTGACGCGCTTCTTCAAGCGCGTGCAACCGGCACTGCAAATGGTGCTTGCCGACCCGGTGGGTTCGGTGATGGCCGAGTACAGCCGCAGCGGCAAGCTGGAAACGCCAGGCTCCTGGGCGGTAGAAGGCATCGGCGAAGACTTCATCCCGTCGATTGCCGACCTGTCCAGCGTGCGCCACGCTTATTCCATCAGCGATGAGGAGAGCTTCGATCACGCCCGGCAGTTGCTCAAGGCCGAGGGCATTCTCGGCGGTTCCTCCACCGGCACCCTGCTCGCCGCCGCCCTGCGTTATTGCCGCGAACAGACCACGCCCAAGCGTGTGGTCACCTTTGTCTGCGACACCGGCACGCGCTACCTGTCGAAGGTCTACAACGACCAATGGATGACCGACGCCGGCCTGTTGCACTACAAACACTACGGCGACCTGCGCGACCTGATTGCGCGGCGCTTCGAGGACGGCCGCGTGATCAGCGTGAGCCCCGACGACACCCTGCTCACCGCGTTCCAGCGCATGCGCCTGGCGGATGTCTCGCAACTACCGGTACTGGTGGACGGCCAGCAACTGGTCGGTGTGATCGACGAATCCGATATCCTGCTCGGCCTGCACCAGGACGCCAGCCACTTCACCCTGAACGTCGCCAGCGCCATGACCACGTCCCTGCAAACCCTGCCCCCCAGCGCCAGCCTCGCGCAATTGCAAGCGGAGCTGGATCGCGGCCTGGTCGCCATCATTGCCGACGCGTCGGGCTTCCATGGCCTGATCACCCGCGTCGACCTGCTCAACCACCTACGGAGATCCCTTGCATGAGTCAGTCCGATAAAAGTGCGTTTGCCACCCGCGTGATCCATGCCGGGCAATCTCCCGACCCAACCACCGGCGCGCTGATGCCGCCGATCTATGCCAACTCCACCTACCTGCAAGACAGCCCCGGCGTGCACAAGGGCTTTGACTATGGTCGCTCCCACAACCCTACGCGGTTTGCCCTGGAACGCTGCGTGGCCGACCTGGAAGGCGGCAGCCAGGCGTTTGCCTTTGCCTCCGGGCTGGCGGCGATTTCGACGGTGTTGGAGTTGTTGGACGCCGGCGCCCATGTCGTGTCCGGCAATGATTTGTACGGCGGCACCTTCCGCCTGTTCGACAAGGTGCGCCAACGCAGCGCCGGGCACCGCTTCAGCTTTGTCGACCTGAGTGACCTGTCGGCCTTTGAAGCGAGTCTGCAGGACGACACGCGCATGGTCTGGGTCGAAACCCCGAGCAACCCGCTGCTGAGCCTCACCGACCTCAGCGCCATCGCACGCATCTGCCGCGCTCGCGGGATCATCTGCGTGGCCGACAACACCTTCGCCAGCCCGTGGATCCAGCGCCCGCTGGAGCTGGGCTTTGATGTGGTGGTGCACTCCACCACCAAATACCTCAACGGCCATTCCGATGTGATCGGCGGCATTGCCATCGTCGGCGACAACCCCGAACTGGCCGAACGCCTGGGCTTTTTGCAGAACTCGGTCGGCGCCATCGCCGGGCCCTTCGACGCCTTCCTCACCCTGCGTGGCGTGAAAACCCTGGCCCTGCGCATGGAGCGCCATTGCAGCAACGCCCTCGACCTGGCCACCTGGCTGGACCAACAGCCGCAAGTGGCGCGGGTTTACTACCCGGGCCTCGCGTCCCACCCGCAGCATGAACTGGCGCGCAAACAGATGCGGGGGTTTGGCGGGATGATTTCAATCGACCTGAACAGCGACCTGGCCGGCGCCAGGCGCTTCCTGGAAAACGTCAGGATCTTCGCCCTGGCCGAAAGCCTGGGTGGTGTGGAAAGCCTGATCGAACACCCGGCGATCATGACCCACGCCAGCATCCCGGCGGCGACGCGGGCGCAGCTGGGGATTGGCGATGGGTTGGTGCGGTTGTCGGTGGGGGTTGAGGATGTGGAGGATCTGCGTGCGGACCTGGCGCAGGCCCTGGCGCTCATATAAACAGCTTGCCTTGATCTATGTGGCGAGCAGCCTGGTTGTGGCGAGCGGGCTTGCCCCGCGTTGGGTGGCGAAGCCGCCCCAATAAAAACGCCGCATTCTTTCAGGCAGAATGCGGCGTCTGGTTTTAGGGCTGCTTCGCAGCCCAACGCGGGGCAAGCCCGCTCACCACAACAGGCCCGCTCGCCACAACAAGCCTGCTCACCACAGCACACCTGCTCAGCACAGCAAGCCAGATAGGCGTCAGGCGGAGGTGATGTTGGCCCGCGCCGCATGCAGCTTCTTGTAGCTGTCGATCAAGCGCAGATGCCGGTCCAACCCTTCCAGCTTCATGCTGGTCGGCGTCAGGCCATAAAAGCGCACATCGCCCTTCACCGAGCCAATCACCGCATCCATCCGCTCATCGCCAAACATGCGGCGGAAGTTGGCTTCGTAGTCGGCCAGTTCCAGGTCGTCGTCCAGTTCCATCTCCAGCACCGCATTCATCGCCTGGTAGAACAGGCCGCGCTCGACGGTGTTGTCGTTGTATTGCAGGAACATCTCCACGCACTCCTTGGCCTCTTCATATTGTTGCAAGGCCAGGAAGATCAGCAGTTTCAGTTCCAGGATGGTCAGTTGGCCCCAGGCGGTGTTGTCGTCGAATTCGATGCCGATCAGGGTGGTGATATCCGTGTAGTCGTCCAGCTCGCTTTCGATCAGGCGCTCGACCAACGCCTGCAATTCTTCCTCGTCGAGGCGGTGCAGGTTGAGGATGTCCTCGCGGAAAAACAGCGCCTTGTTGGTGTTGTCCCAGATCAGGTCATCCACCGGGTAGATTTCCGAGTAGTCCGGCACCAGGATGCGGCAGGCGGTGGCGCCGAGGTGTTCGTACACGGCCATGTAGGACTCTTTGCCCATGCCTTCGAGAATGCCGAACAGGGTCGCGGCTTCCTGGGCATTCGAGTCTGCACCTTCGCCGGTGAAGTCCCACTCGACGAATTCGTAATCCGACCGGGCACTGAAGAAGCGCCACGACACCACGCCGCTGGAGTCGATGAAGTGCTCGACAAAGTTGTTGGGTTCGGTCACCGCCTGGCCTTCGAAGGTCGGCGGCGGCAAGTCGTTCAGGCCTTCGAAGCTGCGGCCTTGCAGCAGTTCGGTAAGGCTGCGCTCCAGGGCCACTTCCAGGCTTGGGTGGGCGCCGAAGGACGCAAACACGCCGCCGGTGCGCGGGTTCATCAGGGTCACGCACATCACCGGGAATTCGCCGCCCAGGGAGGCGTCTTTGACCAACACCGGGAACCCCTGGGCTTCAAGGCCCTGGATGCCGGCGAGGATGCCGGGGTACTTGGCCAGCACCTGCGCCGGTACGTCCGGCAAGGCGAACTCGCCTTCGATGATTTCACGCTTCACGGCACGCTCGAAGATCTCCGACAGGCACTGCACCTGGGCTTCGGCCAGGGTGTTGCCGGCGCTCATGCCGTTGCTGAGGTAGAGGTTCTCGATCAGGTTGGACGGGAAGTACACCACTTCGCCATCCGACTGGCGCACGAACGGCAGCGAAACGATGCCGCGTTGTTCATTGCCGGAGTTGGTATCGAACAGGTGCGAACCGCGCAGTTCGCCGTCGCGGTTGTAGATTTTCAGGCAGTAGGCATCCAGGATCTCGCTCGGCAGCTCGTCGTTGGGACCTGGCTGGAACCAGCGCTCATCCGGGTAATGCACGAACGGTGCGTTGGCCAGTTCCTCGCCCCAGAACTGATCGTTGTAGAAGAAATTGCAGTTGAGCCGCTCGATGAACTCGCCCAAGGCCGACGCCAGGGCGCCCTCCTTCGTCGCACCCTTGCCGTTGGTGAAGCACATCGGCGAATGCGCATCGCGGATGTGCAACGACCAGACGTTAGGCACGATATTGCGCCACGACGCGATCTCGATCTTCATGCCAAGGCCTGCGAGGATGCCGGACATGTTGGCGATGGTCTGTTCCAGCGGCAGGTCTTTGCCTGCGATGTAGGTGCCGCCCTCGGAAGTCGAATTCGGCATCAGCAACGCCTGGGCATCGGCGTCGAGGTTCTCGACTTCTTCGATGACAAACTCAGGCCCGGCCTGTACCACTTTCTTGACGGTGCAGCGGTCGATGGAACGCAAAATGCCCTGGCGGTCCTTCTCGGAGATATCCGCCGGCAACTCGACCTGGATCTTGAAGATCTGGTTGTAGCGGTTTTCCGGGTCGACGATGTTGTTCTGCGACAGGCGAATATTGTCGGTGGGGATATTGCGCGTCTGGCAGTACAACTTCACGAAGTACGCCGCGCACAGCGCTGACGACGCCAGGAAGTAATCGAACGGCCCCGGTGCCGAGCCATCGCCTTTGTAGCGAATGGGCTGGTCGGCAATCACCGTGAAGTCATCGAACTTGGCTTCAAGCCGGAGGTTGTCGAGAAAGTTGACCTTGATTTCCATGGGGGCACACCAGAATAACGGCTAAACAAAAATGGCCGCCATTATGAGGTGTTTCACCGCGAAGTTTCAGGCTTTTAACCAATGGCTGGCGAATTGGCCAATGTGGATTAACCTTTTTGCGTTTGGCGCCGATGGACTGAGGGCAACTAGGGAGTAGTCGGAATGCGCAATAACCAGCCCGTAACACAGCGTGAGATTTCCCTCGCGCCTTCGCAAAAACTCATCTCCGCCACGGATGTCCGAGGGGTCATCACTTACTGCAACGACGCCTTTGTCGACATCAGCGGCTTTGAACGCGCCGACCTGATCGGCGCGCCGCAGAACATCGTGCGCCATCCGGATGTGCCGCCCGCCGTGTTTGCGCACATGTGGGGTGCACTCAAGCAAGGCCTGCCGTGGATGGGCATCGTCAAGAACCGCTCGAAAAACGGCGATCACTATTGGGTCAACGCCTACGTCACGCCGATCTTCGATGGCAGCCAGGTCGTCGGTTTCGAGTCGGTGCGGGTCAAGCCCACGGCCGATGAAATCCGCCGGGCCCAGGCCCTGTATCAACGGATCAGCCAAGGCAAACCGGCCGTCCCGCGCCAGGACGCCTGGCTGCCGGCAGCACTCGGTTGCGTGCCTTACGTGGCCACCGCAGTGTCCGGTAGTCTCGCCGGTCTGTTCTTCGACGCGCCGCTCGCAATTGCCGTGGCCGTCGCCGTCGCGGTGCCGGTGGGCGTGCTCTGCTCACGCTGGCGCCAAGGCAGCACACTGCGCCTGCTGCAGGGCGTAGAACCTTCGACTTCGGACGCCTTGATCGCCCAGATGTACAGCGACGCCAGCGGGCCACAGGCACGCCTGGAAACTGCGTTCCAAAGCCAGGCCGCGCGCCTGAAAACCTGCCTCACGCGCCTGCAGGACAGTGCCGAACAATTGAGCGCCCTGGCCGGGCAATCCGATCAGTTGGCCACCGCCAGCTCCAAGGGCCTGGACCGCCAGCGCGTCGAAACCGAACAGGTCTCGGCCGCCGTCAACCAAATGGCCGCCACTACCCAGGAAGTCGCCAGCCACGTCCAGCGCACGGCGGATGCCACCCAGCAAGCCAATGTGCTGACCGGGCGCGGCCGTGAAGTGGCACGGGACACCCGTGAGGCCATCGAACGTTTGTCCAGCGTGGTCAGCGAAACCGGCGCGACCGTAGCGCAACTGGCGCGGGACAGCGACGAAATCGGCAGCGTGGTGGACGTGATCAAGGCCATTGCCGACCAGACCAATCTGCTGGCCCTCAACGCCGCCATCGAAGCAGCGCGGGCCGGTGAGCAAGGCCGTGGCTTTGCCGTGGTCGCCGATGAAGTGCGCCAACTGGCACAGCGCACGTCCCAGTCCACCACCCAGATCCACGGGCTGATTACCCAATTGCAGGCGTCGTCCAACAACGCCGTGCAAAGCATGGAGAACGGTCAACGCCAGGCCCAGGAAGGCGTGGCCTGGGTACTCGAAGCCGACCAGGCCCTGGTGGGTATCAGCGAGGCGGTGTCGCATATCACCGACATGACTACCCAGATCGCTGCCGCCACCGAGGAACAGAGCGCGGTAGCCGAAGAGATCAGCCGCAACATCACCACCATCGCCGAACTGGCCGACCAGACGTCGACCCAGGCCCGTCAATCCACGGACCTGAGCAAGGAACTGACGAACACTGCGTCCACCCAGTATGCGTTGGTGGAGCGGTTCAATCGCTGAGCCTTTGCTGAACACCTGGCTAGCCGGTTTGTTGTGGCTAGCCGGTGTCCTGTAGCTAACCGGTGACCTGTGGCGAGCGGGCTTGCCCCGCGTTGGGCTGCATAGCAGCCCCATCAATGAGAGCTGCGATGTGTCAGGTATTCCTCAGTGTCTGGTTTTGGGGCTGCTACGCAGCCCAACGCGGGGCAAGCCCGCTCGCCACAACAAGCCCGCTCGCCACAACAATTTCCTTCACTACAACATAGTATGCTTGGGTTCACCTCCGCCCAATCACGAAGCCCGCCCATGTCCATCACGGATAACCTCCTCGCCTTCACCTTCGCCGCCACCCTGCTGACGCTCACACCCGGCCTCGATACAGCCCTGGTGCTCAGGACCGGGGCGGTGGAAGGCAAGCGCCAGGCACTGCAAGCTACGCTGGGCATCAACGCCGGCTGCCTGCTGTGGGGCGCAGCGGTTGCCTTCGGTCTGGGCGCACTGATCGCTGTGTCGGAAGTCGCCTTCAACCTGCTCAAGTACTGCGGCGCCGCGTACCTGGCCTGGCTGGGGTTGAACATGCTGCTGCGTCCGCGCCGCTCACTGGCCAGCGCCGAGGTGCAGGGCAAGCCGGCCGGCAACTGGTTTATCAAGGGCATGCTGGGCAATGTGCTCAACCCCAAGGTGGGAATTTTCTATGTGTCGTTCCTGCCGCAGTTCATCCCCCAGGGCCAGCCGTTGATCCTGTGGACGTTCGGCCTGGTGGGCATCCATGTGCTGCTCGGCCTGGCGTGGTCACTGGTGTTGATGGGTGCCACGCAGCCGCTGTCCGGTTTCCTGCGCCGGGAAAAGGTCATCCAGTGGATGGACCGCACCACTGGAATGATCTTCATAGTGTTTGCAGCGCGGTTGGCATTCAGCAGGCGCTGAGCCGTATGGACAGTTCGATGTCATCGGCAAACGGTACAGACACGTAGCCGTTCTCCGGTGCGCGTACGTGGGCCAGGTATTCAGGGCAGTAATCGGTGTTGTCCGCCACCACCAGCGCGCCGGGGCGCAGGTGCTTTTCCACCAGGCCCAGCACGTCGCCATACAGCGTCTTGGCGCCGTCCAGCAGCAGCAAGTCCACGCTGTCCGGCAGGCCGCTGGCCAGGGTGACCAGTGCGTCGCCTTCGCGGATATGGATCAAGTCACTCACCCCGCCTTCGATGAAGTGCTCACGCGCCAGGGCAATCTTCGAGGCTTCGAATTCGCTGCCGATCAGCACACCGCCGCCGTTGTCACGCAGCGCAGCGGCCAGGTGCAAGGTGGACAGGCCGAACGACGTGCCAAACTCCACAATCGCCCGCGCCTTGCTGCTGCGCGCCAACAGGTAGAGCAGCTTGCCGGTGTCCCGCGAGACCGGCAGCCACAGGTCCTTGAGCAGCGAATACAGCGCCACGTATTCGGTCTTGCTGCGCATCAGCCGATCGCGTTCCTCCTTGGATACCGAGTTCACCAAGGGGCTGGTAGCGGCGCTGGCCTGGGTATAAAGACGTTCGATCAGGGGCGCCAAAGGCGCAGTGGTCAGGCTAGACATAATGGATTTCCGTAGGGTTGGGGCTAAGATGCGACTCATTCGTCGCATTAAAAGTATGCGAGTGATTCCCATCCTTCGCTATTCGCATTCGCCCTGCTTACGGAGCCCCGTATGACCCGCCGCCAGCCTCCGTGTATTTCCACGCGCAAACAGCCACAACAGGCGCGTTCCACCGAGCTGGTGGCGGCGATTCTCGAAGCGGCTGTTCAGGTTTTGGCCAAGGAAGGCGCCACCCGTTTCACCACCGCTCGGGTCGCTGAAAAGGCCGGCGTGAGCGTAGGGTCGGTGTACCAATACTTCCCCAACAAAGCGGCGATTCTGTTCCGTTTGCAGAGTGATGAGTGGCAACAGACCACCCGAATGCTGCGCAACATCCTGGAGAAACACGATGAAGCACCGCTGGATCGCCTGCGCACGTTGGTGCATGCCTTTATCCAGTCGGAATGCGAGGAAGCGCAGATGCGCGGGGCATTGAGCGATGCGGCGCCGCTGTATCGCGATGCACCGGAAGCGCTGGAAGTCCGGGCGGCGGGCCGGGAGACTTTCGAAGCGTTCATGCTGGAGCTGCTGCCCGAGGTGGCCGAGAACACACGCACATTGGCCTGCGACCTGATGCTTACCACGCTCAGCTCAGTGGGCAAGGAGTTCTCGTGCAGCCCGCGCACGACGGAAAAAATTGCTGTGTATGCCGAGGGAATGGCTGATATGTTTCGCGCCTATGTAAAGGCGCTCAACCCTCCGTGAAGCGCGGCAAAGCTTGTTGCAAGTTCGCTTTGGCGAAACGGCTTGGTAAGCCGCGGAAGATCCGGCGTTCGGCATACCCGGAGACCAGCAGGATCGCGGTTTCAGGCAACAATTGGAAATTTCACTGACAGTTTCTCCGACACCCGCGCTAAAAAGCCAACCGATACCGCACTTCTTCCAGTGTGACACCGCCCCTCTGGAGCGTACGCTCGCTGCCTGTGTCCTCGACACAGCCCGCCCTGCGATAAAACCGGATAGCTCGTTCATTCCGGCTCAAGACCCAAAGCGTCAAATCCTGGTACCCCTGCACCATCAAGTTCTGCAAGCCCGCTTTCCACAACGCCAGCCCCACGCCTGTTTGCCAGTACCCGGCCAACACATAGATGGCCATGACCTCACCAGTGTTTTTACCCGCAGCCTCCTCGTCACGGCTGGCACCGACCGATATCCAACCGACCACCTGCCCATCCACCTCCGCGACCCAAACCTTGGGCTCGTCCGCTTCAATCGAGCGCATCCAAAAGGATTCACGCTGCGCCAGGGTGGCTTGCAACCCGCTCAAATACTCGGCCGGCATCAGGTCACGGTAGGCGTCCTGCCAACTGCTGATATGCACCTGGGCAATGGCCCTTGCGTCGTCGGGTAATGCCTTGCGGATCATGCCGGTATTCCTTTTTCGAGCAATGGCCTTCCAGTAAACCCACGCCTCATGACCGTTTGTATTCGCCGGGTGGCGAGGGGGCTATCCGGCCTCGAACAAATCGCTGTCTGGGTGCCCAGGTTGGCTGATATGTTGCGAACCTCACGAGCAAAGGGATGCACCATGCCACCGTTAGCCAGCAATGCCGCACTGCTGATCATCGACATGCAGCAAGGCATGAACCAGCCGAAGCTGGGACGACGCAACAACCCCGGCGCCGAAGCGCAGATACAGCGCCTGCTGCAGGCGTGGCGGCAGTCCAACCGCACGGTGGTGCACATCCGCCACATATCCCGCTCGCCCGACTCGGTGTTCTGGCCGGGCCAACCGGGTTGCGAGTTCCAGCCGACCCTGCAACCGCTGGCGCATGAGCACGTGGTGGAAAAGAACGTCCCGGATGCTTTCACGGCCACGGGGCTGGAGCGCTGGCTGCATGTGCGTGGGGTCCGGCAACTGGTGATCGTGGGTGTGATTACCAACAACTCGGTCGAGGCCACCGCACGTTCGGGCGGCAACCTGGGTTTTGAGGTGACGGTGGTTGCCGACGCCTGCTACACCTTCGACCAGACCGATTTGTCCGGGCGCCTGTGGCCGGCCGAGGATGTGCATGCGCTGTCGCTGAGCAATCTGGCGATGGACTATGCCAAGGTTGTAGAGACCACTGAAATCCTGGATAGGTTGTGAGCATGACGCATCAGACCGGCAAGCGAATCGCCTTGCGCAGGTTTCCATGCTCGCTTTCGGCATGTGGCAGCGCATGCGTCCAGTCATAAAACGGCCCGCACGCGCCTCGATATCAGTTTATATGACGAACTGATCCAGAGTTATCAGGCCGCCGGGCTTATCCCGGCGTGAACCAACAGATAGGCCTCCAGTTCCTCTCGTTGCGCGGACGTTACAATCGCGCCGATATACCCATCAGGCCGCACCAGCACCCACCCGCCAATCGCCAGTTGGTAGGCACGTTGAAACTCACCTTGCTCGTCAATCACATCTCCCTCAGGCCCAACGATATGGACCTGCACGCCCGGCCAAGCGGGCACTGAATCACGCGTGACACCATACCCCAGCAGTGTCCAGTGCGTGCCCTGGAACAGATGGAACAGCCGCAGCGCCTGCCCGGCGGCACCTCGGACCGGCGCGTCCGGCGCCCGGTCGCCCGCTGCAACGCCTTTACGCACGGGGCTCTTCAACGCCAGTGAGGACTCGGGGTAGCCGATGTCCAGTTGATGCACTTCCCTGCCCCGGCGCAGTTCGCCATGCTGCATTTCTCCCAGCAGTCTGGTGGACAAGCCGAGCACGGAGGCAGCCACCGGCCGGCGCTCTTCTTCATAGGTATCGAGTAAAGCCTCAGGGGCGCCCTGCACCACCGCTGCCAGCTTCCAGCCGAGGTTGTAGGCGTCCTGCACACTGGTGTTGAGGCCCTGGCCACCGGTGGGCGGGTGGATATGCGCGGCGTCACCCACCAGCAGCACCCGGCGCAGGCGGTAGTGATCGGCCAGGCGTGCATTCATGGTGTAGGCCGATGACCAGCTCACGCTGTGCACCTGGACATCGGCGCGACCGGTGCGTTGGGCGATCAGCGCGGTGAGCCCTTCGGCGCTGAAGTCGATGTCGCCCTCGGCCGGGATCGGCCCCTGAAGCTGGAACAGGTCGGTGCCGGCCAGCGGGCAGATCGCAATCTGGCGTTGCATATCCCCTTCGCCAAAGCGATGCCAGGCCTCACGCGTCAGGCCGGTAAGCACCCCATCCGCCACCAGGGCGCGCACGCCCAGGGTCTTGCCGGGGAAGCCGATAGCCAGCGCATGCCGGACAAAGCTGCGACCACCATCGGCCCCCACCAGCCAGCGGGCACGCAGGCTTTCTTCTCCGCCCTGGCCGGCCAGCCTGGCGGTGACGCCATCGGCATCCTGTTCGAAGCCCACCAGCTCACAACCGAACTCAGGCCAGTGGCCCAGTTCAAGCAGGCGCTCGCGCATCACCTGTTCCGTCAGAAACTGCGGCACCATCAAGGGTTGCCGGTAGGGCTCGGCCGGTGTCGGCGCCTTGGATGCAGTGAATTCGGCATCGCTGTAGCTGCCATCGTCGCGGTAGCGCCGGTCAGTCGGATAGACTCCACCCACCGCCATCAAACGGTCGAGAATCCCCAGGTCCTCGAAGACTTCCTGGGACCTGGGCTGGATACCCTTACCACGTGAGCCCTGGAATGGCTGGTGGTTTTTTTCGATCAGGCGGAAGCTGATGCCCCTTCTCGCCAGGTCGATCGCCAGGGTCAGGCCGGCGGCACCGGCACCGCAAATCAGTACATCGACAGCCAATTGCGCTTTCATATGGATCACCTATATGTGCAATACGCACATATTAAGAGAGGCCAACACCGTGTCAATTAAAAGTGTGAAAAAGGCACATATATCCGCCCAGCTGCGTGACCTGCATGGCTCGTTGGTCGAGATCGTAGGGGTGATGAACCGCCCGCAACGCGACGAGGCGATGGTGCGCGAAGCCGGGATTTCCCTGGACCGCGCCCTGTTTCCGTTGCTGGTGCTGGTCGAGCGCCTGGGGCCGATTGGCGTGGTCGAACTCGCCGGCCGCGTGGGCCGTGACTACACCACGGTGAGCCGGCAGGTGGCGAAGCTGGAAAGCCAGGGGTTGGTTACGCGACAGGCAAGCGCACTCGACCGCCGAGTGCGCGAGTCGGTGATCACCGAGAAAGGCAAGGCCATGACCGACCGCGTCGATGACGCGCGGGAAAGGATCGGTATGTCGATCTTCTCCACCTGGGAGGAAGGCGATTTCGACAACCTGGTGCGACTGATGCGCAAGTTTGCCGAGGACATCAAGGAGGATTCCGTGCGTGCGACGAAGGGTATTTCCTGAAGCCATCCATTTGCAGGTTTGCTGTGGCGAGCGGGCTTGTTGTGGCGAGCGGGCTTGCCCCGCGTTGGGGCGCGAAGCGCCCCCCTCTCTCAGGACCACATCGCTGCTTCAGGTAGACCGAGGTGTTGGGATTGGGGCTGCTGCGCAGCCCAACGCGGGGCAAGCCCGCTCGCCACAACAAGCCCTTTCACCTCAGCAAGCCCGTTCACCTCAGCAAGCCCGCGCACGGCATCAATCCAACGCCAACTCCACCACCCCACCGTTCAACCGCACCGGCCATACCCGCAAGCGCTGCTCCGGCGCCTCCAGGCACTGCCCGTCTGCCAGGCGGTAATGCTGTTTGTAAATCGGCGCTGCCACCACCAGTTCACCCTTGATGCTGCCGATCAAACCGCGACCGATCACATTCGCCCCCGACTGCGGGTCGTGATTATCGATGGCATACAGCGTCTGCGCCTGCGCGCCCGGCAGGTAGAACAGTGCGACTTGCGCGCCGTCCAGCCACACCACCACGCCGGAGTTGCTCACCAGGTCTTGCTCGCGGCACACCTGCGTCCAGGTGGCCAGGTTGCGTTGGGTAGTGGCTTGGCTCATCAGGCAATCTCCTCGGTGACGGCAATCAGGTTGAGTTCGGCGGCCATGATTGGCCGGCGCTGGCCGCGTTCCTGGACGAAGTGGATGTCCGGGTCGGGGCGTTTGTCGTTGACGAAGGTGCGAAAGCGCTTGAGTTTTTCCGGGTCCTTGAGGGCGTTGGCCCACTCGCATTCGTAGCGGTCGACCACCCGTTGCATCTGCGCTTCGAGTTCGGCGCCCAGGCCCAGGCTGTCGTGCAGGATCACGTCCTTGAGAAAATCCAGGCCGCCTTCCAGGCTCTCGCGCCACACCGAGGTGCGCTGCAGCTTGTCGGCGGTGCGGATGTAGAACATCAGGAAGCGATCGATGTAGCGAATCAGCGTGGCGTCATCCAGGTCGGTGGCGAACAGCTCCGCATGGCGCGGGCGCATGCCGCCGTTGCCGGCGATGTAGAGGTTCCAGCCTTTCTCGGTGGCGATCACGCCCACGTCCTTGCTCTGGGCTTCGGCGCACTCGCGGGTGCAACCGGACACCGCGAACTTGAGCTTGTGCGGCGAACGCAGGCCCTTGTAGCGGTCTTCGATCAGCAGCGCCATTTTCACGCTGTCTTGCACGCCGTAGCGGCACCAGGTGCTGCCCACGCAGGACTTCACCGTACGCGTGGACTTGCCGTACGCATGGCCGGTCTCGAAACCGGCCGCGATCAATTCGCCCCAGATATCCGGCAACTCGTGCAGCTGTGCGCCAAACAGGTCGATGCGCTGGCCGCCGGTGATCTTGGTGTAGAGGTCATATTTCTTCGCCACTTCACCGATCACAATGAGTTTGTCCGCAGTGATCTCGCCACCCGGAATACGCGGCACCACCGAATAGGTGCCGTTCTTCTGCATGTTGGCCATGAACGTATCGTTGGTGTCCTGCAACGGCACTAGGGACGGGTCCATGATCGGCTGGTTCCAGCACGACGCCAGGATCGAGCCCACCGCCGGCTTGCACACGTCGCAACCAGTGTGACCACGGCCATGTTTGGCCAGCAGTTCGTCGAAGGTGACGATGCCTTCCACGCGCACCAGCGCGTACAGCTCCTGGCGGGTATGGGCAAAGTGTTCGCACAGGCTCTTATCGACACTCACGCCACGGGCGATCAGCTCATGCTCGAACACCTGCTTGAGCAACCCGGCGCAGCCGCCGCAACCGGTGCAGGCCTTGGTCTGCGACTTGAGCAGGCCGAGGTCGCTGCACCCGTCGTCGATGGCAGAGCAGATCGCGCCTTTGGTCACGTTATGGCAAGAGCACACGGTAGCCGATTCCGGCAGCGCGCCGGGACCGAGGGTGGGTGCGCCGCTGGAAGACGGCAGGATCAGGCTGGCCGGTTCGGACGGCAACGCGATGCCGTTCTGCATGTACTGCAGCAAGGTGTCGTAGTAGCTGTTATCGCCGACCAATACGGCACCGATCACCTGCTTGCCCGAAGCATCCACCACCAGGCGCCGATAGCTGGCACTGGCCTCGTCGATGAATTGGTAGCTGCGCGCCCCGGGCGTGTGGGCATGGGCGTCGCCGATGGAACCCACGTCCACGCCGAGCAGCTTGAGCTTGGTCGACATGTCGGCGCCCACAAACGGCTCGGCGGTTTGCGCGCAGAGCAGCGCGGCGACGCCTCGCGCCATCTGGTAGCCCGGCGCGACCAGGCCGAACAGGCTGCCGTTCCAGGAAGCGCACTCGCCAATCGCGTAGATATTCGGGTCGCAGCTCAGGCATTCATCGTTGATCACCACACCGCCACGCGGGCCGATGTCCAGGCCGGCCTTGCGGGCCAGTGCGTCCTGGGCGCGGATGCCGGCGGAGAACACGATCAGGTCGGTTTCGAGGAATTCGTCATTGGCAAAGTTCATGCGGTAGCGGTACTGCTCGCCGGCGCTGATCGACTGGGTCGCACGGGACAAATGCACGCCCACGCCCAGCCGCTCGATCTGCGCCTTGAGCGCCAGGCCGCCGAAGTCATCCAGTTGCACCGGCATCAGGCGCGGCGCGAACTCCACCACATGGGCTTCAAGGCCCAGGCTTTTCAGCGCATTGGCGGCTTCCAGGCCTAGCAGGCCACCGCCCACCACCACGCCGCGTCGGGCATTGGCGGCGGCCTTGCGGATCGCATCCAGGTCTTCAAGGGTGCGATACACCAGGCGTGAGTCGCCCTCGGCGCCTTCGATCGGCGGCACGAACGGATAGGAACCGGTGGCCAGTACCAGCTTGTCGTAGGCGACACAGCCGTCGGCGGTGATCACTTCACAGCGGGCGCGGTCGATCTCCAGCACCGGCACGCCCAGGTGCAGGGTCACCCCCGGCGTCTGGTACAGCGCAGCGTCGGACAGCGCCAGCGACTCGGCATCGCGCCCGGTGAAATACTCGGACAGATGCACCCGGTCATAGGCGCGCATCGGCTCCTCGCTGAACACGTGCAAACGGTAGTGAGCCAGCGCGCCGCGTTCGATCAGTTGCGCCACACAGTGGTGGCCGACCATGCCATTGCCGACGACGATCAAGGTTTTGAGAGAATTCATAGTAAGCACCTGACAACGCTCATCACGGTTTTAAAAGCAAAAAAAACGCCTGAAACCTTGCGGTTCCAGGCGTCTTTGCCTGTTCTTGTGCGGGTTCGGATCAGGCGACTGCGCCGGATTCACCGCTATTGCCCTGGTTGTCGATCGTCGTTGACCGAGGTGGGTTGATGGGGAGCTTGCAGGGTCTGTGCCAAGCGAAGACAAAGCCCGCACTCAAGGCATCACACGCAAAACAACGGCGATGAAACTGCGCGTAATCGCCTCCAACTGGTGCACCTCGCGTCATAAAAGTGCACAAACCCCTTCTGTGGCGAGCGGGCTTGCCCCGCGTTGGGCCGCGTAGCGGCCCTAAAGGAAAACGCCGCGATCTTTCTGGAAGCTCGCGGCGTCTGGATCAGGGCTGCTTCGCAGCCCAACGCGGGGCAAGCCCGCTTGCCACAAAAAAACCTGGCGCGTGACTTGCTAGGAACACTCCAACCAGGCAGTCAACGCAGACTGCCCTCTCACGACAAAGGCGCCGTGTAACCCCCGTTCTGAACGGAGGGTTACAAGGCGCCTTTTTTGTTTATACGGGTTTCAGATGGCCAACCAAAACATACGCAGTGTGTGTCCCTATTGTGGCGTGGGCTGCGGCATCATCCTGCAGGTCGAGCACAATAAAGTGGTCAAGGTGATCGGCGACAAGGCCCACCCCACCAACTTCGGGCGCCTGTGCACCAAGGGCACTACCTGCGGCCAGGCCATCGCCGAGTCCGGCCGCATGGAGAACGCCTATGTGCGCCAGGCCCGCGACCATGACCCCGTACGCCTCGGCATGGACAAGGCCATCAGCGAAACCGCCCGGCGCCTGCGCCAGACCCTCGACACACACGGCCCGGACGCGCTGGCCTTCTACGTATCAGGTCAGATGTCGCTGGAGTCCCAGTACCTGATCAACAAATTGGCCAAGGGCTTTGTGCGCACCGCCAACATCGAGTCCAACTCGCGCCTGTGCATGGCCAGCGCCGGCAGTGGCTACAAACTGTCCCTCGGTTCCGACGGCCCACCGGGCTCCTATGAAGACTTCGACCGCGCCGACCTGTTCTTCGTGATCGGCGCGAACATGGCCGACTGTCACCCCATCCTGTTCCTGCGCATGATGGACCGGGTCAAGGCCGGGGCGAAGCTGATCGTGGTCGACCCCCGGCGCAGCGCCACGGCAGACAAGGCCGACCTGTTCCTGCCGATCAACCCCGGCACCGACCTGGCCCTGCTCAATGGCCTGTTGCACCTGCTGGTGAAAAACGGCCATACCGATCCTGCCTTCATCGCGAACTTCACCGAAGGCTGGGAGGCGATGCCGCCATTTCTGGAGGACTATTGCCCCGAGCACGTCGCCGCCATCACCGGCCTCGCCGAAGCCGATATCCGCCAAGCCGCCGACTGGATCGGCCAGGCCACCGAGTGGATGAGCTGCTGGACCATGGGCCTCAACCAGAGCACCCACGGCACCTGGAACACCAACGCGCTGTGCAACCTGCACCTGGCCACCGGCGCCATTTGCCGCACAGGCAGCGGGCCGTTTTCCCTCACCGGCCAACCCAATGCCATGGGCGGCCGCGAGATGGGCTACATGGGCCCGGGCCTGCCGGGGCAGCGATCAGTGTTGGTGGACGCGGACCGCGCCTTCATCGAAAACCTGTGGCAAATCCCCCACGACAGCCTGCCGCGCCGGGCCGGCAGTGGCACCGTGGCGATGTTCGAGCAGATGGCCGCCGGCCGGATCAAGGCCTGCTGGATCATCTGCACCAACCCGGTGGCCAGCGTGCCCAACCGGCAAACCGTGATCAACGGCCTGCACACCGCCGAGCTGGTGATCAGCCAGGACGCCTTCCTCGACACCGAGACCAACCGCTACGCCGACATCCTGCTGCCCGGCGCACTGTGGGCCGAGGCCGAGGGCGTGATGATCAACTCCGAGCGCAACCTGACCCTGATGCAAAAGGCCGTGGACGCGCCCGGCGAGACCCTGCCCGACTGGCAGATCATCGCCCGGGTCGCCTGTGAGATGGGCTTTGCCGAGGCCTTCACCTACGCATCCGCCGCCGAGGTCTTTGAAGAAATCAAACAGGCCTGGAACCCCAAGACCGGCTACGACATCCGTGGCGCCAGCTACCCGCGCCTGCGTGAAAACCCTGTGCAATGGCCCTGCGCACCGGTTGAGGCAGCGCACCGCAACCCGATCCGCTACCGTCATGGCGGCACCCTCACCTTCGCCACCGAAAACGGCAAGGCGCGGTTCTTCGCTCGCGCGCATATGCCGCCCGCCGAGATGCCCGACGACGGGTTTCCCTTCGTGCTCAACACCGGTCGTGTGCAGCACCAGTGGCACACCCTGACCAAGACCGGCAAGATCGCCACCCTGAACAGACTCAACCCCGGCCCCTTCGTCGAACTGCACCCCGAAGACGCCGCCCGCCTGGGCATCAAGGACAAGGACCGGGTCGAAATACGCTCCCGGCGCGGTCACGCCGTGCTGCCCGCCGTGGTCACCGACCGCGTGCAGCCGGGCAACTGCTTTGCGCCGTTTCACTGGAACGATGTGTTCGGCGAACACCTGGCGATCAACGCAGTGACCCATGATGCGGTGGACCCGATTTCCCTGCAGCCGGAGTTCAAGTGCTGCGCCGTCGCCCTCAGCCGTGTCGAGCTGATCGACCACCAGTTCCTCGACCTCCCTTCCCCCGTAGCAGAGGACACCGCCATGTCGCGCCTCGACGCCTTCGCCGACATCACCGGCATCCGCCACCTATCGCCACCGCCCCTGAACGACAGCGAACGCACCTACCTCGCCGGCTTCCTCAGCGGCTTGCACACCAGCGCCGCGCGCCAGAGTTTCGGCGTACCGACCCTGCCGGCGACTGCGCCGCTGACCGAGGCGTCACGCTTATGGCTGAACGGCTTGCTCGCCGGCTTGTTCAGTCCTACAGCCCCCCTCGCCGCGCCCTCCCCGGCCGTCACCCTGCTGTGGGCCTCGCAGACTGGCAATGCCGAAGCCCTGGCCGAACGCTTTGCCAAGCGCCTGCGCGAAACAGGCATCAGCGTGGAACTGAGCGCGATGGCGGATTTCCCCGCGAGTAAACTGGCAAGCACCCACACCCTGGCGCTGATCAGCAGCACCTTTGGCGACGGCGACCCGCCCGACAACGGCGAAGGTTTCTGGCACAGCCTGCGCACCGCCGATACTCGCCTGGAGTCGTTGCGCTTTGCGGTATTGGCCTTGGGCGACGCCAACTACGAGCAGTTCTGCAACCACGGCAAGCAACTGGACCGGCGCCTGCTGGAACTGGGGGCAACGCGCCTGCTGGAACGGGTGGACTGCGACACTGAATTCGAAGCCGCCGCCGATGCCTGGCTGGCGCGGTTCCAGCAGGCACTCAACCCGGCAAAACCGGTGGCACCGGCCACCCCCGCCGGTAAAACCAAGCTGTACGGCTCGCGCCTGCTGCTCAACCGCCATCTCAACCCGCACAGCGCGCACAAGGAAACCCGCCAGTTCGCCCTGGACCTGGCCGACTCCGGGCTGACTTATGAAGCCGGGGATGCCCTGGGCATACGACCACGCAACTGCCCCGAACTGGTCAGCGAACTGCTCGACCTCACCCGCCTGAATGCCAGTACTTGCGTGAACATCGACACCTTCGGCGATGTGCCGTTGCAACAGGCCCTCACCCAGCACTTCGAAATCGCCCGGCCCAGCAGCGACACCCTGGCCTTCATCGCCGAGCGCAGCGCCAACCCGGGTCTCAAGCACTTGCTCAACCCCGAGCACAAGGCCGAACTCAATGACTGGCTGTGGGGTCGGCAACTGGCGGATGTGTTGCAGGAATACCCCATCGACTGTTCGGCGGATGAGCTGCTGGGCACTCTCAAGCGCCTGCAACCGCGCTTGTATTCGATCGCCTCCAGCGCCAAGGCGTACCCGCACGAGGTGCACCTCACCGTGGCCGCTGTGCGTTATGGCAAGCGCAAAGGCGTGTCGTCGACCTTCCTCGCCGACCGCGTCGGTGACGGGGAAGTGCCGCTGTTCGTGCAACCGTCGAAACACTTCCGCACGCCCAGCGACGCAGAGGTGCCGATGATCATGATCGGCCCCGGCACCGGCATCGCGCCGTTCCGTGGGTTCTTGCAGGAACGCCGGGCGCTGGGTCATCAGGGGCGCAACTGGCTGTTCTTCGGTGAACAGCACGCCGCCAGCGACTTCTACTACCAGGACGAGTTGCAAGGTATGCAGCGCGATGGCCTGCTCACCCACCTGAGCCTGGCGTTCTCTCGCGACCAGGCGCAAAAGGTGTATGTGCAGGACCGCATCCGCGATCAGGGCGCCGAGCTGTGGCGCTGGCTACAGGACGGCGCCAGGCTGTACGTCTGCGGCGATGCCAGCCACATGGCCAAGGACGTCGACCAGGCCTTGCGCCAGGTCGCGCAAACCCACGGCGGGCTTGGCGTGGAGGGCGCCGTGGAGTACTGGCGGCAGATGAGCGAACAGAAGCGTTATCTGCGTGACGTGTACTGATTGGATACAGAACAATATGCACTTTGTATTGTGTACAAAAAACCCTAAAGATTTATCGGTGCCAGGCCGAAACAGCAGTGATAGCAAATCGCCTGACTCCTGATCGAGGAATGCAGCGATTTGGCCGCCCTTCACGCTGATGGTTGTCTCGATGAAAATAAAAAATAAGCTGGTCCTGGCATTTGTCTCTGTTGCATTTATTCCGGTCAGCCTGGTGGCCGTGATTTCGGTCATGAACACGCGGACCCAGGCGGTGGATCAGTTCATCGATGGCAGCACCCGGGAGATTCGCCAGATCGACGGTAACATTCGCCAGTTCTTCGATGGCACGTTGCAAAACGTCGATCAGATGGCCACTGATCCTGTATACACTTCTGTCGGCACGCTGAAGAACTACCAGGCCGCCGATGCCGCCAGCCAACCGCTGCCGGCCGAGGCGCAAGCCGTGATCGAGCGCTTCGCACGCTTTGGCGCCACCCACCCGGCGGCAGCGATCCTGTCCATCGGCCTGGAAGACGGCACCTACGCCAAATGGCCGGATGACCCCCAACTGGCCAAATACGACCCGCGCACCCGCCCCTGGTACAAGGCGGCCATGGCCAGCCCCGGCAAAACCGTGCGCACCCCCGCGTATTACTACGACAAGGACGATGTAGCATTGGTGGGCACCGCCCGGGCGATGCTGGAAAACGGCAAGGCCAAGGGCGTGTTCGTGGTCAGCGTCTCCCTGAAAAACCTCACCGAGCTGGTCAAGAGCATCAAGCTGGGCGAAAGCGGCTACGTGATGCTGATCGAAGACGGCGTGGTGCTGGTGGACCCGCGTGACGCCGCCCACAGCTTCAAGCCGCTCAAGGACCTGGGCGCGCCCTACGCGCAGCTGGCCGACACGCCTCAGGGATCCACCGAGGTGGTGATCGATGGCGTGCGCTACATGGCCAACGTGTGGACCTCCCCCGGCCTTGGCTGGCGCTACATCGGCCTGATCGAACACCGTGAAGTCATGGCCGAAGCCACGCGCATGACCTACCTCACGGCCATCATCGTCGGCGTGCTGGTGCTGATCTTCGGGCTGATCGCGGCGGCGTTCTCCAAGGTCATCGTCAAGCCCATCGGCCAGGTCAGCACCGGCTTGCAGTCCATCGCCCAGGGCGAAGGCGACTTGCGCCACGAACTGCAGGTACAGGGCAAGGATGAAACCGCCGAGCTGGCCGGCTGGTTCAACAAGTTCCTCGCGGCGATCCGCCAACTGATCCAGCACATCGGCGCGGCGTCGGCCAATTTGCAGAACGCTTCCAAGGTCAACAGCGAGGTGGCGCACAATATGAACGAGGCGGCCGGACGCCAGCGCGAGGCCGTTGAATTGGTGTCGACCGCATTCAATGAAATGGTCGCCACCGCCAACGAAGTCGCCCGTTCCTGCAGCGGCGCCGCGGAGTCCGCCGAAAACGGCCACCGTCGCGTGGCCGAGGGCAAGCAGCAGATCGAAGTCACCACCGACAACGTCAATCGCCTGGGGCGCCGTCTCACCGAGTCGTCCCAGGCCATGGTCGAACTGGAAGCTGGCAGCCGCAGCATCAACCAGATCCTCGGCACCATCCGCGCGATTGCCGAACAGACCAACCTGCTGGCCCTCAACGCCGCCATCGAGGCCGCCCGTGCCGGTGACCAGGGCCGTGGCTTCGCGGTGGTGGCCGATGAAGTGCGTGCCCTGGCCAAGCGCACGTCCGACTCCACCGGCGAGATCGAGCAACTGCTCGGCACCCTGGAAAACAAGACCCAGGAAGTCACCCAGAAGATGGGCAGTTGCCTGGACTTGTCGCGGGCCAGTGTGTCATCCATCGAAAGTGCGCGGGACAGCTTCGAGGGTATCCAGACGTCGGTGAACGAGATCCGCGACCAGAACCTGCAGATTTCCGCCGCCGCCGAGGAACAACACAGCGTGGCCGAAGAGATCAACCGGCACATCCAGCAGATCTACGACGAGGCACGCCTGGTGGAGAGCCTGGCCAACTCGGCGCAGGACGACTCGGGGCGCTTGTCCACTCTATCGGATGAATTGAATGGATTGGTGGGGCGCTTCAAGTCCTGAGGAAGTCAGTGCTCTGGCGCCATATGGCAAACGCTCAAATGCGCGATTGCGCAACCATCCAGGCCTGGAACGCCTGAAGTCGAGCCGTGAATGTTTCACGGTCGGCACTCGGGTTCCGGGCCTCGAACAAAAAGAAGGCCACCTGAGTCATCTTGGATGGGTACTCCTTCACGAACAGCGCCACATGCATTTCCAGCGTATGCGGCCACGATGCCTGCTCACCGCAGAGTATCTGGGTGGCTCTGAGCAGCTTGCGTGACGCTTCGCGCTGCAGGCGGAGTCGCTCCTGCTCGTTGGCGGCATGTGCGATGCGGCCAAGGTAAGCGGTGAGCACCGCTTCAAAGTCACCGTTCACGGCCAGGGCAATATCCAGTGATGGCCGAAACCGCTCGAACTGCGCCGACAGATCATTGCCCCACACGCACCGGCAGTGGTGCTTGAGCCAGAATCCCCAGCTGTTGCTGTTTTCGATGGCCAGGACCTGTGCGCGGCTGCCGATATCGAAATCCACCTTGGTGACTTGCGGGTACCGCACGGCCAGGTCACATCGCACCCGCTCCAACCGCTCCAAAACTGCAGAGGTCGGCGGCTCACATAGCACCACCGTCAGATCAAGATCGGAAACGCCCGACAGCGCATCGCCACGCGCGACGCTGCCATAAAGATAAAGGCCGTCCACTCCCAAGTCAGGCTGCGAGAGCACGTTGCAGACAGCCTCGAGCAGTGGCTGAAATTCACGCTGCACGGGGACGTGGGGAACCGTAAGGATAAAGCCCTCGGCGTCCACCCCCGTGGATAGCGCCGGGCTCATGGGTGATGTCTCTCGATCACCAGGCCTTCAGCCTCGCTCGGTACCGTGAAATGGCGGGTAATCAGATCAAACTCAGCATCAGTGGCGGCAAAGTCATGCTCACCCTGGGCGTTGCGCGCATGCAGCCTGGCCCGGCAGGTGGCGTCATCCAGTTCCAGGTAGTGCAGGCAGTGCCGGGCCTTGGCGGCGTGTGCCAACCCCAGCAGCCATTCGCGACTGGCCACTGTATTGGCAGGGAAATCCAGCACCACGTCGAGGCCCGACTGCAGCACATTGACCACCAAGGGGCCCAGTACGCCGCGAATACGCTGGGCGCATTTGATGTAATCCGCAATGGCGTGGATTTCACCGGGGTAAAGCGTGGCGAGCCAGTGGTCTTCGCTGAGCACAATGGCAGCGTGCTCAGTGGCGAGGGTCTTGGCGAGTGTGGACTTGCCGGAGGCGATCTTGCCGCAGAGCAAATGCAGGGTTGGCATGGGGCGGTTCCTTATGTCAGTCCCGCCAGCATGACCGCCATGGATTGATCACACAACGCCCCGTTTCCAATGCTCGTGGAACGCCAGGGCCGCGACATTCTTGTCCTTGGCTTCGAGCATGATGTCGAAGCGGTCGAGAAACTGCAGCGCATAATCGTTGGTCCAGCGGTTCCACATCTGTGCGCTGTGGGCGTAGAGGTCGCGCTTGGACACCACCTGCAACAACGCGTCCATTTCCAGCTTGTGCTCGGCATCAAAGCCCAGCTCTTGCAGGCTCTCCGGGGGCTGGGAGTAATGCATGGTCGGTCGCACGCCGCGCCAGCTTTCAATCACCCGGGCGACCCGCTCCGAGTGGGGGTCGATGTAGTCGTTTTCGTTGATCCAGCAGTGGTGGATGTCCAGGACCACCGGTGCCAGGTCGGCGACTTGCAGGCAATGGTCCAGGCCATAGGTCTTTTCGTCGTTCTCGAACGTGATGCAGTTGCGCGCCACCTCCGACAGGCGCGACCACACGGCGCGGGTGCCTTCCACGCCGAGGCGGCCGGCGATATGCACGTTGCACTTGAGGTCCTGGAAGCGCCGGCCATAACCCATCATGCGGATCATGTCGGCGTGGTATTCGAATTCGGCGAGGCTGTTTTCCACCACGCCGGGGTTTTCCGAGCCGAGTACACAGTATTGGCCCGGGTGGAATGACAGGCGGATATCCGAGGCGCGGGCCAGCTCACCGATGGCGGCAAAACCCTCAACCAATTGACGCTCGATAGCCGGGTCCTTGTAGGCGCTGGCCACTTTGGGATGGCTGTAGAACGGCAACAGGTCGCTGCTCAAGCGCAGCATGCGCAGGGTCGAAGGCAATTCAGCGACATACGCCAGCAGGCGCAATTGAGCGGCCAGGTTGTGCGTGACCACTTCCACCAGTTTGTCCCGGGCCACCTGCGGTGTAACGCTGTCCATCCAACGCAACGTGGTGGTGCGCGGGTTGAACGGACCTTCGATCAGCTTTTGGGCGCTGGCCGACAGTAGCCGTTCGGGATGTTTGTATTGGCACGCGAAGCCAATGCGTGGGTGAGTCATGGAGGCGCCTGGCGTAGGAAAAAGGAGCGAATGATACGGGGTTAGTCCGGGGTAGACCCAGGCGGGTTCCCACTATTTCGAAACGTTTCACGCTGAACTTTCTCACCGGCGCTGCGTTCACTTCTTATGCGCTGCCCCGTCCAGGGGCGTTGTACAACAAGGAGCCGCCCCCGTATGACTACCCTCCCCGTTTACCGATATGCCCCAGGGCCGCTGCATGCGACCTTGCTCGCCGGCACCGTGCCGTTGTTTCTTGGTGCCTTGCTCAGCGACATTGCCTACACCCAGACCTACCAGATCCAATGGGCCAACTTCGCCTCCTGGCTGATTGCCGGCGCGTTGGTGTTCGCCGGTTTCGCGTTTCTGTTCGCGCTGGTCAACCTGCTGCGCGCCGAGCACAAGGCCGGTCAACCCACTCGCTATGTGCTGTTGCTGTTGGCCACTTGGGTACTGGGCCTGGTCAATGCCTTCCAGCATGCCAAGGACGCCTACGCCTCGATGCCCGGCGGCCTGATCCTGTCGGCCATTGTCTTGCTGCTGACGTTGGCGGCCACATGGACCGGCCTGCGTTCGGGAGGTGTCAAATGAAAACGTCCAGCACCCTGACCCTATTGAGCGCCGCGCTGTTGCTGAGTGCCTGCGGTGGCGAAGGCGACAAGACCCAGGCCCGTGGCCCCGATCCCAAGCTGCCGGAACAGCAAAGCAGCCTGTTGCCGAGCATGAAAATCGCCGAGCCTGCGCCCTGGGGCGAACAGAAACCCAAGGTGCCGGACGGCTACAGCATCACCGCGATTGCCACCGACCTGGCCATCCCGCGCCAGACCCTGGTGCTGCCCAACGGCGATATCCTGGTTGCCGAAGGCCGTGGCGGCAGTGCGGCCAAGCTCAAGCCCAAGGATGTGATCGCCAGCCTGATCAAGGCCGAGGGCAACACCAAGGTCAAGAGCGGCAACCGCCTGACCCTGCTGCGCGACGCCGATGGTGACGGCACCTACGAACTCAAGACCGTATTCGCCGACAACCTCAATGCGCCCTACGGCCTGGCGTTTGCCAACGGCAAACTCTACGTGGCCAACCAGGACGCACTGGTGAGCTTCGACTACGCTGACGGCCAGACCAAAGCCAGCGGCCCGCCGAGCACCGTCACCGACCTGCCGGCGCAGATCAACCATCACTGGACCAAGTCTCTGGCCGTGAGCGCCGATGGCAGCCAGCTTTATGTGGGCATCGGCTCCAACAGCAACGTCACCGAACGCGGCATGGAAGTGGAGATCGACCGTGCGATGGTCTGGCAGATCGATGCCGTCACCGGGGCGCACAAGCCCTACGCCACTGGCTTGCGCAACCCCACGGCACTGACCATCCAGCCGGACACCGGGCAACTGTGGACGGTGGTCAACGAGCGCGACGAACTGGGCCCGGACCTGGTGCCGGACTACCTGACCTCGGTGCGTGAAGGCGCGTTCTACGGCTGGCCGTACAGCTACTGGGGCCAGAACGTCGACCCACGCGCTCAACCGCAGAACCCAGCCAAGGTGGCCGCCGCGATCAAGCCGGATTACAGCCTGGGCTCCCACGTGGCCGCCCTTGGCGTGGACTTTTCCATCCCGCAGATGGGCGAGCAGTTTGCCGACGGTGTGTTCGTCGGCGAGCACGGCAGTTGGAACCGCGACAACCCGGTGGGCTACAAGGTGATCTTCGTGCCGTTCAGCAATGGCAAGCCGTCCGGTGAGCCCATCGACTTCGCCACCGGCTTTCGCGGCGACGACGGCAAGACCCGTGGGCGCCCGGTGGGTGTGACGGTGGACCCGAAAGGTGCGCTGATCATTGCCGATGACCTGGCCAATACCGTTTGGCGCGTGACGCGCAACCGCTAAACAAAATGTTTGACATGGTTGCCTGAAGCAACAATATTGTTGCCTAAGGCAACCATTCGAGCATTTCAGCATGTCCACCCCCTTGCTTGTCGAACGCGCCGGCATCGTGCGCGGCTTCAACCGCTTCTACACCCACCAGATCGGCGTGTTGCAGGAACACTTGCTGCAAAGCGACTACTCCCTGACTGAAATCCGCGTGATGTACGAATTGTCTTCCCGTGGTGACCTCACCAGCGCCGACCTGTGCCAGATGCTCGGCCTCGACGCGGGTTACCTGAGCCGGCTGACCAGTGGCTTTGAAAAGCGCGGCCTGATCCAGAAAGTCCGCTGCGCCACCGACGCCCGCGCCGTGCAATTGCATCTCACCGACCACGGCCGCGCCGTGCTGGCGCCGCTGGAGCAGCAAACCCAGCGCGAAGTCATCGCCCTGCTCGACAGCCTGCCCGAACCGCAACAGCAACAACTCACCGAAGCGATGAAGCGCATCCAGGCCCTGCTGCAAGGCACCGCGCCCAGCTATCTGCTGCGTGACCCGCAACCCGGCGACATGGGCCGCGTGGTGCAGCAGCAAACCGCGATCTATGCCCGTGAATACGGCTGGAATTGGGAATTCGAAGCGCTGGTGGCGGAGATCGTCGCCAAGTATCTGCGCGAATATGACCCCACGTGCGAGCGCTGCTGGATCGCGGAAAAGGACGGCGAGGTGGTGGGCTCGGTGTTCGTGATCCGTCATGACCAGACCACGGCCAAGCTGCGCATGCTCTACGTGGATGCCAGCGCACGGGGCATGGGTATCGGCCAGCGCCTGGTGGATGAGTGCGTACGCTTTGCCCGCCAGGTGGGCTACACACGCATGCTGCTGTGGACCGTGGATATTCTGACCGACGCGCGCAAGCTGTATCAGAAAGCCGGGTTCGAGCTGGTGGAGGAAGAGCCGATGGTCAGCTTCGGCAAAGCCCTGGTCAGCCAGACCTGGGCTCGCCCGCTGTGAAACAGCCCCGCGCCATGGCGGCGCGGGACGTGGAGCCTTACAGGTCAGTGATTTCCTTGTGGCGCGGCACCAACGTCTTCATCACGCTCCAGGCCACCAGGTAGGCCAGCGCACAGATCGCGAACATGATCATGTAGCCGGTATGGATGTCGTTGATGGACTTGTAGTAGTCGAACACCCAGCCACCGATCTTGGTCATGACCACGCCGCCCAGGCCGCCGGCCATGCCGCCGATACCGACCACCGAGGCCACGGTTTTCTGCGGGAACATGTCCGAGACGGTGGTGAAGATGTTGCACGACCACGCCTGGTGCGCCGAGGCGCCCACACCGATCAGCAGTACCGGCACCCAGAAGCCGATATAGCCCAACGGCTGCGCCAGCAACACCACCAGCGGGAACAATGCGATCACCAGCATGGCTTTCATGCGCCCGTCGTACGGTGCATCGCCGCGCGCCATGAAGTAGCTGGGGAACCAGCCGCCACCAATGCTGCCGACCATGGTCATGCTGTACAGCACCGCCAGCGGCATGACGATATCGGCGCCTTTCATACCGTATTGCGCCGACAGGTAAGTGGGCAGCCAGAACAGGAAGAACCACCACACGCCATCGGTCATGAACTTGCCGAAGGCAAAGGCCCAGGTCTGGCGATAGGTGAGCAACTTGAACCAGGAGACTTTTTTCTCCACGGCGCCGGCCGGTGACGGGGTGAACGGCTGCACGGTCTGGTCACTGCGGATATAGGCCAGTTCTGCGGCCGACAGGCGTTTTTGCTCCTCCGGCTTGCGGTAGAGCGCGATCCACACCGCGACCCACACGAAGCCGAGCCCGCCGATCACGATAAATGCCGCTTCCCAGCCCCACAGACCGGCAATCAATGGCACGCAGATCGGCGCCAGGATCGCGCCCACGTTGGCGCCGGAGTTGAAGATCCCGGTGGCCAGCGAGCGTTCTTTCTTGGGGAAATATTCGGCGGTGGCCTTGATCGCAATCGGGAAGTTGCCCGCCTCGCCAATCGCCAGTACCGCACGGGACAACATGAAGCCGGCAATCGACACCGGGATCACCGCCAGGCCGATCGCGCCGCTGATGACCGCGATGCCCTCGCCCATCGGCACCGAGAAGGCATGCATGATCGCGCCCGTGGACCAGATGCCAATCGCCACCACATAGGCCGCCTTGGTGCCGATCTTGTCGACGAAGCGCCCGGCGAACAGCATGGAGATCGCGTAGACAAACTGGAACACCGCCGCGATGTTCGCGTAGTCGGTGTTGCTCCAGCCAAATTGCGTGGACAACTGCGGTGCCAACAGGCTGAGCACCTGGCGGTCGAGGTAGTTGACGGTAGTCGCGAAGAACAGCATCGCGCAGATGGTCCAGCGATAGTTGCCTACCGCTTGGCCAACGCGGTGAGCGTGGATGGGCTCGTTCAAGTTCATGGCATCACTTTTTATTTTTGTTAGGTAGGACATATGTAACGTCATATGTCGTCGTACAACTGCGACTTTTATATCGGGCCGCCTACCGGCTGTCAATCTGAAAGATTGCCGTTTATCGAGGTTCTACGTGGGTCTGTAAAAGGTCAGGCAAATACAGTTGTAGGATGACAAATACGCATGACCAGGCTGGGCGCTTTGCCCGGTACATCGTCGAGCACACCAAAAGGCTGCATACCGATCTTTTCCAGCACCCGGATCGAGGCCCCATGATCCGGTCGCACCAGCCCGAACACCTCGGGCAACCCCAGGCTGTCGAATGCCAGCGCCAACGCGTCGTGCCCCAACTCGGTGGCATAGCCCTGCCCCCAGGCCTGCACCGCAAAACGGTAACCCAGGTTGATGCGCCGCTCGGTCAGGTAGTTGAGGGGCGCGATACCGCCGAAGCCGATGATGTGGTCCGGCGCCTCGCGCCGTGCAATCGCCCACCAGCCGTACCCTTGGGTCGCCCACTGTTCAAGCCAGTGATCCAGCAGACGCTGCGCCGCCTCCAGGCTGGCCATGGGGCCCGATGGGTTGAACAGGTTGGTCTGCGGGTCGCCGAAGATCGCGAACAATCGCTGCAGGTCGCCCGGCTGCGGCTGGCGGTAGACTAGGCGGGAATGGGCGGCTGGCATTCGCATAACTCGTGTGTGGAGGGACAAAGTTCAATCCATCTGCAAAAAAACGCAAAGAGTGGTGAATTATTTCATGTCCGCTTGTATCTGAAGTGACAGAGCGGTGCCATCGCAGTGATGGCGCCTCCCATGTTCTGTTTTAGAGTGCCCCGCATGAAATTACGTAAGAAAAGCGTCAAGCCCATCGGATTGAAAGACATCACCATCGTCGACGACACCAAGGTGCGCAAGGCGATCACCGCCGCCGCCTTGGGTAACGCCATGGAATGGTTCGACTTTGGCGTCTATGGGTTTGTCGCCTATGTGCTCGGTAAGGTGTTCTTCCCCGATGCCTCGCCCAGCGTACAAATGATCGCAGCACTGGGTACCTTCTCCGTGCCGTTCCTGATCCGTCCCCTGGGTGGCCTGTTCTTCGGTGCACTGGGTGATAAATACGGGCGGCAAAAGGTCCTGGCCGCGACCATCGTGATCATGTCCCTGAGCACCTTCGCCATCGGCCTGATCCCCTCCTACGCCTCGATTGGCATCTGGGCGCCGATCCTGCTGTTGCTGTGCAAAATGGCCCAGGGTTTCTCGGTGGGTGGCGAATACACCGGTGCGTCGATCTTCGTCGCGGAGTATGCGCCGGACCGCAAGCGCGGCTTCCTCGGCAGCTGGCTGGACTTCGGTTCCATCGCCGGCTTCGTGCTGGGTGCCGGTGTGGTGGTGTTGATTTCCAGCATCCTGGGCGAAGCCGACTTCGAGTCTTGGGGCTGGCGCCTGCCGTTCTTCCTTGCCCTGCCCCTGGGCATCATCGGCCTGTACCTGCGTCACGCCCTGGAGGAAACCCCGGCGTTCCAGCAGCACATGGACAAAATGGAACAGGGCGACCGCGAAGGCTTGACCCACGGCCCCAAAGTCTCGTTCAAGGAGGTCGCGACCAAGCACTGGCGCAGCCTGCTGACCTGCATCGGCATCGTCGCGGCCACCAACGTGACGTACTACATGCTGCTCACCTACATGCCGAGCTACCTGTCCCATAACCTGCACTACAAAGAAAACAGCGGCGTGCTGATCATCATCGCGATCATGGTCGGCATGCTGTTCGTGCAGCCGTTCATCGGTTTTGTCAGCGACAAGATCGGCCGCAAGCCGTTCATCATCGCTGGCAGTATCGGTCTGCTGTTCCTGTCCATTCCGGCGTTTATGCTGATCACCAGCGGCAAGATCGGCCTGATTTTCGCCGGCCTGCTGATCCTCGCGGTGATCCTCAACTTCTTCATCGGCGTAATGGCCTCCACACTCCCCGCGATGTTCCCCACTCACTTGCGCTACAGTGCATTGGCCAGTGCGTTCAATGTCTCGGTATTGATCGCCGGTGTCACGCCGACCGCCGTGGCCTGGCTGGTGGAAAGCACCGACAACCTGTACATGCCCGCCTACTACCTGATGGTGTTTGCGGTGGTCGGCCTGGTCACTGGCCTGACCATGAAGGAAACCGCCAACAAGCCATTGCGTGGCGCAGCGCCGTCGGCGTCGGACATGGAAGAAGCCAAGGAGTTGTTGCAGGAACATCACGACAACATCGAGCAAAAGATCGAAGATATCGACGCGCAGATTGCCGAATTGGAAGCCAAGCGCCAGACCCTGGTGCAGCAACATCCGCGTATCAACTGAAGCCTGACCCTGCATGGCGGCCCCACCCGCCGCCATGTTTCTGGAGAGTTCAACCATGGTTCCAAGCGTCACCGCACCACAGTCGTTGCTCAGCGCAGATGAACGCGCCGCCATTGCCGAAATAGAAGCCACCACCAGCATCCTGCAACTGGTTACCCGCCTGACCGGCATGCGCTTCGCCGGCATCGCCAAATTCACCGACCTGGAATGGGTGGTCTGCTCCGTGCATGACACCGTCGACATGGGCATTCATGTCGATGACGTGCTTGAGCTGGAAACAACGTTGTGCAGCGAGTTCTGTATCAACCCACAGACCCTGTTCATCCCGCAGATCAGCCAGAGCGGCCGCTTCGCCGCACGTCCGGTGGTCAAGCAATACGCCATCGAGAGCTATGCCGGTGCACCGATCTTCCTGCCCGACGGCCGTCTGTTCGGCGCGCTGTGTGCACTGGATTCGCGGGCAATGCTGTTCGAAGATCCCAACCTGCCGGAAACCCTCAGCCTGTTTGCTCGGCTGATCGGCTGCATTTTTTTCGCCAACCTGACGACCAGCGATACCTGAGCGTTCAGTTTTCCAGCAGCGCCGCCGATAACCAGGGATACCCCTGACTTGCAGCGCTGCCCTGCGGGAAACAATGCCGAACACTCTCGTCCCGATCACCCGAACGCTCTCCAACCGCACCAGCCTGTCGCTGACACGGACCTCACTGTTCAATTTCACGGCCCTGTTGGTCCTGGTATTTGCAGCAGCAGCCTACTCGCTGATCTACCTGGCCCATGACCTGGACCACGCCGAGCAAGAGGAAAACGCGTTTTACACGCGTAAAGCCGTGCAGTCCCTGGAAAAATCCCTGCGGGTGACCGTCAAGGACTACGCCTTCTGGAGCGATGCCTACAAGCACTTGCACCTCAAGGTGGATACCGATTGGGCCTACGGTCGCGGCAACGTCGGCGCCACACTGTTCCAGGATTTCGGCTTCCAGGGGCTGTTTGTGGTCAACGACGCCAACCGCACGGTGTACGCCGTAGTCGAAGGCGAGCTGCAACCCATTGACCTCAGCGACTGGCTCGCCCAGCCCATCACGCAGGTCCTCGAGCAGGCTCGTGCCGGAGCCGAACAGGAAACGCCGGTCACCGCCTTCATCAACGTGCGCGGCAGCCCGGCACTCGTGGCCGCAGCCGCCATCACGCCCGGCACCGACCCCACGGTGAAGGTGGATGGGCGCCCCGCGTCGGTACTGGTGTTTGTCGACATTCTCGACAGCGCCCACCTGGCCCTGATCGGCAATGATTTCGGGGTGAATCAACTGCATATCGCCAGCGCCGATGAGGTCGGCAATACCTTGCTGGTCCCCCTGGGCGAAAACGGTGCTGCCGGCAGCCTGCATTGGCAGCCGGCGCGCCCAGGCGTGCGGTTGATGGGTGTTGGCTTGCCGCTGCTGGGCCTGGCCGCATTGCTGGTATGCCTGATGACCTGGGTGATCCTGCGCCGCGCCAGTGCCGCTGCCCTCGCCCTGGATGCCAGCCATGCGTCGCTGCTAGACAGCCAGAATGCCCTGACTACCAGTGAAGCGCGCTTTCGCGATGTGGTGGAAGCCAGCTCCGATTGGGTCTGGGAAATCGACGCCGGCTGGCGTTTCACGTACTTGTCGGAGCGCTTCGAGAACGTAACCGGCCTGGCCCGTCATACCTGGATCGGCGCCGCCATCAACGAGCTCCTGGACACGGAAGCCGGCGCGCTTTCGCAATGGCTGAACACCCCCAGCCGTACCGCGGACCTCAGCGTGCAATGCCGCTACGTCGACGCCCACGGCCAGGAACGCACCACACGGCTCGCGGCAAGGCAAATGCCCTGTGGCGGTTTCCGCGGAACCGCCACCGACGTGACCGAGGAAGTCGAAGCACGGCGCCGCATTGAATTCCTGTCTCAGCACGACGCACTCACCGGGCTGGCGAACCGAACGCGCCTGCAAGCGTTCCTCGACGACAAGCTCAAGGCACTGCCGGCGTCGGGGCAGCCTTTGGTCATGCTCAGCCTGGACCTGGACCGCTTCAAACCGGTCAACGACCTGCTCGGGCACGCCGCGGGCGACCACGTGCTCAACGAAGTGTCGACCCGCCTGGCCGATTGCGTGCGCCACGGCGACCTGGTAGCCCGGGTGGGTGGCGATGAGTTTGTGATGATCCTCACGAATGCGGGGACCCAGGACGATGTCGAGTCCTTGTGCCTGCGCTTGATCGAGTCCGTTGAACAGGCGGTCAGGATCGGTGAGCAGGAAGTGTTCGTCAGCGCGAGTATCGGCATCGTGCTGGCCCCCGACGATGCCAGCGAAGCCACCGAACTGCTGCGTTATGCCGATATCGCGCTATACGAAGCCAAGGCTGCTGGCCGCAACACCTGGCGGTTTTACTCAGGGGAGATGAATGCACGGATCATCGAGCGTCGCCGCCTGGAAAGCGACCTGCGTTTTGCAATCAAGCACAACGAACTGCGCCTGCACTTCCAACCACGCTATCGCATTGCCGATGGGCGGATGGTCGGCGCCGAGGCGCTGGTGCGCTGGCAGCACCCACAGCGCGGGCTGATTCCACCCGACACCTTCATACCGATTGCCGAAGAGTCAGGGCTGATCCTGTCGCTGAGCGACTGGGTACTGCAAACCGCCTGCGCCTGCGCCGCCCAGTGGCCCGAAGCACTGTTTGTGTCGGTGAACCTGTCGTCCACGGAGTTCAAGCGTGGCGACCTGGTGGAGCGCATTCGCAACGCCCTCAAGACGTCGGGGATCGATCCGGCGCGGGTTGAACTGGAAATCACCGAAAGCGTGATGCTCGAAGACGCCGCGGGCGCACTGGCGGTAATGCACACCCTCAAACGCCTGGGCATACGTATTGCCATGGATGACTTCGGCACCGGGTACTCCTCGTTGAGCTACCTGCGGGCCTTCCCCTTCGACGGGTTGAAGATCGACCGCAGCTTCCTCAGCCGCCTGGAAGACAGTGAGGATGACAAGGCGATCATCCAGGCCATCGTCGGCCTGGGGCGTGCCCTGGCATTGACGGTGACCGCCGAGGGTATCGAGACCTCCGGGCACCTGGAGATGCTCCGGGCGGTGTCCTGTGACGAAGGCCAGGGCTACTACCTCAGTCGGCCGCTGGATATCGACACGTTCAACGGGCTGCTCGGCGCTAGCGGAAAAAATGGCTCGGTGTCTTGCCAAACTGTTTCCTGAACATGCTGGTGAACGCACTCGGGCTGTCATAACCCAGCTCCATGGCGATATCGATCACCTTCTCGCCCACCGCAATGCGCTCCAGCGCCAGCAGCAAACGCGCCTGCTGGCGCCATTGGCCGAAGGTCATGCCGGTTTCCTTGCGAAACAGGCGCTGGATGGTTTTCTGGTCCAGGTGCAGGCGCTCGCTCCAGTCCGCGACGGTGGAGGCATCGCCCGGCTCTTCCTGCAGCGCCAGGCAGATGCGTTGCAGGCGCGGGTCGGCGGGCTGCGGCAAGGACAGCGGTAACGCCGGCAGGATCGCCAGTTCGTCGAGGATCAGGTGCATGATCCGCGCATCCCGCGAGTCTTCGGCGTACGGCGGCTTCAGGCTCACGGACGCCTTGATCAGCTCGCTCAGCAACGGCGAGATACTCACGGTTTTCGGCTCGCCGGGCATGTTCGGGAAGCGATCCGGGCGCACAAACACGCTGCGCATTTTCAGGGTGCCCACGCAACGCAGGGAATGCACGTGCCCGGCGGGCATCCAGATGCCACGGTTGGGCGGCACGGTCCACTGGTTCAGCGCCGAGTACACCACCATCACGCCTTCGATGGCGTAGAGCAGTTGATGCTTCTCGTGGCTGTGGTCGGGGATCACCCAGTTTTCCGGGTAATCGGTGGCGGAACTGATGACAGCCCAGGCGCCTTCGTTGATTTCCTGGAGAAATTCGTTCAGAGGTTTGATCATTTCGCCCTTTTTGCGACAGTTGCCGCCCCAATTGCGCGAGACAGGCATTACTGACAAATCTAGCATGAACGCCGAATCATTTTGTAATGGATGGCCACCTTAAGAAGTGGCCGCCTCTGATTAGCTGCCTTGTATGGAATGCCTGCATGTCGACCCTTACCGCGTCACCCGCCGCTGCAACCACTGCACCCCAGGCCAGCCCGTTGGTCATGCGCATCCTCGGTGCCTGCGCCCTGGCCCACTTGATCAATGACCTGATCCAGGCTGTGCTGCCATCGATCTACCCGATGCTCAAGGCCAACTACGGCCTGACATTTACCCAGGTCGGGCTGATCACTCTGACCTTCCAGTTGACCGCCTCCCTGCTGCAACCCTGGATCGGCTATCACACCGACCGCCACCCCAAACCCTGGCTGCTGCCGGCGGGCATGGTGTGCACCCTGGTCGGCATCCTGATGCTGGCGTTTGTCGGCAGCTTCCCGGCGATCCTGCTGGCGGCGGGCCTGGTGGGCGTGGGCTCGTCGACCTTTCACCCGGAAACCTCCCGCGTCGCGCGCCTGGCCTCCGGCGGGCGCTACGGCCTGGCGCAGTCGACCTTCCAGGTCGGCGGCAACACCGGCAGCGCCTTGGGCCCTCTGCTCGCAGCGGCGATCATCATCCCCTACGGCCAGGGCCATATCGCCTGGTTCGGACTGTTTGCGGTGTTCGCCATCCTGGTGCTGTATGGCTTGAGCCGCTGGTACCGCCACCACCTCAACCTGTTCAAGCTCAAGCAAGGCGGCAAAGCCACCCATGGCCTGTCCAAAGGCCGCGTGACCTTTGCCCTGGTGGTGCTGGCCGTACTGGTGTTCTCCAAGTACTGGTACATGACCAGCCTGACCAGCTACTTCACCTTCTACCTGATCGAGAAATTCCAGCTGTCGGTCGCAAGCTCGCAGATGTATTTGTTCCTGTTCCTCGGCGCCGTGGCCGTCGGCACCTTCGCCGGCGGGCCGATCGGCGACAAGATCGGCCGCAAGAAAGTCATCTGGTTCTCGATCCTCGGCGCGGCACCGTTCACCCTGGCCCTGCCCTACGTCGACCTGTTCTGGACGGCGGTACTCAGCGTGGTGATCGGATTCATCATCGCGTCGGCCTTCTCGGCCATCGTGGTGTATGCCCAGGAACTGGTGCCCGGCAATGTGGGCATGATCGCCGGGATCTTCTTCGGCCTGATGTTCGGCTTCAGCGGGATTGGCGCGGCGCTGCTCGGTTTGCTGGCGGACACCCACGGCATCGAGTATGTCTACAAACTGTGCTCGTTCCTGCCGCTGGTGGGCATCCTGACCATCTTGCTGCCCTCGACCAAGGGCGCCTGACCTGCCGAACATCGCCTGGCCGTGTGCCATCACACGGAATGCTCTGAAAAACCTGCGTGTGCGCTTACAATCCCGGTTCTAAACGCACACCAGGCAGACCCGGCAAGACATGACGCTCGACCCTCCCACCATTTTGGCACTCACCGTTGCCCTGGCAGCCGCTGCCGCCCTGTACCTGGCCGTTGAATGGCGCAGTGTGCGCGAACCTTCGCTGCTGTGCTGGAGCGCCGGTTTCGCGACGATCACCGTCGGCTCCACCCTCGCCCTGCTGCGGCTCAATGGCTTGCTGATGATCGGCATCTGGTTCGCCAACGGCCTGCTGGTGACCGCGCACTTCCTGTTTTTACTGGGTGTGGCGCGGTTCACCCAAACGCGGCTGTCGCCCGTGTGGTTGCTGATGCTGCTGGTCTGGCTGGGCATGCTGATGTTGCCGGCCGATCCATCATGGTCCAAAGCCATGCTGGCGGTGCAGTCCCTGTTGGTGGCGCTGCCGACCCTGCGCGCCAGCTTCTTGCTGCGCCCCCACGGCAAGTCCCTGAGCATCGGCGCGGTGCAGTTGCGCTATGTGCTGCTGATCCATGGCGCGTTCTATGTGGCCAAGGCCCTGTCGGTGTTGATCCCTGGCACCTTGATCGACCTCGCGGCCTTCAAGGGCGAGATCATCCAGATCTCCCTGGTGGAAGGCGCCATGGCGATCATGCTCATCGCACTGTCGATGACCGGCTCCGAACGCTATCGCCGCGAACAGCAGATCGCCCGCCTCGCCGCCCGCGACCCGCTCACTGCCCTCTACAACCGTCGTGCCCTTGACCTGCGCGCACCACGCTTGCTCGCCCAGGTTTCACCCGCCCAACCGGGTGCCCTGCTGCTGATCGACATCGATAACTTCAAATCGGTCAACGACCTCCACGGCCACAGCGCCGGCGACCGCCTGCTGGTCGCCCTCAGCGAGATGATCCGCAGCGTGGTGCCCCAAGGCGCACTGGCCGCCCGCCTGGGCGGGGATGAATTCGTGATCCTGCTGAACCCGGCGTCCACCGAACAGATTGTCGAACTGGGCAGCAGCCTGCGCGACCAGTTCCAGCAACTGGCCGCACAGCACTTCACCACGCCGGCGCCGGTGACCCTGAGCATCGGCGCGAACCTGTTCGACCAGCCGTCGCCGAGTTTGACGGCGCTGATCGAGCAAGGGGATACCACGCTGTATGAGTCCAAGCGCGGTGGGCGCGATAGCATTCGCCTCGTCGACCGCACGGGCGCCAGCCCCTTTGGCTAAAGGTCGTAACTGACCGCCACCCCACGCCCAGTCCTCACCGACTCCAACGCACACTCCGCCAAATGCAACGCATACAACCCATCCCGCACGCTGGTGGGTAATGCTGTGCCGTTGTTCAATGCGTCGATGAACTGCGCCAGCTCATTGCGATACGCATCCGCATAGCGCTCCAGGAAAAAGTGCTGCAACGGCTCCAGCGCCTCGGTGTGTTCGGCACTCCAGTGGCGCAGGGTGCTGGGGCGGTGGTTGTCGGTGAGCAGCACGCCGGTGGCGCCGGAGACTTCGACGCGCTGGTCGTAGCCGTACACCGCCTGGCGGCAGCAGTTGATGTGGCATTGCTTGCCGGAGGCGGTGCGCAGCAGCACCATCACGCTGTCGTAGTCGTCGATCTCGGCCAGAGCGGGGTCGACCAGGCGGCTGGCGATGGCGCTGACTTCCACCGGTTCTTCGCCGAGCAGGTGGCGGGCGGTGTCGAAGTCATGGATGGTCATGTCGCGCAGGATGCCACCGGAGTGGGCCAGGTAGTCACGCGGGGCCAGGCCGGGGTCGCGGCTGGTGATGATGACTTGGCGCACCGCGCCGATCTGACCGGCATCGAGGGCCGCGCGCAGGCGCAGCATGTCGGGGTCGAAGCGCCGGTTGAAGCCGAGCATCACCCGGCCACCCTGGCGCTCCACGGCTTGGGCGGCGCTACGAGCCTTGACGATATCGAGGTCGATGGGCTTTTCGCAGAGCACCGCCTTGCCTGCGGCAACCGCCGCCAGCAGCAGGTCGATATGGGTGTCGGTGGGCGTACCGATCACCACGGCGTCGATGTCATTACGGGTAAGCACCGCGGCGCAATCGTAGGCCGCCTCACACCCCAGTTGGGTACTCAATGCATCGACCCCTTCGCGCCAGGGGTCGGCCACCAGCACCAGCGTGGCATTGGGATGGGCGGCGACATTGGCGGCGTGGATCCTGGCGATGCGCCCGGCACCCAGGACGGCGATTCTCAGCATGGTCGAACTCCTGATGTTGTTATTGAGGGAGATTCAGTCCGGCAGGTTGAACGGCGTGACGATCTGCACCTGGGACGGTGCAATCGGCCCGGCCTTCCATAGCCGGTGGTAGTGCAGGATGTGCAGGAACACGTGACGGGCATCGATCTGCAGGTTGTGATCGATGATCGCCGCGACCTTTTCTTCGCGCAGCAACTGGCGGTTTTCTTCGTCAAGGTCGTGACCGATAAACACCTCCAGTGGCCGATCCAGGGCCGCGAACGCGTCGACAATCGCGCGATTGCCGCCGCCGACGCTGTACACCGCCTTGAGCTCGGGATGCTGTTGCAGCGCCTGGGTCACCCGCTCGAAGGTGCGGTCGTACACCCCAAAGCCGCCGCTCACGTCCAGCACTCGCAGGTGCGCGGCACGCCCACGCAGCCAGGCACGAAAGCCCATCTCGCGCTCTTCTTCGCCACGGAACAGTTCGCTGCCAATCACCACCGCCACGTCCTGGGGCTGCGCCGGCAGCCAGCGCGACATCAGGTAGGCAGCGGTCTGGCCGGCGGTGCGGTTGTCCATGCCGACATAGCCGATGCGCTCGCTTTGCGGCAAATCCGTAACCAGGGTCACCACCGGAATCCCCGCCGCGATCAGTTGTTTGACCGCCAGGTTCACCGCCGGCTCATCGGCGGCCTTGAGCACCACGCCCTGGCTGCCGGTATCCAGGCAGCGCAGCAGTTGATCGTGCATGGCCTGGGGTTCGATCTCCTCGAACAGGTGAAAGCGCGGAGCAATGCGGAACGGCGCCAGGCTGCCCAGTTGTGCGGTAATCGCCGTCTGCACCGCGCTACTGAAGCGCTTGGGCGTGTGCATGATCACGTCGACGTGGAACGTGCGCCCTACCGCCAGGCCGTTGTTTTCCTGGGACTCCAACTCCTCCAGCGCCTGCTCGATACGCCGCCGGGTCTGGGCATGCACGCTGCCACGCTGATGCAGGACGCGGTCGACCGTAGCTTTGCTGACGCCGGCCTGCATCGCCAGTTGCTTGATGGAGAAGTGTTTGGCGCGTTCGAGCATGGAGCCTCGCATGAGGTGTTTTTGAGGTGTTTTTTGGGTATTACTGAGGTTTTGCAATGCTAGTCTCAGTTTTGTCCGGCGTCGAGCCGGACGATGCACAACAACAAAAACTCCTGGAGAACTGCATGCCTAACACCGATCTCGCCACGTCGTTCAGCGGCCAATACTTTGTCGTCACCGGCAGCACCCAGGGCCTGGGCGCGGCGGTCGCCCGTACCCTGGCGCAACGTGGCGCCGCCGGGCTGATCATCTGCGGGCGACGACGCGCCCAGGGTGAAGAGCAGGTGCGGCAGTTGGCCCAGCTGGATTGCCCGGCGTTTTTTGTCGAGGCGGACCTGGAGCAGGTCGAGGATTGCCGCGCGATCATCGATGCGGCGCGTACCCACTTCGGCACCTTGCATGGGCTGGTCAACTGCGCCGGGATGTCGGATCGCGGCACCATCCTGGACACCTCGCCCGAGCTGTTTGATCGGCTGATGGCGGTGAATGTGCGGGCGCCGTTTTTCCTGATGCAGGAGGCGCTGAAGCTGATGATCAGCAACGGCGTGGAAGGCGCGGTGGTGAATATCCAGAGCGTCACCGGGCACGGCGGGCAATCGTTCCTGAGTGCCTATGCCGCGTCCAAGGGCGCGCTGGCGATCCTCACCAAAAATGTGGCGTTCAGTGCCCTGCGCAATCGCATCCGGGTCAATGGCCTGAACATCGGCTGGATGGACACGCCCCACGAAGATGACATCCAGCGCCAGTACCACGGTGCCCAGGATGGCTGGCTGGAAAAGGCCGAGCGCGCACAGCCGTTCGGGCGCCTGCTCAAGCCTGAAGAAGTGGCGCGCAGCGTGGCCTTCCTGCTGTCCAGCGAGTCTGGAATGATGACCGGCTCGGTGATCGACCTGGAACAAGGCGTGGTCGGCTGTACCGACGGCGGCAGCCCGCAACCGAATCAGGCGCTGGGAGGTGTGTGATGTCGGCGTTCGTGACGGAACAGGCCGTGCGCCTGGCGGATTTCAATGACATCTGTGCGCAACGCGTGAGCCGAGAGGATTACCCTCTCTGCGCTCAAGTGCAGAGCAATGTGCCGATCTATCAGGCCCACACCCTGCGCAACAGCGACCGCCTGGCGGTGATGAATGAACTTCACCACCTGTTCCGCGAGGGGCCCGGGGTGATGGTGGTGCGCCGGGCCTATGAAGACCTGGAAGTGGTCGACCGCCACAGCCAGGTGTTCGAGGCGATCTTCGCCCATGAGGCGGCGCAGGGCGTGGCGGCCGATCACTTCGCCAAGGCCGGCAGCAACGGGCGCATCTGGAATTCATTGCAGAAAGCCGCGCTGCGGTCGCCGGCGTCGTTTGTGGAGTACTACGCCAACCCGCTGTTGGGGTTGATTGCCGAGGCGTGGCTGGGGCCGAGCTATCAGGTCACGGCGCAGGTCAACGTGGTGCATCCCGGTGGCCAGGCCCAGCAACCGCACCGCGATTACCACCTGGGCTTTCAGACCAATGATGAGGTGGAGCGCTTTCCCCTGCCCCTGCACCTGCTGTCCCAGTACCTGACGTTGCAAGGCGCGGTGGCGCACTCGGACATGCCGCTGGAAACCGGCCCGACTCAGTTGCTGCCGTTTTCCCAGCAATACGCCCTGGGTTACCTGGCGTGGCGGCGTCCGGAGTTTATCGACTATTTCCAGCAGCACGCCGTGCAACTGCCGCTGAACAAGGGCGACCTGCTGTTCTTCAACCCGGCGCTGTTCCATGCCGCCGGCACCAACCGCACAGCCGACCGCCAACGCATGGCCAACCTGTTGCAGATTTCCTCGGCGTTCGGCAAGCCCATGGAAGCCCTCGACCGCGACCGCATGATGCTGGCGGTGTACCCGGCCTTGCTGGACAACACCGCACTGGATGCCCAGGCCGTGGCGGCGGTGATCGCCTGCACCGCCGACGGCTATTCCTTCCCCACCAACCTCGACACCGACCCGCCCTTGAAGGGCCTGGCCCCGCAAACCGGGCAGCAACTGATGCAGCAAGCCCTCGACGAACGCTGGCCATTCCCGGCGTTTGCCGCTGCCGTGGAGCAACTGCGGACCAAGCGCCAGGCGTGAACCCTCTGTTTCAACAACAACAAAAACAACGGAGCACCATCATGAAGAAGCAACTCCTTGCGGCACTCCTGACCCTGGCGATAAGCCCCTGGGCGCTGGCCGACATCCGTATCGGCGTGAGCATCGCCCAGGTCGACGACGTCTTCCTCGCGCAGATGCGTGACTACATGGCCGCCCACGCCAAGCAACTGCCCGGCGTGACCCTGCAATTCGAAGACGCCCAGGGCGACGTGGTGCGCCAGCTCAACCAGGTGCAGAACTTCACCGCCCAGGGCATGGACGCGATTATCGTCAACCCGGTGGACACTGCTGCCACGCAAAAAATGACCGCCAACGCCCAGCAAGCCAAGACGCCGCTGGTGTACGTCAACCGCCGCCCGGATGCTCAGCAGTTGCCACCGGGCGTAGGGTATGTGGGCTCGGACGAGGTCAAGGCCGGTGAAATTCAGATGCGTTACCTGGCGCAAAAGATGGGTGGCAAGGGCAACCTGGCGATCATGCTCGGGCTTCTGTCCAACAACGCCACGCATAATCGGACGCTGGGGGTGAAGACCGTGCTCAAGGAGTATCCCGACATCAAGATCGTCGAGGAACAGAGCGCGGAGTGGCAGCGCAGCAAAGCGATTGACCTGATGAACAACTGGATCGTATCCGGGCGCAAAATCGACGCGGTGGCGGCGAACGCGGATGAGATGGCGATCGGCGCGGCCATGGCGATCAGCCAGGCGGGCATGCAGCCGGGCAAGGACATCCTGGTGGCGGGCAGCGACGGTGGGGCTGCCGGGCTGGATGCGGTGAAGAAAGGCCAGTTGCTGGTGACGGTGTATCAGGACAACAAGGGCCAGGCCGTGGGCTCGATCGACCTGGCGGTGAAGATGGTGAAGAAGGAGCCGTACACGCCTGAGCTGACCATTCCTTATCAGCAGATCACCAAGGACAACTACCAGGCCTTCCTCAACCCTTGAGCCGAACGAACCTGTTGTGGCGAGCGGGCTTGCCCCGCGTTGGGCTGCGAAGCGGCCCCAATAACTGATGTCGTGGTTCAACTGAAACACCGCAGCGGTTTTAAAAGGGGCCGCTTCGCAGCCCAACGCGGGGCAAGCCCGCTCGCCACATCAAGCCCTCTCACCCGAGGGAGTTTGCGTCAACCGGTCTTCTCGCTGAACGGTTCAAGCCCATTCACCACCAGATAAAGCAACGGCCCCACCGACACAAACACCGCCGTCAGCACAAAGTACGGCACCAGCGAAGCCAGCGACCGCCAGCACCGCCGTGTTGTTTGATCTGGCTGGCATCCCGTCCGATTCAGCCGAGGACTTTAACCTGCTGACCACGCTGCTGCAGTCGGGCGGCCTGGGCGATCACCTGATCAACGCCAACGAGGTCCGCACCCTCGCCTGGCAACGCGCCACCCGTGAGGCGCTGGGCAATCCTGAACTGGCCGCCCTGCTGGCGCGTTTACCGACGCCGGCCAGCACCGAGCTGCCCGCCGACATGCCACCGCTGGTGCTGACGCGCATCCGCTCAAGCCAGGGCGAACTGAGTTTTCTCTCCACCTTCACCACCTTCGGCATGCCCCAGGACATCACTCTTTCCTCCCTGCGCATCGAACATCTGATTCCTGCCGACGACGCCACTTGGCAGGTGATGCGCGCGGCCTATGCGAGTTATGCCGCGCTGGTTTTGTGAAATATCTGTACGTAGACTGCCGCCATACCCCCACCTGAAGGCGGCGAAAAAAACCTGATGCAAGTTACCGAAGTTTCCATTGCCCAATTGCGCGCGGCACTTGAATCCGGCCAGACCACGGCCGTTGAACTGGTAGAAGCCTACCTGGCGCGGATCGATGCCTATGACGGTCCGCAGACCGCCACGGCCTTGAACGCCGTGGTGGTGCGCAACCCCCGGGCGCTCGAAGAAGCCGAGGCGTCTGATGCGCGCCGGGCCAAAGGCGAAACCCTGGGGCCTTTGGATGGCATTCCCTACACCGCCAAGGACAGCTACCTGGTCAAGGGCCTGACGGCGGCCTCCGGCAGCCCGGCGTTTGCCGACCTGGTGGCCCAACGCGATGCGTTCACCATCGAGCGCCTGCGCGCCGGCGGCGCTATCTGCCTGGGCAAGACCAATATGCCGCCGATGGCCAATGGCGGCATGCAGCGTGGCGTCTATGGTCGGGCGGAAAGCCCGTACAACGCCAACTACCTGACGGCACCGTTTGCTTCGGGCTCGTCCAACGGTGCCGGCACGGCGACGGCAGCCAGTTTCTCGGCCTTTGGCCTGGCCGAAGAAACCTGGTCCAGCGGGCGCGGTCCGGCGTCCAACAACGGCCTGTGCGCCTACACGCCGTCCAGGGGGGTGATTTCGGTGCGCGGCAACTGGCCGCTCACACCCACCATGGACGTGGTGGTGCCCTACGCACGCACCATGGCCGACCTGCTGGAAGTGCTCGATGTGGTGGTGGCCGAAGACCCGGACACCCGTGGCGACCTGTGGCGCCTGCAGCCCTGGGTGCCGATCCCGAGCGTCGCCTCGGTGCGCCCGGCGTCTTACGCTGACCTGGCCGTGAGCGCGGCCTCCCTCGCAGGCAAGCGCTTTGGCGTACCGCGCATGTACATCAATGCCGACCCCGACGCCGGCACCAGCGAGAAACCCGGCATCGGCGGCCCCACCGGGCAGAAGATCAACACCCGCGCCAGCGTTATCGACCTGTGGAACGACGCCCGCCAAGCCTTGGTGGCGGCCGGCGCTGAAGTGATCGACGTGGATTTCCCGTTGGTGTCCAACTGCGAAGGCGACCGCCCCGGCGCGCCCACCGTGTTTACCCGTGGGCTGGTGTCCAAGGAATTCCTGCACGATGAACTGTGGGAACTCTCGGCCTGGGCCTTCGATGATTTCCTGCGCGCCAACGACGATCCAGCGCTCAACCGCCTGGCGGATGTGGACGGGCCGAAGATCTTCCCCCACGACCCGGGCACCCTGCCCAACCGCGAAGACGACCTGGCCGCCGGCATGGATGAGTACGTGCGCATGGCCCAGCGTGGCATCACCCCGTGGGACCGGATCAGCACCGTCCCCGATGGCCTGCGCGGCCTGGAACAGACGCGCCGGATCGACCTGGAAGACTGGATGGACAAGCTTGGCCTCGACGCCGTGCTGTTCCCCACCGTGGCCGACGTAGGCCCGGCTGACGCCGATGTGAACGAAGCCTCTGCCGACATCGCCTGGAGCAACGGTGTCTGGGTGGCCAACGGCAACCTTGCCATCCGCCACCTGGGCGTGCCGACCGTCACCGTGCCCATGGGCGTGATGGCCGATATCGGCATGCCGGTGGGGCTGACGTTTGCCGGGCGCGCCTATGATGACTCGGCGTTGCTGCGGTTTGCGTCGGCGTATGAGTCGACCGGCAGCAAGCGCCTGGTGCCGCCGCGTACTCCGGCACTCTAACTCAAGGCAGGGGCACGGCAATCAACAGGATTGCCGTGCCTAGAGTAATCATCGCTCGCTCAGCCGTGCGCCAGCGCAATCATGTCGATCTCCACCGCCGCCGACTTCGGCAGCTGCATCACGCCGATCGACGTCCGCGTATGCACCCCGGCGCTACCGAGAACCTCGTGCAACAGGTCCGACGCGCCGTTGGCCACTTCACTCTGCTGATCAAAATCCTCGGCACTGCGCACGTACACGGTGATGCGCGGGATGGCCTTGATCTGGTCCAGCGAACCCAGGGCTTGCTGGAGTAACCCCAGGCAGCGCAACGCGCTGATGCCAGCGGCGACTTGCGCCTGGGCCAGGGTCAGGCTGTCACCAACCTTGCCCGGCAGCACGATGGCATCGCCGACACGCGGGATCTGGCCGCTGATATACAGGTGGTTGCCATCGCGGACCAGCGGCGTGTAGTTGCCGCCGATCTTGAACTCATTCAACTGATAGCCGATACGCAATTGGGCGGCCTGGTATTTTTCGTCGCGGGTCATGGGCGTTTTTCCTCGTTGCGACGTTGCCACTCATCCACCATGTCGCCCAGGGTCTTGGGCCTGTCGTTGCGAATCCAGGCCATAAACGGCCGGTCGAACTTGAACCCCGGGCCGCAGTGCTCAAGCATGAAGCGGCGAACGTTCTGAGTGTTCTTGTAGTGCGGGGTGACGGGAGTAGTGCGGGTGATGGGGTCGCTGTGCCAGTCAAAATCCATGTTGTCTCTCGGGCGCCGTGGGGTTTCGGCGCTAGCATAGCGATGTGCTACCCGTGCAGGAAGCAAGGCGTGCATTGCTTGATGTCTTAGGACATCACATAAGCAGAAGATCTATTTATAACGCCATAAAGCCGAAGCTTTTCAGGCTATTTCAAAATTTCACTTTCCTTCCCCATCTGAAATACTGCATGGTTGTACGACGACTTAACCCGTCGTACCAGCCCCAACAACAATAAGGAAACACCCATGCAAAACGTCAAAGTGTTGATCGGTTTTCTGTGCCTGTTCAGCGGCTATGTCGCCGCAGCGCCTGCCCCAGCCGAAAAGGACGTGGCCCAAGCGGTCGACCAACTGACCCAGGCCATGCTGCACCTGGACCTCAAGCAGCTTCACGCACTGACCTCCGACAAGCTCACCTACGGCCACTCCAGCGGCAAGGTGCAGAACAAAGACCAATTCATTGCTGACCTGGAAACCCACACCAGCGCGTTCAAGACCCTGGAAATGCAAAACCAGACCATCACCCTGCAAGGCGACACCGCACTGGTGCGCAACCACTTCCATGCCCTGGCGGTGAACAGTGGCGTTGAAGTGCCCACCGATATCGACAACTTCCAGGTCTGGCAGAAGCAAAAAGGCAAATGGCTGCTGATCGGACGTCAGGCCTACAAGTACTGATGCCCAGCGGTGAGCCGCTGAAACCGGCTCACCACGCCACCCCCTTGCGCACCGTCAACAGCGCTTCGCGCAGCGCTGGCAGCGCAACCGAGCCCAAGGCCAGGCGCAGTGCGTGGGGCACATGGGCCGAAACGGCAAACGGCTCGGCGGTGGACACGGAAATGCCCTCGCGCTGCAAGCTCATGGCCACCTGATCGGCCCGCGCCTCTTCCCCGAGGGGCAACCACAGGAAATACGAGGACGGATGGCTCACGTAGGCCAGCCCCTTCAGCACCTGCGCCGCCAAGGTCTGCCGCGCCTGGGCATCCTGGCGCTTCTGTGCTTCCAGTTGCGCCACCGTACCATCTTCGAGCCAGGCCACCGCAATGGCGCTCATCACGCCCGGCACGTTCCAGGTGGTGGCCATGAGGGTGCGCTCCAGTGGTTTTACCCATTCCATTGGCGCTGCGACGAACCCGACACGTAACCCGGTCGCGACACTTTTCGACAGCCCGCCCACATACACCGTGCGCTCGGGTGCCAATGTCGCCAGCGGCGGCGGCGCGTCTTCGGCCAGGAACGCGTAGGCCGCGTCTTCGATGATCATCAGATTGTGCTGACGGGCGATCGACACCAGCTGTTCGCGCCGGGCCATGTCCATCACCCAGCCCAATGGATTGTGCAGGGTTGGCATGCTGTACACCGCGCGCACCGGGCGCTTGCGACACAGCTTGTGCAGCGCATCCAGGTCCGGCCCCAGCGGGGTGACCGGGATCGCGACGATTTCCAGGTGCAGGGTCTCGGCCAGCACCTTGAACCCCGAATAGGTCAAGGCATCCACGGCGATCACATCGCCAGGCTTGAGCAAGGCCATCAGCGTCACCGCCAGGCCGTGCTGGGCGCCGCTGACCAGCAGCACCTGCTCGGCGTCCACCCTCAACCCTCGACTGAGCAAATGCCGCGCAAACGCTGCGCGCTCATGCAAGCGGCCCGCATGGGGCTGGTAACGCAACAGGGCTTCGAGGTCGCCGGAGAGTGCCAACTGGCGCAACGCCATGCGCAACATATCCGCCTGGCCCGGCAACGAGGGGTAATTGAAGTTCAGGTCGAGCATGCCCGGCGCCACCGTCATCTGCCCGCTGCCCTGCCCCGGCGGCAGCGAGATTTCGCGCACGAAGGTGCCACGCCCGGCTTCACCGCTGACCAGTCCCATCCCCTCAAGCTCCGCATACACCCGGCTGGCGGTGACCAGCGCGAGGCCATGCTCGGCGGCCAGTTGCCGGTGGGTTGGCAGGCGTGTGCCGGGAGACATGGTTCCGCTGCGGATGGCTTGGGCAAAGGTATCGACCAACGACTTGTAGCGGGCACGGGGCATTGGGCTGTATCCATGACAATTTTTTGATTGTCTCAATCCTCACCCCTAGGATGACCGCAACGCAACCCCTCCTTGTCCGGACGCCTGATCATGGAACGCACCTCCTCTCTCGACACCTTGAATACCAGCGCCCAAGGCTGGATCAACGGCTTTATCGGCGTGGTGATCTTCAGTGGCTCCTTGCCCGCCACGCGCCTGGCCGTGATGGAGTTCGACCCGGTATTCCTCACCATGATCCGCGCGGCCATCGCCGCCCTGCTGGGCGTGTTGCTGCTGTGGCTGTTCAAGGAAAAACGCCCCGCCCGCCAGCAGTGGATGCCCCTGGCGATTGTCGCCCTGGGCGTGGTGATCGGCTTCCCGCTGCTCACCGCCCTGGCGTTGCAATACGTAACCTCGGCCCACTCCATCGTGTTCATCGGCTTGCTGCCATTGGCCACCGCAGTGTTTGGCGTGCTACGCGGCGGCGAGCGTCCGCGCCCGGTGTTCTGGCTGTTTTCGATCCTGGGCAGTGTGCTGGTGATGGGCTATGCCTTCGCCCAGGGCTTGAGCGCCGCGCCGGCCGGCGACCTGCTGATGCTGCTGGCGGTGCTGGTCTGCGGCCTGGGCTATGCCGAAGGCGCCAAGCTGTCACGCAGCCTCGGCGGCTGGCAGGTGATCTGCTGGGCGTTGGTGGTCTCGATACCGGTGGTGGGGCCACTGAGCCTGATACTGGCGCCCACGAGCTTCAGCGACATCACGCTGCCCGCCTGGCTCGGCCTGGGCTATGTGGCGTTGTTCAGCATGCTGATCGGCTTTGTGTTCTGGTATCGCGGCTTGGCCCAGGGCGGGATCGCCGCCGTCGGCCAGTTGCAATTGCTTCAACCGTTTTTCGGCCTGGCGCTGGCGGCGGGCCTGTTGCATGAGCAGGTCAGCCTGGGCATGGTGCTGGTCACCGTCGCGGTGATCGGCTGTGTGGCTGGCGCGAAGAAGTTCGCCCGTTAACGCTGCGGCGCGACCATCTTGAACTTGATGTTGATGTCATTGGACACCACGCTGTTGCCGGCCCACTCGCCCTCGCCGATCTTGAAGTCGCCACGCCTGAGGATGAACTCGCCGTCGAACACACCAATGCCGCCCTGCTCCTTGAGCACCACGTCGACGTCCACCGGCCGCGTGGTGCCCTTGATTGTCAGGTTACCGCTGACCGTGTAGCGGTTACCCCCCAGCGCCTTGACCCCGGTGGATTCATACACGCCCACCGGGTAGGTCGCGGTATCGAACCAGGAGGCGCGTTGCAGCTCATCGTTGGCGTCCGGGCTGCCGGCGTCGATGCTGGCGAGCTGTATCCTGAGCAAGGCATGCCCGGCTTCCGGCTGTTGCGTATCGAAGGTCAAGGTGCCCTCGAAGTCGCTGAAGGTGCCGTATACCCGCTGCCCCAATTGCTTGTAGGTGAAGCTGATCTGGCTGGCGGTGCGGTTGACGTCCTTGTACTCCACCGCCTGGGCGCCGGCGCCATAGGCAAGGATCAAGGCGAGGACGGCGACCGGGGACTTTCGAGGTTTCATACAGCACTCCGCAACAGGTAAGGACACAGTATCGAGCTGACACTTCATACCAGGGATTTATTCCCATCGGGCGTTTGTCCTGCTAAACAGAGTAGTCGCCCCACAACAATAAGGACGCTGCATGCACGCCCCTTCGCTCCAGGACACCACCGCGCCGGAAGGCATCTGCTACGGCTGCGGCGGCAGCAACCCCCATGGCCTGCATATCAAGAGCCGCTGGGACGCGGACGGTGTCCACCTGGTCGCCGAACACCTGCCCGAGGCCAGGTACAGCGGCTGGCCCGACCTGGTCTACGGTGGCCTGATCGCGATGCTGGTGGACTGCCATTCCAACTGGACCGCCATGGCCTACCACTACCGCGCCGAACACCGCGAACCCGGCAGCCTGCCGCGCATCGATTGCGTGACCGGCAACCTGGGCATCAAATTCATCAAGCCGACCCCCATGGGCGTCACCCTCACGCTGCGCGCCCGTGTCGAGGGCGACGTGGGGCGCAAAACCCGCGTGATCTGCGAGGTGTACGCCGGTGACGTGCTGACCGCGGTAGGCGACTCGATCTTCGTGCGCGTCGACACCGGCCAACTGGCCGCCGCCGCCCATGGCCGTGACAGCTGATCCTGGTCTACATTGATGGCCACCGCTAATCGAGGACTGCACCGATGACTCGTCTCACCGCGAAAGACTTTGCGCCCGAACTGCTGGAACTCTACGACGGCTACGCCCACGGCAAGCTCAACCGTCGCGAATTTCTCGACCGCGCCGCCCTGTTCACCTTTGGCGGCCTCACCGCCTCGGCCCTGCTCACAGCCCTGAGCCCCAACTACGCCCTGGCCGAACAGGTGAAATTCACCGACCCGGACATCGTCGCCGACTACATCACCTACCCGTCGCCCACAGGCAACGGCAACGTGCGCGGCTACCTGGTGCGCCCGGCCAAGGCGGCGGGCAAATTGCCGGCGGTGGTGGTGGTCCATGAAAACCGTGGCCTCAACCCTTACATCGAAGACGTCGCCCGGCGCCTGGCCAAGGCCGGTTTTATCGCGCTGGCACCGGATGGCCTGACCTCGGTGGGCGGCTACCCCGGTAACGACGAAAAAGGCGTGGAACTGCAACAGAAAGTCGACCCAACCAAGCTGATGAACGACTTCTTCGCCGCCATCGAATGGCTCATGCACCACGACAGCAGCACCGGCAAGGTCGGCATTACCGGTTTCTGTTATGGCGGTGGCGTGACCAATGCGGCGGCCGTGGCCTACCCGGAACTGGGCGCGGCCGTATCGTTCTATGGACGCCAGCCGGAAGCCAAGGACGTACCGCGCATCAAGGCGCCGATCATGCTGCATTACGGTGAGCTGGATACGCGGATCAATGAAGGCTGGCCGGCGTATGAAAAGGCCTTGAAAGCAGCCGGCACCACCTATGAGGCGTACATCTACAAGGGGGCCAACCACGGTTTCCACAATGATTCGACGCCGCGTTATGACGAAGCGGCGGCGAACCTGGCGTGGGAGCGCACACTGGGCTGGTTCCGCAAATATCTGGTTTGAGCGCGGGGCGCACAGGGATGGGCTCAATGTTCCAGTGCATAGCGCCGACAATGATCGAGATAACCCTGCTCATGGCTCCCCACCAGTTGCACCACGCTGGTCCACAGCCACGACGGCGCATCCAGCTGTCTGGAACGGTTCTCCTGCAACACCGCCATCCAGTCCTTGCGGGTGTCGCGGTCCATCTGCCGGGCATGGGCGACACCCACCACCCGCGCCAGGTAACCGGCGGCGTGCATGGCGTCGATCTCGCTCAATTCGTCCAATTCCAGCTTCATGTCCTGGGGCAGCAGTTCGCGGATGAAGAAACCGTTGTCCAGCATCCGCGTCGCCACCATGCGCTCCCCCAAACCCGGTGACAGTTGACGGGCACCCTCCACCACCCGGCGGCCATTGTCCCTGGGCATCTTCGCCCGTGCCACACGGGGCGCCGCCGCGCCGACGGCCTGCTTGATATCGATCAGGCAATATTCCTGGTCGTCCTTGTCGCCCACGCCGAGCAAGGCGGCATAACGCTGCAGGCCCAGGGAGCTGCAGCCCTTGACCCAATAGGCCGAATCCAGCAGCTCGACCCTGGCGTCCTTGGGGCGGCCTTTGAGTGACGTCACCAATTGATGGATGTCCGCGGAGGCACAGAGCGTTTGCAGCGCGTGCTTTTCGGCCCGCGACAGCGACCAGAAATGCTTGCCCAGCGGAATACTCGGGCGAGCGTTCTCGATGCGTTCACGCGCCAGGTTCTTCCAGGTGCGCGCCACGGCGCTGCGCATGCCCGCCTTGACCTGGGACGGACGCGGCGGCGCTTCGTCGGGCTTGTCTTGGAACGCCTGTTCGTAGCCCACCATCATTTCTTCGAGCATGCGCGCGGTGGTGACGCCGGGCAGGTCCGAGCCGCGTGCGGCGGTGGCCAGGGACAGCGCCAGGCGCACCAGGTCGTGGGCCGGGTTGCCGATCACCGTCTGGTCAAGGTCGCGGATATGCATATCGATGCGACCCTTGATATCGCCGGTAGGCCCCAGGTTGCCGGCGTGGCAGTCGCCGCAGATCCAGATCGCCGGGCCATGGGGCAAGCGGCGCCCGCTCTGGCTGTGCAGCCATTCGTAGAATTGCACGGTGCTGCCGCGCACGTAGGCGTGGGCAGAGCGGGCCATTTTCAGGTTGCGTAGTTGGGTCAGGTGCGGCAGGCGGGCGGAGGGGCGCGGTATCTTCATGGAAAAACTCAGTGCAGGTGTTGCGGTAGAGCGCTGGCCTTTGACAAATGTTTCATTATGTTTCAAAAAAAGCGTTTCAATCTTCCGCAGCCATATCCAGCAACCAGCCCTTGAACGCCAGCATCGCCGCCGTCTCGGCCCGCGACTGCAAGCGCGTCAACCAGTAACTGCCGGTGGTGATGCCGACATCGAACGGCTGGCGAATCACATCGCTCTCCAGTTGCCGCGCAAACATCATCGCTGGCGCCAAGGCCACGCCCAGGCCTTGCAAGGCCGCTTCCATCATCGCCAGCGAGGAATCGAACACGATACTGCGCGGCAGTAGGGTGTCGGCGGGCAAGCCGGCAGCCTGGAACCACAGGTTCCACTCATCGGCGCGGTAGGACCGCAGCAAGGTGTGTTTCAAGAGGTCGGCCGGTGCGTGCAGCTGTTCGGCCAGTTGCGGTATGCAGAGTACGGTAAGCGGGGCCTCCAGCAGTTCGCAGGCATCCGTACCGTGCCAGGCGCCGGCGCCGAAACGGACGGCGTAATCCAGGCCTTCGGCGGCCACGTCGACACGGTTGTTGTGGGTCGACAGGCGCAGGTCGATAAACGGGTAGCGCTGCTGAAAATCCGCCAGGCGTGGCAGCAACCAGCCGACCGCGAACGTGCCGACCGCACCGACGGTGAGGACCTCGCGGTAATGCCCGCCTTCAAATTGGCCGAGGGTGTGAGCAATGCGGTCGAAGGACTCGCGCAACACTGGCAGCAGGGTTTCACCTTCGCGCGTCAGCATCAGCCCTCGTGGCAGGCGTTTGAACAAGGTGACATTCAGTTGCGCCTCCAGGCTTTTCACCTGATGGCTGACCGCAGCCTGGGTCACACACAACTCGATGGCCGCCCGGGTAAAGCTCAAATGGCGGGCCGACGCCTCGAACGCGCGCAGGGCGTTGAGGGGCAAATGGGAACGCAGCATGTCCTACCCTAGATTTTCTAATGGCAGCTGCAAGATATCATCGTTTGTCGAAGGAACCGAACCTGACTAGATTTGCCACGCCTGCGCAGGCCCCGATCGTCAGTGCATCATTTACATGGAAGCGAATAACCATGAATTCCAACGTCAGAAATTTCCTGATTTCAGCCTTATTTATCAGCTCCGGCACCTGCATGGCCGCCACCGACCTGCGCCAGGTCGTAGACAGCAGCGTCGAACCCCTGATGCAGCAGCAAGGCATCGCCGGCCTATCGGTGGCGGTGGTGAACAAGGGCAAGGTGCAATACTTTAACTACGGCGTCGCCAACAAAGACATGCAACAACGCGTGACCGAAGACACGCTGTTCGAGATCGGCTCGGTGAGCAAGACCTTCACTGCCACCCTCGGCGGCTACGCTGCGGCAAGCGGCAAGCTGAAGCTGTCGGACATGGCCAGCCAGCATCTGGCCGCACTCAAGGGCAGTGCCTTCGACCGCATCAGCCTGCTGCAATTGGCCACCTACACCCCTGGCGGCCTGCCGCTGCAGTTTCCAGATGCCGCCGACAGTGCCGACACCATGCTCAATTATTTCCAGCACTGGAAACCCACTTACGCCCCAGGCGCACAGCGTCTGTATTCCAACCCCAGCATTGGCCTGTTCGGCTACCTCAGTGCGCAAAGCCTGGGCCAGCCGTTCAACGTCGCCATGGAGAAAACCCTGCTGCCCAAGCTGGGCCTGACGAACACCCATGTCAGCGTGCCGGCAGACAAAATCCCTACCTACGCCCAAGGCTACGACAAGGACCAGAAACCCGTGCGTGTCGGCCCCGGCGCGCTGGACAGCGAAGCCTATGGCATCAAGACCAGCACCCAGGACCTGGCGCAGTACGTGATGCTGAACATGCACCCGCAAACCCTGGAGAAACCGCTGCAACAGGCCATCGCCACCACCCACACCGGTTACTACACGGTGAACGGCATGACCCAGGGCCTGGGCTGGGAGTACTACCCCTACCCGATCACGCTGCAAGCGCTGATGGAGGGCAACTCCACACCGATGGCCATGGAGCCGCACACGGTGAAATGGTTGGCCCCGGCCCAGGCGCAGCCGGCCAACGTGCTGTACAACAAGACCGGCTCGACCCGTGGGTTCGGTGCCTATGTGGCCTATGTGCCGAGCAAGGACATGGGGGTGGTGATTCTGGCCAACAAGAACTACCCGAATGCCGAACGGGTGAAAGTGGCCCATGCGATCCTGAGTGCGCTGGACCACTGATGCACACGCCCCGCAGGAACCGGCAAGCCGGCTCCTGCACGTTGGGTTACATACCGAGCCAATGCGGCAGCGCCAGCGAAATGAACGGCAAGTACGTGACCATGATCAGGAACACCAACAGAATCATCAGCCACGGCATCGCCGCGCGGATGGTCTGCCCCAGGGTCAACCCGGTCACCGCCGAGGTCACGAACAGGTTCAGCCCCACCGGCGGGTGCACCAGGCCGATCTCCATGTTCACCACCATCACGATCCCCAGGTGGATCGGGTCGATGCCCAGCTTCATGGCAATCGGGAAGAAGATCGGCGCCAGGATCAGCACAATGGCCGACGGTTCCATGAAGCTGCCCGCTACCAGCAGCACTACGTTGACCATGATCAGGAAGCCAATCGGCGTCAGCCCTTCGGAGATCACCCACGCGGTGATTTCCTGGGGGATCTGTTCGGTGGTCAGCACATGGGCAAACAGCATGGCGTTGGCAATGATGAACATCAGCATGATTGCCAGGCGCCCGGACTCCAGCAGCACCTTGGGACAGTCGCGCAGCTTCATGTCCTTGTAGACGAACAACGCCACGAATGCCGAGTATACCGCCGCCACTGCGGCCGCTTCGGTCGGGGTAAACATGCCGCTGTAGATGCCGCCGAGGATGATCACCAGCAGCAACAGGCCCCAGAAGGCGCGGCGTGCGCAGGTCAGCCATTCGCGGAACGTCGCCCTCGGCTGGGCCGGCAGCTTCTTGATGCGTGCGACGATGTAGATGGCGATCATCAGCATCAGGCCCAGCAACAGCCCTGGAATTACCCCTGCCATGAACAGCTTGCCGACCGAGGTTTCAGTCGCCGCCGAATACACCACCATCACAATCGACGGCGGGATCAGGATGCCCAGGGTGCCGGCGTTACAGATGATCCCCGCACCGAACTCCTTCGGGTAACCGGAACGCACCATGCCCGCCACGGCAATCGACCCCACCGCCGCCACCGTCGCCGGTGACGAACCGGACAGCGCCGCAAACAGCATGCACGCCAACACCGCCGCAATCGCCAGGCCGCCACGAATATGCCCAACACAGGCGTTGGCAAAGTCGATCAGCCGCTGCGCCACCCCGCCGGTGGTCATGAACGCCCCGGACAACAGGAAGAACGGGATCGCCAGGAAGGTGTAGGCGTCGGAGGTCTCGAACAGCTTGATCGCCAGGGAACTCACCGAGTCCTGGCTGAACATCAGGATCGACACCGCACCGGACAGGCCCAGGGAAATCGCGATGGGCACGCCGAGGAACATGAACACGAACAACAACAGAAACAGACAGAGCACGGCCATCAGTGACGCTCCTCATGGCTGCCGGCCAATTTGCTGGCCTCACCGGCCTCGTCGGCCAAACCCAGCCCGACCTGACGGTGGGTAAGGATGCGGTAGAAAATTTCCAGGTAGCGGATAAACACCATGGCAAAACCGATGGGCACGATGATCACGATGTCACCGACGTCGATGCCGTACTGGTCGAGGTCTTCGGCGCCGATATGGGCGGTCATCACCGCGCTGACCCATTTGTAGCTGGCGATCATGAACAGCCCGGCATAGGCCAGGCAGCACAGGCAGGCGAACATCCCGAGCACGCGTTGCACCGGGCGCTTGGTCAGCTTGACCAGGGCGTCCACGCCGAGATGGCCGGCGGTGCGCACGCCGTAGGAAATACCGAAGAAAATCAGCCAGCCGAACATGGCCTTGGTCAGCGCCACGCTCCAGGTCATGTCCTGGGCCCAGGTCATGGTGTGGTCGCCCAGGGCACCGAAGAAGGTGCTGCTGAAGGCCCACTTGTCCGACAGGGCAAAGAACAGCGTGTAGATGTTGTTGAGCATGACGTAGACGAATGTCACCAGGGTCATGGCGGCCAGCAGGAAGGCAATGAAACCTTCCTCCAGGTGCTCCCAGACGCGCCTTAGCGTTTGCATGGCAAAACCTCGCGAAAGCAAATGAGATATCGATATGTGGGAGGGGGCTTACCCCCGATAGCGGTGGGTCAGAGACAGATGGGCAAGCTGACACACCGCAATCGGGGGCAAGCCCCCTCCCACATTGCGGGTTACCGATTGGAGGCGTCCGCAGCCTTGATCAGATCAGCCCCGATCTCACCTTCGAACTTCTGCCACACCGGGCGCATGGCTTCGCGCCAAAGCTGGCGTTGCTCCGGGGTCAGTTCGATGATTTCGCTGGTCTTGGCGTCGATGATCTTCTGCCTGGCCGACTGGTTCAGCGCTTCGGCCTGCTTGTTCACCTCGACGGTGACCTCGACCATGATCTGCTCCAGGGTGCTGCGGATGTCCGGTGGCAGGCCGTTCCAGAACTTGGCGTTGGTGATCACCATGTAGTCGATCAGGCCATGATTGGACTCGGTGAAGTACTTCTGCACCTCGTTGACCTTCTGGCTTTCATAGTTCGACCAGGTGTTCTCGGTACCGTTGACGGTGCCGGTCTGCAGCCCTTGGTACACCTCGGCGAAGCTCATCTTGCGCGGGTTGGCGCGGATCACCTTGAACTGCTCTTCCAGTACGCTGGAGGCCTGTACGCGGAACTTCAGGCCACGGGCGTCCTTGGGTTCATGCAGCGCTTTGTTGGCGGACAATTGCTTGAGGCCGTTGTGCCAATAGGCCAGGCCGAGGATGTTCTTGTCCTGCATCGAGGTCAGCAGTTCCTTGCCCTGGGCCGCCTGGAAACGGTCGACAGCAGCCAGGTCATTGAACAGGAACGGCAGGTCATAGATCTGCACCTGCCTGGTGTATTGCTCGAACTTGGCCAGGGACGGCGCCAGCATCTGCACGTCGCCCAGCAGCAGCGCTTCCATCTCCTTGCCATCGCCGAACAGCGACGAGTTCGGGTACACCTCGACCTTCACCTTGCCGGGCAGGCGTTCTTCGGCGAGCTTCTTGAACAACAGCGCGCCCTGGCCCTTGGGGGTGTTTTCGGCCACCACGTGGGCGAACTTGATCACGATCGGGTCCGCCGCCTGAGCCAGGCCTGCGGCAAACAAGGTGGCGGCGCACAGCAGCGCCCGGGAGAGCTTGAGCATGGAAAATCACCTTCTTATTGTTGTGTTGTAAGGCAAGGTGCCTGATGTGACGCGTGTAGTGAATTTCGAATTTTAGATACCTGCATTCGGAGTGGCCGAACGCTGCGCCTGGGCCGCCAACAACCTTTGTGCACGCAGCAACACCGGCGCATCCACCATCTGCCCATCGATCTGGTAGGCCCCTGCCCCATGGGCGCCGGCGTCCACCACCCGCTGCGCCCAGGCCAGGTCTGCGGCGCTCGGTGCCAATGCCTCATGGATCACCGCGACCTGCCTGGGATGGATACACAACGCCCCGGCAAAGCCCATTTCGTAGGCATGCCGGATGGAACGGCGCAGGCCCTCGGGGTCATCGATGGCCGGGTGGACGCCGTCCAACGGCGCGACCAGCCCGGCGGCGCGGGAGTGTACGATCAGCGCCAGGCGCGCCTGGTCCAGGGCGAACTGCGCAGCCGGGGAGTTGCTGCTCAGGTTCAGGTCCAGCGCCAGGTCCAGCCCACCAAACGACAGACGCTGCACCTGCGGCGCATGGGCGATCTCGGCCACAGCCAACAAGCCACGGGCGCTTTCGATAATCGGCCAGATCACTTTGCCGGTGGCGGCAACCACCGCCACCTGCGCGGCACTTTCAACCTTGGGCAGCAACACCCCCGCCACATTCGCATGGGCCTTGCAGAACGCCACATCCTCAAAATGCTCGGTATGTTCCGGCGCATTGATGCGCACCCACACCTGGGCAGCGGGGTTCGCCGTCAAAAACGCCCCGAGGTTATCCCGCGCCTGGCGCTTGAGCGGCTCTTCCACCGCGTCCTCGAAATCCACGATCACCGCATCGGCCCCACTGGCCAGGGCTTTGGAAAATCGTTCCGGTCGGCTACCGGGTACAAACAACGCCGAACGCACCAATGGCTTTGGCATGACACAATTCCTTATTCAGATAACGCCGCGCGCGCGCAGGCTGTCGATGGCATCGCCGGAGTAACCGAGCTGATCGAGAATGTCCTGGCTGTGTTGACCCAATGCCGGAACGCCGTCCATGCGTGGGGTGAACGCGGCATTGCGGGCCGGCGGCAACAGCGACGGCAGCGGACCGGCCGGGCTGTCGACCTCACGCCAGCTGTCGCGCGCCTTGAGTTGCGGGTGGTCCCACACGCCTTGCATATCGTTGACCCGGGCGCTGGCGATCTGCGCCTCCTCCAGGCGCTGGATCACCGCTTCGGCATCCAATTGCGCAAAGCGGTCGACGATGATCTGGCGTAACACTTCACGGTTGGCCGAGCGCTTGAAGTTGGCGCTGAAACGCTCGTCCGCCGCCAGTTCAGGCGTGAGCAGCACCTTGTCGCAAAACGCCGCCCATTCGCGCTCGTTCTGCAACCCCAGCATGACGGTGCCACCATCGCCAGTGGGGAACGGCCCATAGGGGTAGATCGTTGAGTGCGCAGCGCCGGCACGCGGTGGCTGCGGTGCGCCGTCGAAGGCGTAATACATCGGGTAGCCCATCCACTCCACCAGGCTTTCCAGCATGCTCACGTCGATGCGACTGCCCTTGCCGGTCTTGCCGCGCAGCAGCAGCGCCGAGAGGATGCCGCTGTAGGCGTACATGCCTGCCGAGATGTCGGCGATGGAACAACCAGCCTTGGCCATCTGGTCGTCGCCAGGGCCACCGGTCACCGAGAGAAAACCGCCTTCGCTCTGGATCAGCAGGTCGTAGGCCTTCTTTTTCTCGTACGGCCCGCCCTCGCCGTAGCCGGAAATATCGCAGACGATCAACCGTGGGAAACGCTCGTGCAGCGCCTCGAACGACAGGCCCATGCGCGCCGCCGCGCCGGGCGCCAGGTTCTGCACCAGCACATCGGCATCGGCGAGCAGGGTGCCGAGGATATCGCCTGCCTCGTCCTGCTTGAGGTCCAGGGTCAGGCTTTCCTTGGAACGGTTGGTCCACACGAAATGCGAGGCCAGGCCGCGCACGCGCTCGTCGTAGCCACGGGCAAAGTCGCCGGCGCCGGGGCGTTCGATCTTGATCACGCGGGCGCCCAGGTCTGCCAACTGGCGTGTGCAGAATGGCGCGGCAATCGCATGTTCCAGGCTGACAACGGTGATGCCGTCCAGCGGTCTCGGGTTAGTCATGACAGTTCCTCAGAGCCAGTGGGCCATGGACGTGGCGTTGCGCAAATTCCAGACCTTCTCGATCAGGGCGTTGGCCTGGGCCGGTGTGCGGGCGCCGCTGAACAGGCTCAGCCGCTGGAATTTATCCGCCAGCTCCGCGCGGCTCAGGGTGTTGCCCGGATCGCCCTTGGGCTCGTCGATAGCGCCATGCAGCGTGCGGCCATCCTGCGTGGTAACGGTGACGCGGCCGAGCCAGCGTTGTGGGTAGGCGCCGTCGACTTCGGGGTCGAGGGTCATGCTGACCTTGTCGCGAAAAGCCGAGACGGCTGGATCGGTCAATGCCAGCTCATGGAACTCGGTGAGACCGGCCTTGCCATGCACGCCAATCAAGCCCAGCACGGTGCCCATGGAGAACTTGGCCTGGTGCACGCTGGTCGGTACGTTCACGCGCCCCAGCACATCGATCGCGCCTTGATGCACGCGGGTTTCGACGCGGGCAATATCGGCGGCGGCGAGACGTTCGCGTTGCATCAGGTCCAGCAGCGCATCGGCGGCCGGATGGGTATGGCGGCACGAGGCGTGGAACTTGAACGAGGTTTCCAGCAGCGCCCAGCGACTGCCAAGGCCGGCGGACAACTTGCTCGGCTCGGCATCGCTGGACATGCCCGCCGCCAAGCCCTGGTCACCTTCCAGGATATTACGCGCCCCCGTCAGCCCATCCGCCGTCAGGTATGCGGCGAGCAACCCATCCGCTGCCGCCTTGGCGGTGTGCAGTTGTTTGGAGTCGGCGGCATCGCGCAGGAACTCCCACAAGCCAGCGGCCTGGGTGCCCGCGCTGCCGAGCAGGTTGATGAATTGTTCCTGGTTGAAATCCAGCAGCTTGCCCACCGCGACCGCCGCCGCCAACGTGCCGACGGTGGCCGTGGTGTGGAAGATGCGGTAATGGGAGCGCCCCATGAATTCGCCGATACGGATACCAGCCTCGTAGCCGGCCACCGAGGCCAGCAGCAAGTCGCGGCCGGATTTGCCCAGGTCCTGGGCGGCGGCCAGGGCAGCCGGAAACACCACGGTGGCCGGGTGCAACACGGAGCTGTTGTGCAGGTCATCCTGCTCCACCAGGTGCGACGAAGCACCGTTGACCAACGCGGCGAAGTAGGCGCTGCTGCCGGCGCCATTGACGATCACTTGCGCCGGGCCGTTGCTCGGCCCCATCTTCTGCGCATAACGCTCGAACAATGGAATCGGATGCGCGCCCTTGCTCGCCAGCGCCGAGGCCAGCCAGTCCAGGTACAAATCTTCGGTGCGCGCCAGGACGTTTTCGGGCAACTGTGCGTAGTGCAGGTCCGCCAGGAACCGACACAAGGCTTGGGTATGGCTCATGGTCGGGCCCTCAGAAGCTGCGTGGCAGTTCGAGTAAGTGCTCGGCCACGTAGGACAGGATCAGGTTGGTGGAGATCGGCGCCACCTGGTACAGGCGCGTCTCGCGGAATTTGCGCTCCACGTCGTACTCGCAGGCAAAGCCGAAACCGCCGTGGGTTTGCAGGCAGGCATTGGCCGCCTCCCAGGACGCCTTGGCCGCCAGGTACTTGGCCATGTTGGCGCTGGCGCCGGCCTGTTTACCGCTGTCGTATTCCTCGCAGGCACGCCAACGCATCAGGTCCGCCGCTTCGATCTCGATATGCGCCTCGGCAATCGGGAACTGCACACCCTGGTTCTGCCCGATGGGCCGGCCAAACACCACGCGGTCACGGGCATACGCGCTGGCTTTTTCGATAAACCAGCGGCCGTCGCCGATGCATTCGGCGGCGATCAACGTGCGTTCGGCGTTGAGGCCGTCGAGGATGTATTTGAAACCCTTGCCCTCTTCGCCGATCAGGCTGTCCAGCGGCAACTCCAGGTTGTCGAAGAACAGCTCGTTGGTCTCGTGGTTGACCATATTGGCGATGGGCTGCACGGTCAGGCCGTTGCCGATGGCTTCGCGCAGGTCCACCAGGAAGATCGACATGCCTTCGGATTTCTTCTTCACCTCGGCCAACGGCGTGGTGCGCGCCAGCAGGATCATCAGGTCGGAATGCTGGATCCGCGAGATCCACACCTTCTGGCCGTTGATCACGTATTTGTCACCGCGCTTGATCGCGGTGGTCTTGATTTTGGTGGTGTCGGTGCCGGTGGTGGGCTCGGTCACGCCCATCGATTGCAGGCGCAATTCGCCGCTGGCCAGCTTGGGCAGGTAGAAGCGTTTCTGCGCTTCGCTGCCGTGCCGCAATAGGGTGAACATGTTGTACATCTGGCCGTGCACGGTGCCGGAGTTGCCGCCGCAGCGGTTCACTTCTTCAAGGATTACCGAAGCTTCGGCCAGGCCCAGGCCGGAACCGCCGTATTCTTCGGGGATCATCGCCGACAGCCAGCCGGCGTCGGTCAGCGCCTTGACGAAGGCTTCGGGGAAGCCCTTCTCTTCATCGATCCGGCGCCAGTAAGCGGCATCGAATTCAGCGCACAAGGCGCGCACGCCGTCGCGGATGGCATTGAGTTCTTCGTTGTCATTCGGGTTCATCTGCGGCTCTCCGCCTGTTGTTCTTGGATTATTCGAAATGCACCTGGGCTTGCTGCGCCAGGCCATCGGTATTGCCGGCCCACAGTTGGGCTACGCCGGTCTCGGTGACGCGCCCGCCTACTTCAAAAGGTTGCGGCGCAATCAACGGGCGCACACCGCGATAGGCAAACCGGCGCAAGGTGGCTTCAGGATGGGCGCGGCAGAACGCGCGCAGGCCCAGGGTGGCGATCAGCGGCCCGTGCACCACCAACCCCGAATAGCCTTCGGTGCCGGTGACATAGGGGTAGTCGTAGTGAATGCGGTGGCCGTTGAAGGTCACCGCGCTGTAGCGAAACAGCAGGGTCGGCGTGGGGTCGACGGTTTCGGACCACTCGCCCTGCTCCAGCGCCTCGCCGCTGCCCGATTTGGGCGGCGTGGGTTCGCGGTAGACGATGTCCTGTTCCTCGCGGATCGCCAGGCGGCCTTGCTGGGAGTAGTCGTGGCGCACGGTGACGAACAGCAGCGCGCCGGTGCGGCCGGTCTTTTCTTCGACCTGGGTGATGGTCGACACCCGGGTCGCCGCCTCACCGGCACGCAGGGCATGCAGGAACTCGATGCGCCCACCGGCCCACATGCGATTGCGATTGTCGGCGGGCGGCAGGAAGCCGCCACGGGCCGGGTGGCCGTCGCTGCCCAGGGCGGTTTCCGGCAGTGGGTCCTGGAAGAAACACCACTGCCACAGCGGCGGGATATCCGCGCCATCCTCGGGCACGGCTTCGCCGAAGGTAGCGGCAATACGCTTGAGCAGGTTATGGCTGAGGTGGTCGTGGGCGGTTTCGCTTCGGCCGATCCAATCGGTGGCGCTCATCGGGTGCAGGTCCTCGGGCAGTGAGTGTCTGCCCCGGATCATGCAAGGACGCACCCGTTCCGGGAATTTGCATTTCAATAAACCAGCGTTCGGTTATGCTGAACGCCGCCATCCTGTCCCGGGAGTCTTGCATGCACTTCGATCTGGCCGACCTGCGCCTGTTTATCCACATCGCCGAATCCCCCAGCCTGACCCAGGGCGCCAAGCGCGCGTTCCTCTCGCCGGCCGCCGCCAGTGCGCGGATCAAGGCCCTCGAAGGCCAACTCGACACCCGCCTGCTGTACCGCGACAGCCGTGGCGTGGAGATCACCCCGGCCGGGGAGCGCCTGCTGCACCATGCGCGGTTGATCATGCGCCAGGTGGATTACCTGAAAAGCGAATTCACCCAATACGGCGTGGATTCGGCCGGGCATATCCGCATTTTTGCCAACACCACGGCGGTCACCGAGTTCTTGCCGGAGGTGCTGGCGGGCTTCCTGTCCCAGCGCCCTGGCGTAACGGTGGACCTGCAGGAGCGCCTGTCCCGCGACATCGTGCGTGGTGTGCTGGATGGCACCAGCGACATGGGCATCATCGCCGGCCCCGTGGAAGCCTCGGGGTTGCAGGTGCTGCACTTCAGCACGGATAAACTGGTGCTGATGGTGCCGGTGGGGCATGCACTGGCGCAACAACCCTCAGTCACCCTGGAACAGACCCTCGCCTACCAGCACATCGGCCTGCATGAAGGCAGCACCTTGCTGAGCTTCTTGCGTGAACACGTCGAGCGACTGGGCAAACACTTATCGCTGCGCATCCAGGTGTCGAGTTTCGAGGCGATCTGCCGCATGGTCGAAGCCGGCGTGGGCATCGGCATCATTCCCGAGTCCGCCGCAGTACGCCACAGCCGCACCATGCAACTGGTGGCGGTGAAGCTGGATGAGCCATGGGCAATCCGCGAGCGCAGCATCCTGGTGCGGGAGCTGGAGGCGTTACCCGGCACCATTCGGGCGTTGATTGCCACACTGATGCCGGAAAACGCCTAAGCTGATCAGTCACCTTGCCAAAGGAGTCAGCCCATGCAGCTCGAAGGATCCTGCCATTGCGGCGCCGTCACGTTCAGCCTCACCAGTGCCCACCCCTACCCTTACCAGCGCTGCTACTGCTCGATCTGTCGCAAGACCCAGGGCGGTGGCGGTTACGCGATCAACCTGGCCGGTAACACCGCGAGTTTGAAGGTGCGCGGACGCAAATCCATTACGATCTACCACGCCAGACTCAAGCCCGAAGGCGCCAGCCGTGCCCATGCGAGTAGCGCCGAGCGGCACTTCTGCTCGCAGTGCGGCAGCGCGCTGTGGGTGTTCAGCCCGGAATGGCCGGAGCTGATCCACCCGTTTGCCTCGGCCATCGACACACCATTGCCGGTGCCGCCGGACCATACGCACTTGATGCTGGGGTCGAAGGCGCCGTGGGTGGAGGTCACGTTGCGCAAGGGCGATCAGCAGTTCAATGAATATCCCGAAGAATCCATTGCCCAGTGGCATGAGCGGCATGGGCTGGCCCGTTAACACTCTTTGACAGTTTCTCGACAAAGCTGTCAAAGACCCCCAGGCGCCACGCCCCTAGCATTCGAGCATCCAAACCACCTGCCGGGTGCTCTTCATGCTTCGCACATTGCGCGGTATTCCATTGCTCGGTTGCCTGCTGGGCAGCATCGGCTGCCATGGGCAAGCCTCTGCCCCGCCGCCGATCCCCAAGGGCGACTACAGCGCGATCATCCGCTACCTGCAAACCCGCATTCCTCGGGACATGGCCCAGGCCAACGTGCCCGGTTTGTCGATTGCCCTGGTCAATGGCCAGGAGTTGATCTGGGCCGCTGGGTTCGGCTTGGCCGACAAAACACTGGGCGTGCCGGTGACGCCGAACACGGCGTTTCGCGCCGGTGCGATCTCCAAGCTGCTCACCGCCAGCGCGGCCCTGCAACTGGTTGAACAGCAGCGGCTGGCGCTGGATGCACCGATCCAACAGACATTTCGCGAGTTCTACGTGCGCTCGCGCTTCCACACCGACCAGCAGGCCGCCGACCGCGACATCACCTTGCGCCGCCTGCTCAGCCATCAATCCGGCCTGCCCAGCGAGCACCTGCGCGACCTGCGCAACAGCTATGCCATGGGGCAGATGCCGATGCGCCTGTCCGGCGTCTGGCTGAGTACACCGCCCGGCACCCAGGTGGCGTATTCCAACCTGGGTTATGCGCTGGTCGGCGCGGCGATCGAGCGCAGCAGCGGCAGAGCGTTCGAGGCCCAAATGCAACACAGCCTGCTCAAGCCGCTGGAGATGAACCAGGCGAGTTTTATCGGCACCGCCGCACAGGTGAGCTATCGCGCCCAGGGCTATCAGGACGGTATCGCCAGCACCGACGCGCAGGTGCGCGACCTGGCGGCCGGCGGCTTGTGGGCCAGCCCCAAGGACCTCAGCCATTACGTGCAGATGCTGTTCGCCGAGGGCCTGTACAAGGGCAACCGGGTAATGAACCAGCGCTCCATCGATGACATGTTTACCCAGCAAAACACCGGCAACGCCCTGGACTTCGATTGCCGGATCGGCCTGGCCTGGTTTCTCGCACCGTGCGGTGACGAGCCGGTCGGGCCTGGGGTGCGCACCTATCAGCACAGCGGTGGCGGCGATGATTTCGCCGCGCAGTTGACCCTGCTGCCAGACCAGCAACTGGCGGTGATCATCATGGCCAATGACAGCAACGCCGAAGACCTGGTTGCCACGTTGACCACCGACACCCTGCGCCTGATGCTCCAGGCGCAGACCGGCGAGCCGGTGTGCAGCGAAGACTGCCAGGCGCCCCGCCACGGGCTCAAGTTGCGCCAGGTGCCGGCCGCCGTCGACCGCCAGCGCCTGTCCGGGTTTTACGCCACCGCCTGGGGCGTATTCCGCATCCGGGACGACGCCGGTCGGCTGCGCGGTGAACTGGCCGGCTACGACTTCGAGCTGCTGCGTGACGATCACGGCTGGCTGCGCGCGCAGAAGAAAGTCTTGGGGTTCTGGCTCAAGGACCTCGGCGAACTCGGCCGCGTGCAGTTGGATGTGATCACCGTGCAGGGCCGGCAGATGCTCACCGCGCGCAGCCACGGCCAGCGCATCGCCATCGGTGAACGCATCGACCCGCCACCCTTGCCCATGGCCTGGGCCGACACCGTCGGGACCTACCAAGTGCTCAACACCCACGAGCCCGATGCGCCGTTGAGCGGCATCAGCGTGCGCCTGGAAGAAGGTTTCCTGGTGATTCGCGGCCAACTGCACGACGAGCCGCTGACCGACTACATCCTGCTGCCCGTGGACAACGCCCATGCCGTGCTCGCCGGCAACGGCTATGGCCTGGGCGACACCGTCAGCCGCCAGGTCAACGGCCTGAGCGCCTCGGGCTACTCCTTCAAACGTACCCATCCACCCTTGAGTTTCTGACCGACATGAAAACCCTGATGAGCCCCAAAAACCTCTGCCTGTCCCTCACCTCGCTGTGTTTGCTGGCAGGCGCCGACGCAGCACTGGCCGAAGACTGGACCTACAGCCTCAAAGCCGGCGTGGCCAATCTGCCGCGCTACAGCGGCAGTGACGAGCGCATGACTGCCCCGGTGTTCGGCGGCGCCATTGTCAGCCCCTGGGGAATTTTCCTCGATACCGACAAGGGCCTGGGCTGGGGCTACGAAGGCAACGCCTTGAGTTTCAGTGCGTATGTCGGCGCCAGCGCATCGCGCAAGGACAAGAACGAATCCCTGCACTTGGGCTCCAAGCGCCTCAAGGGCATGGGCGAAATCAAGTCACGCCCGCAACTGGGCGTGAGTGCCCACTACAATCTCGGCGGCGCCATTGTCGGCGCGACCCTGGAACACGCCCTCAAGGAAGATGACCACAAGGACAGCGGCAAGGCGTTCACCCATCTGGAATTGAGTCTGGGCACCACGCTGTACGAGGGGCGTTATGGCTCCGTCGATGCCAGCATCAACAGCCACTTTGGCGACCGTGACTATATGCAGACCTGGTACGGCGTCACCACCGGCCAAGCCGCGCGCAGCCGCTTCAAGGCCTACAAGGCCGGTGCCGGCAATATCAGCAATGGCCTGAACCTGGCCTGGAGCCTGCCGATCAGCGAGCACACCGAGTTCTCGACCTTGCTGGATGTGCAGTACCTGGCGGATGAAGCGGGCAAGAGCCCGATTGTGGAGCGACGGTTGCAGACGTCGGTGATGGGCGTGCTGGAATACACGTTCTGATTGGATAGGTGGGAGGGGGCTTGCCCCCGATGGCGGTGCATCAGTCCATATCGCTATCGGGGGCAAGCCCCCTCCCACACTTGGATCTCCATTGAATGTAAAAGCGCTATTCGGCGTACGCCCAGGTCATCCGGAACGACGCGCCGCCCCATTCCGAATCCTGCACTTGCACCTGGCCGCCGTGCCACTGCGACACCCGCTGCACCAGTGCCAGGCCCAGGCCGAAGCCACCGGTGCGACGGTCGCGGCTGTCGTCCAGGCGCATGAAGGGCTGGAAGATCTTCGAGCGGCCTTCCTCCGGCACGCCTGGGCCGTCATCACACACCCGCACTTCATAGCCACTGCCGAACTTGACCAGCGACACTTCCACACGCCGCTCGGCATACCGAATGGCATTGCGCAGCAAGTTGATCACCGCCCGCGCCATAAAACGCGGTTCGATCTGGATGTAGTCCACTTCGCAGGTGCGCAACGACAACTGGATACCGGCGGCTTCGGCCTCCAGCGCCACGCTGCCGATCACACTGTCGAGCCAACTGTGGGCCTCGATGCGCTCGCGGGTGACCTGGGTGGCGCCGCGCTCCAGGCTGGCGTAGGTGAGCAGTTCGGAGACCATTTCTTCCAGCTCGCCCAGGTCGGCATACATGTCGGCAATCAGTTCGCCGCGCAGACGCGGGTCGACTTGTTGCTTGAGCTGGTCGAGTTCGAACGACAGGCGCGCAATCGGCGTGCGCAGCTCGTGGGACACGGCGTTGGTCAGTTCGCGCTGGTTGGCGATCAGGCTTTCGATGCGTTCGGCCATCTGATTGAAGTGCCCCGCCAGCTCGCGCACGGTGGAACGGCGCGGCAGCAGGATGCGTGAACCGAGGTCGTTGTCACCGAAGCGTTGTGCGGCCAGGCGAATATGCTCCAGGTCGCGCCAGTGTGGGCGTACCCAGAAATACAGGACGATCGCCAGGCACACCCCGAGAAAACCATAGGCCCACAGGTAGAGCCACTTGGGCTCTTCCGGCAGTTTGATTTCCAGCAACTGCGGGCCACCGTCAATGCTGGCGAGGAACTCCATGAAATCACCGCGCACCACCAGCAAGTCAGCGGCCAGCAGTTGTGTCTCGCGTTCGGTGAGCGCCTGGGTGTCCTTCTGGACCAACCTCAAATGCAGCCCATAATGGGGCTGCAACTCGGCCAGCCGGGCCTGGCGTTGCTCGGCGCCGAGCGGACGCAGCTGTTCCACCAGGGCATACGCCGGGCCGCGCAAGGCTTCGCGGTTATAGGTTTCGTTGGCTTCGGGCAGCAGCTCGTCGAAGGTGTAGTTGACCAGCCAGATCGCCCCCGCCAGACCGAGGGCCAGGATCACATACAGGCGCAGAAACAGCCGCAGCATTTAAGCCTCCCACGCGAACGGGTTGAACAGGTAGCCCTTGCCCCAGATGGTCTTGATGCACACCGGTTCACGGGGGTTGTCGTTGAGCTTGCTGCGCAGTTTGCTGATGTACACGTCGACGCTACGGTTGAGGCCGTCGAACGCGATACCGCGCATGCGGTTGAGGATGTCATCGCGGGACAGGATCGTGCCTGAGTTGCTGGCCAGCAGCCATAACAGCTCGAATTCCATGGTGGTCAGATCGATCTTGTCATCCCCCAGGCTGACCCCCCGACAACTGCGATCGATGGCCAACCGCCCGAACGCCAGGGCACCACGCACCGTCGGCTCCGGGGCCTGGCGCCGTTGCAGGGCACGCAGGCGCGCCAGCAGCACGGGCGGCTTGATCGGTTTGATCACATAATCGTCGGCACCGGACTCCAGTCCCAGGATGTGGTCCAGGTCATCTTCCTTGGCCGTCAGGATCACAATCGGCGTGTCAGACACCGTGCGGATCCCACGGCACACATGCAGGCCACTCTGGCCAGGCAGCATCAGGTCCAGCACGACGATCTTCGGCTTGAACGCCAGGAACGCTGCAAGGGCCTCATCGCCCCGGTGCTCCACGCGCACCTCGAAGCCATGCTGCGCCAGGAAGTGCGCGATCAGCCCCGCGAGTTTTTCGTCGTCTTCAACGAGCAAGACCTTGCCCAGCCCCAGGTTTTCCATAAGTTCTCAGTGTGCAGACGCAGATTGAAGAGCGGGCATTATAAGTGGCAAGCTGCCCAACTTAAGCAACTGGCCAGCCGTTGCCGACGAAGCTTCATGCTTTTAAGAGTTTTTAACAAATACCCCGCACTCTTTAACGCCAGCCACAGGGAGTTGTATGCGCAAGGATTACCTGGCGTTCTTTGTTTCGCTGTTCCTCTCGCGGTTGGCGGACCAGATCCTGCTATTCATCGTGCCCCTGATCGTATTCCAGACCACGCAGAGTGTAGCCTGGGCCGGGCTGGCGTTCTTCGTCGAGTCGCTACCGCGTTACCTGGCGTTCCCGGTGTGTGGCGCCTTGTGCGATAAATTCGCGCCAGTGCGCCTGCTGCAGATCAGCCAGGTTTACCGGGCGCTGGCGTGTGTGCTCGCGGTGGTCTTGCATGGGGTGTTCGATGGCCTCTACTGGATTGTCCTGCTCTCGGCGTTGTGCGGGGTGCTGACGACCCAGGGCATCATGGCGCGGGAAGTGCTGATGCCGCACATCTTCGCGCACTACAGCTACGCCAAGACCCTCTCCTACTCGCAGATCGCCGACCAGAGCGGGCTGGTGCTGGGGCCGCTGGTGGCGGCGCTGATGCTGGAAGTCTGGGCCTGGCATTGGGTGGTGCTGGGGGTGGCCGGATTGTTTGTACTGGCCGACCTGGCGATGCGCGCGTGGCAACGCTCCAGCACGGCGCACCTGGAAACCTTCGAACAGCATCAGGATATCTGGCTGCAACCGCTGAAGATTGCGTTCGGGCATATCCGCAGCCTGCCGGACTTGAAACGGATCATCACCCTGGCCGTGGGGGTGAACCTGATCATTGGCGTCACCCTGGCCACATCGGCGGCGATGGTCACCGGCCACTTTGCAGCAGACAAGGACGCCTATGCCCTGCTGCAGGCAGCGGGTGCACTGGTGACCATCGGCATTCTGTTTTATCTGGCCCGGGCCGGCCTGCCGTTGAAAGTGCTGGGTGGCTTGTCGTATTCGATGATCGGGGTGGGGGCGTTGATCATGGCCGCAAGCCCCGGCGTATGGCTGTATGCCGTGGGTTTCCTGCTGGTGACCGGCTTCGACAAGATGTTCAACGTCTACCTGCGCAGCACCCGCCAGCGGGTGATCCCCGCGCAGGACTTCGGCAAGACCGTGGGCGTGATCACCCTGCTCAACAACCTGCCGCAACCCTTGGCGGGACTGGCGGTGGCGTTGCTGGCGGCGCCGCTGGGGACGCAGGCGGTGATCCTGCTGCTGGCCGGGATCGCCGCATTGCTCGGTGTGGCCGTGGCCTCAGGCTGGCACGCCACTGTGAAAGCGGAACTCGATGTCGGGTGACTCGATCAGGTCCTGCTCGGTCGCCCTGACCCGCTCGATCACCTGGGCGATGTCCTTGGCGTCGCCGTACTGGTACGCCAGCTTCAGGTAACCTTGGAAGTGCCGCGCCTCGCTCTTCAGCAGCCCGAAATAGAACTTGCCGAGTTCTTCGTCCAAATGCGGCACCAGGGCTTCGAAACGCTCGCAACTGCGCGCTTCGATAAAAGCACCGACCACCAGGGTGTCCACCAGTTTCACCGGTTCATGGCTGCGCACCACTTTGCGCAAGCCCGAGGCGTAGCGCCCGGCATGCAGCTGGCGCAGCTCGATCTTGCGCTTTTTCATCAGGCGCATGACTTGCTCGTGATGCACCAGCTCCTCGCGGGCCAGGCGCGACATCATGTTGATCAGGTCGACATGGCTGTAGTACTTGGCGATCAGGCTCAGGGCGGTGCTGGCGGCTTTGAATTCGCAGTTCTTGTGGTCGATCAGCAGGGTTTCCTGATCGGCCAGCGCGGCCTGGACCCAGGCATCAGGGGTGCGGCAACCGAGGAATTCGTGGATTTCTGGCAGGTTCATCGGGCTCACGGGCAAAAGGATCACAAAAGGCCGGCGATTATACCGACCCCGCCGCAGACCACCAGCCACCGGCCTTGATGTGCATCAACATGACGTGCGCGCGCCAGCAACTATAGTTGTTCCAGGCCCCGCCCTTTTTATGGAGATCCCGATCATGCAAGCCATCCGCAGCATTCTGGTGGTCATCGAACCCGAACATTCGGAAAGCCTGGCCCTCAAGCGCGCCAAGCTGATCGCCGGGGTCACCGACGCACACCTGCACTTGCTGGTGTGCGACAAGAAGCATGAGCACTCGGCGCTGCTGGCGCTGCTCAAGGCGGGACTGCAGGAAGACGGCTACCACGTCAGCACCGAGCAGGCATGGAATACCAGCCTGCATGAAACCATTATCGACGTGCAGCAGGCCGAAGGCTGCGGGCTGGTGATCAAGCAGCATTTCCCGGACAGTCCACTGAAAAAAGCCCTGCTGACGCCGGCGGACTGGAAGCTGCTGCGCTATTGCCCGAGCGCGGTATTGCTGGTCAAGACGTCTACACCCTGGACCGGCGGAAAGATCCTGGCGGCGATCGACGTAGGCAATACCGATGGCGAACACCGTTCGCTGCACAATTCGATCATTGACCATGGCTTTGATATCGCCAACCTGGCCAAGGCGCAGTTGCATGTGATCAGCGCACATCCGTCACCGATGCTGTCGGCGGCGGACCCGACGTTCCAACTCAAGGAAACCATCGAGGCGCGGTATCGCGAGCAATGCAGGGCGTTCCAGGCTGAGTTCGATGTGGATGACAAGCACCTGCATATTGAAGAAGGCCCTGCCGATGTACTGATCCCCTACCTTGCCCACCAATTGCCGGCGGCGGTCACCATCATCGGCACCGTGGGGCGCACAGGTCTTTCCGGGGCGCTGATCGGTAACACCGCAGAGGTGGTGCTGGATGCCCTGGAGAGTGATGTGCTGGTGCTGAAACCTGACGAAGTGATGGACCGTCTGGTGGAGCAGGCCACCAAGGCCTGATGCCGACCTTTCAAACAATGAAGATAAAAAGTGGGAGGGGGCTTGCCCCCGATGAGGGTGTGTCAGTTGATAAATCCCGGGCTGACACACTGCCATCGGGGGCAAGCCCCCTCCCACGGGGTTATCCGTTGTCAGGTGGAAAACACATCGCGCAGGAGACCCGGCGCGATATAGCGCTGGTAATGCGCCTCGGACAGGATAAAGAACTCACGGTCAATCGCATCGCGCAGGTCCGGCAACGGCCAATCGCGAAATTCCGGTAATAGCACCATCCCATACGCCTCCAGGTTGGAAATCACCCGCGCGCCCCGGGCGATCAACTGGTAGGCCCAGCAGTACTCGGACTGGTGCGGCACGAAGCGGATCTTGCGCTGTTCCAGCTGGCCGCGCAGGGTCTTGGGGTCGAAGACCTCCAGTTTGCCGGCCATCACCTGCACCAACAGCTGCTCCAATCGCAGCCAGACCGCGCGTTTTTCTTCCTCGTTATAGCCATTCCACTGGATCACTTCGTGGTGGAAGCGCTTGCAGCCACGGCACACCAGATCGCCGTAAACCGTGGAGCACAGGCCGACGCAGGGGGTCTTGATGGTTTGGTTGGACATGGGTAACGACACGCAGATCAGCAAAACAATGCGCCATGTTAGCCCTTTGTCTAAGCGTGATCACCCAGCAAACTTGGTCAGGCAACTTACCTTTAGAAATTTTTTGCCGTAGAATCATCCGGCCTTGTAAGGCGCCAATAATCCGCTGGAAGCTGTTTTCAAAGCGTCACGAGCACAGTCGTTCCTTCAGAACGGTGTTGGCGCGGGCCCTGACTCGGTAGGTCAGAGCCCTCGCCAACCCTCATCAGCTCCGTTCTGCAGGCGTAAAACTTTGAAAGCAGCTTCTGTGAGGAATGCCGGCAGCGCTGGCTTTGCGGCCCAAAAAGCCCCCGAGCGCATGCGTGCCGTTCATTTCTGGATGAGCGTCCCGTGGGACCACTGATGAGGGTAATAACTGTGCTTGAAGCCTACCGCAAACATATCGAAGAGCGCGCAGCCCTGGGTATTGTTCCCCAGCCGCTTAACGCCGAACAAACCGCAGGCCTGGTCGAGCTGCTGAAAAATCCTCCGGCTGGCGAAGAAGAATTCCTCGTTGACCTGATCACCAACCGCATTCCACCAGGCGTTGACGAAGCTGCCTACGTCAAGGCCGGTTTCCTGTCTGCCCTGGCCAAGGGCGAAGCCACTTCCCCCCTGATCGACAAGAAACGCGCCGTTGAACTGCTTGGCACCATGCAAGGCGGCTACAACATCGTGACCCTGGTCGAGCTGCTGGACGACGCCACACTGGCTCCCGTCGCCGCCGCCCAACTCAAGCACACCCTGCTGATGTTCGATGCGTTCCACGACGTGGCCGAAAAAGCCAAGAACGGCAACGAACACGCCAAAGCCGTGATCCAGTCCTGGGCTGACGGCGAGTGGTTCCGCAACCGCCCTACCCTGGCCGACAAGATCAGCCTGCGCGTATTCAAGGTGACCGGCGAAACCAATACCGACGACCTGTCCCCTGCGCCGGATGCCTGGTCCCGTCCCGACATCCCACTGCACGCCCTGGCCATGCTGAAAATGGCCCGTGAAGGCATTGTGCCGGACGAGCAAGGCAAGACCGGCCCGATGAAGCAGATCGAAGAAATGCGCGGCCAGGGCTTCCCGATCGCCTACGTCGGTGACGTGGTCGGTACCGGTTCCTCGCGTAAATCCGCGACCAACTCCGTACTGTGGTTCTTCGGCGACGACGTTCCGTACGTGCCGAACAAGCGCGCTGGCGGCTTCTGCTTCGGCAGCAAGATCGCCCCGATCTTCTACAACACCATGGAAGATGCCGGCGCACTGCCCATCGAATTCGACGTTTCCAACATCAACATGGGCGACGTGATCGACCTGTACCCGCATGCTGGCAAGGTCTGCAAACACGGCACCGACGAAGTCATCACCACCTTCGAAATGAAGACTCCGGTGCTGTTGGACGAAGTCCGCGCCGGTGGCCGTATCCCGCTGATCATCGGTCGCGGCCTGACCGACAAGGCCCGTGCCGAGCTGGGCCTGGGCCCAACCGACCTGTTCAAGCTGCCTGAAGCGCCTGTCGACACCGGCAAAGGCTTCACCCTGGCGCAGAAAATGGTCGGCAAGGCGTGCGGCCTGCCAGAAGGCAAAGGCGTTCGTCCTGGCACCTACTGCGAGCCGAAGATGACCACCGTGGGTTCCCAGGACACCACCGGTCCGATGACCCGTGACGAACTGAAAGACCTGGCGTGCCTGGGCTTCTCGACCGACCTGGTAATGCAGTCGTTCTGCCACACCGCGGCCTATCCAAAGCCGATCGACGTGACCACCCACCACACCCTGCCTGACTTCATCATGACCCGTGGCGGTGTATCGCTGCGTCCAGGCGACGGCATCATCCACAGCTGGCTGAACCGCATGCTGCTGCCGGACACCGTGGGTACCGGTGGTGACTCCCACACCCGTTTCCCGATGGGCATTTCGTTCCCGGCCGGTTCCGGTCTGGTTGCGTTCGCCGCAGCCACTGGCGTGATGCCACTGGACATGCCGGAATCGATCCTGGTGCGCTTCAAAGGCAAGATGAAGCCTGGCATCACCCTGCGTGACCTGGTTCATGCCATTCCTTACTACGCGATCCAGTCGGGTCTGCTGACTGTAGAGAAGAAAGGCAAGAAGAACGCCTTCTCCGGCCGCATCCTGGAAATCGAAGGCCTGAACGACCTGACGCTGGAACAGGCTTTCGAGCTGTCCGACGCCTCGGCAGAACGTTCGGCTGCCGGTTGCACCATCAAGCTGTCGAAAGAGTCGATCACCGAATACCTGAACTCCAACATCACCCTGCTGCGCTGGATGATCGGTGAAGGCTACGGCGATGCACGCACCCTGGAACGTCGCGCCCAAGCGATGGAAGCCTGGGTCAAGAACCCTGAGCTGATGGAAGCCGATGCCGACGCGGAATACGCCGAAATCATCGAGATCGACCTGGCCGACATCAACGAGCCGATCCTCTGCGCACCGAACGACCCGGACGATGCCCGCCTGCTGTCGAGCGTTGCCGGCGAGAAGATCGACGAAGTGTTCATCGGTTCGTGCATGACCAACATCGGTCACTTCCGTGCGGCCGGCAAGCTGCTGGAGCAGGTCAAGGGTCAGCTGCCAACCCGTCTGTGGCTGTCGCCGCCGACCAAGATGGACGCTCACCAACTGACCGAAGAAGGCTACTACGGCATCTACGGCAAGGCTGGCGCGCGCATGGAAATGCCGGGCTGCTCGCTGTGCATGGGTAACCAGGCACGTGTTGAGCCGAATTCGACCGTGGTGTCGACGTCGACCCGTAACTTCCCGAACCGTCTGGGTGACGGCGCCAACGTCTACCTGGCTTCGGCCGAGCTGGCGGCAGTGGCGTCTACCCTGGGTCGCCTGCCGACCGTCGAAGAGTACATGGGCTACGCAGCGAAACTCGACACCATGGCCAGTGACGTCTACCGCTACCTGAACTTCGACCAGATCGCCGAGTTCCGCAAGATCGCAGCAAGCGCCAACATCCCGGTGATTCAAGCCTAAGGTGTTGATGTGAAAAAACGCCGCGTATCGTGAGGTACGCGGCGTTTTTTATGCCTGGAATGCAGTACAAATGTGGGAGGGGGCTTGCCCCCGATAGCAGTGGGTCAGCCAATAAATCCGGCACTGAGACACCGCGATCGGGGGCAAGCCCCCTCCCACATTTTTACCGCTTCAGGTTTAAGCGAAGAACGAATAGACCACCGCAGTAATCGCCACCAGGCCCACCGCCGTGACGAACACATTGGACGCCTGCCCACGGTACTTGGCCATGGCCGGCACCTTGCGAATGGCATACATCGGCATCAGGAACAGAATCGAAGCAATGATCGGACCGCCCAGCGCCTCGATCATGCCGAGGATGCTCGGGTTCAACGTCGCCACGATCCAGCACACCACCAGCATGAACGCCGCCGTCATGCGGTCCAGGCGCTTGGCCTGCGGACGACGACCCGTCTTCAGCACCAGGCCCTTGAGACCTTCACTGGCGCCGATGTAATGGCCCAGGAACGACTTGGCAATCGCCACGAACGCAATCAACGGCGCTGCGAACTCGATGGTCGGGTTATTGAAGTGGTTGGCCAGGTACGACAGGATCGACAGGTTCTGCGCCTTCGCTTCGGCCAGTTGCGCCGGCGACAGGGTCAGCACGCAGCTGAACACGAAGAACAGCACCATCACCACCATCAACAGGTGCGCGCGGGACAGGATCTGCGAGCTGCGCTCATCGGCGTGGGCGCCGTACTGGCGCTTCTGGTCCACCGCAAAGGCCGAGATGATCGGCGAATGGTTGAACGAGAACACCATCACCGGGATCGCCAGCCACAACGTGTTGAGCAGTGCGGACGGTGCGGGGATGACGCTGGCGGTGCTGAGGATGCCGCCGTTCCAGTGCGGAATCAGGTACACCGCCAGGAACAGCAACGCGACGATGAACGGATACACCATCAGGCTCATGGCCTTGACGATCACTTGCTCGCCGCAACGCACCACGGCCAGCAGGCCGAGGATCAGCACGAACGACAGGATCGCCCGGGGCGGTGGTGCAATGTGCAGTTGGTGTTCCATGAAGCTGCCGACCGTGTTGGTCAACGCCACGCTGTAGATCAGCAGGATCGGGAAGATGGCGAAGAAGTACAGCAAGGTGATCAGCGCGCCGGCCTTGATGCCGAAGTGTTCTTCCACCACGTCGGTGATGTCGGAACCTTCACGGCCGGACAGCACGAAGCGGGTCAGGCCACGGTGGGCGAAGAAGGTCATCGGGAACGCCAGCAGCGCCAGGATCACCAGGGGCCAGAAGCCGCCCAGGCCCGCGTTGATCGGCAAGAACAGCGTACCGGCGCCAATGGCGGTACCGAACAGGCCAAGCATCCAGGTGGTGTCCTGGCGGCTCCAGCTTGTGAGGGTTGCAGGTGTCGTTGCATAGCGTTCGTCGACGCTATTGGCCTGATCATTCATCCGGTCGGATCTCCGCATTTACACGGCCGGGACGAGTCAGAAAAACCTGACAGGCAGCGCCCCGACCATAGAAGGGGCCGGATTGTCCGGGATTCTTCTGAAGAAGCAAAGACTTAGCTGAGGAACGGTGGTGCGGTGCAAGCCCGCAGGGGCGGCTGTAGACGGCGGTTTTCGGGGCCTGTGGCTGAAGGCAGAATATACATTCCCGTACCAATCTATTTTAGAATCACGGCTGTTACTGTAGTTTTTACACAACGCCCGCCGCTTATCCAGAGAGCCCCGTCATGCCTCGCGTCTCCCGCAAACAAGCCGATCTCAACCGCGAAATCATCGTCGAGGCCGCCACGCACCTGTTTCGTGAGCGCGGACTGCACGGTATCAGCCTGTCAGACGTGATGGCTGCTGCCGGCCTGACCCACGGCGGGTTCTACGGGCACTTCGCCTCCAAGGAAGCCCTGGCCACCGAAGCCTGCCAACAGGCATTCGAGCACGCCAACCTGGGCTGGCAGGCCAAAATCGAGCACAGCGACGATCAACAGGCCGCGCGCCAGGCGGTGCTGGGGCCCTACCTGACCGCCACCCACCGCGACAACCCCGGCGACGGCTGCCCGGTCTCGGCTTTCGCCCCGGACATGTGCCATGAACCGGCCGATACCGCTTTGCAGCGCACGTTTATAGAAGGCGTTGAAAAGTCCCTGGAGATCTTCGCCCAACTCGAGGACGGTGACCGTCAAGCCATGCTGGCCCAGTACGCAATGATGGTGGGCGCAGTGACCCTGGCACGTGCGACACGGGGCAATAGCCTGTCGGACGAGTTCCTGAAGGCTGCAAGAAATGCCCTCCTGCCCGTTGACAGCCCTTCCCCCGTCCCGGCATGACCAGGCCATGAACTTTTTCCGGCTCGTCCCTCACCCGTACCACCACGACCGCTTCCGGCGGCGGGCAAGCGCAGTCGAGACCCGCTTCTGACCGCACAAATACCGCATACTCCTCCCCTCAAACCCTTCAGGAAGAGCCTTCCGATGACCGCCACTGTTCTGGTCCTGGTTGAAACCATCAACGAATACCTGCCCATCATCGAGGGCAATGACTTTCATGTGATCCTCGCGCCGACACCCGCCGAACGCGCCGAAGCCATCAAGGCCCACGGCAGCCAGATCAAGGCGGTGCTGACCCGTGGTCCGCTGGGCTTGTACGCCGAGGAAATCGCCGCCCTGCCCCTGCTGGAAATCATCTGCGTGATCGGCGCCGGCTACGAACACGTCGACCTGCAGGCCGCCAGCAATCGCGGGATCGTGGTCACCAACGGCGCCGGGGTGAATGCGCCGTCGGTGGCCGATCACGCCATGGCGTTGCTGCTGGCGCTGGTGCGCGGCATCCCGCAGACCGACGCCGCGGTGCGTCGCAACGAATGGCCCAAAGTGATGCGCCCGTCCCTGGGCGGCAAGCAATTGGGCATTCTCGGGTTGGGCGCCGTAGGTATGGAGATCGCCAAGCGTGCCGCCCTGGGGTTCGGCATGCAAGTGAGCTATCACAACCGCCAGCCCCGTGACGATGTGGACTACACCTACTGCGCCACCGCCGTTGAACTGGCGCGGACCTCGGACTTCCTGATCCTGGCCACGCCGGGCGGTGCCAGCACCCGCCACCTGATCGACCGCCACGCCCTGGATGCCCTGGGGCCGAATGGCTACCTGGTCAATATCGGCCGTGGCAGCGTGGTAGTCACCGCCGACCTGGTCGCCGCCCTGGAGCAGCGTCGCATCGGTGGCGCCGCGCTGGATGTGTTCGACGATGAGCCCAAGGTGCCCGACGCGCTCAAGAAACTCGGCAATACCGTGCTCACCTCCCACGTGGCCGGGCTGTCGCCGGAAGCGGCCCATGACACCGTGCAGCGCGTGGCCGACAACCTGGTGGAGTACTTTGCCGGCCGCCCGGTGCTCACTCCGGTCGCCCTGCCCCCGCCTACGAAATGACCGATCAGGCACGCTGATCATCCTCCAACACGCTAACCTATTAAGCCGCCCCGACCTTGTCGCTGGGCGGCTGTGCGCATTAGATTAGGAAATAGTCCGAGGCCTTTAGAATAAGCAGAAGGGATAAGCATGGCGCTGAACGACCAATCGACCCAGATTCGCCCAGGCGAAGAGCTTGATGCCAGCCTGATCGATCCCTACCTCAAGGCCCATATCCCGGGCCTGGACGGCACGCCCAGGATCAGCCAGTTTCCCGGTGGCGCGTCGAACCTGACCTACCTGTTGGAATACCCCGGCCAGGAATTCGTGCTGCGTCGCCCACCCTTTGGCCACAAGGCCAAGTCCGCCCATGACATGGGCCGCGAATACCGCATTCTCAACCAGCTCAAGGACGGTTTCCCCTATTGCCCCAAGGCCTATGTGCATTGCACTGACGAGTCGGTGATCGGTGCCGAGTTCTATGTGATGGAGCGCGTCAACGGCATCATCCTGCGCTCCGACCTGCCGCCCGAACTGGGCCTGGATGCGACCAGGACCGAGGCGTTGTGCAAAAGCTTCATCGACAAGTTCGTGGAACTGCACCAGGTGGACTACCACGCCTGCGGCCTGGCCGACCTGGGCAAGCCCGACGGCTACGTGGCGCGCCAGATCCGCGGCTGGAGCGACCGCTACGAAAAGGCCCTGACCCCCGACGCACCAAGCTGGGAAGCCGTACGCGCCTGGCTCGACGACAAGATGCCGGCCGATCACCCCACGTCCAGCATCGTGCACAACGACTACCGCTTCGATAACGTGATCCTCGACCCGCACAACCCGATGCAGATCATCGGCGTGCTGGACTGGGAACTCACCACCCTCGGCGACCCGCTGATGGACCTGGGCAACACCCTCGCCTACTGGATCGAAGCGGCGGACCCGGCGCCGGTGCAGTTGATGCGCCGCCAGCCGAGCAACGCCCCCGGCATGCTCACTCGCCGTGAGTTCGTCGACTATTACGCCGAACGCTCGGGCATCCAGATCGACAATTTCGACTTCTACTACACCTACGGCCTGTTCCGCCTGGCCGGCATCGTGCAGCAGATCTACTACCGTTTCTTCCATGGCCAGACCCAGGACAAACGCTTTGCGCAGTTCATTCACATGAACAAGCTGCTCGAGCAGATGAGCCTGAACGTCATCAGCAAATCGTCCCTTTAAGGAACCGCTATGTCCAAGACCCACCTGTTCGACCTCGATGGCAAGATCGCATTCGTTTCCGGCGCCAGCCGTGGCATCGGCGAGGCCATCGCCAAGTTGCTGGCCCAGCAAGGCGCCCACGTGATCGTCTCCAGCCGCAAGCTGGAAGGCTGCCAGCACGTCGCCGATGCGATCATCGCCGACGGCGGCAAGGCCACGGCCATCGCCTGCCATATCGGTGAAATGGAGCAGATCACCCAGGTGTTCGCCGGTATCCGCGAGCAGTTCGGCCGCCTGGATATCCTGGTCAACAATGCCGCGACCAACCCGCAATTCTGCAACGTGCTGGACACCGACCTCGGTGCGTTCCAGAAGACCGTGGACGTGAACATCCGCGGCTACTTCTTCATGTCCGTGGAAGCCGGCAAGCTGATGCGCGAGAACGGCGGCGGCAGCATCATCAACGTCGCCTCGATCAACGGGATCTCGCCGGGTGTGTTCCAGGGCATCTACTCGGTGACCAAGGCAGCCGTGATCAACATGACCAAGGTGTTCGCCAAGGAATGCGCGGCGTTCGGCATTCGCTGCAACGCCTTGCTGCCGGGCCTGACCGACACCAAGTTCGCCTCGGCGCTGGTGAAGAACGATTCCATCCTGAAAATGGCCCTGGCGCAGATCCCGCTCAAGCGTGTGGCCGACCCGAGCGAGATGGCCGGTGCGGTGCTGTTCCTGGCCAGTGACGCGTCAAGCTACACCACCGGCGTATCGCTGAATGTGGACGGCGGTTTCCTGTCCTGAGTACACCTGGGTTTCTACAGATCGATTTGCGCGTAACCTTGGCGCAGATCGAACTGTCCCAGGATGAAACATGGAACTCCACATCGTCATCAACGGGCGCAAGGACCTGGCTGCCCAGCTTTATCAGCAGTTGCGTGAAGCCATCGCCACCGGCCGACTCGCGGCGGGCGCGCAATTGCCACCCAGCCGCCTGCTGGCCGAGCAATTGGGCGTATCGCGCAAGACCGTGTCCGACACCTACGCCACGTTGACCTATGAAGGCCTGCTGGTGGGCAAGATTGGCCGTGGCACCTTCGTCAATGCGTGGGCGCCACAGACGAATCGCGTGCAAACCGCCACCGACCTGGCCTGCGCCGCCAACCTGGCGAAATGGCAGGCACTGCCCTCGCCCATGCGTCATCCCACCCGCGACAGCACCTTGCGCTACGAATTTATCGGCGGTGCGACCAGCCGCCACCAGTTCCCCCTGGATGAATGGCGCCGCTGCACCCAGGACGCGCTGCGGCGCATTGCCCAGAACAGTGGCTTCTACAGCCAACCCGAAGGTTTGCCGGCGCTGCGCAGCGCAATCGCCGGGCACATCGCGTTCTCCCGTGGCGTCAACTGCCGCGACACCGACATCGTGGTCACCAACGGCGCGCAACAGGCGCTGGACCTGATTGCCCGCGTGGTACTGGAACCGGGCAGCGTTGTGGCGATGGAAGACCCCGGCTACAGCCCCGCCCGCCAGATGTTCATGGCGGTGGGCGCCCAGGTCGCCAGCGTGCCGGTGGATGAACAGGGCATCCGGGTCGACCTGATTCCCGACGGCACACGGCTGATCTATGTGACGCCCTCCCACCAGTTCCCCCTGGGCATGCCCATGAGCCTGGCGCGTCGTGAAGCCTTGCTGGCGCGGGCGTTCGAGCTGGGCGCGATCGTTATCGAGGACGATTACGACAGCGAATTCCGCTATGAGGGGCGGCCCACCGACTCGCTGCAAAGCCTGGACACCCGTGGTGTGGTGACCTATGTGGGCACCTTCTCGAAAACCCTGCTGCCCGAGTTGCGCCTGGGCTACGCAGTGCTGCCGCCGGCGATCTACGGCGCGGTGCTCAAGGCCAAGCAATTGACCGACCAGCACAGCTCCACCCTGCCCCAGTGGGCGTTGGCCAAGTTCATCAGCGAGGGCTACCTGCTCAAGCACATCCGCCGCTGCCACACGATCTACGCCGGGCGCCGCGAGCGGATCCTGCAGCGCCTGGCGGGGGATCTGTCGCCGTGGTTCGAAGCGGTGCCGACCGTGGCCGGGTTCCACATGGCGGCGCTGTGCAAGGTGCCGGTGGACATGCCGCTGCTGATGGAGCTCGCGCGCCAGGCAGAAGTGGGCTTGTATCCCCTGGATGTGTTCTTCCACGATGCGCCGGTACGTCCAGGCCTGATCATCGGCTTCGGTGCCATCGAGGCCCTGGACATCGACCCGGCGCTGGATACGGTCCGCGATATTCTCCAGCAGATTGGCTAGCGGATTTTCCGCCGGATTGGTCATTGGTCACTCAGGCCCCGCGGCGTAGGGTGAAGAGGTCTCGAACTACTCGGAAACCTCATCATGAAACGACTGCTCGCCGCCTCCCTGATGCTCGCCTCGCTCAGCGCCTTTGCTCACGAACCGGTGTACAACCAGGAGTCGATCAAGGTCTTGCAGGAGCATGCGCTGGCCAATGTCCCGGGCAAGAAAACCCTCATGCTCACCGTCGATTACGCCCCCGGGCAGGCCACCGTGCCCCACAGCCACACCGGCACCGCCGTCGCCTATGTGCTGGAAGGCGCGATCACTTCACGGGTGAATGACGAGCCCACGAAAACCTACAAGGTCGGCGAGTCGTTCTACGAGCCAGCGGGTTCCCGCCACTTTGAATCGAGCAATGCCAGCCAGACCAAGCCGGCCAGGTTGCTGGTGGTGATGGTGCTGGATGACAAGGCCGAGGTGCTTACCCCCCTGCCCAAGTAACCCACCACGCCACAAATCAGGAAGGTGGGAGGGGGCTTGCCCCCGATAGCAGAGTGTCAGCCAATGAATCTGCTACTGATACGCCGCCATCGGGGGCAAGCCCCCTCCCACATTTTGATTTGTATCGGTCAGTGACTCAGGGGCGTTTGAACTGGCGGCGCAGGCCTTCGATCCGCTCGCGACAAGCACAGCCTTCCAGGTGATCATTGACCATGCCCATCGCCTGCATCAACGCATACATCGTGGTCGGCCCAACGAACGTCCAACCGCGCTTCTTCAAGGCCTTGGACAATCGCACCGAGGCCGGCGACGTGGGATTGCCCGTCCAGTAAGCCATGTCCACCACCGCCGGCCGTTCATCCTCATCGGGTTCGAACGCCCACAACCAGCGCGCCAGCGAACCGGTCTCATCCACCAGCTCACACGCCCGGCGCGCATTGTTGATCGTGGACACGATCTTGGCCCGATTGCGCACAATGCCCGGGTCCTGCATCAACCGCGCGATATCTGCTTCGCCGTACTGCGCCACTCTTCTGAAATCAAAGCCCTCGAACGCCACTCGAAACTGTTCGCGCTTGCGCAAAATGGTGATCCACGCCATGCCCGCCTGAAAGCCCTCCAGGCAGATCTTCTCGTACAGCTGAATGTCATCCGCCACCGGCACGCCCCATTCGTCGTCGTGGTAACGCGGGTATTCCGGCGCCGCCGTGCGCCAGGTGCAGTGGGTCTGCCCGGTTTCGTCAGTGGTCAGTCCTGGTGTGTCCATCCATCACCTCATGTGCCGAGCAGCGGATGATAAGCGAAAAAAATTCCGCCCTGCCAACCGCTCAAGCATCGCCGTTACCGACCAACTGGTCAGACCGGGACCTGTCAACCGCCAAATAATTGCTTGTGATTTCAAAAATACTGGGCGTAGACTGGCCCCGCACTGGACTTACCGGTAAGACCACAACAATTAAGCCCTGGAACCACCAGGGCACCGAATAGAGATCCCTCCCATGCTCAGATGGTGCTCGCGTTCGATTTTCCTGCAAGTCGTGATTGGCCTGATGCTCGGCATCGCCTGCGGCCTGGCCCTTCCCGAATTCTCCTCGCAACTCAAACCCCTGGGTGACGGCTTTATCAAGCTGATCAAAATGCTGATCGGCCTGATCGTGTTCTGCGTGGTGGTCAGCGGCATTTCCGGCGCCGGCGACTTGAAGAAAGTCGGACGCATCGGCCTCAAGTCAGTGATCTACTTCGAGATCCTCACCACCGTCGCGCTGGTGATCGGCCTGGTCATGGCCTTCAGCACCGGCATCGGCCAAGGCGCCAATATCCATCTGGAACAATTGTCCTCCGCTGGTTTGAATGAACTGGCCGACAAGGGCCAGCACATCCGCGGCACCAGTCAGTTCCTGATGGACCTGATTCCCAACTCGGTCATCGGTGCCTTTGCCGACAACAACGTGCTGCAAGTGCTGCTGTTCTCGGTGCTGTTCGGCAGCGCGCTGAACCTGGTGGGCGAAGCGGCGTCGGGCATCTCGCGACTGATCAACGAACTGAGCCACATCATTTTCCGCATCATGGGCATGATCGTGCGCCTGGCGCCGATCGGTGTGTTCGGCGCGATCGCCTTCACCACCAGCACCTATGGCCTGGACTCCCTGCAACACCTGGGCAGCCTGGTGGGCCTGTTCTACCTGACGTGTCTTGCCTTTGTCGTACTGATCCTCGGCATGGTGATGCGCCTGTCGGGCCTGCGCATGTTGCCGCTGCTCAAGTACCTGCGTGAAGAACTGCTGATCGTGATGGGCACCGCTTCCTCTGACGCCGTGCTGCCACAGATCATGCGCAAGCTGGAGCACCTGGGCATTGGCAGTTCCACCGTGGGCCTGGTGATTCCAACGGGGTATTCGTTCAACCTCGATGGGTTCTCGATCTACCTGACCCTGGCCATTGTGTTTATCGCCAACGCCACTGGTACACCCCTGTCGATGACCGACCTGCTGACGATCCTGCTGGTGTCGTTGATCACCTCCAAGGGCGCCCACGGCATTCCGGGGTCGGCGCTGGTGATCCTGGCGGCGACCCTCACCGCGATCCCGGCGATTCCGGTGGTGGGCCTGGTGCTGGTGCTGGCGGTGGATTGGTTCATGGGCATCGGCCGTGCATTGACTAACCTGATCGGCAACTGCGTGGCGACCGTGGCCATTGCTCGCTGGGAAAAAGACATCGATATCCAGCGCGCCAACAAGGTGCTGGACGGTCAGCAAGGCTATGCCTTCCAGGCCAAGAAGCCGGTATTACCGGCGCATCAAGAGTTCTGAAATGTCGGAGGGGGCTTGCCCTCTCCCACACATCCATTTGCAAGATCAGGGAGACGCACGACGTGATCAGCACCTCAACCGTCGTCAATTCAGTCGTAGAAAAACTCCGCGCCGCCTTGGCGCGTGGTCAGTGGCGCCGGGGTGAAATGCTCCCCGGCCAACGCGAACTGGCCGAACAGATGGGCATCAGCCGCCCCAGCCTGCGTGAAGCGGTGATCGTGCTGGAGACCCTCGGCCTTGTGCGCTCCATGCCTGGCAAAGGCGTAGTGGTGCTGGAAACCAGCGTCAGCGAACCGCAATCCAGCGACGCGGTAGCCGACGCCAGCCTGGAAGACATCCTGCAACTGCGCTACACCCTCGAACCCTTCATTGTCGGCCTGGTAGCGCAGTCCATCAGCAGCAAGGAAGTCGGCCAACTGCGCCTGACCTTGATGGACATGCGCGAAGCCCTCGACGCGGGCGACGCCGAAGCCGGCATGAACGCCTACATCGGCTTTCACGAAGAGCTGTTCGCCCTTACCTCCAACCCGATCTTCCAGAACGTGGTGCAACAGACCAGCAATGCCCTCAAGCAAAGCGCCCAGGTACTGCGCAACTCGCCCGAACACCTGGCCGAACGCCTGCAGGAAAACGAAGCCGTAGTACGCGCCATCCGCAACAAGAACAGCGCCCTGGCCAGTGCCGAGATGCGGCGGCACATCCTTCGGGAAGGCCTGCGCATGGGTATTCGCTTGAACATCCCGGACGACCATCTGGGCAGCTGATTTTTTGGAGACAGGCCATGACCGCCCACGCCTTGCACTACGACCCTATCCTCCCGACCCTGCGCCTGGTCGCCGGTAAAAAGCCTTCAGTGGATGACATCTATCCGCGCTTGTTCGACGCCATCCTCGAACAGCGTATTGCCCCAGCCAGCCGTTTTACCGAAGAAGGCCTGGGCGAGACCTTTGGTGTGAGTCGCAGTGTGATCCGCCGGGTCCTGGCCAAGCTGTCCCATCAGCAAGTGATCATCCTGCGCCCCAACCAGCGCGCCCAGGTGGCAGCACCGGACGCACAACAGACCCGGGAAATTCTGGAAGCGCGGCGACTGACGGAAATCACCGTGGTGCAACTGGCCTGCGCCCAAGCCACTCCCGCGAAAATACGCCAGTTGCGCGACTTGATCACCAGGGAGCGCGAATGCATCGAGCGCGACCAGCGTGGGCCGGCGATTCGGTTATCCGGGGAGTTTCACCTGCAGCTGGCAAAGATCGCCGGTAACGAGCCGCTTGCACAGTTCCTCAACAGCCTGGTGCCGCTCACGTCACTCGCAATCGCTCGCTATGAAGCGCAAGCCTGTACCTACTGCGCATGGCAGGAGCATGGGGCAATTGCCGACGCCATTGAACAGCAGGACGTCACCCGCGCCGTCAACCTGATGACCCTGCACCTGAATCACCTGGAAAGACAACTGAATCAATGACGACGCCCCTCACCCCCTAGGTATGTACCGCCCGGATACCGACCTGCTCCATACCCTGTGTCTGCACAACTAAAGTGCCTAATCACAGGTCATCATCATGTATGTAGATACTCAAACCATGCCTGCGCTGTTCGCGCTGCTCACACAGCTGAATGCGCAGAAAAGCCTACTGGGTGAAACAATCAATGGATCACTGGGACAACTGAATGAGATCGCGACAAAGATCGGCTTTGAACTGCTCGCGCTTGAGAGCTATGACAAAGCCGAGCTATGCCTGACGATTGCCGCCGCCCAAGGCAAGGCTCAAGCCCAGTACGCAATGGCAACCTGCGTTACCCGCCGGGACGGTGGTTTTCGCATTGCCTCGCAAGAAACTCGCCAATGGCTGAGGCTGGCGGCGGCTCAAGACTACGTCCCGGCACTGATGCGTTTGGGCGATACCCAATCCCTGCGCAAAGCCGCTGAAATACTCACCCCCAAGGCGGAGGCCGGAGATACTCAGGCCATGAGCTTCCTGTTTAAACTCGACAAGGATGTGAATTGGTTGAAAAAAGCCGTTGCCCTCAACGATTCTTCAGCGCAATTCGAGCTCGCCGAGGCCTATCACGATACTCCGCAACTGATCCCCAACGCCGTGGAACGTCACGCACTGATCGAAGAGCTTCGGCAGAAAGCGGCCGACGGCGGTAGCGTGCCGGCGCTGGCTGAGCGTGTTTTCTCCCAAACGTCCACCGCAGACATTCTGGAAAAACAACAACGACTGGTCCAGCTCGCTTTATTGGGTCAACTCGATGCGTTGGTGGAATATGGGTATGCACTGGCAGGCATGCCGCAAATTAACCAAGGGCTGTCCCTTGTCGTGCAGCGACACACCGTGGCACCGCGGACGTACGGACTTGAAAGGGATTTCGCCAAGGCCTATGCAGTGCTGGGCATGGTTCTGCCGAAACTGACCAACCCCCTCGCGGCTGAAAACCTGCAACATGACATGGATGCTATTTGGCATCAAATGACGCCGCAACAGTATTCGGCCAGCGAAGCAATCCGCGTCAGCCTGCATGAACGTATAGAACACGTATTCAAATCCTTCGTCCCCTTCATCATCGTGGGCGCACCGCATTGATCCCAGAACATCTGGCGACATTGAAGGCCCCATAAAAAATCCCCGCATCATTCCATGCGGGGATTTTTGTTTTCAACGACGGATCAGACGTTTAAAGCACAGACTGACCACTCAACGCCAGGTCCAGCAACTCCCGGTTGGCCACCGCGTACATAGCGTAGTCCGTGCCGACCGCCGCACGAATTTCCACCATCATCGCCACCCAACGCTCGGCCATGTCCTTGTGCTGCTCAAGCCACAGGGCCACGCGGGCTTCCATGTCTTGTGGCGCGTCGGCCATTTGCAGGACGGAGATGGTGATCGCGCGTTGCTGCCAGTCCACATCGTCGCGGAACGCTTCGCGGGCCGCAGCCTGCCAGTTGTTGCCCACCGGCAGATCGCTGATCTGCTGCAGGTACCATGGCAAGTCCAAAGCGCTGCCAACGGCGAAGTAGGCCTTGGCCACTTCGGCGGCGTCATGCCCGGTCACGTCAGCGGCTTCGATGATCGGCAGCAAGGTGTACAGGTGGGTCGTGCCTGCAACCATGCGTGCCAACAACTCCGGCACGCCGGCTTCGGTGTAGGCCTGGTAGCGCTTCTGCCAGCCTTCGCGGGTCGGGCCTTCCAGCAGTTCGTCGAGCTTGAGGCCCAGCGCCGCCAGGTGCGGACCGAAGTGCGCGGTGTCACGGCCAGCGTCCTGCTCGTTGCGACGGCTGCGCAGGAACCAGCGCGTAGCACGACGACCCAGGCGCATCAGCTCATCCATCAGCTCCAGTTGCACCTCGGCGGAGACCTGGTGGTCCAGGGCTTCTATTTGGCGGAACCAGTGCGGGAGGTGGAAGATGTCACGCACGATCACATACGCGCCGGCCACGTTCGCCGGGCTCATGCCGGTCGACTCTTTGAGTCGCTGCACGAAGGTGATGCCCATGTGGTTGACCAGGTCGTTGGCGATCTGGGTGCTGACGATCTCGCGCTTGAGGCGGTGGCGACGCATGGCCTCACCGAACTTGGCGACCAGGCTCGGCGGGAACGCGGTCTCCATGTCGCGGGTCAGGTACTCGTCATCCGGTACCAGCGACTTGAGCAGCGCTTCCTTGAGGTCGATCTTGCTGTACGAGATCAGCACCGACAGCTCCGGACGGGTCAGGCCCTTGCCGTTCGCGGCGCGCTCGGTGAGCTGCTCCTCGGTCGGCAGGTACTCGATGGCGCGGTCCAGCTTGCCACGACCCTCCAGGTCGCTCATCAGGCGCTTGTACTCGGCAGCACGCTCGTAGGCACGGCGCGCCGCCAGGGACAGGGCCTGGGTCTGCTTGTAGTTGTTGCCCAACACCAGGTTGCCGACTTCTTCGGTCATGCTCGCCAGCAACTGGTTGCGTTGCTTGTCGGTCATGTCACCGGCCTGCACCACTTCGTTGAGCAGGATCTTGATGTTCACTTCGTGGTCGGAGCAGTCCACGCCACCGGCGTTGTCGATGAAGTCGGTGTTGGAACCGCCGCCATTGAGGCCGAATTCCACACGACCCAGCTGGGTCATGCCGAGGTTACCGCCCTCGCCCACCACCTTGCAGCGCAGCTCGTTGCCGTTGACGCGCAGGGCGTCGTTGGCCTTGTCGCCCACATCGGCGTGGCTTTCGCTGCTGGCCTTGACGTAAGTGCCAATACCGCCGTTCCACAACAGGTCTACCGGCGCCTTGAGCAAGGCATTCAGCAGTTCGGTCGGCGTCAGCTTGTCGGCCGAGATGTCGAAGCGTTCCTTCATCTGTGGCGAGATGGCAATGCTCTTCGCGCTGCGCGAGAAGATACCGCCGCCTTCGGACATGATGCTGGTGTCATAGTCGGTCCAGGCCGAACGCGGCAGCTCGAACAGGCGCTTGCGCTCGACGAAGCTGGTGGCCGGGTTCGGGTTCGGGTCAATGAAGATATGCAGGTGGTTGAAGGCCGCGACCAGTTGCAGCTTGTCGGACATCAACAGGCCGTTGCCGAACACGTCACCGGCCATGTCGCCGACGCCCACCACGGTGATGCTGTCTTCCTGCACATTGATGCCGCGCTCACGGAAGTGACGCTGCACGCCGACCCATGCGCCCTTGGCGGTGATGCCCATTTTCTTGTGGTCGTAACCGGCGGAACCACCGGAGGCGAACGCGTCACCCAGCCAGAAGCCGTAGTCGATGGCGATGCCGTTGGCGATGTCGGAGAAGGTCGCGGTGCCCTTGTCCGCCGCCACCACCAGGTACGGGTCATCGTCGTCATGGCGCACGACGTTGGCCGGTGGCACCAGGGCGCCGTCCTTGAGGTTATCGGTAATGTCCAGCAGGCCGGAAATGAAGATGCGGTAGCAGGCGATGCCCTCGGCCGCGATCTCGTCACGGCTGCCGCCCAGAGGCAGGCGACGCGGCAGGAAGCCGCCCTTCGCCCCCACCGGCACGATCACCGAGTTCTTCACTTGCTGGGCTTTGACCAGGCCAAGCACTTCGGTGCGGAAGTCTTCTTCACGGTCGGACCAGCGCAGGCCGCCGCGGGCGACGTTGCCGAAGCGCAGGTGCACGCCTTCGACCCGTGGCGAGTACACGAAGATTTCAAACTTCGGCACCGGCTTGGGCAATTCAGGGATCGCGTGCGGATTGAACTTGAAGCTGAAGTACGACTTGTTCTGCCCGTTGGCGTCGGTCTGGTAGAAGTTGGTACGCAGGGTCGCCTTGATCAGGTCCAGGTAGCGACGCAGGATGCGGTCTTCGTTGAGCACCTGGACATCGTCCAGGGCGGTGAGGATCGCTTGCTCCAGGCGTTGCTGCTTGTCTTCCAGGTCGTCGGCGGTGAGCTTGCGCGCCAAGTAGAAGCGGGTCTTGAACAACCGGGTCAACTCGCGGGCGATGTCGGTGTGGTTGTTCAGGGTGCTGGCGATGTAACCGAGGTCGAAGCCCAGGCGGATCTGCTTGAGGTAACGGGCGTAGGCGCGCAGCAGCGCGACGTCGCGCCATGGCAGGCCAGCGGTGAGCACCAGGCGGTTGAACGCATCGTTCTCGGCGTCGCCATGCACGATGTGCACGAACGCGTCCTGCAGGGTGTCGTTGAGTTGCTGGATATCCAGGTTCACGCCTTCGGCGGCGATGAACGCGAAGTCATGGATCCAGAACTCACGGCCATTGGCATGACGCAGACGGTACGGGAATTCGCCCAGCACACGCAGGCCGAGGTTTTCCAGGATCGGCAGCACGTCGGACAGCGCCAGCGGGGTGTCGGCGTGGTACAGCTTGCAATGCAGCTCGCGTTGGCCGGAGACCTGGCCCAGCGGCTGATAGAAGCTCATCACCAGCGGATTGGCTTCGGTGAGGCTGAGCAAGTGCTGCATGTCGACCACCGCCGAGTGCGCGGCAAAGCGCTCGCGGTAACCGGCCGGGAAGCCTTTCGGGAAGTCCGCCAGCACATTGGTGCCGTGGGCTTCTCCAAAGCTTTCCACCACCAGGCTGGAGTAGTCGTCCTGCCAGCTGCGGCAGGCCTGCACCACTTCCTTTTCCAGTTGCAGCGGGTCGATATCCAGGCGGTTCTTCGGATCAACCCGCAGAATCAGCTGCACACGGGCCAGCACGGATTCGGAGAAGAAGGTCCAGAACTCGCAGTCCGAGGCCTTCAGGCGATCCATCAATACTTGCTGGATCTTCTGGCGCACTTCGGTGGAATAGATGTCGCGTGGCACGTAGGCCAGGCAGTAGCAGAAACGACCGTACGGGTCCTTGCGCAGGAACACGCGGATCTTGTTGCGCTCCTGGATCTGCACGATCGACATCACAGTGCTGAACAACTCGTCGACCGGGGTCTGGAACAGGTCGTCACGGGGCAGCACTTCAACGACCTGGGCCAGCTCCTTGCCCAGGTGCGCCTTGGGCTGGAAGCCCGAGCGACGTTCGATTTCCGCGACCTTGCGGCGGATGTATGGAATGGCCCGTACGCTTTCGCCATACACCGAGGAGGTGTACAAGCCCATGAAGCGGTGTTCCTTGATGACCTTGCCGTCGGCGTCGATCTCACGGATCGACACGTAGTCCGGGTAGGCCGGGCGGTGCACGCGGCTCGGGTGCGCGGCCTTGGCGAAGGACAGCGCGGCTGGCTCACGCAGGTAGGCCACGGCGTAATCTTCGATGCGCAGATCGTCGGCGGTGAGGCCGGCGCGCAGCAGCTTGGTCAGACCGAGGAAGGAACCGGCGTCATATTCGATATGACCGCCGTCCGCCTCGTCACGTACCACGAACTCTTCATAGCCGAGGAAGGTGAAGTGGTTGCCCACCAGCCATTCCAGGAAGTTCTTGATCTCGGCTTTTTCTTCACCGTCGATAGCGAACTGGCTCGCATCGATACCGGCCAGCAGGTCCTGGACCTTGGCTTTCATCGGTTCGAAATCGGCCACGGCCACGCGCACTTCGCCCAGCACCTGCTCAAGCTCTTTGCTCAGCACGTTCAGTTCGGCGGCATTGGCGCAACGATCGATTTCCAGGTACATCAGCGATTCTTGCAGGATGCCTTCGCCCTGGGTGCCTTTTGGCAGGATTTCCAGCAACTCGCCCTTGGCGCCACGGCGTACGCTGAGCACGGTGGTCTGCAGGGTGTGGATGCTGTAGCCACGGCGGTTCAGCTCGGTGCGGACCGAGTCCACCAGGAAGGGCAGGTCATGGTGCAGCACTTCGACCGCGGTGTGGGTCGACTGCCAGCCATGACGTTCGTAATCGGGGTTGTAGACCCGCACTTGCGGTTGGGTATGGTCAAAGCGCTCAAGCAGGCGCCACGCAGAGAGGGTGCAACCGGCCAGGTCGGAAAGGCGACGCTGGGTCAGTTCGTCCAGGGAAATGATGCCGAAGAATTGTTCAGCGAACAGCGCCACTTGTGGCAGTGCCTGTTCACTGATGTGCTGCGCCAGTGCCGCTTGCAGTTGATGCTGGAAGTCGGCCTTGCTGGCTGCGGTGAAAAACGCCATCTGTGGTACTCCGCTTGGGCTTGTTATTGATGGAAGCGTCGCGTGTTATCCCCTTGCGGGGAGACCGTCAGCGCTGTTCGCTGGGTGACGAGTTAAGCACCATAAACGAATCAGGGTGACAGGTGGGTGAAGCTGGACAAGACAATGAGGTCACATACAACTTCCATAAGATGTGCACCTTGCCGGGTGACGGTACGACGGGCAGGTCAGGCGCCAGGCTCATGCACATCCGTTGCGCAGCTTAACGAGTGTGGGAAGCCAGCTGCTTGCGACGCTGCGACATATTCGGTCATCAGTAAGCAGGCACCGGGTTGCGACTTGGGCAACCCATCATTCCCGGGAGAAAAACCGGCTATTTCCACGCCGGCGAGTATCAGAAATGACCGATATTGCCCGCCAGGTCATGCACGGGGTATGACACAGGAAGCAGCACAAAATTCGCCGCAATGGCACAATTGCGCGCATTACGCCCTACCCCAGACAGGATTGCCCATGCTGCAACTGAAAACCGACGCCCTGATGGCCACGCCGTGCGACGACGAAGAAGACAACATGGCCATGCTCTGCTGCCACGGCAAGAACGGCGAAATGTTCATGCTCACCCGCTACCCTGATGAAGACGAAGTGGAGTTGACCTGGGATTACGAGCCCTCGACGCTGGATGGGCTGAAGGTCACGCTGAGTGACACTACCCTGCTGGTCGAATTGGCTGCCGGCGATGCCGATGCCTTGGGTGGCAAGGACCAGCTGGAGATTACCCACGCCACGGCGGCGTCGGATATGGCCGAAGTCGAGCAAACCCTGCAAAACATCCTGAAAGGCACCGGCACTTTCACCCGAATTTAAGCGGCACCCACAATCAAATGTGGGAGGGGCTTGCCCCCGATAGCGGCGAACCAGTTCCTGCATCTGCGTCTGACCCACTGCTATCGGGGGCAAGCCCCCTCCCACATCGACCGCGTTCCCACACACATTTCCTACAAGATTTGCCAAAAATACCCGTCACGCCGTTAGTCGCCACCCCCCTCGATGCTTTAAAGTAGACGCCCCAGGTCTTGGCATTTTTCACAACGCCAAGGCTCATCTCTCCAGGAACCGTCATCGATGGAACATCGTGAAGCGCTGCTTGCGCTGCGAACCTTTCTTTCTACGCAGATTCTCGGCCAGGAAAAACTCATCGATCGCCTGTTGATCGCCTTGCTCGCCGACGGCCATATGCTGGTGGAAGGCGCGCCAGGCCTGGCCAAGACCAAGGCCATCAAAGAGTTGGCCGAAGGGATCGAAGCGCAGTTCCATCGTATCCAGTTCACCCCCGACCTGTTGCCCGCCGACATCACCGGCACCGAAATCTATCGCCCGGAAACCGGCAGCTTCGTGTTCCAGCAGGGCCCGATCTTCCACAACCTGGTGCTGGCGGACGAAATCAACCGCGCCCCGGCCAAGGTGCAATCGGCCCTGCTGGAAGCCATGGCCGAGCGCCAGGTCAGCGTCGGGCGCAGTACCTATGACCTGTCGCCGCTGTTCCTGGTGATGGCCACGCAAAACCCCATCGAACAGGAAGGCACCTACCCCCTGCCGGAGGCCCAGCTCGACCGTTTCCTGATGCACGTCAAGATCGGCTTCCCCGACGCCGCCGTGGAGCGACGCATCCTGCAACAGGCCCGTGGCGAAGCGCTCAACGGCGAAACCAAGCCGGAACGTCGCGTCAGCCAGCAGGCGATCTTCGCCGCACGCAAGGAAATCCTCGGTCTGTACATGGCCGACGCGGTGGAGGAATACCTGGTGCAACTGGTCATGGCCACGCGCACGCCGGCCAAATTTGATCCGGAGATGGCCGAGTGGATCGCCTACGGCGCCAGCCCTCGCGGCTCCATCGCCCTCGACCGCTGCGCCCGCGCCCATGCCTGGCTGGCCGGTCGCGACTTCGTCAGCCCGGAAGACATCCAGGCGGTGCTGTTCGACGTGCTGCGCCATCGCATTATCCTGTCGTTCGAAGCCGAAGCCGCCGGCATCGACCAGGACCGCGTGGTGCAACGCATTCTCGACGTCGTTGCCGTCGCTTGAAACCCATGAACGCAGGCGATGGCATCCGCATCACGCTCAGCGAGTTGATCGAGATGCGCCATCGCGTGCGCGAAGTGCAGCTGTTTTCCACCCCAAGCCAGCGCAGCCCGCTGATCGGCCTGCACCACTCCAAACTGCGCGGACGCGGTGTGGACTTCGACCAGGTGCGCGTGTACCAGGCCGGGGACGATGTGCGCACCATCGACTGGCGCGTGACGGCGCGCACCCAGGAGCCGCACACCAAGCTGTTCCATGAAGAGCGCGAGCGGCCCATCTTCATCATGGTGGAGCAAAGCTGCCGGCTGTTTTTCGGCTCCGGGCAAATGTTCAAGTCGGTGCTGGCGGCACAGGCGGCCAGCCTGATCGGCTGGGCCGCGCTGGGCCACAACGACCGCGTGGGCGGGCTGGTGTTCGGCGATAGCGAGCACTACGAAATCAAGCCCCGGCGCAGCAAACAAAGCCTGCTGCAATTGCTCAACCGCCTGGTGCGAGTCAACCAGAGCCTGAACACCGAGAGCCGCCCCGAAGCCGACGCCCTCGGCATGGCCCTGCGTCGTGGCCGCGAAGTGCTGCGCCCCGGCAGCCTGGTGATTGTGATCTGCGATGAACGCGCGCTGACCGAGGGCGCCGAGCAACAACTCAGCCTGCTGTCACGCCACTGCGACCTTTTGCTGCTGCCGATCTCCGACCCGCTGGACCACGCCCTGCCCGCCGCCGGGCTGTTGCGCTTCGCCGAACGCGGCGCCCAGCTGGAACTGGACACACTCAACTTCGACCTGCGCCAGGCCTACAAGGCCCAGGCCGAAGCGCGCATTGCCCGCTGGGAACTGCTCGCGCAGAAACTGCGTGTGCTGTTGATGCCTTTGAGCACCCAGAGCGAAATGGTCGAGCAACTGCGCGAATACCTCAACCCGCAACGCCCGGTTAAAAAACAATGAGCAGCCTGGACCAACTGCAACCGCTGATCGCCCCGCCCGCCATCGGCTTCTGGCCGCCTGCGCCAGGTTGGTGGCTGTTGCTGCTGGTGATTCCGCTGCTCGGTTGGGGCCTGTGGTCCCTGCGCCGTTTCCTGCCGGCCCGCCGCCCCGTGGCTCGCGCCGAACAACCGCTGGACCCGCTGCGCATTGCCGCCCTGGCGGAACTGGCGCTGATGCCCAAACCCTACGACGGCGCGCCTGCCGGCGCCTGGCTGCAACAGCTCAACGGCCTGCTCAAGCGCCTGTGCCGCAACGACTACCCCTACAGCCAGAGCCACACCCTCAACGGCCGCAAATGGCTGGCGTTCCTCGACAACCGCTGCCCTGCCGCCGGCCTCACGCGCTGGATGGTGCTGGTGGAAGGCGCCTACAAACCCGAATGCAGACTCGACGACAAGGCCATCGCCGGCCTGACCCAAGCGGTCGATACCTGGATTCGCAAACATGTTTGAGTTCGCCTGGCCGTGGATCTTTGCCCTGTTGCCATTGCCCTGGTTGATGCGCCTGGTGCTGCCCGCCGCCGACAGTGGTGAGCCCGCATTGAAAGTCAGCTACCTCAGCGACCTCGAAGGCCTGGCCCGCCGCCGCGCCCGCGTCAACCTGCCGGGCTGGCGCCAGCAAGCGCCCTTCGTGGTGCTGTGGTTGCTGCTGTTGACCGCCGCCGCACGCCCGGAATGGCTCGGTGAGCCACTGCCCATCGCCGCCAGTGGCCGCGACCTGCTGGTGGCGGTAGACGTGTCCGGCTCCATGGATTTTCCCGATATGAACTGGCAGGACGAAGACGTGAGTCGCTTGAGCCTGGTCAAGCACCTGCTCGGCGACTTTCTTGAGGGCCGTGAGGGTGATCGCGTCGGCCTGATCCTGTTCGGCAGCCAGGCCTACCTGCAGGCACCGCTGACGTTCGACCGCCGCACCGTGCGCACCTGGCTGGATGAAGCGCGCATCGGCATTGCCGGCAAGAACACTGCGATTGGCGATGCCATCGGCCTGGCCTTGAAACGCCTGCGCCAGCGTCCGGCGCAGAGCCGCGTGCTGATCCTGGTCACTGACGGCGCCAACAATGCCGGGCAGATCGACCCGCTGACCGCTGCGCGCCTGGCGGCCGAAGAAGGCGTGAAGATCTACCCCATCGGCATCGGCGCCGACCCGGAGCAAACGGGTTCCCTGGGCATCCTTGGCGTCAACCCGAGCCTTGACCTCGACGAACCGGCGCTCAAGGCCATCGCCGAAGCCACCCACGGCCAGTACTTCCGAGCACGTGATGGCGAAGAGTTGCAAGCGATCAAGCAAACCCTCGACAAGCTCGAACCTGTCGAACAACAACCCACCCAGGCGCGGCCCGCCCTGGCCTTGTACAGCGCGCCGCTGGCCCTCGCGCTGGTGCTGAGCATGTTGCTGGTGATCCAGGAACGTTGGCCGAACAACGCCCTGCAACGCGTGTTCAATAAGCTGTCGAGCAAGGGGATTTTCCTGCAGCAACACCCGGAATGGCGCCAGCGCCTCAAACGCCTGCGTTTGCGGAGGCGTCGATGATCGACCTGTGGCCGCACTGGTTCCGTCCCTGGTGGTTGTTGCTGTTGCCGTTGCTCGGCTGGCTGCTGTGGCATCTGTGGCACCGGCAAAAGCGCGCCGGACGCTGGCAAATGATCCTGCCGCCGGCCTTCCACGCGGTATTGCTCAGCGGTGGCAACGGCCGCGAGAGCAAATCGCCCTGGGTGGTGCTGGGCATTGCCTGGCTGTTGGCAGTGCTGGCGTTGCTCGGCCCCAGTTGGCAAAGAGTCGAGCAGTCCAGCCAGAAACCGTCCGACCCATTGGTGGTGCTGCTGGAGCTGACCCCGGAAATGCTCGCCACCGACAGCCCGCCCAACCGCCTGGAGCAGGCGCGGCGCAAGCTGTACGACCTGTTGCAGGCGCGCACCGATGCGCAAACCGCCATTGTCGTCTATGCCGGCAGCGCCCACACGCTGGTGCCGCTGTCGGACGACCTGGCCACCAGCCGCAACCTGCTGGAGGCCTTGCGTCCCTCGATCATGCCCGAACCCGGCCACCGCGCCGACCTGGCCGTCGAGAAGGCCCTGGGTCTGCTCAAACAAGGCGGCCTCGGCCAGGGCCGCCTGTTGCTGATTGGTTCTTCGCTGTCCAAACAGGAGCGCCAGGGCATCCGCCTATTGCTGCAAAGCGGCCAGGCGCCGAGTTTGTCGATCCTCGGCATCGGCAGCCGCGAGGGCACGCCGGTGACCCAGGAAAGCGGCGAGTTCCTCAAGGACGAACAAGGCGCGATCCTGGTGCCGCGCCTGGACAGCCCGACCCTCAAGGCCTTCGCCAGCGAAATGGGTGGCCGCTACCGCGCTGCGCGGCTGGACGACAAGGACCTGCGCCAGCTCGGCGTGCTCGACCCACCGCAAACCCTGCGCAATGACGGCCAGTTGCTGCACCTCGACACCTGGGCCGACCAGGGCTACTGGCTGCTCCTGCCGCTGTTGCTGCTGGCCGCCTGCGCCGGTCGGCGCGGCTGGCTGTTCTGCCTGCCGTTGCTGCTGTTGATTGCACCGCAACCCAGCTACGCCTTCGGCCTGCAAGACCTGTGGCTGCGTCCCGACCAGCAGGGCCAATATCTGCTGAAGAAAAAACGCCCCGCCGAAGCCGCCGAACACTTCCAGGACCCGCAGTGGAAGGGCGTGGCGCTTTACGAGGCCGGCAACTATGCCGAGGCCATCAAGCTGTTTGCCGAAGGCAATGACGCCTACTCCCACTACAATCGGGGCAATGCGCTGGCAAAATCCGGGGAACTGGAAGCCGCTATCGACGCCTACGAGCAAGCCCTCGAAGCCCAGCCCGACCTGCAACCGGCGCTGAAAAACAAAGCGCTGGTAGAAACCCTTATGCAGGAACAGGCCCAGCCGGAGCCGTCTCCTGCGGCAAAAAACGAGGATGACGAAACCACCCAACCCGGCCAAACTGCGCAACCGGGCGCCACTGGGCAAAACGCCACAGGCGGCGAACAATCATCCCAAGGCCAGGGTGAGGCCGGCACTGGCGACACCAAGCCCGGCAACACGCCGCAAACCGCGGGCAATGAAGTACCGGGCAGCGAACTGGGCGACGAACAGACCACCACCCCACCGCTGCGGCCTAGCGATGCCAGCCTCGACGGTGAACATCGCCAGGCCCTGGAGCAATGGCTGCAGGAGATCCCGGACAACCCCGGCGAACTGCTGCGCCGCAAATTCTGGTACGAACAGCAACAACATCAGGACAAGACTCGATGAGCCGCCGCACCACCCTACTGCTTCTGCTCGCCTTGTCGGCCGGCCACGCCCAGGCGGCGAGCCTGGTCGCCAGCGTCGACCGCAGCCGCGTCAACTCCGGGGAAACGGTGGAACTGACGGTGGAGTCCAGCGACGTCACTCAGTTCGGCAAACCCGACCTGTCGCCGCTGGATGCGCAGTTCGAAGTCAGCGGCACGCGGCAGATCAACCAACTCACCACGCTGGGCGGCGACAACCACGCCACCACGCGCTGGATCATCACCCTGCTGCCCAGGGAAAACGGCACGGTGGTCATCCCGCCCCTGCAAGTGGGCGAACACAAGACCCAGCCGATCAGCCTGCAAGTGGTGGAGACCGCCAGCCAGAACACCGCTGCCGAGCTGGCGCCGGTATTTATCGAGGCCAACCTCGACCAGACCAGCGTCTATGTCCAGGCCCAGGCGCTGTTGACCGTGCGCGTCTACCACTCGGTGTCGCTGTATGACGACAGCAGCCTCACGCCGTTGCAGATTGCCGATGCGCGTGTGGAGCAGTTGGGCGAGTCGCGCACCTATGAAAAGGTCATCAACAGCATCCGCCACGGCGTGATCGAGACCCGCTACGCGATCTACCCGCAGCACAGCGGCACATTGGCGATCCCGACGCAGACCTTCAGCGCGACCCTGGTGGAATCGCGCCCGCCCCAGGAAAACACCCTGCAAGGCACCAAGCCGGGCAAGTTGATCCACGTGAGTTCCGCAGAGCTGCCGCTGGTGGTCAAACCCAAACCGGCGCTGTATCCCGCCGATACGCCGTGGTTGCCGGCACGCAGCCTGACCTTGAGCGAACACTGGAACCCGGAACCCGAGCATGTGCAGGTCGGCGACTCCCTGACCCGCAGCCTTACGGTCAAGGCCGAGGGTCTTTCCAGCGCACAACTGCCGGCGCTGCCCAGCACCGAAATCAACGGCCTGCGCCGTTACCCGGACCAGCCGGTGCTCGGCAACCAGACCAGCGACCATGGCCTGATCGGCAGCCGCGAAGACCGCGAGGCCCTGGTGCCCACTCGCGCCGGCAATCTGGAACTGCCCGCCGTGGACGTGGTGTGGTGGAACACCCACGAAGACCACCTCGAACGCACCAGCCTGCCGGCGCGCACCTTGCAGGTCGCCATCAACCCGAGCCTGGCCGTGGATACCCCCGCTACGCCGACGGTGATCACCGCGCCGGACGATGAACGCCTGTGGCTGTGGCAACTGAGTACGCTGATCCTGGCCTGCACCACCCTGCTGGGTTTTGGCCTGTGGTGGCGTGCACGTCGGCAACCGGCCGTGCAGCGCGCCGCACAGACCGGCCCGAGCCCGCGCACGCTGCTCGACGACCTTAAACGCGCCACCCAGGCCAACGACCCCCAAGCCACCCGCCAGGCCCTTGACGCCTGGGCGCGGCAACAGCCTGAAACCCTGGCGGATATGGCGGCGCGGTTTGTGCCGCTGTCGGACGCGTTGGACGGTTTGAATGGTGCACTGTATAGCGAGAGCGGGCATTTCTGGTTGGGTGAAGACCTGTGGCGTGCGGTGAAGGCGATTCCGATAGCTGAGCGCGAACCGGACCCGGCGGCGGATACCACCAGCCTGCCGCCGCTGTATCCCAAGTAGCCAAGGTCACTACTCAAGATAGGACAGGCATGGCCGATAAAACCATGTAGCTTTCGATTAATGGAGTTTTTAAAATGGCCATTACGTTGAATGTTTCCTATCCGCCATTAAGTAAGCAGACAGATGCTTATACCATCAAAAATCCGCAGCAAGTCACGAATGCATTCACCATTACCGAAGCCTCCGAGGCGTCGGATACATTGAAGCTTGGCGATCAGGAGAAGATCAGTCAGCTTAAGGAGTTTTTGAAAGATTATGATATGACGTCAATCAGTACCGCAGAATTGAAGAAAGTTGGCAGACGGCTTTTTGACGACGGAATGATCAGTGAGCGTGCATTTGGAATGTTCATTTCTGGTGACGGCGCATCCGATGCCAATGGGCGCCAGACAAATACCCATGTAAAATTTAACGGCATAGCGTTATTCAACGAACAACTGGAAGACACGGTAGCTTATTTTAAAACTGATCCACGAATCAGTAAGCGCGATGGTGCCATGGACCATTTACGAAGCATGGTCGAGGCCAATCAAGCTATCAACGCGCTGGCCTACTTCGTAAAATCAACGCATAGTAATTTATCAGTCAATGAGCGTGCTTAAATGCACAGCGTGAAGCACAGTGCGTCGGGGACTGCCCTGACGCACTGCCTTTAACCCCTCAGCGACCGTATCTGATCGTACCTGAGTAGGATTTCGGTACCGCTTCGTTGTTTTTCAGCCTGACTCGATAGTTACCAAACGGGCCTGAGTACGAGGCGTTACTGCCTATACTGAAAGTTTCCTTTTTCCACGTCCCGCCTACTTCACGCTCGATAAAAATCCCGGGAGTCCTTCCAGCCCCTCCTACTGTAACCATTGCATCAATGCTCGCCCCGTAACAGCCGTTGGCCGAGGTTATTGCAAATGGACCATGAGCAGTAATTTCCTCCTCAGGTGGTATGATTCCACTGTAACTATCAGTGATATAGAGACATAGCGCAGAGGCTGGCGTGGCAAACAACGTCAATACAGCAAGCAGCAATGCAATAAGGCTTTTCATAATAGTCTCCATCATTATTAAGAAAACACAAAAGCGCATCACACGAGGAGCGCGTTATTTGACCACTCCACGCTTGCCAGACTGCATGAATTTTTATCAAATTAAGCCAGCTGCTTCCTAAATCCTGGAAGGAAAGTCCTGTCATTTTTTAGTGCAGGAATAAGTAAGGCGTTTCCTAATCCTGCCGACCACTTATGGGATCGGCATTTAATAACATTTTACTTTGCGTTTTTTCAGAGAAATATTCTAACCCTTGGCACGGAGCGGGCTTGCTCGCAAAGGCGGTGTGTCAGATAGAAATGCACTGACTGACCCACCGCCATCGGGAACAAGCCGCCTCCCACATTGAATCTGTATCGCCTGGGGCAGCATGGTCGCATTACAGGTAAACTCCCCTCCTTTTCATCTATTCCACGGAGTTCGCCTTGCGTCTGTTTCACACCTCCGACTGGCACCTGGGTCAAAACCTCCACGGCCAGGAACGCGACTTCGAACACGCCTGTTTCCTCGAATGGCTGCTGGGCCAACTCAAGACCCATCAGCCGGACGCTCTGCTCATCGCCGGCGATATCTTCGACACGGTCAACCCGCCGCTCAAGGCCCAGGAGCGGCTGTATGACTTCATCATCAGCGCCCACGAACAAAACCCCAAGCTGACCATCGTGATGATCGCCGGCAACCACGACTCCGGCTCACGTATCGAGCTGCCGGCACCGTTGATGCGCCGCCTGCACACCCATGCCCTCGGCCGCGTGCTGTGGCTGGACGATGGCCAGCTCGACGCCGAACGGCTGCTGATCCCGCTGCCCGACGCCAAAGGCAAGGTTGCCGCGTGGTGCCTGGCGCTGCCCTTTTTGCGCCCGGCGGAAGTCACCGGCGCGCACCTGGGTGACGACTACCTGCGGGGTATCGGCCAGGTGCATGAATGGCTGATCGCCGCGGCCAATGCCAAGCGCAAAAAAGGCCAGGCGCTGATTGCCATCAGCCATGCGCACATGGCCGGTGGTTCGGTGTCGGAAGACTCCGAGCGCAGCCTGATCATCGGCAATGCCGAGGCGCTGCCGGCCAGCCTGTTCGATAAAAGTGTCGGCTATGTTGCCCTCGGCCATTTGCACAAGCCGCAAAAGGTCAATGGCGAAGAACGTATTCGCTACAGTGGCTCGCCGATCCCACTGTCGTTTTCCGAAATCGGCTACAAGCACCAGATCCTCGATGTGGTGTTCCAGGGCCAATGCCTGGTGAGCGTCGAACCCATCCTGATCCCGCGTTCGGTCGACCTGCAACGTCTGGAAGCCGCGCCCCTGGCGGATATCCTCAAGGCCCTGGCCGAGTTGCCGGACATCGACCTGCTGGCTGAAACCCAACGCCACCCCTGGCTCGAAGTGCGCGTCCTGCTCGACGAACCGCAGCCCGACCTGCGTCAGCAAATCGAAGCCGCGCTGCAAGGCAAGGCTGTGCGCCTGGTGCGCATCGCTGCCGAGTACGCCGGCAAGGGCCCCCGTGAGGACGAAGGCGACGACCGCCTGATCGAACTCGACCAGCTCACGCCCCAGGAATTGTTCAGCCGCGCCTGGCAGGACAGCTACGGCAGCGAGGTGGATGAACAGACCTTGAAGGACTTCGCCGTGTTGCTCCAGGAAGTGCAGCAAGAGGAGGAACAGCCATGAAGATCCTTGCCATCCGCCTGAAAAACCTCGCCTCCCTGGCCGGCCCGTTCGAGATCGACTTCACCGCCGAGCCCCTGGCCAGCGCCGGGTTGTTCGCGATTACCGGACCGACCGGCGCCGGTAAAAGCACCTTGCTCGATGCTTTGTGCCTGGCGTTGTTTGGCGCCGTGCCACGCCTGGGTGATACCGGCCAGGCGAAGATGCCGGATGCCGACAGCGACATCTCCATCGGTGACCCACGTACCCTGCTGCGCCGCGGCACCGGTGGCGGTTATGCCGAGGTGGATTTTGTCGGCGTCAGTGGCCGCCGCTACCGCGCGCGCTGGGAAGCCAATCGCGCGCGCGACAAGGCCAGCGGCAAGTTGCAGAACAGCCGCCAGAGCCTGATCGACCTGGACAGCGACCAACTGCTGGCCAGCCAGAAAACCGAATACAAGACCCAGCTGGAATTGGCCCTGGGCCTGAACTTCGAACAGTTCACCCGCGCCGTGTTGCTGGCGCAGAGCGAGTTCAGTGCGTTCCTCAAGGCCAACGACAACGAGCGCAGCGAACTGCTGGAAAAGCTCACCGACACGGCCCTGTACACCCAACTGGGCCGGCGTGCCTTCGACAAGGCCAAAGAGGCCCGGGACGCGCACAAACAGTTGCAGGACCAGGCCACCGGCGTGGTGCCCCTGGCCCCTGAAGCCCGTGCCGAGCTCGATCAACAATTCGATGCCGCGCAGCAACACCTCAAGACCCAACAGGCCCAACTCAAGCAACTGGAGCTTCAGCATACGTGGCTCAAGGAACTGCGCGAATGGCAGGAACGCCAACTCGCCGCCACCGAACAGCTGCAGCAGGCGCAGGCCGATTGGAGTAACCAGGACGCGCAACGCCAGGACCTGGGCCACCTGGAACAGTTGGCGCCGCAGCGTCATCTGTTCGTGCGCCAGGCGGAACTCGGCACACAGCTGGCGCCGTTGGCGGCGCAGATTCAGTCCCATACGCGGCAACAAGCCGAATTGCAGGCCCGCCAGGACCAGGCCCGGCAGCAACTGGCCAGCGCGCAAACCGCCTTGGCGCAAGCCCTGAAAAACCAGGCGGATGCCGCGCCTTTGCTGCGCCAGGCGTTCGACGAACACAGCACCCTCACCCACTTGACCAAAGAGCTGGTCAAGCGCACCGAGGACAAACAGCAACACGCAAGCGCCTGCACCGAAGGCCAGGCCCGGCTCACCGGCCTGCTGGAAAAACAGAGCGAAGTCGCAGAGCGCCTGCAACGCCTGGCCACCGAGCTTGAGCGCAGCGCCGCCCTCGCGCCCTTGAGTGATGCGTGGACCGCCTACCGCGACCGCCTGCAACAACTGATGCTGATCGGTAACCGCCTGAATAAAGGCCAGGCCGAACTGCCGCAATTGGAGCAACGTGCAACCCGCGCCGCCGAACAGTTCACCCAGCAACGCGAAGCACTGGACTTGCTGTACCAGGAGGCCGGTGCCGAGCCTCACGCCGTGGCCGAGCAGATCCAGTTGCTGGCCAGCCTGCTGCAAGACAATCGCAAACAGCAGCGTGCCTTCGAAGACCTGACGCGCCTGTGGGACCACCAGCAACAGCTGGATCAGCAAGCCGCCGGCCTGACGCAAAAGCTCACCGTGGCCCAACAGCAACGCGAGCAGTTGAACCAGACCGGCTTGCAAACCAAGGCCGAACTGACGGTGGCCGAACAAACGCTGAACGTGACCAGACAACTGCTGGAACGCCAGCGCCTGGCCCGCAGTGCCAGCGTCGAGGAGTTGCGCGAGCAGTTGCAGGACGATCAGCCCTGCCCGGTGTGCGGCAGCCACGAACACCCGTACCACCAGCCCGAAGCCCTGCTGCAAAGCCTCGGTCGTCATGACGAAAACGAAGAAGCCAGCGCGCAGAAAGCGGTGGACACCCTTAAGGAAAAACTCACCGAGTTGCGTGGCGAAGTGGGCGGTTTGATCGCCCAGCAAAAGGAATACCTGCAACAGCAGGAACACCTGGCGACGCAACAGCAAGCGCTGAAACCGAGCCTGGATGCACACCCGCTGTCCGCGTCGCTGTTCAATCAGGAACCGGCCAAGCGCAGCGCCTGGCTTGAGCAGCAACTGGGCCAGTTGACCCAAAGCATCACCCAGGATGAACAGCGCCAAGGCGCCCTGCTCAACCTGCAACAAAACGCCGGGCGCCTGCAGCAACAACTGCAAGCCGCCCAGGAAGCAAGCCAACAGGCCCGTCAATTGCTGGTGGACCAGCAGCGCGAGTTGGCCAGCGACCGCGAACGCCTTGAGCAGGAACTGAGTACCTTCACCAGCCTGCTGCCCGCAGACACCCTGGCAGGTCTGCGCGCCGAGCCCGCAGCCACCTTTATGCAGCTGGACCAGCAGGTCAGCCAGCGCCTGGAACAGCTGGGCCATCAGCGCGACGAATTGGCCGAGCAACAAGAGCGTCAACAGGCGATCGAGAAGGAACAGACCCACCAGCAGCATCGCCAACAGCAACTCGACGCCCTGCTCCAGCAAGTCACCGAACTGGCGACCCAACAGCAAGCGGCTCAGGAAAAACTCAACGCGTTGCTCGGTGAACACACCAGCGCCGAGCAGTGGCAGCAACAGTTGGAACACGCCGTGACACAGTCACGCCAGAGCGAAACCGACGCCAACCAACAACTGCAGGACATCCACAACGCCCTGATCCAACTGGCCGCCGACCTCAAGGCCCAGCAGGAACGCGAGCAGGCATTGCAGGCCGAACAGCACAGCCTCGACATGCGCCTGCACGACTGGCGCGCGCTGCACCCGGAACTCGACGACGCCGGCCTCGACCGTTTGCTGGCCTACGACGACGCCCAGGTCAGCCACTTGCGCCAGCAGTTGCAACACAGCGAGAAAGCCGTCGAACAGGCCAGGGTCCTGCTGCAAGAACGTGAGCAACGCCTCGCCGAACACCAAGCCCAGCACAATGGCAACTTCGAAGCCGATGAACTGGACACCGCCCTGGCCACGCTCAACCAACAGTTGGCCGAGGCCGAGAAACACTGCGCCGAACTGCGCGCGCGCCAGTCCGAAGACCAGCGCCGCCAGGACGCCAACCAGGCCTTTGCCGAACAGATCGCCAAGGCGTATGACGAATGGCAACGCTGGGCGCGCCTGAACGCACTGATCGGCTCAGCCACCGGTGACACCTTCCGCAAGATCGCCCAGGCCTACAACCTCGACCTGCTGGTGCACCACGCCAACGTGCAATTGCGCCAACTGGTGCGCCGCTATCGCCTCAAGCGCGGCGGCAGCATGTTGGGGCTACTGGTGATGGACACGGAAATGGGCGACGAACTGCGCTCGGTGCACTCGTTGTCCGGCGGCGAAACCTTCCTGGTGTCACTGGCGTTGGCCTTGGGCCTGGCGTCGATGGCATCCAGCACCTTGAAGATCGAGTCGCTGTTTATCGATGAAGGCTTCGGCAGCCTGGACCCGGAATCGCTGCAACTGGCGATGGACGCGCTGGACGGTTTGCAGGCCCAGGGGCGCAAGGTGGCGGTGATTTCCCACGTGCAGGAAATGCACGAACGCATTCCGGTACAAATCCAGGTCAAGCGCCAGGGTAATGGTTTGAGCACGCTGGAGGTGAAGTGAGCGAGGTGCTGCTGTATTCGTTCCGGCGTTGCCCGTATGCGATGCGGGCACGCCTGGCCTTGCGTTATTCAGGCGTGCCCGTACAGATCATCGAGGTCAGCCTCAAGGCCAAGCCGGCCGAGATGCTGGCACTGTCGCCCAAGGGTACGGTGCCGGTACTGAGCGTTGACGGACGCGTGATTGAAGAGAGCCTGGAGATCATGCAATGGGCCCTGGCCCAGCACGACCCGGATGATTGGCTGCTGCAGGGTGACCCGGCGGTATTGGCACTGATTGCCGAAAACGACCAGGGTTTCAAGTATCACTTGGATCGATACAAGTACGCCGACCGCTACCCGGAACACCCGATGGAACATTATCGGGGCGAGGGCGAGGTGTTCTTGCAGAAGCTGGAAGGCCTGCTGGGGGAACGCGCCTACTTGCTGGCAGAGCATCCGAGCCTGGCGGACATGGCCCTGGCGCCGTTTGTACGCCAGTTTGCCCACGTGGATCGGGAGTGGTTCGCCGGGACGCCGTATCAACGGTTACAAGCCTGGCTTCAGCGCGTCCTTACTTCACCGCTATTTATCGCCGTGATGACAAAACCCTGAGGCCGGCACAATCAAATGTGGGAGAGGGCTTGCCCCCCGATGACGGTGGATCAGTCAGCTAATCTGTAGCTGACCCACTGCTATCGGGGGCAAGCCCTCTCCCACATTTGATCTCAGTGACCTACCGCTTAGTGCTGGGTCTTGTGATCCAGTGCGGCGTAGAAGTTGGCACTCTGTTGCAAGTATTTCTGGGTATAGGCGCTGGTGCTGGATTTTTTGCCGGTGACTTCCACGCTGGCTGCGGCAGGCAGGGCAACGGTGGCGGAAACAGCGGAAGCGGCGATGATGGAGAAGAGGTTCAGATTCATGTCGGTAACCCTTGTGTTCGTTTGGTTGAGTGGCCGGGGAAGGCCTTGGAACCAAACTTACGCCCGAGGGCTGAACCTTAGAAATGCTTTGAAACAGTAGCCGCTATTAACAGAATTAATAGAAAGGGTCAGGCCCCGCACGGCGGGGCCTGTGGCTTATTGACGCACCAGGAACTTGAGGTCGCTGGGGGCATCGATCGGCAATTTCTGCACGGTTTTACCCAGCAGGCCGGTTTTGGGGTCGCGTTCGACCACGACGATTTCGTTGCTTTTCTGATTGGCGATCAGCAGGAACCGACCGCTGGGGTCCAGGCTGAATTCGCGTGGGTGGTCACCGTCCACCGAGCGACGTTGCAATTGCGTGAGGTGCGCGGTGGCCGGATCGATGCTGAACACCAGCAACTGGTTGGCCGTGCCACGGTTGCTCACGTAGAGGAATTGGCCGTCACTGGAGGCGTGCAACGCGGCACCGGCCTTGTCGGACACCGGCTGGCCGGCGGAGAAGTCCACCAGTTGCGTCTGGGTCAACTGGCCATCCTTGTAGTCGAACACTGCCACCTGCGCACTCATCTCGGTGGTCAGCCAGGCGTGCTTGCCATCGGCGCTGAACAACAGGTGACGCGGGCCGCTGCCTGGCGGCAGTTGCACCGAGGCCGGATTGGCCGGGGTCAATGGCAGCTCATGGTTGGCCTTGGGGTCGTAGCGGTAGGCAAACAGCTTGTCCGCCCCCAGGTCCTGTACAAACACGTACTTGCCATCCGGCGACGACACCACCGAGTGCACATGGTTGGACGCCTGGCGCTCAGGGTTCACGCGGCTGGCCGGGTGCCCGCTCAGTTGCACCGGAGGCGACAGCTTGCCCGTGGCATCGACCGGCAGCACCGCCAGGCTGCCACCCGGGTCCTCCACGACCGAATAGTTGGCGACGAACAGGTAGCGCCCATCGGCGGCCAAACTGGAATGGGTCGGCTCGTTGCCCAGGCTCTGCACCTGGTTGATCAGGGTCAATTGGCGAGTCTGCGGATCGATGCTGTAGCTGCTGACGCGCCCGACCGGGTCCTTCTGGCCGGGGCCGTTCTCATTGACCACGAACAGGTGCTTCTGGTCCTTGGAGATTGTCAGCCAGGACGGGTTGGCCGCTTTGGCCGCGAGCACCGGTTTACCGCTGAACTGGCCTGTGCGGCTGTCAAACTGCAGGCGATAGATCCCTTCACTGCTGCCGGCGGTGTAGCTGCCCACCAACAGTTCATAGGTATCGGCGGGCGCGGCTTGCACCGACATCGCTCCCACGCTGCCGGCCATCAGCAGCGGCCAGAATTTACGCATCATCATCCGCTTCATCCTCGTCGTTATTGTTGCCGGTGAAGGCGCTCATGCAGATCAGGCGGTGCTCGCCCGAATCACCGGTAAGGGTCCAGCTTTGCAAGGTGTCATCGAACGTCGCGGCGTTGACCTGTTCCAGGCTGAAACGCCAGCGTTTTTCTGCACGGCCGTCCATGGCGGTGATCAGCAGTTTTTCGTTGTCGAGTTCAAAATCAAAGGCATGCAGCCCATCGATTTCAAGCATGTCGCTGGTTTCAAGGACGGCAGGCAAATTCTCAGTCATCACAGTCTTTCATCAGGTTCAAAGCGCTAATCATAGGCCAGTTTGCCGCCAGGGCCTAAAACCATAGCGGGCTACCGCATGGCGACAACGCTGGGCATTACCTTGCAAGGACGCACTCTTATCCGACATCAAGGAACCCACATGCCTGTACAGCCCCCCGCCCCAGCGGCAAACCCCACGCGACAAGCGATTGCAGCGCAATTTCTCGGGCGCCCCACTTTGCGCACCGTCACCGCGCAAATGCTGGGCACCCACCTGGTGGAGAAGTACCCGCCCCTGACACTGCCCGTCGCCGACCTTCGGCTGGCCGTCCCCCGCGAAGGCGGCGGCCGCGCCCTGCTGCCGTTGCTGGACGTTGCCCTGGACCATATCGCCGACGGCAGTTTCCCCGAGCTGACGGCACGCCAGAACCTGGATTGCTACCTGAGCGATGCCACTGGCACCCGGCTCGGTTCTCATGAGAACGGAGAGCGCCGCGACTTCGACCTGCGGGTTATCGAAGCCCTCATCCGGGAGCTGCCACGGGTGCTGTTCATCGGTTTTCAAGAAGCCTTGGCTGCGTACTGGGGACAGGACAGCGACGCAGGGAGCGTCCGCTGGAAGTGGCTGGCCGATGTGCTGCAAGGTGTGTTGCTCGAGGTCGCCACACGCCAGACCGGCCTCGCTGCCCAGCACATTGAAATACTCAGCGCGTTGAACCGTTATCCCGACCGGGCATCGCGCACGCTCAGCCCCGCCCCCGCCAACGAGGTCCACGCCTACACCTTGGAAACCCACTTGCAACGCGCCGGCAAGCGGCTGACCGTACAAGGCACCGAGATCCTGGTGGTGCGCGGTAAGCAAGCACTGCTTTTTCGCCTGAACGGTGAGATCCAGACCTACCCCGACCTGGAAACCTTCGGCCAGGCGTGGGGCGAGCAGTTGCAACAGCGCTTTATGGCCGAGCGCATCACCTGGCAGCAGTACGAACCCGACGGCAATATTTTCGAAGTGCAAGCGGCGCTCATCCTGAACCAGCAGTTGGACGATCTCGCGACTCTCCAGCTTCCCGCCCAATCCACGCGGCAAGCAGTGGAACGCCTGTTTGCCGTCACCACCGACCCTGCGCAGTGGCTGGCGCCATCAAACGCCACGTCGCCGGCAACGGTGGCGGCCATCCAGGCCGCCCTGCCGGATCATCTGCAAGCCACCAGCGCCGCCAACCGCCTGGCCTACCGACACACCCTGCTGGAAAACGCCAGCCTCAAGCGCCAGACCCTTGGCGACGCCGACTTCGATAGCCTGGAAACACTGCGCGGCTATGCCACCGCGCATGTGAACCAGCAACTGTGCATGGACCGTGCGGTTGCCCAGGGCGGACTGCGCGCCTGCACCCATGAAGCGCTGGCGACCGGCTACGATGCTGGCGATCTGGAACTGACCTTTCATGTGCCGGTCGGTATCCTCGAAGGCGGTTACGTCGAACCGGTCGTCATGAACCTGGTCGACCTGGCCCTGAAGAACCTGTCCGGCCGCCCCAAAGGCCGCATGACAATACGCCATGTCAAAGGCCGCGCGATCGAAGCCTGGCTGACACCCGACTACCTCCTTCAACTGGTCCAGCGCGTCGACATCGGCAAAAACTACCCGGCTTACCTGCGCCGGGAGCTGATGGGGCAGACCGAAGCGGCACGCAAACGTCAACGCCTGTTTGAGCAACTGCGCCCCCTGCATCTGAAAACCCAGGCACTGGAGCGTTTGATCAAGGGCGAAGCCGGCCTCACCCAGCGTGGTTTCGAGTGCGTGAAAGCGCTGGTCAACCCCAACCCGCTGGAGCGCCGGGTCAATGGCGAGGATATTGTCATCCGGCCGCTGGCCTTTGTACGCAAGCCAGGCGCCACCGCGGATGTGGTGCGCAATATGTTCGTCATCGAACCCCGCGACACGCAGTCGGGACCGCACCTGCTGTATCGACCGGCCTATGCCGAGGCGCTGCTGGAATACCCCAATCGCCAGCAGTTGCTGGCGGCCATCGTGCAACCCGGCGACCTGCAGGAGAGCGTACTGACCTGGTTGCCGGACCAGGCCAGGGCGGTCTACAGCAACGGCGGTTTCAACGAGCCTCACTACGTGCGCATCGGCATGGGCTCGGAGTTCGACAACCTGCCCAGCGTGCCAAAGCCCGCCGAGCTGGCCGGTGCCGACGACGAAAGCAACGATGAAATAGGCCTGGCGCTGCGCAACGGCAGCCTCATGGAATATCTGTTCGGCAGTGAAACACAGCAACTGGTGGACCAGGCCGAAAGGGAGTCGACCTCCAACAGTGAAAGCCGCTGGGCGCTTATCCTTGAAGGCCTGCAACTGGGATTCAACACCCTGCTGCTGGTTGTACGCGGCCCCATGGCGGCAGTCGGTTGGCTGATGCAGGCCATGCATGGCGTAGTGAAGGACCTGCCGGCACTGGAGAGTGCCGATCCCACAGCCAGGGAGCTGGCGTGGATTGATCTGCTGCTCAATATCGGCATGGCGATGTTGCATCACGGATCGACCGGCGCGTCGCACGAAGAATCCCAGCGCGATGAACAGGCCACGATCCCTTTGCCCTTCAAGCACCCACTGCCAGGCCAGCGTCTGATCAGGCCGGCGGTGGTTGAACGAGGCGCTGTCGGCCTGCCTTCCGAGCCACCGGGGGGTGGTCGCACGCTGTTGGACTTTGATCGCTCCCTGGCCGGCGATGGCGCCTCGGCGGCGCTTTTCGAGCGACTGCGGGCCGTCAATGTGCCCTGGCCCACGCCGGCTCCCGAACCGGTCAATCTCGGGCCTTATCGGGGTTTGTACAAGATCAACGACCAATGGCATGCCTCGGTGGGAGGCTTGTTGTTCAGGGTCAACATCGTGCCGGGTTTCGGTGAAGTCTTTATCATTCACCCGCTCAAACCGGATCACCCGGGCATCAAGCTGAAAACCGACGGCAACGGCCATTGGACGCTGGACCGTGGTCTCAAGTTGCAGGGGGGCGGACGCAAGCGGTTGCAGGAGCTGCGCCATGAAAAACAACTTGAGAACGAAAGGTTGAAGGATCGCTTGCTCCAGCTCGCTCAGGAGGCGCAGTACCTCATGGTCCCCATTGATCAGGCAGGAGCGCAACTGGCATCCGCCCTCAAGGGCCTGGAGAAACAACTCAAGACCCTGCGAATCATTCAGGATCTGCTGCTCAAGTCTTCGCAAACCCAGCGTCCAGACCTGGAAATACGCCAACAGACTGAAATCTCCGAGTACAAACGCCTTCGCAACCAGTTTGGTGCATTGCTGCAGCACCTCGAAACTCAACTGTCCGAATCCCTGCCCGTGCGCTTTGAGTTGGCCACCTTGACCCGCCAGCTGGAGGCCGCCGCCATTGCCGACCTGCCCCTGATCAATGCGTCAACCATCCTGAAAGAGCTCTGGAACCAACAGTTGTTTCTCCACAAGATGCAATTGGAAGCGTTGGATTTTCATACCGCTACCGAGGCAGGCGAGCCATTGGCGGCATGGTACGAACGGATGCAACCGCGAATCGTCGCGGGAGACTCGACCCTCGTCGACGAAAACCTGCGGATGGTCACCGGTTACATCGACTACCTCGAACACATGACCACGCATTCCGCCACCATGGAAGCCACCCTCCAGCAACTGGGACAAGCATCGGCTGCAGCGCGCGCGGTACGGCAGGAATTGCTGGCAAGCATTCCAATCGTTGAATTGTTTTTCTCCGACAACCTCAAGCTCAGCGCGCTGGAACTGCTTGCCAGCCTGAGCCAACTACGCTTCAAGGTACCTTCATCACTGTCTGCGTTGCAGTGGTATTACAAGGCGCGTTATCAGGTGTGCGGGCTGGACATAGGCCTGAAATCCCACATCGAGGTACGCAGCAGTACCGAATACCCGTTGGCCGAGCAACGCAATGTCTACGAGACAGTTCTCGATAAATACCAGCAGGCCGAGTTCGCCCTGCGGGCCCTCAAGACGCTGAAGCCCGACGCCTTGGGGCCCGAAGCCGAACGTGTGCTCAAGGGCCTCGAATTCGCCAGGGCGTTGGCGCAAAACGAACTGGAGGCGGTGGTCAGAGAACAGGAAGACCTCAAGGTCGAACTGCCACTGTCCAAGACACTGCGTGCCAAGCCCCCGGCAAAGCGCGTGTTCAAGACCCGCAAAAAGGAATACCTGATCGGCGAGCTCAAGCCCGCCGACGCGCATAACGGCGAGGAACACATCACCATCACCGACACGTTGCTGGGTAAGACCCTGGCTTCGTATAACCAGCATACGGACGGTTGGGCCCCCATCGACGAGGCAACCACCTCGACGCCGGCCCCGCAGCTTCGCTCACTCGCGTCCCTCAAGAGTGAAGCCCAGGGATTGATCGGACAACGCCAGGACCTGGAGCAATTGGTCGCGGCGGACCAGGCGAAACTGGACAACCCCCTCACTCGCCAGGATGCCAATCCCGGCGAATGGGACACGCTGCTCAACGCGCAAGCCGAAAAACTTACCCAGCTCGCCAATGAAATCAAACGCGACCATCTCGACGCACCCACCGCCCAGAATCTGATTGACGAATGCCTGGCGCAAGCCAAGGACATCAATCGCTGGGCACAGCGCATCTGCAGCGATGCCTACAAACGCCAGTGGCCGACAATGGAAAGCGTCGCCTACCTCTGGGACCACCAGCAGATCGATATCAACCTCACGAGCCAGGCCGACCCGCAACGCCCGACCCTCAGTGGAGACTTCTTCACCGAATACGCGGTGTACGACAAGGCGCAAAAACCGCCGGTGGTGTTGTGGTACGCCCATTTCCACTACGCCACCGCCGACGCGCCGCCCGATGGCTATACGCGGGCCCATCTGAAATTGCCGGAGCAACGCAAACTCACCCAGAAGGATTTGCTCAAGGCCCATGTGCAGGATTACCTGAGCCGCGTGAAAGACCCGGGCAGCGAACCCGTGACGAAAATCGTCTACGTGCTCATCACTCCACCGCTGGACAACCTGTTCCTCAAGATAGCGCCCAAGCCCAAGGGTGTTCAGGCGTGAACAAGGCCGGCTGACCAGAGGATGGGGTATTAGCGTGGTCGCCAGCGGGTACGACGGTCGACGTGGCGGTCACGTACCCGTTGGCGCCGTCTGTTCACACACTGAAACAGGCGCGCTCAAGCGCGGTACGACAAGGCTTGGCAAACGTGTCGGCGGCGACTCGACACAGTTCAAAACGCTTTTTCGAAACCTTCGCTGCATCGAGCTTGTACTTTTCCAGGCGCTTATCAACCTGAAGCCAAGGAAGTGCCTTCATGCCATCAGTACACAGCGCCTATCGACTCAGTTCCGCCCTGTTCAGCCCTACGTTGCCGGCCATCGTCAGCCAGGTGCCCGTCACACACTCTCCCCCACTGGAGCGGCCAACCGCAGCGGCGAACCCCCGACGTGCCCGTCCTCCACTGCCAGGCCCGGGATCAAGGTTCCTTGCTCAGCTCACCCCAGGCACGCCAGTAACGCATGACTCGCCCGCCCGGGTAGTGGCTGACCAATTCGCAACACGGCCAACGGTACGTTCGGTGGTGGCCTCCCTGCTGAATGAAGCCGTGAGGCATCGATACCCCACACTGGAGTTCGACAGTGACAAGACCTCCGTGGCAGTGGCGACACAGTCCGATCCGCTGCAGTACCGGCTCAGGCCACTGGTGGACCTGGTGCTTGAACATCTGGCATCCGGCGCCGAACTGGACTTCAGCGACCGCTACGGCGAGCCGTGCAAGTGGGTCGACTCCACCAGCGGCAGCACGCTGAAAATCGTCGACAGCACAGGCAATCGTGCAACGCCCCTGGATACGCAGACCGTCGAGCTGGCCATCTGCAGCCTGAAATCCTGCCTGAAGGATGCCTACGCCCAAGCACTGAGCCAGTATTGGGGCCAGGACGCCTTCGTGCAGGCCACGGGAGCAGGCGCTTCCGTCAGCCGCTGGCGGTGGCTCAGCGACACCCTCTGCGACACCCTGCGTATCGCCGGCCTCAAGCAGCCCGGCCTGGATGAGCGGCAGCGCGCAACCCTGGATCAGGTCACGCGCTACCCGGATACCCGTGAACGAACCCAGGTCCACGGCGCGAACGCCGCCAAGGTATTCACCCTCGACTCTATCCTGAAACACGGCCAGACCCGCGCTGACGTGCTGAGCCCGGACCTGTTGATCACCCACGAGGTCGACGGCCATACCGTCGTTCTGCAAGTGACGAGCGCGGGCGTCGTCACGCCCTATGAGTCCCTGGAGCAGTTTGCCGTGGCCTGGGAGCGTCAGCTCGGCGCGCAGTTCAGCTTCGACCGCCTGAACTGGAAGCGCGTGGAGCCGGACGGCAACATCTTCGATATCCAGGCCGCCATTCTCCTGGACCGTCAATTGCAGAACCTCAATGCAATCAAGCTCCCCGCCCAGGGCAATGGGACCGATCTTGAACAACTGTTTTCCCAAGCCACCGATACCGCCGCGTGGTTCAGCACGACTTCGCAGTTGCCGCCCAACCGGCTGGAGCAGTTCAAGCGCAACCTGCCCGATTGGCTGGCAAAGGCCGGCGAAGCCGAGCGCTTTGCCTACCAACGCCATATCCTGGACCTGGCCAGCAGCGTGCGACGCCATCAGGGCCGAACCTTCCTTACCGACATCCCGGACCTGCGCACCTACGCCGAACAACAACTCGATGCAGAACTGGCACCCAAGGGCTACACCGCCAAGGACCTGGAAATCACCTTCAAAGTCCCCGTGGGCAACATGGGCAGCGGCTATATCGAACCGGTCAGGATGAGCCTGGTGGACATGGCGCTGGAGAATCTCGCGGGGCTGCCCAAGGGAGCCATGGATATTCGCTTGCGCGGACAGCCGGTGAACGATCCCCAGATGGCGCAGACACTCAAGGACCTGATCAGCAAAGTCGACATCGGCCAGCACTATCCGGCCCTGCTCAACCAGCAGTTGCTCAGTGACACTGCCCAGGCCCGGGAACGTGCCGCACTGTTCTGCGAGCAAGTGCCGATCCAACTGGCCATGCAGGCGCTGGAACTCAAGTTGAAGGGGCAAGCGGGGATCAGCGCGAAAGGCTACCAGTTTGTCGAAGCCATTGCTCAACCCGGCGCCGGCGCGCGCCGGGTCGACGGCCAGGAAATCACCGTGCGTCCCCTGGCGTTCCTGCGCAAGCCGGGGGCCACGCCGGATGTGGTCGCCAACATGTTCCTGATCGAGCCCGTGGACCCCGCGAAAGGCCCGCACATCCTGTACGGCCCGCAACTGTCCCCGAGCCTGCAAGAGTTTCCCAGCCGCGATGCGCTGCTGGCCGCGATCCAGGAACCCGGCACGCTGCAACAGCGCATCCTGGCCTGGCTGCCGGACGAAAAAACCCGTGCGATCTACGGTAACGGCGGGTTCAAGACACCCAACATCGCCCGTTACGGCGTGTTCAACGAATTCGACGCCCCCAGCCAGCCCGCTCCCACCACCTTGGCGGTCGGTGGTTACCCGGCGGCACAGCAGTTGCACCACGATGTACAGAACGGCGACCTGATGCAATATTTGTTCAACGCCAACGCTCGCAGCCTGGTGACGCTGGCCGATAACCAATCCACCTCCGACGCCCAGAGTCGCTGGGCGTCCTGCAAGGAGCTGGGATGGCTGCTGTTCAACACACTGCTGCCCGTTTTACGCGGCCCGGGCGCGATGGTTGGCTGGCTGATGCAGTTGGCCAGCCTCGAGCACGACATCAAAGAAGGCAGTGAACCGAATACCCGTGATCCGGCCGCCAACATGGTCGATCTGCTGGTCAATGTCGGCACATTGCTGAGCCACACCGCCGTCACAACCAAGCCGGTCCGCCCCGTGGGTGACGTGCCTTTTGCACAACGCACGGAAGTCGAAATTGCGCTACGTCGCACCGATGCCGTCAGTCCTCCCTCGCAAATATTGGTCGAAGAGGGTGACCCCGCGTCCGCCCCCGGATTCATCGACAGCCAACGGGCGTTTGACTTCGCCTATTCCAGCCCGCGAGACCTGAGCCCTGCCCAATGGGCACACGTGCAGACATTCAGCGTACCCGCCCCTGCCGAACCGGGCACGGCGATCACTGAAGGGAGCTTGAAAGGCCTGTACCGTATTGATGACAAACTGCATGCGCACATTGGCAACCTGTGGTTCCGCGTGGCACGGGACCTGGACGGGGTGTTCGTGATTGATCAGCAGGACAAGGCGCGCACAGGGCCGCCCCTGAAGCGCGATGACGCCGGCCGCTGGGATTTCGACCTCAGCCCCAAGCTCAGGGGGGGCATGCCCAAAGGCGGCATCGCACGTAAGATGGATGAAAACCTCAGGGCAGAGGCGCTGAAAGAGGCCGAGTTCGATCAGCAAACTGACAAAGTGAAGATGGCCTCGGATAGCTATCTCAAAACACTCAATGAGCTCAACAAAGACCTGGTTGGCGACAAAGACCTGGTTGGCTACGAAGGTGCCAGAAAGAAACTCATAACGCTATGGAAACTCACCCGAACGGACCCTTCGAGCGGACGTTTTGACGCTCAATATGCAGAACAACTGCGTACCACGGAAGCACTGAAAAGCAAGATCGACCAACATCTCACCCAGCTCGAACCCTACCTTGCTGAATTCCTGCAGCATGGCAGAAATGCCATCGAAGTCCTCCGGCCCAAAAAATTTGCTGACATCGATGATCTCCTGGAAAACAAGATGCGACGTTCGTTGCTTTATATGAGCATGTCAAAAGCGCTGAATAACTCGATTATCGTCTACAAACGACTGCTCCGAGAGAGCCAGGCGCACACCGCTCATGGCGAGCCCATGAACGAGCTGGTTCAAGAGCTTCGATCGGGTTCCGCAGCCGCGTACCCAAGAGTCATCGAAGGGACGAAAGCGATTTACCAGAACCGTGAAAAACTGTGGCAGGCCAAGCAAGCCTTCGCGACGTTGGAAGAAGAGTGGCGCAATGACTCCTCCTTCGCCGCCGCAGAAGTCGATCATTACCTTGACCGCATAACAACGCGGCCTCCGATCATCGTAGCGCTCGAAGAAAAGTTAACACTTTTGAAGACGCTCAAGATACTCAGCGTCAACCGGTTTGCCAGAATCGCAGAGGGGTCAGACGCTCAGTTTTATGCAAATCGCTTTCACACAACGTCGCTGGACGCAGTGAGTCGGGCGTTTAGGGATCTGCACGAATATAGCGGCTACACGCTCGATGAACGCAAAGCGTTATTGCAAACCATCATCGACACCTACAAACAGAGCCTGCACGACAGCACTGCCCTATCTGAAACAAGCCCTGAGCTGTGCCGTCCCGAGTACCAAAATGTATTCCACCAACGCCTGAACGAATTCATCGCCGCTGCCGAACGTGATCTGGCCGATGTCGTCCGGGAAGAACTGCAACTGACGCCCCCCCGACCCGCGAGCAAGAAACGCCCGCCCAAAACAAAGAAACAGCAGGTGTTCAAAACCCGTGACAAAAAGACACTAACAGGCACCTTGCGTGAACCCAAGACTGCGCCGTTCAACATCATTGACGTGAAAGATCCCCAGACGGGGGAGACCCTCGCCAGCTACAGCGAACATGTCACCGAAGGCAAATGGGTTCAGATAGTTGAGGGACAACCGTCCGCCCCCCAGCTTCCTCGTCCGCCGAAATCACTGGCGACCTACAAAGAGGAAGCCGCCACAGTGATGGTGGAAGCCGCGCAGAAAGAGGCGTCGATCAAGCATCAGAAAAAGAAACTCGAGAAACCCGAAACCCGGGACACCGTTGATCCATTGGATTGGCACGATATGCTGCAACAGCGCGCCGACAAGTTGCGAGAACTGGCCCAGCAAGCCGAGCACCACCAGGGAACGCGTCCGGAAACCGCTGAGCTCGTGGCCCGTTGGAGAAACGAGGCGGATGAGCTACAGCGCAAAGCACGGCAATATGCGGCGGATGGTTATTTCGCAGTGAAACCCAAGCCGGAGAATGTCGACTTCCTCTGGCGCAACGGCTTCGTCGATATCAACCTGGTGCGGCGCGATATACCCACCGCAAGCGGCGACGTCTTCACCGAGTACGTGGTCAGGAAAAAAGGCACTGTGGAGCCGTTGTGGTTTGCGCACTTTCACTACCCACAACCCGGCGCACCGCGTGACACGTACACGGCGGCGCACCTGAAGATACCCGCCCAGCGCTACCTGACCCAGAAAGACCTGGTCAACGAGCCGGGTTCTGCCGGGGCGGTGGATCTTGTCCGTGCGCAGATTGGCAAGCCACTGGATGAGAAACTGTTCCTGAAACTGTAACCCGCAAAAAAGCCGCACCCTGTGCGGCTTTTTCGGAGGCGGCGACTCAGTGCGCAAACAGCGAGTTGCCCTTCTGCCCCGCCAGTTTCTCCGGTTTGATCAGGAAACGCGCCAGGGCCGGCAACAGCCACAGCGCACCGAACATGTTCCACAGCAACATGAAGGTCAGCATCAGACCCATGTCGGCCTGGAACTTGATGGCCGAGAAAATCCAGGTGCACACGCCGATCGCCAGACACAGGCCGGTGAATAGCACGGCTTTACCGGTGGACTTGAGGGTCTGGTAATAGGCTTCTTGCAACGGCAAACCGGCACGCAGGAAGCTCTCCAGGCGGCTGTAGATGTAGATGCCGTAGTCCACGCCAATCCCCACGCCGAGGGCCACCACCGGCAAGGTCGCGACCTTGACGCCGATGCCCATGAATGCCATCAGCGCGTTGCCCAGCACCGAGGTCAGCACCAGCGGCAGCACGATGCACAGCGTCGCGGCCCAGGAGCGGAAGGTGATCATGCACATGGTCGCCACGCACAGGTACACCAGGATCAGGATGGTCAGTTCCGACTCCTTGATCACTTCGTTGGTGGCCGCTTCGATCCCGGCGTTACCGGCGGCGAGGATGAATTCCAGGCCGTCCTTGTTGTTTTCCCTGGCAAAGTCCTGCACGGCATGCACCGCACGGTCGAGGGTCTCGGCCTTGTGGTCGTTGAGGAACACCAGCACCGGCGCCAGGGAACAGTTGTTGTTGTACAGGCCATCGGCACGGGCGATGGAGTTGTTCAGCACATCCGGGTTGCGCGACAGGGTTTCCCATTTCAGGTTGCCCTCGTTCATGCCCTTGATCATCTGCTTGGACACGGTCACCAGCGAAATCGCCGACTGCACGCCCTCGGTGTTCTGCATCTTCCACATCAGTTGGTCGATGGGCGCCATGGCTTCATAGCGCGAGCAACCTTCGGCCTTGGTCTTGACCATCACCACCAGCACGTCGGAACTGGTGGAGTAATTGCTGATGATGAAGTTGTTGTCCTTGTTGTAGCGCGAGTCCGGGCGCAGCTCCGGCGCACCCTGGTCAAGGTCGCCGATCTTCAGGTTCTGGCTGTACCAGAGGCCGCCGCCAAAGGCGACAAGCGCCAGGGCGATGGAGATCGGCGCGACTTTCGGGTTGGCAAAATTCGACAGCAGGCGCCAGAACGAATGTTCGCGATTCGCGTCTTTCTTGCTCTTGGCGATGGCGCGCTTGCTGATACCGACATAGGAGATCGCTACCGGCAACAGGATCAGGTTGGTAAACACGATCACCGCTACGCCGATGGACGCGCCGATCGCCAGTTCACGGATTACACCGATGTCGATGATCAACAGCGTGATGAAGCCCACCGCGTCGGCCAGGATTGCGATCATCCCCGGCAGGAACAGTTGCCGGAAGGTACGCCGGGCGGCGGTCAGCGCATTGTCCGCCTCGCTGGACTGCAGCGCGATGCCGTTGATCTTCTGCACGCCGTGAGAGATCCCGATGGCGAAGATCAGGAACGGCACCAGCATCGAATAGGGATCAAGGCCGAAACCGAAGAAGTGCATCAACCCCAGCTGCCAGATCACCGCCACCAGCGTGGTGCTCAACACGGCGACTGTGCTGCGCAGGCAGTTGGTGAACCACAGCAGCAGGATCAGGGTGATAACGAACGCGATGCCGAAGAACATCACCACCATGACCAGGCCGTCGATCAGGTCACCGACCTTCTTGGCGAAGCCGACGATGTGGATCTTGACGTTGGGGTTCTGGGCTTCGAACTTGTCGCGGATCTTGTCTTCCAGTTCGTGGGAGAACTTGCGGTAGTCCAGGGCCAGCAACTTGCCCTGGTCCTGCGGGTCCGGGTAGGACTCCAACAGCGGGATGTCGACAATGCTCGACTTGAAATCGTTGGCCACCAGTCGCCCGACCTGGCCAGACTTGAGCACGTTGTTGCGCAGTTGATCGAGACTTTCCGGCGAGCCGTTGTAGCTCTGCGGGATCACTTCACCGCCGGCAAACCCCTCTTCGGTCACTTCGGTCCAGCGTACGCTGGGGCTCCACAGCGACTTGAGCCCCGAACGATCGACGCCGGAGATGTAGAACACCTCGTCGTTGATCTGCCGCAGAGTCTCCATGTACTCCCTGGTAAAAATATCACCGTCCCTGGCCTCCACCGAGATGCGCACCGTATTGCCCAGGTTGGCCAGGTCGTTGCGGTGTTCCATCATCTTTTCGATGAAGGGGTGCTTGAGGGGGATCATCTTTTCAAAACTGGTGGACGGGCGTATCAACGTTGCCTGCCAGAACAGGAAAATACTCACCAGCAGGCAGATCACGATCACTGCCGGGCGGTTGTTGAAGATCAGGCGCTCAAGAAAGGTCGCTTTATCGTTGTGATGACTGCTCATGGTTCCCCGCCTTCTTCTTATTTTGGCTCTTTATTTCAGGAGCAGTTCGGCGCCAGTCGGCGTGGCAACCCGCACCCCACCCTGCCCGGCCAGAATCAAGTTGCCGTTGCCGGCCGCCGTGACTGACGACAGCGAAATCCGGTCCGGACGGTTGAACACGCTGAAGGTCAGCCCATCGTCATGGCTGACCACCACACTGCCGCCGTTGCCCACCACGACGATGGCACCGTCATCCAGCAACGCCGCGCCCGACAAACCAAACTCCAGTGCTCCCCGCGCCGCGTTCAATTCGACCTGTTCCCAGGTACTGCCGAAATCCGTGGAGCGGTACAGGTTGCCGCGCAAGCCGTAGGCCAACAGCGTTTGCGCTTGGGCGGTGCCGATCACGCCAAACAACGAACCCTCGTAGGGGCCTTCGAGTTTTTCCCAGGTCTGGCCGTCGTCACTGGAGCGGAACATGCTGCCCTGCTCGCCGACGATGAACAGGCCGGCATCCTTGATGTGGGCAATGGCGTTGAGGTGATACTGGTCTTCGTTGTCGAGGCGGTCGCTGACGTCATTCCAGGTCTTGCCACCGTCGGTGGTTTCAATCAGCGCACCGTAGGCGCCCACGGCCAGGCCGTGGTTCGCGTCGTTGAACCACACATCGAGTAGAGGCGCTTCGCGCTTGAGGTCCTGATACTGCTGGCTCCAGGTCGCGCCACCGTCGGTGCTGGCGAGGATCTGTGCATCGTGGCCGACCGCCCAGCCTTGCTTGTCATCGACAAAAAACACCGCCGTGAGCAATTGCCGGGTGGGGACTTTGGCTTGGGTCCAGGTGCTGCCCTGGTCGTCCGAATAGAGGATGTGCCCGCGATCACCGACCGCCACCAGGCGCTTGCCTGCGTGGACCACGTCGATCATCAGGCCTTTGGCGGCCTTGGGGGATTCAATCGCAAAAGTGGTATCGCCGGCGGCCTGGACGGAGGTCGACAACGCGGCTGACGCTACCCCCAGTCCAAACAGCGAGAGCGCTGCGGCCAGCATCGCAACCCTGCGTGCGGCGCGTGGGCGGCAGACAACCCAACCCATGACAGGCTCACTCATAGACCCTTCTCCCATTTATTATTGTTATCGCTCGCCTTCCGGGGCCTTGGAACCTGCAATCTAGAGCGCCTGGAGGAAGCAGGGGCCATCCTATCGGGCTTTCGAATCGTCTGACAATCGGCGCTACGTTATCTTTTGTTAACTGAAGGCATTTGGCCCCATGGTGAATGTAGCTGCATTCGCCGGGGTGATTGCCAGCGCACAAATGAATTTTTATTCCATCTATTGAATTTAAGGAATTTTTATTCCATTAATAGCCTTCCTGAAAACAATAATCCAAAGGACCACGGCGATGCGTGAACTCGGAATCGGCTTGATCGGCACAGGCTTCATGGGCCGCGCCCATGCATTGGCATTCAATAACGCCCGTGCGGTATTCGAACTGCCGGTACACCTCAAGCTGGCCGCCCTGGCCGATGCCGACAGCGAACGCGCCCGGCGCTGTGCCACCGCCTGGGGGTTTACCCAGGCCCATGGCGATTGGCAGGCGCTGATCAATGATCCGAGCGTCGATGTGGTGGCTATCACCACGCCCAACCATTTGCACTATCCCATGGCCATGGCCGCGATAGCCGCGGGCAAGGCGGTGTACTGCGAAAAACCCCTGGCCGTGAGCCTGGAACAGGCCGACGCCATGCGCCGCGCCGCCAGTGCCGCCGGGGTGGTGACGCGGGTCGGCTACAACTACCAGCACAACCCGATGATCACACTGGCGCGGCAGATGATAGCCAGCGGCGAGCTCGGCGAAATCATCAGCTTCCAGGGCGAGTTCAGCGAGGACTTCATGGCCGACCCGGCCTCCCCGTGGTCATGGCGGTGCGAAGTCGAACATGCCGGTGGCGCCCTGGCGGACCTGGGCAGTCATTTGTTGTCGATGGCCCGTTATCTGGTGGGGGATGTGCTGAGCGTGTGCGCCGACACCCAGACCGTCCATGGCCAGCGCCCTGCCGTCAAAGGCAGCGCCGAGCTGAGATCCATCGCCGTGGATGACCAGGTGCATGCCCTGCTGCGTTTCGCCAATGGCGCACGTGGCACCGTCAGCAGCAGTTGGCTCAAGCACGGCTACAAGAACCACCTGAGTTTCGAGATCAGCGGGACGCAAGGCACCCTGGCGTTCGATCAGGAACGCTTGAATGAATTGCAGGTGTGCCGCGTGGGTCAGGAGGGGTTCCAGCGTTTGCTCGCCGGCCCTGCCCTGCCGGGTTATGCGGCGTTCAGCCCGGCGGCGGGGCATCAACTGGGGTACAACGAACTGAAGACGCTGGAGGTGCAGGAGTTGATTCTGGCGCTGGCAGGCCAAGGTGCGGATGGCACGGACTTTGAAGCAGCGTGGGAGGTTGAGCGACTGGCAACGGCGATTCGCGTGGCGGCCAAAGAAGAGCGCTGGGTAACCGTGAACGCCCTCTGAAACACAGCACAGGTCGATTGTGGGAGGGTGCTTGCCCCCTCCCACATTCGGATCATAGACAATTCGAGGTCAGCGCAAGGCCCGGCGCAGTACTTTGCCGACGGTGGTCTTGGGCAGTTCAGTGCTACGGAACTCCACGAACTTGGGCACCTTGTACCCTGTCAGGTACTCCCGGCAATGCGCCAGAATCTGCTCCTGCGTGAGGTTCGGGTCCTTGCGCACCACGATGATTTTCACCCTCTCCCCCGTCACGCCATCTTCCACCCCAATCGCCGCCACTTCGCCCACGCCTGGATGCAGCGCCACCACATCCTCGATTTCATTGGGGTACACGTTGAAGCCCGAGACCAGGATCATGTCCTTCTTGCGGTCCACCAGGCGGATATAGCCGCGCTCGTCCATTACGCCGATATCGCCGGTCGACAGCCAGCCGTCGGCGTCCAGCACCTCGGCGGTCGCCTCAGGGCGTTTCCAATAGCCCTGCATCACCTGCGGCCCGCGCACTTGCAGTTCGCCCTGCTCGCCGATGTCGGCCAGTTCGCCGTCTTCGCGCATGAAGCGCACCCAGGTCGACGGCAAGGGCACGCCGATGCTGCCGGTGAACTCCATCTCACGCATGCGCGCAATGTTGATCGGGCTGATGCTCACCACCGGCGAACACTCGGTCAGGCCGTAGCCTTCGATGATCGGCAGCCCGGTGACTTCTTTCCAGCGCTTGGCCACCGCCGTGTGGGTGGCCATGCCGCCGGCGATCACCATGCGCAGGTCGGAAAAGTCCCGCGCACAGAACTCCTTGTTCTCCAGCAAGCCGTTGAACAATGTGTTGACCCCGGCAATGCCGTTGAAACGCTCCTTGCGCAGGATCATCTGCACCCGTTTCACGTCCCGTGGGTTGGCGATCAGGATGTTGCGCCCGCCCAGGCACATGAACATCAGGCAATTCACCGTCAGGGAAAAGATGTGGTACAGCGGCAGCAAGGTGACGTTGGTTTCCTGCTTGTCCTGGTCCAGTTGGTCCCCCACCCACGCCTTGGCCTGCAGCAGGTTGGCGATGATATTGCGGTGGCTGAGCATCACGCCCTTGGCGTCGCCGGTGGTGCCGCCGGTGTATTGCAGAAACGCCAGGTCGTCCAGATGCATCCCCACTGGAAAATGGTTGAGTGCCCGCCCCTGTTTCAGCACTTGGTTGAAGCGCACCGAACCGCGCAGGTTGAACGCCGGCACCTGTTTTTGCACACGGCGCAGGATGAAATTCATCGCTGCGCCCTTGAAGGTGCCGAGCAGGTCACCGATGGCCGCGATCACCACGCGCTTGACGCTGCTGCCGGTGATGACTTTTTCCAGGGTGTGGGCGAAGTTCTCGAAAATCACCACGGTTTCTGCGCCGCTGTCCTTGAGCAGATGCTTGAGCTCATGGGCGGTGTACAGCGGGTTGACATTGACCACTACCGCACCGGCCAGGATCGTGCCCAACAGGCAGATCGGGTACTGCAAGCAGTTGGGCATCATCAGCGCCACGCGGTCGCCCTGTTTGACCCCCTGCCCCTGCAGCCAGGCCGCAAAAGCGTAGCCTTGCACCTGCCAGTCGGCATAGGTCATTTCGGTGCCGATGCTGACGTACGCGACCCGCTCGCGAAACTTATCCAGGTGCTCCAGGAACACCTCGCGCAACGACGGATAGTCCTCGATACCGGCATCGATATCCGCCGGGACGCCAGGCAGGTAAGCGTTCAACCAGACCCGTTCGGTGTGTTCCAGGCTTACAGCGTTCATGGCAGTCTCCTTGTTGTTGTTTTTGATAGAGCTACTTTTCGACGATGGCGGTAATGCCCAGCCCGCCCGCCGCGCAGATGGAAATCAGGCCGCGCCCACCACCGTTCTCATGGATGATCTTGGCCAGCGCCGCCAGTTGGCGGCCACCGGTGGCCGCGAACGGGTGGCCGCAACCGAGTGAGCCACCGTTGACGTTCATTTTTGCGCGGTCAATGGCCCCCAGCGGTGCCTCCAGGCCTAGGCGCTCGCGGCAATAATCGGCGTCTTCCCAGGCCTTGAGCGTGCACAGCACCTGGGCGGCAAAGGCTTCGTGGATCTCGAAGAAATCAAAGTCGTTGAAGCTCAAACCTTCACGCTGGAGCATGCGCGGCACTGCGTAGGCCGGGGCCATCAACAGGCCTTCGGTGCCGTCGACGAAGTTCACCGCGGCGGTTTCGCCGGTACGCAGGTAGGCCAGCACCGGCCAGCCGTGTTCGGCGGCCCACGCCTCGCTGGCCAACAACACCACCGAAGCGCCATCGGTCAGCGGCGTGGAATTGCCCGCCGTGAGCGTGCCGTCCTGGCGGTCGTAGGCCGGGGCCAGGCCGGCGAGTTTCTCCAGGCTGGCGTCGGCGCGCAGGTTGTTGTCCTTTGCCAGCCCGCGATGGGGGCTGATCAGATCGTCGAAGAAGCCGCGCTTGTAGGCCGCTTCCAGGCGCTGATGGCTGGTGAGGGTCAACTCATCCTGGGCCAGTCGCTTGATCTGCCAGCGCTTGGCCATTGCTTCGCAGTGCTCGCCCATGGACAAGCCGGTGCGTGGCTCGCCATTGCGCGGCAGCAATGGTTTGAAGAACATCGACGGCCGAACCTTGAGCAACGTCTTGAACTTGGCGCCCATGCCCTTGGCGCGGTTGGCAGCGAGCAAGGTGTGGCGCAGGGATTCGTTGATGCCGATCGGTGCGTCGGAGGTGGTATCGGAACCGCCAGCAACGCCCACCTCGATCTGGCCCAGGGCGATCTTGTTCGCCACCAGCAAGGCCGCTTCCAGGCCGGTGCCGCAGGCTTGCTGCACGTCGTAGGCCGGCGTGTCCGGGGACAAGGTGGTAGAGAGCAACGACTCACGTGCCAGGTTGAAATCCCGCGAGTGCTTGATCACCGCCCCGGCGGCAAACTCACCGAGGCGCTGGCCGTGCAGGTTGTAACGGTCGACCAGGCCCTGCAAGGCGGCCACCATCAGGTCCTGGTTGCTGTCGTGGGCGTACACCGTGTTGGAGCGGGCAAACGGGATGCGGTTGCCGCCGATAATCGCCACGCGGCGAGCCGGCGGCGGGTTGAAGCTGTAGTCACTCATCGAACGCTCTCATTCCAAATGAATAGGCCACGCATATGGGGCTTGTCGCCAGCGAAGTTGCGCACTTCGAATTCACGGCGCGGGCCGGTCACGGGGCGATTCCACAGCGCTACCTGGCCGGGCAGGAAGACCGGCAGCTTGAAGTCGCAATGAGCCTCGGCCTGGTCCAGCCCGCCGGGCGGTTGCTGGGCGGCGAGCGCCCGGCCCAGGGTCCACATGCCATGGGCGATGGCGCGGCGGAAACCGAAGAGTTTCGCGCCGATCAGCGAGGTGTGAATCGGGTTGAAATCCCCCGACACTTTGGCAAAACGCCGGCCCAGGTCAGCGGGCAACACCCAGCGTTGGGTGCGCAACAGACCCTCCTCCTGCAACGGCAACACGTCGTCCCACGGCTGGCCGACCGGGTCCTTGACGTCCCGGCGCAGGTACAGGCTGTCGCTCTCCCAGACCAGGGTGTCGGCGCCGTAGGCACGGGTGGCGATGCTCAGCGCCTGGCCTTTGGGATGGGCGACCCAGCGCTCGGCGTACACCTCCAGGCGCAACGCCTGGCCCGGGTGCAGGCGCTGGTGCTGGCGAATGCGATTGACCAGGTGCACCATGCCACTGGCCGGGTACGGGAAGCTTGGGCGCGTGAGCAGCATCAGGTGCAGCGGGAACGCCAGCACATGGGGATAGGACAACGGCACACCCTGCTCGCGGCGAAAGCCGCAGGCGCGGCCATAGGCCTCAATGCCGGCGCCGGACAACTCGGCCGCCGCGCGCACCAGGCGCTCCCTGGGCAGCACCGGTGCGCCGCCGAGTTTGGGTTTGCGCAAGGCGCGCACGCCATCCAGCAGCAAGCGGGTGCGCGATGGCGGCGGGTCGATAATCTGCGTCACATAGTCCATGGCTCAGGCCCCCAGCAGGCTTTGCCCGCACACGCGTACAACCTGGCCATTGACCCCGCCGGAAGCCGGGTGTGCCAGCCAGGCGATGGTCTCGGCCACATCAATCGGCTGACCGCCCTGGGACATCGAGTTCATGCGCCGCCCCGCTTCACGGATCATCAGCGGGATTTTTGCGGTCATCTGGGTCTCGATGAACCCGGGCGCCACCGCATTCACCGTGACCTGCTGCGCCGCTGCATGGGGTGCCAGGCCTTGCACCAGGCCAATCACACCGGCCTTGGAGGTGGCGTAATTGCTCTGACCGAGGTTGCCGGCGATGCCGGAGATCGACGACACGCACACGATGCGCCCGCCGGGATTGAGCCCCTGGTTGTCCAGCAACGCCTGGCTCAGTTGCAACGGTGCGTCGAGGTTGACGGCCAATACGCTGCGCCACGCCGCCTCGGGCATTTTGGCGATGGTTTTATCACGGGTGATCCCGGCGTTGTGCACCACCACATCAAACCCGCCGTATTGGCTGGTGTGGGCCTGCAACAAGCCGGCAGCGTCCGGGGCAGTGATGTCCAGCGGCAACGCGGAACCGCCAACGCTAGTGGCGGCTTGCTGCAATGCGTCTTGCGCCTGGGGCACGTCCACGCACACCACATGCGCGCCCTCCCGGGCTAACACCTGGGCAATCGCCAGGCCGATGCCACGGGAAGCGCCGGTGACCAGGGCGCGGCGGCCGGCGAAGGGTTTGTCCCAGTTGACCGTGACCTGGCCATCTACCGGTTGTTCCAGGCGCACCACTTGCCCGGACACATAGGCCGAGCGGCGCGACAGGAAGAAACGCAGGCTGCTGTCCAGCGCGTCTGCGGCACCAGGCGCCACGTAGATCAACTGCACGGTGATCGCCCGGCGCAACTCCTTGGCCAGCGAACGCACCAGTCCCTCGAGGGCGCGTTGGGCGATGGCCTGGGGCAAGTCCTGGCAATGTTCCGGCGCAGTGCCGAGCACCACCACACGGCCATGGTGGCCGATGCGTTTGGCGTTGGCGTGGAAGAATTCATACAGCTCGTCCAGCTGCTGCAGACTGGCCACGGCGCTGGCGTCAAACACTGCGCCCTGCACCTTGACCGTGGACGGTGCCTTGGGCGTGGCCGGGGTGGCCGTGACCGTGTCGGTGGCCGCGAACACACGCTGCACTTCAGTGGTCAGGCGCCCTGCCCCAGCGACGATCACCGGGTTGACCAGCCCGTGCTGGCCGCTGCGATGGCGTTGCAGCGGCAACGGTTGCGGTAAACCCATGGCCTGGGCCAGGCGACGGCCCCAGGGGGAATTGACGAACGAGAGGTAGCTGTCACTCATAGATAGATTCACTCACCACACATACATGCCGTGTAAACCCGGTCTGTGTGGGAGGGGATTGCCCCTCCCACATTGATTGGTTTTTTTCCTAATTGACCGAGGCGTTTTCGCTTTGGCTGGCGCGACGTTTCGTCGTCGGCTCCAGCGCTTGCTTGCGCTGTTGCAACGCCTCCAGCAAGCCGAAGTCCTGCGGGAAGTCGTCCACCTGAATGCCGTGGTCGGCGTATTCCACATAACGCCCGAGCAAGGTGTCTTCATCGTCGCTGATCAGGTCCAGTGCCCGCGCCTTGACGCGCCAGGTCGTGAACGCAGTGGCGCAGATCGGCATCGGCTCGATCAGGCCCTGCTTGACGGCGGATTTGAGCCGGGCCTCGATCAGCTCCACTTGCGGCAACAGGCGAAAGCCCAATTCGCCATAGGCCAGCTTGTCGATTTCCGGACGCGGAATGTAGGAATTGGCCAGCAGGCGATCGCGGGTTTCCCCCGGCGTCTGCACCACATCGGCCACCTGGGCCAGCAGGCGGTCCGACGGTTTGCGCAGCGGGATGCCGAAGGGAAACGTCAAGGCCTTCAGCACGGAGGCGGCGGCTTTCGACGGGTAATTGTCGAGCACTTCGGCCAGTGCTTCATGGGCGCGCAGCAAGGCGTCCTGGGCCGCCCAGTGCACCAGCGGCAAATCCGCCTGGGGCCGGCCGTCATCCTCGAAGCGCTTGAGCACGCAGGACAGGATGTACAGCTGCGACAGAATATCCCCCAGGCGCCCGGTGATACTTTCCTTGCGCTTGAGGGCTCCGCCCAGCACGCCCATGGAAATGTCCGAGACCAATGCCAGCACCACCGACAGGCGATTGGCCTGGCGGTAGTAGGACGCCAGCGCGGGGTCGGTCTTGGCGGGAGCAGAAATCAGCCGGCCGCCTGTAAGGGAATGCACCACCGCACGCACGGTGTTGGCCAGCACAAAACTCACATGGCCGAACATGGCACTGTCGAATGCTTCCAGCGCCTTGCGCCGATCAGGGTTGCGCGCCGCTTCCATCTCGCGGAACACATAGGGATGGCAACGGATCAGGCCCTGGCCAAAGATGATCAGGCAGCGCGTCATGATGTTCGCGCCTTCCACCGTAATGGCGATGGGGCTTTGCTGATAGGCGCGGGCCAGGAAGTTATTCGGGCCCATGCAGATGCCTTTGCCGGCGACGATGTCCATGCCGTCATTGACGATGATCCGCGCCCGTTCGGTAACGTGGTACTTGGCAATGGCCGAGATCACCGAAGGTTTTTCACCGGCATCCAGGGATGCTACCGACACCTTACGCACCGCATCACAGGCATACAGGTGCCCGGCCATGCGCGCCAAGGGCGCCTGTACCCCCTCGAACTTGCCGATGGGCAGGCCGAACTGTTTACGCATCGCCGCATACGCGGTTGTGCCGCGTACCGCGACCTTGCCCAGGCCGACGTTGGCCGATGGCAGGGAAATCGCGCGCCCGGCGGCCAGGCATTCCATCAGCATGCGCCAGCCGTTGCCGACTTGTTCGCGCCCGCCGATCACCCATTCCAGCGGGATGAACACATCCTTGCCGGTGGTAGGACCGTTCTGGAACACGGCGTTGAGTGGCCAATGGCGGCGACCGCTGTTGACGCCTGGGTGAGACGTAGGAATCAACGCGCAGGTGATGCCCAGCGAACCCGGCGCCCCCAGCAGCCCGTCCGGGTCTTCTGCGCGAAACGCCAGGCCGAGTACCGTGGCGATCGGACCAAGGGTGATATAGCGCTTGTCCCAGGTCACCCGGAAGCCCAGCACTTCCTCGCCTTCATGCATCCCTTTGCAGACGATGCCCAGATCGGGAATCGCCCCGGCATCGGAGCCGGCATACGGGCTGGTCAGGGCAAAGCACGGGATGTCTTCACCCCGTGCCAGACGCGGCAGGTAGTAATTGCGCTGGGCGTCGGTGCCGTAGTGCAGCAGCAGTTCGGCCGGGCCGAGGGAATTGGGCACCATCACCGAAATCGCCGCCGCCGAGCAGCGCGTCGACAGCTTCATCACCACCTGCGAGTGCGCATAGTGGGAAAAGCCTTTGCCGCCGTACTGCTTGGGAATGATCATGCCGAGGAACCCGGCGTCCTTGGTGTATTGCCAGCCCTCGGGGGACATGTCCTGCCAGACCTGGGTGGTTTCCCAATCGTTGGCGATGTCGCACAGGGTTTCCACTTCGTTGTCGAGGAAGGCCTGCTCTTCGGCGCTCAAGCTGGCGGGCGCGGCTTGCAACAGGCGCTGCCAGTCAGGCTTGCCGCTGAACAGCTCGGCGTCCCACCACACGGTGCCAGACTCGATGGCCGCGCGCTCGGTGTCGGACATGGCGGGCATGATTGTACGAAACAGCGCCAGAGCCTTGCTGGTGAGTAAGGTGCGGCGCAGGGGTTTGATGGTCATCAGCACTGCAGGCAGAAGCACCAGGAGCGCCGCGACGGTCATGCCGAAACCGGCGACCACGTTGAACAGATAACCGACTGCCAGCCAGATCAGGCCAGCGCCCAGCCAGTGAATGGCAGCGGCTTGTCGATACGCCAGGGCAATCGCAGCTGCGACACCCACCAATAACCAGATAACCATGGGGATACCTCTACTCGATCAGGGCGTGGCAAACACTATGCAGCTCGAAATGAGCGGCGGCGTGAAGCCACACTACAAACTCGGAAAAGCAAATTCAAATTTTATTTTGAAATTTTTATTTAATTCATTGGCGAAAAAATAGCGGCTGAACCCGTCAGCCTGCTCAAGTGATAGTGAAGAGCTCATCACTCCTGAATAGGAGGACGCTCACAGATAAGGGCAGCAAGATGCGCTTGATGCCCTTCTCCATCATCCTCTTAACGTCAGAACGCGTAGGTTGCCGAGAGACTGACCACATCGCCCGACGATTCTGCTTTACCGTCGAGGCTGGCGCCCCCCAGGCGATCGACGTTCTTGGTCTTCAGCTTGACCTCCTGTACGAACTGGTGGGAGTAGGCCACGTCAAAACTCAAGCCCTTGATCGCTTTCACATCGTACCCGGCTCCGAGTGAGAGGAAGGTGCGGTCGCCGTCCGGAATCCGTGGATCACGGGTCGAATTACGCGTTGGCGTCTGGTCAATAGCGACACCGGCACGCAGGGTCAACTCATCGGTAGCGCGGAAGTCGCCACCGACCGAATACATCCACGTATCTTTGTAGTTGTAAGGAATAGAGACGATATTGATATCGCCAGACTTCAGCGTGAGATCCTTGAACGATGACCATTGCGTCCACACCACACTCGCGCCCAAGGTGAAGCGGTCGTTGAATTGGTGTACCCAGTCAAAGCCAGCCGTGGCCGGAATATCGAGCTGGGTGCTGGCATGGGCACCATCGGGGAACAGTTTTAGGCCTGGGTAAGCCACTTCAACCAATGTTCCGTTGCCACCTATCGGGCTGGGTTGGGTCATCAAGGCATAGTTATACGCGTCCGCCCGAATATTGTACTTGCCCGTCATCTTGTTCTTGATCTTGGCATGATAGTTAAGGCCCAAGGTGTCTTGATCAGTCGGTTTCCAGGTCACACCGGTAAACCAGCCTGTCGAAATATTGTCGACCTTGACCCGCATCAGCGCGCCCCCCACGCCTGAGGGAAATTGGACACCACTCAGCTCAGGGCTGTTGGAAAGGGAAGCCGCGGAAAACAAATCGATGTTCTGGCTCACAAAACCTTTGCTGTGCTGAACAATCAAACCGCCACCAATGGAAAACTGATCATTGACCTTGAATGAAAGAGAGCCTGTCAACCCAACGGTTTCGATCTTTGTATCCACGGCAAAATCACGGAATTTGGAGTCCTCATTCCATGTCGAACGCATGCCTTGGGGCACCACCTGGCTCAAACCGAAAGCGAAGCGGTCGCCAAGTGGCATTACCATGAACCCTGTCGGCAACCACGCCGTAAACCCGCCTTGTCCCCCATCGTTGTTGTTCACCGCAGCCGCCGATATATCGGGAAAACCGTTGTCCCCAATTGGAATATTGGCAATAGGGTCGCCTTTGTAATCATTGGCGCTCCCCTTGTATTTGATCTTGATGCGCGCGTAATCGACCGTAAACTGTGCAACGTTATGTTCTACGAAAGCCATGGCTGCCGGGTTGTTGTACGCAGAACTCGGATCGTTCTTGAACAACGAACCGCCAGCAAATGCCCGACCCCAACCAGGTGCCCCATAAGTAGGCGTAGAGAAACCGCCGGCGTGTACAGGCGCGGCAGCCATCACCCCTCCCATTAATGCCAAGCCCAGCAGAACCTGTACCTGTTGTTTTTTATTATTCATACGGCACTCCTTATTGTTATCTCACTGAGTCGGCCCCAGCCGACTCGTGTTGCTACTTGGTTTTCCTGATTTGCTGTGCATCCCGCTCAGGGAAGCACGGTAATACCTGGGGCCACGGCGCCTAGGCTGACAATGGTGCAGCCACCTGTAAGTGCCTGGTTGCTCGCGCCCACACTCAAGCCGCCAGGTGTATTAGCCAGCGAGACAGAGACGGTGGATGGAGCACAATGAGTCGCAGGCCACGCGGGAGAGGTCGTCGCGTAGGTCAAGGCCATGCCGGTGATTTGACCAGTGGCGATGCTGGTAGGCGTCAACCGCCAGGGTAAATCAGTGGGCTGATACAGGGCACAGATCGCCCCTCCGGAAAGTGACACGGTGTTGATTTTCAGCCCTGCACCCTCTGGCTCCACCACGCCTGTAAATGCGAAGCTGCAGTTGACCGCAGCTCCAAATGTCGACGCGGATTTAATGGTTATAGTCCCGCCCGAACTGGTCGTTAAAATCGCGCCGGATGGACTGAAAGACGCCGCATTGGCAACCGCTCCCAGGCCAAGACACAACACTATCGAGCCTGCCTTTACGAGTGCTATCAAACTCTTCATTACCTTTTCTTCCCTGTGTGACGGTTGATATGAGCGTGAACTGTTATTCAAGGAATAAAAATAGCGTTGGACACTTCGACACTCATCTATACCACCGTACCGCCGCCAGCCGGCACTTGATGGGTTGCTGAAACATCAAGACCATCGGGGCCATTGCCAATACTCACGTTAATAGGCGGCCATCGGCACTGCCGCAGAACTAAATCAAGCAAACAAACACGTGCGATCACAGTCGTCTTTTGCACTTGACGTATTCCTCTCTGAACTAATGACAGCGTTCACTCGGTATAAATGGACACTCCACGTTCAAGGGAACACCTGGCGCCCCTCAACAAGCGCCTCAACAGAGACGCTTGTCTTCTTAAGGGGTGATCAGCCCTTTGTTCTCAAACAACCATCAAGGAACAATGGTCAACGTCGGCGATGGGGTGACGCTCAGGCTCACCACGGTGCAACTGCCACTCAGGGTCTGGTTGGCAGCGGTCAGCACACCACCGCTGTAGCCCACGGTAATAGTCGAAGGGCCGCAATTGGAGGCTGGGTACAGAATCGAGCTGGCGATGGTATAGCCGACGTTTGTCACCGAACCGGCGGCAGGGCCCGTGGCAGTCAGGGTCCAAGGCAAACCGGTGATCTTCGGCAGCGCGCACAGGCCGCCACCGGTGACCGCAACGCCAGTGATCTTGGCCACGCCTGTCGCATCGACATTCCCGGTAAACGTGGCACCACAGTTAACGGTGGCCTGGAAGGACGAAGGCGACTTCACCGAGATGGTGCCTGGCGCGGTGAAGCTCGTGTTTACAGGACTGATGCTGTACGCGTTCGCCATCGAAGCAGCACCCATGCAAACAGCCAAAGCAGACAACGATACGAGGGTTTTCAAGCTTTTCATTGTTTTTCCTCACATGTTATGGCGAAGTCATTTCGCCGGGGGTAATGGCCATGAACGAGAGGTCACGGTGAATCTGCAGAACTTCCCTTTCCAGCCAAATTTCAATTCAATTACCGCTGTAACATCCGACGGTTATTCAACAACTTTGAAGTTCGGCGGCATCTTGATCGACACCGTCTTGATCTTGCAGTCTTCGCCAATGGGTACATTGGCGGCTTCCAACTTGCCGGTGGCGTTATCCCAAGTGCCATCAGCCGTCGAAGGTCCGCACTTTCCGCCCAGACCGAATGCATGCACGTCGACGCTGATCTTCGACATGGAACCACTCTTGGTGTCTTTGGCGACTAACACCCACGGCAAGTTGATGGCTTCCACGCGGCTGCACTTGAGGCCGCCGTCGAATTCCACTTTGTCGACATTCACCGAAGAACCATCGGCCGCGACCTTGCCGGCCACCTTGATGGTGCAGTCGGCGCTGATCAGCGCACCCTTGGAGAAGCTGATGGGGCCTTGGGCGGTAAAGGCGCTGCCCGCCGGCTCGATGCGCGCAGCCTGGGCCTGGTGATAGGCAATCAGGCCCAGCGCGGCCAATACGATGTGAGTGGTGAACTTGGCAGGTGATTGCATGGTGTACGTCCTTCCCTTTAATTATTTTTGTTCGGGTCAAACCACTGTATTGCAACTCGTTTTGTAAACCTTGGGCAAAAGCAGCCTGCGCGGCACGCAGGCCCCGAGTACGCCAACAACCGGTTACTTGAACTTAGAACGGCTTGGCGCTGTTACTGTACTTCTCCAGGTACTTCAACCGCTGTGAGGGCTGAAGGTTGGTCAGGGTGATATCCCCGGCGTAATGATTGAGTACGCGATGATCCATGCGCCGCCGCCACAAGTACGGTACATAGGCCCAGACAATCATGCTCGCGTAGCCATAAGGGAGTTGAGGTGACTCATCAAAGTGGCGCAACGACTGATAACTACGGGTCGGGTTGGCATGGTGATCAGAGTGCCGTTGAAGTTGGAACAGAAAGATATTGGTGACAATACGGTTACTGTTCCATGAATGCCGTGGCGAGCAACGTTCATAACGACCATTGGGCAACTTCTGGCGCTTGAGGCCGTAGTGCTCCACATAATTCACTACTTCCAGCAGCGAGAAGCCGTAGATACCCTGGATGATCAGGAACGGAATCACCGCCGCGCCCAACCAGGCGATCATCGCGCCCCATAAGACCACGCTGTACATCCAGGCGCTGAGTACGCCGTTCTGCCAGTGCCAGGCCGGCAGACCAAGCTTGCGCAGGCGTTCGCGCTCCAGGTTCCACGCCGAGCGGGCGCTGAACCACACCGAGCGTGGCAGGAAGGCCCAGAAGCTTTCGCCCAACCGCGAGCTGGCCGGATCTTCCGGCGTCGCCACACGCACGTGATGGCCACGGTTGTGCTCGGTGTAGAAGTGCCCATAGAAGGTCGGTGCCAGGGTGACCTTGGCCAGGAACACTTCCAGTGGGTTGGGCTTGTGCCCCAATTCATGGGCCGTGTTGATCGCGATGCCAGTGGCGGCGCCGGTCGACATGGCCATGCCCAGGTAGGTGAACCAGCTCGGTTCGCCATGCAGTTGAGTACGTGCGGTGATGTAACTGGCGGCGTGGGACAGCCAGCTGGACGGCTCCAGGTTCGCGGCAGCCTGCAACAGGCCACCCTGGATGATCCAGTCGATTCCGCCCGCGGCGAGCCAGCCGGTGATCACCACCGAGGAGATGACAAACACCACGCCGGTGTAGACGATCCAGCGATAGTAGCGTTGGGATTCGAGGTGGCCGACAGCGGATTCGGGCGGGTTGCTCACGTCTTCACCGAGCAAGCCATCGATCAATGGGATCAGGCCGAAGATGACCAGTACACCGACCCACCAGAGTTGCTGGGTACCGGTGCTGATGGCCAGTGTGCCGGAGAGCAACGGAGTGGCCAGGGGCAGGATGCCCAGCCACCACAGGTGACGCTTGCCGTCGGTCCAGATGCTTGGGGCTGCCAGGGTCTGATTCATGGCAGCCTCCGTGTCATGGGGGCAGGAAACAGGTTCAGGGAGCGCTGAGTGCTCCAGGAAATCAACCATGCGATAAAAGACGTTTTTTTCATTTTTATTCGCTCTTAGGCATTTCAAAAATCATTTCAAAATAAACATTGAAATATTTTTTTAAAGAAATAGCGCGGAATCGTTAGGTCGTCAACTACTTTTTCGAAGCCTTTTTTACGTGACCGGGCAGTCTCTTTTTCAGCTGTTTGGTCAGGTCTCTAGGGCAAGCATTTCGGACGGTCCAACCCGCAACGAGGGCCACGATTATTTGTTCGCCAAGGCAAACGGCGGGTGCAGGATCGCGGCGGTTTGTGCTGGCCGCGCACGCTTGGCCAGCTGCTGCACCGCTTCCGCCACCCGTTCGGTGGCGGTGATCGGCAGCATATGTCCGCGCCCCTCCACCACTTGCAGCTTCAGGCCGGGCACCTTGTCGGCCAGGGCCTGGCCGTGTTTGCGAAAGTCCAGCACCTTGTCCCGTGCGCCGTAGATCAGGCTGATGGGCAGCGTCAGCTGCGGGTAGCGCTTGACCATGTCCGGCAGGTGGTCGTTGACCAGGGCGATCTCGCTGGAGGCCGCATAGAAGTTGTCAGGACGCATGCCCAACAGGCCGCCGCCACGGGTGGCGAAGTCCTGCGGGGCACTGTCCGGTGCGAACACGCCCTTGACCACCGAGCGTCTTGTCAACAGGCCCATGGGAACCGTCAGGGTGCGCGACACCCAGCGCCTGAGCCAGGCAGGCCGCACGGCCAGTGACCAGAACACCAGTGGCAAGGTCGGTTGCGGGTGCGTCAGGGGCGCCACCAGTATCAGCCCCGACACCGCATGGGGATGGTCGAGGGCCAGCGCCAGGGAAATCGCCCCACCGAGGGAATGCCCCAGCACCAGCGGTTTATCCAGGCCCAACGTATTGATAAAAGCCGCCACCTGACGCGCCTGGGCCGGCAAGTCTGCGGCAGTGCCTTTATGGCGCGTGGAATAGCCCGACCCCGGTCGGTCGAGGCTGATCACGCGAAAGTGCTCGCGCAACTGACCGGACAAGGCATAGGTCAGGTTGCGACTGCTGCCCATCAGGCCGTGAATCATCACCAGCGGCGGCCCCTTGCCTTCCTCGTAATAATGAAAGCGCTCGCCGTTCACCTCCAGAAAGCGTCCGTTGATCGGAACGGCGGCTTCGATACGCCGCGTCATCCACGTACTGAATCCCCACAACACGGCGCTCGCGCCTACCAACACAGCCGCAGCGATAACCCATTCAACAGCCATAGCTCGGTCCTCTGCATCCCTGCTGCCGGCGACCTGACCGGAATTGATCAAGGCCTCGGCCATCGTCCACACCCTGGACCCGAACGGCGTGCCTGTCCGTCGGACAAATGGCACATGAGGAACCTGGGACTAGCGTAGGCGATATTTTCAGGTAGATTATTTAAAATCTTTTTTAAAATAAGTAATTCAATTTTTCTTTGCAATGGTGTTCTATCTAAAAGACAAAACAAGAAAGGAGCACATCCGATGCCCACGAGGGACTGCTTATGAATGCCCAGAGTGATTCAATCGACATCGCCATCATCGGTTCCGGCTTTGCCGGCCTGTGCATGGCGATCAAGCTCAAGGAAGCCGGGTTCACCGACTTCTTTATCGCCGAACAGGCCGACACCCTCGGCGGCACCTGGCGGGACAATCATTACCCGGGCTGCGCCTGTGATGTGCAGTCCCATGTGTATTCGTTTTCCTTTGCACCCAACCCGGCCTGGACGCGGCAGTTCGCGCCGCAGGCGGAGATCCGTGCGTACCTGGAGCAATGCGCCACGCGCTTTGGATTGGCGCCCTATCTGCGCTTCGGCATGGGCCTGGAGCGAGCGGTGTTCGACGAGCACCTGCAACGCTGGCAATTGAGCTTCAGCGGTGGCCGCCAGGTCAGTGCGCGGGTGCTGGTGTCGGGCATGGGCGGCCTGTCGCGTCCGGCGTTACCGGATATTCCGGGGCTCGATCATTTCAAGGGCAAGCGCTTCCACTCCCAGCAGTGGGACCATGAATACTCCTTGAAAGGCAAGCGCGTCGCGGTGATCGGCACCGGCGCCAGTGCCATTCAGTTCGTACCGCAGATCGCGCCGCAAGTGGCCCACCTGGACCTGTTCCAGCGCACGCCACCGTGGATCATGCCCAAGCCTGACCGGGCGATTACGCCTTTCGAGCGCTGGCTGTTCAAGCACCTGCCCTTCACTCAGCGCTTGGTGCGCGGTGCTTTCTACTGGGCGCTGGAAGGCCGCGTGGTGGGCTTTGCCCTGCACCCAAGACTGATGAAAATGGTGCAGAAAATCGCCCTGCGTCATCTGCACAAACAAGTAGCCCGCCCATCCCTGCGCAAGACTCTGACCCCGGACTACACCATCGGCTGCAAACGCGTGCTGATCTCCAACGACTACTACCCCGCCTTGTCGCGCAGCAATGTCGAGGTGGTCACCGATCGCGTGCTGCGCATCGAAGCCGACGGCGTGATCACCGCCGACGGCATCAAGCACCCGGCCGATTGCCTGATCTTCGGCACCGGTTTCCAGGCCAGCGATCCCCTGCCCCGCGACTGCATCATCGGGCGCGGCGGTGTGGACCTGATGGACACCTGGCAAGACGGCGCCCATGCCTACAAGGGCACCACGGTGCCTGGCTATCCCAACCTGTTCCTGATCGTCGGGCCCAATACTGGCTTGGGGCATAACTCGATGATCCTGATGATCGAAGCCCAGGTGACTTACATCATGGGTGCCCTCCAGCACATGCAGCGGCACCGCATCGCCACGGTGGACGTCAAGGCGGCCGTGGAAAGCGCCTACAACCAACAGTTGCAAGCCAAGCTCAAGCGCACCATCTGGAACACCGGCGGTTGCCAGAGCTGGTACCTCGACCCTCGCACCGGCAGGAACACCACCTTGTGGCCCGGCTCGACCTGGCGCTTCAAGCAGGTCACCCGCCAGTTTGCGCTCAAGGATTACGTGGTCGACCAGTTGCCGGTCAACCTGCCCAGCCGCCCCGTGCCGGCCCCCCACTCCACCCCGGAAGGCAGCCTGTCATGAAGTCATTCAATGGCCGCGTAGCGGCAATTACCGGCGCCGCATCCGGCATGGGCCGCGCCCTGGCATTGGCCCTGGCGCGTGAAGGTTGCCACCTGGCGCTGGCAGATAAAAACAGCCAGGGGCTGGAGCAGACCCTGGCGCTGATCAAGACCTCGACCCTGGCCCCCGTGTCGGTCACCACCCAGGTACTGGATGTGTCCGATCGCCAGGCCATGGAGGAGTGGGCCGCACGCTGCGTGGCCGATCACGGCCAGGTCAACCTGGTGTTCAACAATGCCGGGGTGGCTCTGTCGAGCACGGTTGAAGGCGTAGACTATGCCGACCTGGAATGGATCGTCGGTATCAACTTCTGGGGCGTGGTGCATGGCACCAAAGCATTTCTGCCATACCTGAAAGCCTCGGGCGAAGGCCATGTGATCAATACGTCCAGCGTATTCGGTCTGTTCGCCCAGCCCGGCATGAGCGGCTATAACGCCACCAAGTTTGCGGTGCGCGGTTTCACCGAATCCCTGCGCCAGGAACTGGACCTGCAACGCTGCGGCGTGTCGGCCACCTGCGTGCACCCCGGTGGCATCCGCACCGATATCTGCCGCAGCAGCCGTATCGACGCGAACATGACGGGCTTCCTGATCCACAGCGAACAGCAGGCCCGCGCCGATTTCGAAAAGCTGTTCATCACCGACGCCGACCAGGCCGCCAAAGTGATCCTGCACGGCGTGCGCAAAAACAAGCGCCGCGTGCTGATCGGCCGCGACGCGTATTTCCTCGACCTGCTCGCCCGTTGCCTGCCCTCGGCCTATCAAGCCCTGGTGGTGTTCGCCAGCAAGCGCATGGCGCCCAAGCCGCGCACGCCGGTATTTGAAACCAACGACGAGCCCCACCTCTGAACAGGAGCACGCACTATGTTGCCGATCCGCCGTGACATCCATTTCGCCCTGCCCGCCGAGCGCATCAAGGACTGGCATGAACAGGGCCCGTTCATCACCCATTTCTTCAATGCCCTGTCGCTGCTGTTTCCCCAGGGCGAGCTGTTTTTCATGGACAGCGTGCGCCACTATCGCCAGGACATCGACGACCCCGCGCTTAAAAAAGAGATCCAGGGGTTCATCGGCCAGGAGGCCATGCACAGCCGCGAACACGTGGCCTACAACGACTTGCTGCAAGCCGCCGGGTTGCCGGCACATACGCTGGACCGGCGCTTGAAGTTCATCCTCGACTGGCAGAAAAAACACCTGCCTGCGTCCTTCAACCTGGCGGTGACCATTGCCCTTGAACACTACACGGCGATGCTGGCCGAAATCCTGTTGAGCGACCCGTCGCGCTTCGGCAATTCGCTCAAGGGCTATCAGCAGATGTGGTATTGGCACGCCCTGGAAGAAACCGAACACAAGGCCGTGGCGTTCGATGTATGGAACCGCGTGATCAAGCCCGGCCCCAAGCGCTATCTGCTGCGCACCGGCACCATGCTGACCACCACGGTGTTCTTCTGGCTGGTGGTGTTCGACTTTCACCTGCGCCTGCTGATTGCCGACCGCAAGTCGGGTGGGCACCTCAAGGGTTTCTGGCGCATGTTGAAGTTTCTGTATGGGCCGAAGGGTGTTTTCCCACGAATGCTGGTGCCGTGGCTGCACTACTTCAAACCCGGCTTTCACCCCTGGGACCACGACAATCGGGCGCGCCTGGCCGGGATCGATGGCCTGGTCGAGGAGATAGAGCAGACCCAGCGCGGGTATTAAGCCTGCGCCAAGGCGGCGCGTTCGCGTACGAACCCTTCCAACTGATCGCCCGGCAGTGCCTTGCTGAAATACCAGCCCTGGATAATCAATTCGGCGCCGGTATTCAGGAAGGCCAACTGCTCGGCAGTCTCCACTCCTTCCACCACCACGCCCAGGTTCAGCGCCTCACAGAAGCGCAGCATGCCGGTCATCACCTGGGCGCCCTTGGGGTCGTGCTGGGCCACCACGAAGCTGCGGTCGATCTTGATGAAGTCCACCGGGAACTGGTGCAGGTAACTCAGGGCCGAAAAGCCGGTGCCGAAGTCGTCGATATACACCTTGGCACCGATGGCCTGCAGCTTCTGGATAGTCTGGCGCGTGACCTGGATATCACTGACCAGGGCGTCCTCAGTGATCTCGACCGATACGTGCCCATGGGCCTGGGCCAGGATCTCCACCAGGCGTTCGCCGAAGGCGGCGTCGGTCAGGGTCGCGCTGGAAATATTGATGGTCATCGGCAGGGAAAAACCGAGTTTCTGCCACTTCTGGTACTGGCGAACCGCCTGGGATGCTACCCACACATCCACATCCGGCATCAACCGCGCCTGGGCCAGCCATTGCAGGAATTCCCACGGCGAATGCACCGTGCCCTGGGCGTCGCGGGCCCGCATCAGCGCTTCACACCCGGTGCACAGGCCTGTGCGGGTCGAGACCTGCGGCTGGAATTCAAGGTAGAACTCATAGTCGCTGATCTGCTGGATGCGGCTCAGTTCCACGGCCTGGCGCGCCAGGGTCTTGTGGGAGGCGAGTACCGGGTCCAGCTCGCGCAGACGGCCCTTTTCTTCAAGGCCACGGAAGGTCATGTCCAGGGACTTGAGGTACACCGTGCCCCCTTCACTGGCCTGGCGATGGATCGCCCGCACATACGGCGCGTACACCAGGGTGCCCAGGCCCAGCAGCGCCACTTGCAGCGCCACCGCCGCCAGGTCGCCGTGGGTACTCAGATAGGCATTGAGCAGCACCGGCGCGGTAAACGGCACGCTGACCACCGCCGGCGACACCCAGCCCATCTGCACCACCGTCAACGCCAGCATGGCATTCAACGCCGGGACGATCAGAAACGGTATGAACAAACGCGGGTTGAGGATGATCGGCAAGCCGAACAGCAGCACCTCGCTGACGTTGAACAGTGACAGCGGCAGGCTCGCCACCGCCAACAAGCGCATGGACTGGCTCCTGGAGAACAGCAGGATGGCCAGCAACAGGCACAATGCACCGCCCGAGCCACCGATAAACGCAAAGCTGCCCAACAGGCCACTGTTCAACACATATTTGACCGGCTCGCCCGCCGCCAGGGCCGTGCTGTTCAGCACCACGACCTGGTCCAGTACATCGAACAGCGGTTGCATGGCGTACACGCCGTGGATGCCGAAAAACCACAGCAGCGAATTCATCAGGGTCACGAACAGGCCGCTGCCGTAGGGCGACTCCAGCGCGTCCAGCACCTGGGGGCCTTGCAACTGCGCCACATACGGAATCTGCAGCAACAAGGACAGCACCACCACCAATGCCAGGGCGGTGATAGCGCCTGGCAGCACCATATTGATCGTGCCCCGCAGGTTGTGCCCCACCAGGTCTTCGTTGACCAGACGGGTCCAGCGGTAGCGGTGCAGCCAGGCAATTGCGGGAACGTTCAACAGCGGCGAGGCAATGGCGATAAACAGCACAAAGGTGGCCGAGGCCCTGGGGTAGTCCCGCAGGATGAATGTCGCCACCACCACATGGGCCAGGCACAGGAATGCCACGGGCAATTGGGGCAGGCGATGCTGGATCGCCAGCATGTAACCGATGGACGCGGCCACCAGCAGCGGGATCACGGAACTGATCTGGTTGTGCAGGCCGGCGAGGAACGCCACCACCTGAGCGTGGAAGCCAAGGACGCGAGCACATTCCGACAGAATCAGAAAGCCCGCCGAGACCAGCAGGCAAGGCAGGATCCACAACAGCCCTTCGCGGATCGCCCGCAGCGATTCAGTGCTGGCCAACGCAGCCAGGCGTTGGGTGAAGAAAAGCTTGAACAGCGTTTGCGCCATGACCCATCCCTCTGCCCATCGCCCACTGTCCCTGCAAGGCAGGGCTGGAAGCACCGGCTAACGCTACACGTCCTGGCCCAATGAGCGAAAGCCTTTTGCCATTCATCTGGGTGAATTTCCGAATCGGATAACAGGCCAGGCCCTGTTTTTTCCAAACAGTTGAGTTTTATGATCCAGGCCAATCGCTCAATCTGCTTCAATGACGCCTATCCGCCCTCCCCCTGACCTGTGTTTGGAGTAAGCCTTTGTCACAACCCGGTGATAACCACCAGCGCGCGCTGGACAGATTCCTCGATGAACACCCCGATGTCGCCGCCGAACTGGATACCCTGAATCCGCTGGCTGCCCAGGCCAGGGGCGAAACCCTGGCCCAGTACCGCGCCGAACGCTTGCATGAAGCCTTTGAAGCGCAAGCTGAACGCCAGGGCCTGTTTGCCTGGGAGCTGACCCTCAAACTGACCGCCGATTCCTGTGAGGCCTTTGACGCCCAGCGTCGTGAGGTACACAAGGAGGTGGCACAGATGGCGGGCCTGAGCTGGGTCGAGTACTGCCAACTGCACGACCTGCCCGGCTAACGCACTACCCCAGGAACCAGAGACGGCGCCCGCCGCCCAGCACTTCGCGCAACTCGGCGACCGACACCGTGCGTTGTTCAGGATCCATCGCCAGAGCCGAAGACACTGCAGGCCAGCAATGCCTGGGCAACTGCCTCGGCCTCGGCAGCGGCTGATGCTGCTGACGTTCGCCGGGGCGCCGTCCTTCGGCCAACTCATAGAGCACACTGGCAACCCCGTACAGATCGGCACGGGGTGAGGGAAGCCCTCCGGCCATCAGCTCCGGCGCTGCATACGCAGGGGTCCAGGCATTCAGGCGACTGCGGCTCAGGCCGGGCAATCCGGCCCTTGCCTGCGCTTCAGCATGCCCCAGGCCAAAATCGAACAGCCGTATCCCCTGCTCCCCCAGCATGATGTTCGCCGGTTTCACATCGCCATGCAGCACTCCTTGTCGGTGGGTGTAGGCCAGCGCATCCAGCAGTTGCAGGGCGATGGGTTGCAGCGCCTGCCACGCCATCCCTTGCGGGCATTCCGGGAGCAGGCGGTCCAGGGTCAGGCCGGGCATCACTTCCATGGTGAAGAATGCCAGCTGGTGCGCCGTGTCTACCTCGAACGAAAAGGCCCGGACCACATGTTCATGTCGCAGGCTCCGGGTCAGGGCGAACTCGCTGTACAGCAACACGTGGGCGTCGGTGGACGCACAGAGCGTCTCACCCAACAGCTTCAGCGCCACGCGCGCGTCCGGTTCGCCAAACGCCTCATGCAGCAGATCCCGGGCACGATAGACCACCCCCATGCCCCCTGAACCGAGAATTCGCTCCAGCTGGTAGCGTCCCGCAAGCAGGTTCGGCGGACCGGCTGCGGCGTTCATGGCTGCACCACCACCGCAGTGAGGTCATCCAGCGCAGGTCCACGCAACACGTCGCTGAACAACCGCTCCACTACCTGCCCGGGCGTGCCGGCATTCATCGCACGCCCCAGTTGCCGGTGGCTGAGCCCCTGGTACAAGCCATCACTGCACAGCAAGAACACATCGCCTGGATGGGGACGCAGTTCCAGTATCTCCAGACTCAGCGGTTTTCCGGCGCCAATGGCACGAGTCAAGGCACGGGCGTCTGGATGAGCGCGGGCCAGTTCCAGGCTCACATGCTGCTTGTCCATCAGTTGCTGTTGCAGGGAGTGGTCCCTGGACAGCTGATACAAACGCTGCCCTCGCCAGAGGTAGCATCGGCTGTCCCCTGCCCAGATGCACGCCGCGCGGTCACGCTCAAGCAACAGGACAACCACCGTACTGCCCATGACGCGTGCCAGGCCATCGGCCGCCTGCAACTGGCTGTCGAGCCCCCGCAGGCAGCGTTGGACGGCCTCGACCCGCTGGTCGAAGCTGCCTTGGCCTGGCAGCGCCGCGAGGCTGCTGACCACCCGTTGACTGGCCACATTCCCAGCATGGTGCCCTCCCATTCCATCGGCGACCGCCCAGCAACCGCGTTGCGGGCAATCGAGGAACCCATCCTCGTTACGCGCACGACGCTTGCCTTGCGCCGTGCGGCCAGCACTTCGCCAAGGGTGCGCGCGGTTCACAACTGCTCCGGCAGGCGGAAGCCGCGCCATGTGGCCATCTGGAACGGGCTGGGGCTGCGTTGGCTGGTGAGCAGGTAGTTGGCACGCAGGCCGGCCAGGTCGGCCTTGAGTATCTGTGCATCCCTGCCGCTGGCCGGCTCGTTTTGCATCAGTTCGAAAAGCCGGAACAACGACCAGGCTCCCCGGTCTTTTTCAATGCCCAGCGGTCGCTCGGTACCGCGCTCCAGTACCAGGCTGCTGCGCCCATTGTCCGCATCACTCGGCCAATGGAACGCCATCGGCACGATGGGACCGTGACGGTATTCCAATTGTTGATCGCCCACCCGCAGCGTCGCGCGGTTGACGGCCTGGTCCAGGCTGTAGGGCGCCAGCGTGAACAGAACGGCCCAATTCCCCTGGTCTGCGCTGAAGAACCCCTGGCGAATGACCTGCGCGCGTGTCAGCTGGTCGAGCAACGAACGTGAAACAGGCAAGCTGCGGCCCTCAAAGCCACGCAAACGATAGCGGCTCCCCTCGACACTGACGAACGGCCGCAGGTAGCTGTCATAGAAGTGCTCCATCACCCCCCGTGGTTTGAAGAACGACTGGAAATCACCCAGGGCAACATCGCTGCCGGCGTCGGCATTGAAGGGGTAGCGGTGCCGGATCGCCTTCACATAAAAGCCATACACCTCACTCTGATAACGCTGGTTCACGTACCCATAGGCGTCATCAAGCAGATGGCGCCAGGTTTGCTCGGCAATCCCGTCCAACCAGCCCTTGAGCGGCTGCGGCAAGCGAGCAGCAGCGTCACGCAGGTTACCCAACAGCGGCTGCTGTCCATCCATGCGTTGCCGGGCCATCTTGAATGCCGCGTGCTCGGGCGAACTGTCACGGTTCAGTGTCGAGACTTGCAAGTGCAACTCATCCAACAGGCGCAAGGCCTGGGTCAGCTCGGCCGTCGGGTTCTGCTCTTCATCTAGCAATTGGTGCAAGGGCTCGAAACGACGCAGCAATGCGCGCCGGGCAGTATCCGGCAGTGTTTGGCGCGGCAAGGCTCGGGTGAGCAAGCCAGACACCGGCGTGCCCAACTCAGCGACCTGCTGGCCCACCGCTCCAAACCGCTCATGGGTCGGCAGCAGTCGCGTGTGTTCACGCACTTGCCGCAACAGCAACACCAGCGCCGACTGGGCGGAAGTCAAGTTCGCGAGCTGCTGCGCATTGTGCCTCAGGTCGTCGCTTTCCAGCAGACTGACTCGACCCAGCGCATCACTCCAGATGTCGGCGTACTCGCTGAAGTAACGCTGTTCCAGCGCCAGCATCAGCTTGCGCAAGTCCACGACACTGAGGTCTGCGGCCTCCCCAAGCACCCAATTATCCTGGGCGATGGCATTGACCAACTGTGGCCCCTGGCTCTCGAAAAACTGCAGGTATTTACGGGTATAGAAACCCGGGATGGGGGGCTCAACCCTCGAAAACGCCGGGCTTTCGGCGAGGCGCAAGGGTTCCAGGTGCCGCGCTTGCTCGCGCAGTGTCCGGTAGACCACCTCTACCATTGGCTCACCGCGCAGCACCAGGCGGGCCTGGGCGACCAACTCATCATTCAGCGGGGCCAAAAAACCCTGTTCAACGAGCCGTGCAACGTATTCGTTCAGGCGTTTGTGTGTCGATGCATCCTCGATGTACCCAACAGTCCGCAGCCCCGCCACTTGCTCGGCCAACCAGGCCTTATCACGTCGCTCGGGCAGGTTGAGCATCAAGTAAGCGCGAAGGCTGTCCAGCAACTGCTCGCGATCACCCAGGCTGTCACGTACCTGTTGTTCGAGCCGCAGGGTCACGTAGGGGAGCAATTGCTGATGCAGGGCTTGTTCGTAGGCGCTGTTCAATGATGGCCGACTCAACTCGCCCTGATACAAGCCGCCCCGCTCAACCCAAGGTACCTGCGCCGCCGGTGGAAACACCTCCGTGGCCGCCAGGCGACTGTCCAACAGCGCGAGCAACGCCAGGCTGGCGTCCGCTTCGGGTTGGCCTACAGGCTTGGGGTTGATCAGCTCCCGCAGTTGCACCAGCCGCTGATAGTTGAATGCGTAACTGTGCGCCCACAGCGCCCCGGCCGTACCCACAACCAACGAGGCGGCCAGCGCCATCAACCCGTGGCGTCGACGTATGCGCTGTCGCTCCGGGGTACGCAGCCCGGCAAGACCGGCCTCGGCAAAAATCACCCGATTGAACAGGCCCTGGGCAAAATGGGCACGCACATCACCTGTCTTCGCACAGGTCAGGTAGAACCCGCGCAAGCCGTTGATTCGCTGGTAGCAATGAGCGGCAAACGCACTCTCGATAAACAGGCAGACGAACTCGCCCAGGCGAGCGAGATGCTGAGGAAAGCCCAGCATGCGGCCTCGGCGCTCAAGGTTGCGCTCCTGATGCAAGCGCGGGATCAGCTCGGCACCCACACGTTGCAACAAGGCGTCGAATGTTTCGCGCACCTCGGCGGTATCAGTGCCTGTCATGCCTGACACCAGGCGCTCACCCAGCCAGCCTTCTGCGGCATCGCCCTGCCGCGCATCAAAGAACTCGGCAAACCCGGCCAGCCGATCAAGCTGCGTCAGCACCAGATAAACCGGCACATCTACCTGCAGTGACTGCTGGATGTCCTGCAAGCGGTTACGCACATGGCGCGCGTGAAGCTCCAGGTCGTGTTCGTTGCTGCGCAACAGCGTATCGACTGACAGCGTCACCACCACGCCATCGAGCGGCCGTGCCCTGCGCCATGACTTGAGCATGTCCAGCATTGTCGACCATCCTGCTGCATCGACACTGTGGTCGGTCTGGCTCAGGTATCGACCGGCCATCTCGACCACCACCGCGTCGTCGGCAAAACACCAGTCACAGTAAGAGGTGGCGCCTGGCGGCATCGCGTGCGTCCGGTCGAGCGCCGCCGGCAACCCGGCAGCGGCCAGCAAGTCGGTCTTGCCGCTGCCCTGCTCGCCAATCAACAGGAACCAGGGCAGTTCCTGGCGCGAACGCTCACTGCGCTCGCCGTAGCGGTGTGAGGTTCTCAACGTCTGCAGCGCTTCCTTGAAGCGCCTGCGCACCTGCACCACTTCGTCATTGATCAACCCCTGCTGCTGAAGATGTTCCAGCTGCCCAGGCTGATCCAAACGCGCGGAGCGACGTGCCCCCACAACCACCATCGCCAACCCCCAGGACAGCAGCATTGCGCTGATGGTCAACAAACGGGCCGTCGAACCCTGCCAGAAACGGTAGTCGTCTACCGCCAGCAACGGCCCGACAAACCACACCAGCAGCGCACCGGCCAGCACCAACAACAGGCTCCATACCCAACTCTCGCGCAGCACCTTGCCCACGCGTCTGAAGAATGCGTTCATTCATTGCTCCCAGCGTTACAAGGGCGTCCGAGACGGCTCTGCCAGCGAAGATTGGAAAGCGTGCAACGTCGCCCTGCGCTCCTGGCCCAGCATCCAGGCGAACCCCGAATACACCACCAGCAGACACGCCAGCACGCAGGCTGCGGCCCAGGTAGCCGAGACAATGCGTATCCGTGCCTGAGAGGTCACGCCGGCGCCGGATACAAGGGTTAACGGCGGCTGATCACCGCGCACATGCCTGATCTGGCGATACACCGCGTCGTGTACAGTTTCGAGCTGCGCCCTTCCCCGTTCCATGACACGGTATTGGCCTTCGAACCCCAGGGACAGGCACAGGTACATCAATTCCAGCAGGGCCACATGCTTGACGGGGTCACGGGACAAACGCTCAAGCAGCTGGAAAAATTTTTCACCGCCAAAAGTTTCGTTGTGGAAACGGCTGAGCAGGCTGGTCTTCGACCAGTCGCTACGGCCGCCCCACGGCGTAGTGACCACGGCTTCATCAATGACACTGCACAGTACGTAACGCGCCGACATCACCTGACTGTTCTCGGCCCCCAGATACAAGGCATAGGCCTCGAACGCGTTGATGCCCGAGGAAAACTCCTCATTGAGTGCCGGCAGGCTTTCCCGGCCCGGGCTGGCCTTGAGTTGGACCACTTGCAGCAAGAGTTCCCAGGCCGCGGTCAACAGCACGTTGGGGCCACTCTTGAAGTGCCGTATGCCTTGCATCTGGGCGCAATAGATCATGCGGTCTTCCAGTTGCTCGAAGCGTGGCGGCGACGGGAAGTCCGTAACGGCTGCGTGCGCCGGTCCGAGACCCTCACGGTCAAGCAACACGGTTCTTTCGTCTTGCGGGTATTCACTGTCCATAGTCATGACGTCAGTTCCTGATAGCCCAGAAGTTGAGTTCCAGCTCGGCAAACTCGCCGCTGGCGTGGAAGGCGAAACCACCTGATTGCTCCAACTGCGCAATGTCACGGGGGCTGAGTTCGAGCATGAAATAGGTCTTGCCGGCGTGAAACGGGATCTGCCGCGGCGCTACCGGCAACGGCTTGACCTTGATCCCGGCCAGCTGCAGGTTGACCAGTTCGCGGATACGCTCCACCGGTCCGATCTTGAGATGGGCCGGCAGTCGATGACGTAGTTCCTCCGTATCGCACTGGGCAGTGGCCGCCAGGATGAAGGTGGCCGTACCGAGTAACTTGAGGTCGCTCACCGGGCATACCAGCACCCCGTACTGCCGTGGTTGCAGCGTCAACTCGACCGCCTGCTGTTCCAACACCAGCGACAGCGCCGCACGAAGGCCTTCCATCAATCCACGAAAGCTCGCGCCCTGATCGCCATGCCGGTATTGCGCCGGAAATTGCGCCCGTTTGCTGTCGTTGGAAAAGGTGCACAGCTCACCGAAAATCGACAGCAACTCCCGATATACCACCTCCGGCCGCACCTGGGTCTGGCTCAGGTAGTGACGCAATCTCAATTCCGCACGATTGATCAACTGCAGCATCAAAAAGTCGCCGACCTGTGCGCTGGCGCTAGCGCCGTTTCCCTGGATGCGCGCTGCAATCGCATCGCCACGGGTCGCCAGCAGGCTGGTGACTTCGTTGATGCAAGACGCCACATACCCCGAGCCCTGAAGGTAGATAAACGTTGGTACAAAATCCGCATCCAGCCTCACGCCGCCGTCCTGGGTCGAATCCACCACCCGGGCAACCTGGAGTTTCACGTAGAACGCGTCACCGGGCGGCTCACCCAGCATCAGGCGCAAGTCCGGGCGCGCGCATTTGATCTGGCAACGAGAGTCGACCCCGGCAGTTGAGTCACCGATTTCTGTATCACAGGCAACATAGCGCGCCAGGACATCGCGTTGCTCCTTCGAGCGCACCTCAACCTGATTGTCGGTCGCCAACGGCAGCGCCAGGTACACAGCCTGTCTGCCTGCATTGGCAGGCACCTGCAACATCAGCGGTTCCAGGGTGCCGCTCAGCTCGAACAGGCTGCCGTCCGGTAGCACTCCGGTGGCCTGGTTCACCACAATCTTGCCCAGGTTCAGGTACTGCACATCGACTTCCAGGCTCAGGAAACCCCAGGCATCACTGCTCAGCAGCCGGGTGTGGTTGAGTTGCCGATGGTAGTAGCGGTCGCTGTGCTGCAAGTGTTGGGGCCTCAGCAGCATGCCCTCTTGCCAGATAACGTTGTGGATCTGCATCTCAGTCCTCCGTCCTGTCAGGTTGAGGTGCCGCCATCCGGATACCCGTCTGGTCCAGCACGATGTCGGCACGGGTCAACTGTCCGGGAGCCAAAGGCAGCACCCATCGCCATTGCACATGGGGCAAGTCACGATAGGCCGCCAGCACGCCGACATAGCGACTGCGCGGCTCGACACTCAGCTTGAGCGCCAGCCGTTCGCCGGGACGCAGTTCCAGTTCCTCGCCGCTGACCCAATCCTTGGGCAGTGCCTGCTCGGCCCGGCCGTAGAGGCTGAAGAAATCGGCGTTTTCAAAGGCCACCGGATGCCGCAGCTCCAGCAATTGCACCACCACGGGCGAGGGGCGGCCGTGAAGGTCGGGATTGACCTCGTCGCTGGCCGTCAGAGTCAGGTCCAGCTTGGTCAGGGTGGAAAAAGGTGAAAGGGTGCTGCATCCCGCCAGCAACCCCAGCAGTAGCAGCGTGAATGAAACCGCGATCCGAGACAGGCCAATCATCCTGCGTACCCCGCGTGAAGGGTGGAGACCAGGCGTACCTGCTCCTCGTAGGCTTTGCAAAAATCATGACGCAGCACCTGCTCATCCAGGGGCTCGTCCTCAGTCAGTCGCCGATAATGACGTTGGTAGGCCCGCCAATGGGCGCCATCGCTGAAGAACCTGGGTGACTTGCCGTCACGTTCGAAGCGCAGCAGCAAGTGCCCAGGCGCAAAGGCCGCCAATGCACCGCGTATGGCAGCCCGACAGGCCACGACCAGAGCCAGTTGATGAACCTGCAAGTCTCGGTACGCCTGATCGACCGCTTGCTCGGCAGAGAACTGACAGGATTCATCGGCGCCGAGCAAAAACGCCAGGGCGGCATGGTTGTCGGCACAGTCTTTCAACGGGTTGCGGGTATTGAGCAGCGGAACCGCCAGTAAGCCGTGGACCTCACTGTTGAGTTCATCGCGGGTTCGCACGCTTTGCTGCAACCCTGCGAGGGTTTGCCTGAACAGGCCCGCCACCTTGATCGCCAGGGCTTCGCGCCCCGGCGTATCAAGCGCGTCCACCTGCATGCCCAATGCGTGGGCGAACTGCGCCCAGAATGCTTCCGAGGTTGCAGGTGGTGGTGTGACAGGGCCAGGTGACACGACGTCTCTGGCCGGCTCAGCCCATTGCGGCACGACCAGGTGATCGTGCTCCACCGTGCCCTGACGCAAGGTTTCGAAAGGTGCCTGTGGCGTTGTGCCCAACGCGTCCAGCTCTGCCGAGGAATTGCCGAGCCGTACCTCGCGATCCAATGCGTCGACAGGATCCAGCCCCAGGAACGCGTCGTCTGGAATCGTGTCTTGCCGAGCAAAACCCTGCCCTGCCTGCAACACCAGGCGGGCACGGATATCCAGCAACCCCAGTTGGTACACATCGCCGTCACTGATGAGCCGTGCCTGTCCTTTGCACAGGCGCTCCATACTGCCCGACACACCGATACCGTTGCTGCTGATATCCGTCAGGAAATAGCGGCCCTCTCTAAAACTGACCAGAGCGTGGTGACTGGAAATCAGACGGTTGGCATCCGGGAGCACCCAGTCACAACCCGACCCACGTCCGATCACGCCACCGACACCGTCAAATGTCTTGCGCTCAGGCGGCTCCCCGTTTGCGGTGCTACAGAGTTCAAACATCAATTGCATGACAGCAGCCCCCTGTTCAGTGCCCACGACGAGTCGCGTGGGGGTCACCCAACGGACGGTAGTCGGCGTCATCAAAGACATAATTGGCGTTACAGCCACTCAACAAACACAGCGCAAGCACCAGGGCTTGCCACGGATGAAAAGGCATCAGGTATCTCCCATGAAAATAAGCGGCCCGCACGTTCCCTGCTCAACACTCCTCGCGGGCGTCCCCCACGGGGATTTTCAAGCGCGCCAGGCGGTAAAGCAGCGTGCGCCGCGCAACGCCCAACTCACGTGCGGTACGGGTGCGATTGCCACGGTTCTTGTGCAGGCAATCGATCAGGAATACCCGCTCTACCCGCTCCAGGCGTTGGCGCAGCGTCGCATCGACTGCTCCGGTGGCAGCCGGCACCGGCAAGGACAGGTGTGCCGGCAAGATCACACCGTCGTCACAGAGCAGCACCGCACGTTCCACCAGGCACTTGAGTTCGCGGACATTGCCGGGGAAGGCGTGACCCGAGAGTTGATCAAGGGCTGCACTCGACCATTCCACCGGCACACGCCCGAGGTCGGCAGAGGCTTGATGCGCGAACTCCCGCGCCAACAGCAACACATCGCCGTCGCGCTCACGCAGGGGCGGCAGTTCGATGGGAAACTGCGCAAGCCGGTAGTAAAGGTCCTCGCGAAAACTGCCTTGGGCGACCATGGTGGCGAGGTCACGGTGGGTGGCGGCGATGATGCGTACATCCACCTTGTGGGCCGTACTGGCGCCCAACGGACGCACTTCGCCCTCCTGCAAGACCCGCAGCAATTTAGCCTGCAGCGACAGCGGCATATCACCGATTTCGTCGAGGAGCAGCGTGCCGCCGTCCGCGCTGTCAAACAGCCCGGCGTGGTTACGCTCGGCCCCTGTGAAAGCACCTTTGCGGTAACCGAACAGCTCACTCTCCAGCAGCCCTTCGGGAAACGCCGCACAGTTTTGCACCACAAATGCTTTGCTCCTGCGCGGCCCCGCAGAATGGATCGCCCGCGCCACGACCTCCTTGCCTGTACCGGTCTCGCCACGCAGTAACACGGTGTAGGGGGTATGCAGGACCTTGCCGATCAAACGATACGTCTCGTCCATAGCCAGGCTGCTGCCGATCAACCCGTACGCTGAACGTGGCGCCGGCATGTAAGCCTGGGGCTGGGCAACACATCCAGTGGCACACTGACACTGCAGTAAAGCGCGCTGCATCAAGGCAAGGCTGCCCAACTGGCTCAAGGCGGCGGTGTAGCCCTGCAGGTTTTTCCGATGCTGGCTGGCACACAGCAGTACCCCATTGATGCCCTTGCCTCGGTCAAACAACGGCACACATGACAACGCTTGCCAGGGGGCCCCCATGACCGGCAGGAAACCGTACTCGTACATGCTGCCTGAGTGTTCTTCCAGGCTAAGGGCAGTTTGCTGGTTGAGCACGTAGTGCAGCACCTGTTCATGCTGGAAATCCTTGGTACAGGCCGGATCGCCAGGGCAAGGCATGCCGTGCAAATGCTGGGCGATCAACTCAAGCCGGCCAGTGGATTCGTTGCGCCAGTACCATTGGCTGAGGTCACACTCGCTCAGTTGCGCCGCTGCGGCGACACACAAACCGGGGAGAGTGGCTGCGTCGTCCGCGCTGCCCAGGCGGATGAACCCGTCAAGCAGCGCATCGGCACAGACCGCCGAACGGGGCAGCAGGGTGAGCAGCCGATCCTCTCTCATTGGCTGAACTCACAGGTTGGAACGCCGTTAGCCGCCAGCCGGGCATGGACCTGTGACACAGGCTCACCTCGGGCCATGGCTTGCAACCGCCGATCGACCACCTGTGGCAACAAATGCAGCTCGATCCATTGATCGACGTAACGCGCGCCACTGTCATCGTGGGCGCACCGCTCGGCCATGTGTTCAACCAGCTCCGACGTGTAACTGAATGCCAGACTGCGCAGACTCAAGCGTTGCCCCAGGCGTTCGAGCTTGAGCCTTGCCAGGTCATGCAGGACGTCACCCGTGACCGGGTAATACGGCACGACACGCATCCTGGCCAATAACGCGGCTTTGAAGTAGTCCCGCAATTGCGGCAGGATCGCCTCATGCAGCGTTCGCACGTCAGGTCGTCCGCCACCTGCGCACAATTGCCCGATGCGCTCACTGCCCAGGTTGGACGTCATCAGGATCAGCGTGTTGCGAAAGTCGATTTCCCGCCCTTCTCCATCATTGGCCAGGCCCTTGTCGAAAATCTGGTAGAACAGGTTCAACACTTCTGGGTCGGCCTTCTCGACCTCATCGAGCAGCACTACCGAATACGGGCGTTGGCGCACAGCTTCCGTCAACACGCCGCCCTCGCCAAAACCGACATAACCGGGCGGTGCGCCAATCAACCGAGACAGGGAATGTTTTTCCTGGAACTCCGACATGTTGAGGGTGGTGACGAAGCGCTCACCGCCATACAGCAGGTCGCCAATGGCCAGCGCCGTCTCAGTCTTGCCCACGCCACTGGGGCCCACCAGCAGGAATACGCCGACCGGCGCATCAGCCTTGTTGAGCCCCGCAGCAACGGCACGCAGGTTGCGGTCCAGGGCCTGCACCGCTTGCTCCTGGCCGAGAATGCGCAGGCGCAGCGCATCGGCAAAACCCAGTGCCTGTTCACTGTGCTCAAGTGCCAGTTGTTCAACCGGGATCCCCGTCCATGCACTGATGACCTGAGCCACCAGGCGGGGGCACACCTGCTGCGTGGTTTGCTGCTGTGCAAGCCAGCGTTGCTCGAGGTCCAGGCGCTCGCCGTCCAGCGCCTCCATCCGCAGGTTCAGCGCGTGCAAGGTCTGTTCGTCCACGGGAAAGCCTTCGTCCCGGTCTCGGCTCAATGCCTGACGCTGCCGCGCCCCCGCCGCCTGTTCTGCATAAAGGTGTTGCAACGCCTCAGGCGCGGTCTCCCGGCGAGTGCTCAAACGAGCGCAAGCGGTATCCAGCACATCTACCGCCTTGTCGGGCAAATGACGCCCGGCCAAGTAACGGGCGCTCATCTGCGCCGCCGCGACCACCGCATCGTCGCGCACGTAAACACCATGACTGCGCTCATACACCGGGACTAATCCGCGCAGGATCGAGATCGCTTGCTCGACGCTGGGTTCTCCGACCCGAACAGGCTGGAAACGCCGCGCCAATGCCGGGTCTTTTTCAAAGTATTTCTTGTATTCCGTCCAGGTCGTTGCAGCGATGGTGCGCAACTTGCCGCGAGCCAGCACCGGCTTGAGCAGATTGGCGGCATCGGACGCACCCGCCTGCCCACCCGCCCCCACCAGCGTGTGCGCTTCATCGATAAACAGGATCACCGGTTTCACCGCGGCGTTGACCTCATCGATCACACCCTTCAGGCGTCGCTCGAACTCGCCTTTGATACTGGCACCGGCCTGGAGCAGGCCCATGTCCAAGGTCAGTAGCCGCACCTCCCTGAGAGACTCGGGCACCTGTGCAGTGGCCACACGCAACGCGAGGCCTTCGACAACGGCTGTCTTGCCCACTCCGGCTTCACCGACCAGGATTGGGTTGTTCTTGCGTCGACGCATGAGTATGTCGATCGACTGGCCGATCTCAACGTCACGACATAACACCGGGTCAATACGCCCTTCATGGGCCTGGCGTGTCAGGTCGTGAGTGAAGCGTTCCAGCAGTGATTCGCCCTGCGGCGCAGGGTCTGTACGAGGCGCCTGACCCGACACGAACGCCTGCACACGCTGTGCATCCAGCCGGCTCAGAAAAACCTGATAGGCGCTGCCCGCGTGCTGCCGCGGATGGCGCAAGAGCGCCAGCAACAGGGCGCCGTGATCGATTTCAATGTGTCGCAGTTCCAAATGAGCAACCATCGAAGCCTGTTGCAGCCATTGCACCAGTGCCTGGGCAAACACCGGATTGCGTGACGCACTGGCCTCCCCCTTGGGTTGCAGCGTGGCTTGCAGTTCTGCGGTTTCAATACCGGCATCCTTCAGCGCCCGCACCAGCAGGCCATCGCGATGCTCGAGCAGGGTCAACAGCAGGTCTTCCACCAGCACTTCACTGCCGCCGCGCATGACGCAGCGCTCGGCGGAACGCTCCAGGTCACTGCGGGCCTGGGGGGTCAATGCCTGGATAAGTTGTTGCAGGTCCACATTCATCATCCTGATTCATCCCTAATAAGCGTTGCCTGGCACAATGACCACACCGTCGGCGCACTCATGCGCCAGCCAACTGGTCCAGCCGAGGCGGCAGACGTTGTGTTCGCCGATGTGCAGCGGCCGGATCTCTTCCTTGGCCATGACCAGACGCACGTCATAGTCCAAAGGGTCCCGCGCCGTCAGGCGCACCAACGAACACAGCAGCGGGTAGTCCGCGCCGGTCGGCAAAAAACCATGGAATCGGTCCCACCCCACCCCCTGCAGATGCACCCTGAACTTGCCATTGCGATCAGCCACCTGGCTGCCCAGCACGTGGTCATGGCCAAGGGTGCTGTTGGCGGCGCCAAGCCGATTTCGCTGTGATTCGGCGATGACCACGCTGCGCAGGACCCATTGCTCGACGAACAAACGGCGGTGCTTGAAGTAGTAACGCAGCACCGTCTCGATCAAGGCCGAAGAATGCACCCGCAGGCTGAGCAACCCCAGGTAGGGCAACAGTCGCTTGCCGTTCAGTTGCGTGGCGCTGCGGACCTGCGGCCCTCTTAACCCGATCAACGCAAACATCTGCTCGGAGAAGGCATCACGGGCGCCTGCCTGGAAACACGCCCGATAGCGATATTTGCGCCAGATCGGCAGCATCAGCCGTTGCAGACGGTGATGGAACACGTCGAGGAAATCCCGGGTTGCGTTGCCACCCAATTCATCGACGCACGCCTGCTCAGCGTAAAACGCTGGCAATGGCGAACCCGCACCACACAGGCCCAGTACGTTAAGACGCAAACGCGCACGCAACTGGCCGTGCTCGATAAAAAACGCCACCCGGTCGATATCGTGACCGGGAAAACCCAGGCCCGGGTTGGCCTGGAACTCAAGCAAGTCGTACAGCGTGTCGTCATCCAGCAACGGATGGGCATCGCGCAGACGCTTGATGACCCGCAGGACCGCCTGAAACAGCGAGTACTCACGGATGACCCGGGTCAGTTGTGTCAAAGCGGGGGCTGCTGGCCCATCCGTGGTGACCATAGGTACACGTCTCCTTGTGTGCTGATGACTCTAAGTTCGTGGTAAGCGTTGAGGCTGGCGTACAGCGCGAAGAATTCGTTGAGCACCGAGGCGAACACAAACACCTCGCCCTCCCCCAGGAAGCCCTGGGGATCGATGGTCAAGTCAATGCGTAACCCTCGAATCGGCAAGCCGTGGAACAATTGGTCGACTGCTGTGTGGCTGACCGAGCGCATCGCGCCCAATCGCCGCTCGCTGACCTTCTGCGCCTGGCGATCGTGGTAGCGCGGCAAATCGTAGGTTTCGAGGATCACTTTCAAGGCATGGATGTCGGTCAGCGACAGGTAGTTGAGCGACATGTTGCTGATCAGCCGCCAGAGAAAGTCCCGGTCCAGAGGCGGAATAAAACTGGCTGTCGGTGCGCAGATATTCCGAAACGACAGCCCTTGCGGCGTCTGCTCGCAAGGCTGGTTGATGTCGCCGATCTGCAACTGTCGAGGCAGGTTGTGATTGGTGCACGTCAGCTCGATCGACAGTGTCTGCTGATCCAGCTCCAGACCGCTGCCCAACCCGAGCCAGGTATCCAGCCCGGTGTGCTGCGCCGATGGCCGCTGGCGAATGCTGTAACTCGCCGGTCCCTGGGAACGCGCGGTATCCCCCTCATGCTCGAAGGATTCAAAGGGCACGTAGGCCTGATACCCCAGCCCTCCGGGGTGCCAACCCGTGACGCTGTCTACGGAAAATACACTGGCGTTACCACGTGAGTACTCACCAGGGATCAGCAGGTATTCGTCCTGTTTTCCGTCCAGGCGGATAGGTACCGCGTCATGCTTGAACAGGTTGACGATGGGGGTGCAGTACAGCTTCACGTTATCCAGGGTGGGCTGCCCGGGTTCTCGCCATGGCCTGCCCAATCGGAAGCGCAACACTACGCCGCACACCTGCTTGAGCAGTTCGCCAGGTAATCGGTGCAGTACCCCCAACCCTCCCACATCGACAAACAGGTACTTGTCGGGAAAGGCAAAGTACTCCTGCAGATGGCGATAGCCGCCAAAAGTATTCGGCGGATACGGAATCAGTGCCTGCTCCTCGCTGAACCCCACCGGCTGAACCTGATCGGCGTCCAGAAGCAGCGATATCGCCTGCCCATCCTCCCCACTGACCGGCAAGCCATCCCGACCGAAAGGCAGCAACTCGATACCCTCCAGATGACGCAACAGACTCAGGTACAACGCCTGGCTGATGTAGCGATCTCCCGCCAGATGCAGACGTAGCTGATCGAAGTTCCACTCACTGAAGTTGCCTTCTGCACTCATCTCCAGGCGCAGGCTCAAACTGCCCCGCTCTGCCTGGGCGCTGTAGTCCAGCGCACTCAGTTGCAACGGTAGAACCTGAGTGGCGTAGCAGGTACGAAAGCGGCATCGTTCGTCATTGACTGCGACACTTTCAACCGGTGTATCGCGCGCGACCCACACGCCAGGGCCTGAGTGTTTCAGCGGATCGAACTGCAGGATGCTGAACGCCGGCAATGGACGCATGTAGTTGGGCCAGAGCAACTGCATCAGCGAATGCGTCAGCTCTGGAATCTCGTCATCCAGTTTCTGGCGCAAGCGCCCGGTGAGAAACGCAAAGCCTTCCAGTAACCGCTCTACGTCCGGGTCCTGACCCGCCTCCGCAAGAAAGGGAGCAAGCGCCGGATTGCGCTCGGAGAAGCGTCGACCGAGCTGTCGCAGTGCACTGAGTTCGCTCTGGTAGTAACGGTTAAAGGTCATCAGGCATGACCTCTACCCGGCCGGAATCAGAGAGCCGCGCGGTAAACACCACCGGTTGAGCGACACCCTTGACCAGCAGGGTGGCTTCGATAGCGAACGCAAGCGCCAGCGGGTCATGATCCCGTGGCAACATCATCACTTTTACCTGCTTCAAGCGCGGCTCGTACGCTCGGATAAAGCGCTCGATCAACAGACGTGACTGACTCAGTGATTCATGCAGGCTCTGATTCATATCATTGAGGTCGGGCATACCGTAGTCCGGCAATGTCTGAACGCTGCCGGCACGGATACTGAGCATTTTCCCCAGGTGGTTCGCGACAGATGTCACGCTACTGGCGGAGGTTGCCGCCGGACGCTCGAGGCGCTCGAACAGGCTTCGATAACCGCGCACTTCTTGGTACCTGCTCATTCTTTGTCGAGCTTGCCGACGAGGGATAGCGTGAAATCAGCGCCCATGTACTTGAAATGCGGTCGCACACTCAGGTTGACGCGGTACCAGCCGGGCTCACCCTCGACATCACTGACGACGATGCGTGCCGCCCGCAAGGGACGTCGCCCACGGACTTCAGCGCTGGGGTTTTCCTGGTCGGCGACGTACTGGCGAATCCATTTATTGAGTTCCAGCTCCAGGTCGGTGCGCTCCTTCCATGAACCCAATTGCTCACGCTGAAGGACCTTGAGGTAATGGGCCAGGCGATTGACCACCATCATGTATGGCAACTGGGTGCCCAGGCGGTAATTCAGCTCGGCTTCCTTGCCCTCGGGGCTGAGCCCGAAGTGTTTCGGCTTTTGCACCGAGCTGGCGGAAAAAAACGCCGCGTTGTCACTGCCCTTGCGCATCGTCAAGGCGATGAAGCCTTCTTGCGCCAGTTCGTATTCACGACGGTCGGACACCAGTACTTCGGTGGGGATCTTGGTTTCGATTTCCCCCATGCTCTGGAAGTGATGCAACGGCAAGTCTTCCACCGCTCCACCGCTTTGCGGGCCAATGATGTTCGGGCACCAGCGGAACCGCGCGAAACTGTCAGTCAGGCGCGTGGCGAAGGCGTAGGACGTGTTGCCCCACAGGTAGTGCTCGTGGCTGTTGACCACGTTTTCCTGGTAGGCAAAGGTCTTGACTGGACACTCAAGCGGATCATAGGGCGTGCGCAGCAGGAATCGCGGCACGGTCAAGCCGATGTAGCGCGCATCTTCGCTTTGGCGAAAGCTTTGCCACTTGGCAAATTGCGGGCCTTCGAAGTGATCCTTCAGGTCCTTGAGGTCGGGTAAACCGGTGAAACTTTCCAAGCCGAAGAACGCCGGCCCGGCGGCTGCGATAAATGGCGCATGGGCCATGCAGGCTACACTGGCGGCGTACTGCATCAGTTTTACATCAGGGGCGCTGGGGGATAGGAAGTAGTTGGCGATAATCGCGCCCACCGGCTGACCACCAAACTGCCCGTATTCCGCACTGTAGATGTGCTTGTACAAACCGGACTGGGTCACTTCCGGCGAGTCTTCAAAATCTTCCAGCAGGTCTTGCCGGGAGACGTTCAGCAGTTCGATCTTGATGTTCTCGCGAAAGTTGGTGCGATCGACCAGCAGTTGCAACCCCTTCCAGGACGCTTCCAGCGCCTGGAAGTCGGGATGGTGCAGTATCTCGTCCATCTGCAGGCTGAGCTTGGTGTCGATCTCGGCGATCATCCGGTCGACGAGGCGTTTCTTGACGGGCTCGCCACGGTTCTGGGGCTTGATCAACTCTTCGATGAACGCCGATACACCGCGCTTGGCAATGTCATAGGCGTCGTCGTCGGCGCTCAACAATGTCTGGGCAACGATGTTATCGAGGATGCTGTACTGATCAGCAAGTTGTGCCGGCAGCGAATGCGGTTGTGTCGTCATGGGGTCAGTGTCCTTTTACTGGAAAATGTCAGGCGTCGGGGCTGTCCAGCCCTAGTTCCGCCAGTACCCGTGCGCGGGACTCGTCATCGGCCAGGGCTTGCTCGATAGCCTTGCGAAAGCTCGGGGTGTTGCCCAATGGCCCCTTCAACGCCACAAGTGCCTCACGTAGGGCCATCAGCTTGTGCAACTCGGGTACCTGCTCCACCAGGTTCGCAGGGTTGAAATCCTTCATGCCGTTGATGCGTACCTGAATGGCCAACTCGTCGACGCCCGCCTCCTCCTGCAAACGGTTGGGCACGCTCAACGTCAAGCTCAATGCCTGCTTGGCCAACACGTCATCCAGGGTGTTCTTGTCGATTGCGATGGGCTTGCGATCTTCAAGCTTGCGCACATCCTCACGCTGGGTGAAATCGCCCAGTACCAACAGTTTCAATGGCAGCTCGACTTCTTCCTGCGCCCCGCCGATGGCGGGTTTGAACGTGATGTTGATACGTTCCTTGGGGGCTACCGAACCTTCTTTGGCCATGGTGTCTCTCCTTTTTCAAGTGGCTCGAAAGCCTATTCAAGTACCGCTTCCAGATCGAAGAGGCACAGCCTGCGATGGGTGTCTTCCTTGCGTTCGCGCACGGCATGGTTTTGTGGCAGCAGGTCGCAACAGCGGTGCAGGAGCTGCGTCACTTCCAGGGCCAGCTCCGGCTCCCAGCGCTCCAGGCCCATGCGTTGCAGTTCATGGTCAAGCTGTTCGAGCTGGATCTTCGCCAGCTCATGCTTGCCCGCCTGTATGCACAGACGCGCTTGGGCGAGCCGCCAATGAAAACGTGCGCGATCACTGCGCGCGGCCTGCATGCCTTGCTTGAGTTCTCGAATGGCAGACTTGAGTCCGTCCTGACGCAGCCGCGGTGTCAACGCCTGCAACGCGGTCGCCCAGGGCTCGGCGTTCGTATCGATCACTGCTGCGGGTAATTCGGACCGGTGCAGGTGACGGACAACCTGCTGGGAGATCCAGTCGCGAGTGGCTGCGTCGGCAAAGGGTGCGCCGTCGTGAAAGCGAAACTCCGGCAGGTCCGGCAAGCGTTGCAGCAACAGCGCGAAGGTCACTTCCAGCTCGGTCATGGCCAGGTCGGCCTGCAGGACCTCCAGGCATTCCCAGAGCATGCGCAGACCATCGAACCAGAACATCGCCCCGGCAAGACTGGCCTCAAGCTCAAGCACCAGGTCTGCGTGATGGCCTTGTGCAAAGCGCTCCTGATAACGTTTGAGCTTGTCGGGAGCTGGCCCGCGCAACGCGGTCACCTGCTCGTTATTGGCATTCGGGTAGCTGGCAAGTGCCAGCCATGCCAGTGTCCGACTCAAACGCAACGCGCGCAGGTCGGTGGCGTTCTGGCGCAGCCACCAGGCACAGAGCGGGCGGGCCTGCTCCTGCAAGGTACGGAGCACCTTGTGGGCGTCCTTTTCGCTCTCCACCGCCGCTTCGGACTTGCGCAATTGGCTGGCGGCCTGCTTGACTTGCTCGATAACTCCGCTCAATCCCGCCACCGGGGTATCGTCCTGCACTGCCCGCTCCAATCGCTGCGCCAATTGCCTGCGAACCGGCAACAGCAGCGGCGCATCATCCCCGAGGTGCTCGGCCCAAAGCTCATCCAGATGTACCAGGTGCTCCAGCAAGGCGCGGAACAAAGGCTGCTGGTTCTGGAGCGCCAGGCCCTGCGTGAACAGCGGCTCGAGGCGCAACACCAGCCATCCGAATGCAGCACCGCGGGTGCGCGGTTTTTCCGGGTAGAGCACCGACCACTGATGCTCACAGAGGTAGCGCAACAACCCGAGCCCCGCCAGCAGCCCCGGGTAGGATTCACGCTGGTGCAATGCCCAGGTCAACCACACAGCCACCCGCAGATCCTTGGACTGATGGCGCAGCAGGTTCTCGCTGGTTTCCAGCACCTTGTGCCAGTCGGGCTGGCTGCCGGCATGAATCGATTGTGCCTTGGCCAGCTCGGACTCCAGCACTTCATATTCACTCGAAAAGCGCATATCGCTGCCCGCAAAACTTGTTTGCGTACAGGGTGCTCGCGCAAGTTCAAGGTAATAATCATACCGACCATCCGAATAAGGCATTTGCCACCACACCAACTAAACATTCAAACAACAACAACTAGCCACACAAGTATCGCGTGTCTACCAGCCATCTTGATTTCGCAAAAAACTTGCGACGTCTTCGAACCTTAGTCATGCCCAAAACATTCAGCAAGCGATGGAACCGCACTTAGTCCTTTTCCTACAAAGCCAGTTGCCACAGGGTGCGCGCAGGATTTTGCGCACCTAACACTGCATAGCCACTCAGCTAATCGTCAAACTTCAGCATTTATCAACATTTCAATATGAGCAACTAAATGCGCACCCATGCGCAATCGAATACGCGCAATTAAGCCCAGTAGCAGCCTATCGCGCTGGATATTCGACCTTATACAACAGCATCACCCTGATTTCATTGGCGCCTGCACTTTCAGGCACGCTTCTTGTTATAGGTATTTGCCCAGCCGAAAAAACTTATCGGCTGGAACTACCTCATCAATCAGACAAGGAACCCCGTCATGCCAACACCCGCGTATCTCTCCATTACCGGTGTAAAACAAGGTTTGATCACGGCAGGCACGTTTACCCAGGACTCGGTAGGTAACATTTACCAGGAAGGCCATGAAGACCAGATCCTGGTCCAGGCTTTTTCTCATCAGGTGATCATTCCCCGCGACCCACAGTCAGGCCAGCCAACAGGTCAGCGCGTCCATAAACCCCTGATGATCAGCAAAGTGTTCGATAAGTCCTCGCCCTTGCTCTTCAGTGCATTGACCAGCGGCGAAGAGGTCAAGTGCCGGCTGGAGTGGCTGCGCACTTCGTCGGCCGGCACCCAGGAGCATTACTTCACCATCGAACTGGAGGGGGCGACCATCGTGGATATCCAGTCACGCATGCCCAACTGCCAGGACCCCGACAACGCCCACTTCACTCACTTGGAAGATGTGTATTTCACCTATCGCAAGATCGTGTGGACCCACGAAGTGTCCGGTACTTCGGGGTCGGATGACTGGCGCAGCCCGGTTGCAGGTTAAACCGGCTTGACACAGGCACGGCGCCAGGGAAGGCGCCATGCCTGTACGGCAACTACACCATCGCCAAAGGATGCTTGCGTTTCGGCGCGCCGAATACCCGATCGATCGCGTCCAGGTCGTGCTCATCCAACACCAGCTTGGCTGCAGCTGCGTTGAGTCGCACGTGCTCGGGTGTAACGGCCTTGGGGATGGCGATCACACCGTCCTGGCGCAACACCCAGGCCAGGGAAACCTGGGCGGGTGTGACCTCGTGGCGGCGGGCGATCTGCTTGAGGGTGGGGCTGGATAACAGTTCGCCGCCCTGGGCGATCGGGCAGTACGCCATCAAGGGCAAGTGGTGCTGTTGCCACCAGGGCAGCAGGTCGAATTCGATGCCGCGTTCTTCAATGTTGTACAACACTTGGTTGGTGGCGCAGGCCGGGGAGGCAAGTTCCTGCAGGTCGGCCACGTCGAAGTTGGAAACACCCCAGCGTCCGATCTTGCCCGCTTCGCGCAGGCGTTCGAAGGCTTCGACCGTTTCTTGCAGCGGGTACTGGCCGCGCCAGTGCAGCAGATACAGATCAATGTAGTCGGTGCCCAGGCGCTGGAGGCTGGCCTCACAGGCACGGGGCACGCCCTTGTGGCTGGCGTTGTGCGGGTAGACTTTGCTCACCAGGAACACCTGGTCGCGGCGGCCACGAATGGCCTCGCCGACGACCGTTTCAGCACCGCCCTCCCCGTACATTTCGGCGGTATCGATGAGGGTCATGCCCTCGTCGATGCCCAGTTGCAACGCCGCCACTTCGGCGCGGTGCTGGTCGGGATTTTCGCCCATGCGCCAGGTGCCCTGGCCGATGACAGGGACGGGAACGCCCGCCAGATCAATGGTACGCATGACAACCTCCTGATGAGTTCGCGGATCAACAGTGTGGCATTGGTCGGACAAAAGGGTTCAATCGAAGTATGGTTAGCCTCTGCCAAGTCGCCAGGAAGTCTCTGCAATGCTGTTTGTCGTCATGCTCGGGGGTAAGCACCCGCGGGCGAAAATTGAAGTTCACGATGTGGTGTTCGCCGTGGCGGACACGCTGGAAGCAGCCTACCCGCAACTGCGTGCCGACTGGTTCGGCAGCCCCAAGGGCATGCATATCGACTCGTGGATGGCGGTGGATGGCGTCGACGGCTGGAAAGTCGAACTCAGCCCCCTGGCCCCTGCCGCCGGCGCACATCACCTGTACTTCATCAACCTGGGCGGTTACGAAGCCAACAGCTTTGGCGAGGCCCACCACTACCTCCTGGTGGCCGCCCGCAATAAGCAGGAGGCCACGAACAAGGGCAAGCAACAGATGCTGCGTCACTGGTCCCAGGCCCACACCGATGGGGTACTGGACATCGACGACTGCCTGCCCATCGACCTGGTGGACGGTCGTTATATCCACCTGGTGCAGGGACCGCACCGACCGGTCATCCAGCAGAACGACTACATCGTCCTGACCTGAACCCTACCTGACAGTGCATGCGCAACTCATCGAATGGCTCCCCGTAGCGGCGCCATGGCCTGTACCTGAGCCACTCGGTTAATCGAGTGGAACTTTGCCAGGAAATAACCGCCTGAATCCGGTAGGCTCACCTTTTTTATTCAAGGAGTTACTTCCCATGGCCAAAGCCACCGCCCGTCACATCCTCGTTTCCACTGAAGACAAGTGCAACGAACTCAAGGCCCAAATCGAAGGCGGCGCCGATTTCGCAGAAGTCGCCAAAGCCAACTCCAGCTGCCCATCCAGCCGCCAAGGTGGTGACCTGGGTTCGTTCGGTCCAGGCCAGATGGTCAAGGAATTCGACACCGTCGTGTTCAGCGCCCCGGTCAACACCGTGCAAGGTCCGGTGAAGACCCAGTTCGGCTATCATCTGCTCGAAGTCACCAGCCGCCAGGACTGATCCCGTCTGTGCTGATGCAATAAACAACGGCCCGCCTTTTGGTGGGCCGTTGTGCATGTGATGACTGGCGACGCTCATGCCGTTAGCGTACAAATCCCTTTCCTTCTTCATACGGCGTTCAAGGCTGACAATGCGATTGGCTTTTTCTTACTTCTTGAGCTCGTCCCTGGCACTGCTGCTGACCAGCACTGCCGTGATCGCGGCACCTCAACCGTACCTGACGGTGTATGGCGAACCGGCCAAGTACCCCGCCGGCTTTACCCATTTCGACTACGCCAACCCTGACGCCCCCAAGGGTGGCAGCCTGCGCCGCTCGGCCATCGAGATCGGACGCTTCGACCATGTATTGCCATATATCGACAAAGGCATCGGCGTGTCCCAGGTTGACGGCTGGCTCTACGCGCCCCTGGCCCAGCGTTCCCTGGACGAGCCCTACACGGTCTACGGCCTGGTCGCCGAAAAAATGGAGCGCGCCGACGACGGCCTGTCGCTACGCTTTTTCCTCAACCCCAAGGCGCGCTTTGCCGATGGCAAGCCGATCACCGCCGAAGACGTGCGCTACAGCTTCGACCTGCTGATGACCCAGGGCAGCCTGCGCTTTCGCACCCTGTTCGCCGACGTCAAGCACGTCGAAGTCGAAGGCGAGCGCCAGGTGCGTTTCGACTTCTCCAGCAATGAAAACCGTACCCTGCCCCTGGACATCGCTACCCTGCCCGTCTTCCCCGAGCACTGGTGGAAGACCCGCGACTTTGCCAACGGCGGTGGCTATGAAGCCCCACTGGGCAGCGGTCCGTACAAAGTCAGCAAGATCGATTCCGGCAGTACCATCACCTTCACCCGTGATCCGAACTGGTGGGGCAAGGACTTGCCTGTCAGCCGTGGCCTGTACAACTTCGATCACCTGAGCCTGGAGTATTTCGGCGACACCGAAGTGGCCCGCCAGGTATTGCGCGGCGGTGCCTACGATTTCAACCGTGAGTTTTCCGCCACCGGGTATTCCATCGGCTACAACGGCCCGGCCCTGGATGACGGGCGCCTGCAACGTGCGCACCTGGCCAAGGAAATGCCGCAACCGGCCCAGGGTTATGTGTTCAACGTGCAAAAACCGATATTCAAGGACCGCCGCGTGCGCCAAGCCCTGGCGATGCTGTGGGATTTTGAATGGGCCAACCGGCAGATGATGCGCAATATGTACATCCGCCAGCAGAGTTACTTCTCCAACAGCCCGCTGGCCGCCAGCCAGCCGCCAACAAAAGAAGAGCTGGCGATTCTTGAACCCTTGCGTGGCCAGGTCCCCGACGAGGTGTTCAGCCAGGTGTTCAAGGCACCGGTCACCGATGGTAGCGGCATGATCCGCGACAAACAGTTGCAAGCCCTGGGCCTGTTGGAAGAAGCAGGCTGGAAGCCAGAGGGTGACAAATTGGTAAACGCCGAAGGCGAGCCGCTGGAATTCACGTTCCTTAACACTCAGAACGGCCTCGAACGTCTGTTGTTACCGTACAAACGTAACCTCGCGCAGATCGGTATTACCCTCAATATCCGCCGTATCGACTCCTCGCAATATGTGAATCGGATCATGGCCAGGGATTACGACATGATCGTCATTGGTTTCCCCGTCACCACGTCACCGGGCATGGAGCTGTACAACTATTTCGGCTCGGCCGCCGCCTACGATCCAGGCGCCAACAACTACGCCGTACTCAAGGACCCCGCCGTCGACAGCCTGATCAAGGGCCTGGTCAAGGCCGACACCCAGGCGCAGATGCTCACCTACGCCCACGCGCTGGACCGGGTGCTGCAATGGAATTACCTGTGGATCCCCAATTACTACCCGCCCGGCACATCCGCTGCATGGTGGAACCGTTTCGGCCGCCCGGCCATCGAGGCAAAGAACGACGAAGCCCTGGAAACCTGGTGGGAAATCAGCCCCACGCCGCTGACGAATGAGCAAATGAACGCTGAGCTGAAAAAACGCGGAGGTGCGCACTGATGTTTGCCTATATCGTGCGGCGCCTGCTGCTGATCATCCCGACGCTAGTGATCATCCTGCTGGTGAATTTCGTGATCGTGCAGGCCGCCCCGGGCGGCCCGGTGGAACAAGCCATCGCCCATCTGCAAGGGATCGGCGGCGGCGGCGTCGGCGGTTCCTCCGGTGAAGGCATCAGCAGCGGCTCCCGCGCCAGCCGTGGCCTGGACCCGAAGCTGATCGCTGACATCGAGAAACAGTATGGCTTCGACAAACCCGCGCCGGAACGCCTGTGGCTGATGCTCAAGAGCTATGCCCAGTTGGACTTCGGCAACAGTTTCTTTCGCGGCAAGACGGTGATCGAGCTGATCCTGGAAAAAATGCCCGTGACCATCTCCCTCGGCCTGTGGGCCACGTTGATCACCTACCTGGTGTCGATTCCCCTGGGGATTCGCAAGGCGGTGCGCCACGGCAGTAGCTTCGACGTGTGGAGCAGCACCGCGATTGTCGTCGGCTATGCGATGCCGGCATTCCTGTTCGCGATGTTCCTGATCGTAGTGTTTGCCGGTGGCACATCGTTGAACTGGTTCCCGGTGCGCGGTCTGGTGTCGGAAAACTTCGAAGAGCTGAGCACCGTGGGCAAGGTCGCCGATTACTTCTGGCATCTGGTATTGCCGGTCACCTCGCTGGTGATCGGCGGGTTTGCCACGCTGACCATCCTCACCAAGAACTCGTTCCTCAATGAAATCACGCGCCAGTACGTGGTGACCGCCCGCGCCAAGGGTTTGAGCGAACGACGCGTGCTCTACGGGCATGTGTTCCGCAATGCGATGTTGCTGGTGATCTCCGGAATTCCCCAGGCCTTTATTGCCGTGTTCTTTGCCGGTTCGCTGCTGATCGAGGTGATCTTCTCCCTCGACGGCCTGGGCCGCATGAGCTACGAGGCGGCTGTGTCCCGGGACTACCCTGTGGTATTCGGTTCGCTGTTCATCTTCACCTTGTTCGGCCTCTTGATAAAACTCATCGGTGACCTCTGCTACACCCTGGTGGACCCGCGTATCGACTTCGCCGCGAGGAACGCTTGATGCTTAACCTGTCTCCCGTGGCCCGTCGGCGTTTCGAGCGTTTCAAGAAAAACCGCCGCGGCTGGTGGTCGCTGTGGCTGTTTATCGGCCTGTTTATCCTGACCCTGGGCGGCGAGTTGATCGCCAATGACAAACCCTTGGTGCTGAGTTTCAAGAACGAGCTGTATTTTCCGGTGTTCAAGCGCTACACCGAGCAACAGTTCGGCGGCCAGTTGCCGTTCCAGGCTGACTATCGCAGTGACTACGTGCAAAAGCTGATCGAGCAGGACGGCGGCTGGATGCTGTTCCCGCCGATTCCGTTCAGCGACGACACGCCCAACTACGAGCTGACCCGCCCTGCCCCCAGCCCGCCTTCGACGGTGAACTGGCTGGGCACCGATGACCAGTCGCGGGATGTGCTGGCGCGGGTGATCTTTGGCGCCCGGGTATCGATCCTGTTTGCGCTGGCGCTCACCGCGATCAGCGCAGCCATCGGCATTGCCGCCGGCGCATTGCAGGGCTATTACGGCGGCTGGGTGGACCTGATCGGCCAGCGCGTGCTGGAGGTGTGGTCCGGATTGCCGGTGCTGTACCTGCTGATCATCCTGTCGGGCTTTGTGGAGCCGAACTTCTGGTGGCTGCTGGGGATCATGGCGCTGTTTTCCTGGCTGGCCCTGGTGGATGTCGTGCGCGCCGAGTTCCTGCGCGGGCGCAACCTGGAATACGTCAAGGCCGCACGGGCGCTGGGCCTGGGCGATGGCAAAATCATCCGTCGGCATATCCTGCCCAACGCCATGACGGCGACCTTGAGTTACCTGCCGTTTATCCTGACCGGCGCGATCTCCACCTTGAGCGCGCTGGACTTCCTCGGTTTCGGCATGCCCGCGGGTAGCGCGTCACTGGGCGAACTGATTGCCCAGGGCAAGCAGAACCTGCAAGCGCCCTGGCTGGGCCTGACAGCGTTTTTCACCTTGGCGCTGATCCTGTCGCTGCTGGTCTTTATCGGCGAGGCATTGCGTGATGCCTTCGACCCACGCTCATGAGTGACTGCCTATGAACCTGATCGAAATCCGCGACCTCAGCGTCGCGTTCAGTGGCCAGACCGTGGTGCGCAACCTGTGCCTGGACGTACGCCCCGGCGAGTGTTTGGCACTGGTGGGCGAGTCGGGCTCGGGCAAGTCGGTGACGGCCCACTCGATCCTGCAACTGCTGCCCGAGGCCGGTACTCAAACCACCGGTTCCATCAAGTACCGTGGCCAGGAACTGGTCGGCGCTTCAGCCGCCACCTTGCAGAAGCTACGTGGCAACCGCATTGCCATGATCTTCCAGGAGCCGATGACCTCGCTCAACCCCTTGCACAGCATCGAAAAGCAGATCGGCGAAACCCTGCTGCTGCACAAGGGCCTGGGCGGCAAGGCGGCGCAGGCGCGCATCCTCGAATTGCTCGAACTGGTGGGCATCCAGAAGCCCCAGGAACGCCTCAAGGCTTATCCGCACCAGCTCTCCGGTGGTCAGCGCCAACGGGTGATGATCGCCATGGCCCTGGCCTGCGAACCGGAACTGCTGATCGCCGACGAACCCACCACGGCGCTGGACGTGACCGTGCAGCGCAAGATCCTGCTGCTGCTCAAGTCCCTGCAACAACGCTTGGGCATGTCCCTGCTGCTGATCAGCCACGACCTCAACCTGGTGCGCAGCATTGCCCAGCGCGTGTGCGTGATGCGTGCCGGCGAGATCGTCGAGCAGGCCGACTGCCAGACACTGTTCAGCGCGCCGCAGCACCCCTACAGCCGCCTGCTGCTGGATGCTGAACCGGCCGGTAATGCCCTGTGCAGTGACGAACGCGAGACGGTATTGCAGGTGGATGACCTGACCGTGCAATTCCCCCTCGGCGGTGGTTTGTTCCGGCGCAAGACTTACTTGCGGGCGGTGGATGGCATCAGCCTGAGCGTGCAGCGCGGCAAGACCCTGGGGATTGTCGGCGAGTCCGGCTCGGGCAAGTCCACCCTGGGCCAGGCGATTTTGCGGCTTCTTGATTCCACGGGCAGTATCCGCTTCCAGGGTGAAGCCCTCGACCCGCTGAACCATAAGCAGATGCGCCCATGGCGCAAGCAGATGCAGGTGGTGTTCCAGGACCCCTACGGCAGCCTCAGCCCGCGCATGACCGTGGAGCAGATCATCAGCGAAGGCCTGGAGGTTCACGCACCGTGCAGCCTGGCCGACCGCGATGCACAGGTGGTGCAGGTGCTCAAGGACGTGGGCCTCGATCCCGCCAGCCGCCATCGCTACCCCCATGAGTTCTCCGGTGGTCAGCGCCAACGCATCGCCATCGCCCGCGCCCTGGTGCTCAAGCCGGCGCTGATGTTGCTCGACGAACCGACCTCGGCCCTCGACCGCACCGTGCAGAAACAAGTGGTGGCGCTACTGCGTGAGTTGCAGGAGAAATACGGCCTGACCTACCTGTTTATCAGCCACGACCTGGCCGTGGTGCGTGCCATGGCCCATGACATGATCGTGATCAAGGATGGCAAGGTGGTGGAGGCCGGCGCGAGCCACCAGGTGTTTGATGCACCGCAGCATCCTTACACCCAAGAGCTGCTGGCGGCGGCGTGCGGGCTGTCGTCATGAGTACCAGCCTCACGGATTACCAACAGGTTCGCGGCCTGGCTATCCAGTCGCTGTTCGAGATCATCGAGCAGTCCAGCGAAGGCACGGTGATTGTCGACCGCGACGCCAATATCGTGTGGATGAACGAGCGCTACGCCAAGCGCTTTGGCCTCAAGAGCGCCGACGAGGCCATCGGCCAGCCGTGCGAGCAGGTGATCTCCAATAGCCTGCTGCGCCAGGTGGTACGCAATGACCAGCCCATATTGCTGGACATCCAGGACACGCCCAAGGGCCCGTTGGTGGTGATGCGCTTGCCGATCCACAACGACGCCGGTGCGGTGATCGGTGCGATCGGCTTTGCCTTGTTTGATGAACTGCGCAACCTGTCGCCACTGATTGAGCGCTACCTGAGCATGCAGCAAGAACTGGCGTCGACGCGCTCCTTGCTGCGCTCGCGGCAGAGCAAATACAACTTCGCGCATTTTATCGGCACCAGCGCCGCCAGCCTCGAAGTGAAACGCCGGGCGCGGCGCAGTGCCAGCGCCGAATCGCCCGTGCTGCTGCTGGGTGAAACCGGTACCGGCAAGGAGCTGCTGGCCCAGGCGATTCATGGCGCGTCCAGCCGTGCGCACAAGGCCTTTGTCAGCATCAACAGCGCGGCGATTCCCGCTGACCTGCTGGAAGCCGAGTTCTTCGGCACCGCACCGGGAGCGTTTACCGGCGCTGACCGCAAGGGCCGCCCCGGCAAGTTCCAGATCGCCCAGGGCGGCACGCTGTTCCTCGACGAAATCGGTGACATGCCCCTGCCCTTGCAAAGCAAACTGCTGCGCGTGTTGCAGGAAAAGGAATTCGAGCCGGTGGGTTCCAACGAGATGCTGCACAGCGATGTGCGGGTGATCGCCGCCACCTCCATGGACCTGGAGGCGGCGATCAAGCGCGGCGAGTTCCGCGCGGATTTGTATTACCGGCTGAATGTGCTGCCGATCCAGGTGCCGCCGTTGCGTGAGCGGCTGGAGGATATTCCGGCGTTGAGCGAGGCGATTCTGGAGGAACTGCGCAGCCAGCATGAACTGGACCGCGAGGCCCTGGCACTGCTGGCGCAGCATGCGTGGCCGGGGAACATCCGTGAGCTGCGCAACGTGCTGGAGCGGGCGGCATTGCTCAGTGATGACCTGGTGTTGAATGCCGGGGAGATTCGGGCGGCGATTGGCACCTTTACCCCCGTGGAGCGTGGCAGTGCCGTCGCTACGGTCGAGGGCGAAAGCTTCAGTGCGGCGCGGGAGCGGTTTGATCGGCAGATCATCGCGGCGGCATTGAGCGCGTGCGAGGGAAATGTGGTGGAAGCGGCCAAGCGGTTGGGGCTCGGGCGGTCGACGCTGTACAAGAAGATGGTGGCGTTGGATATCAACTGATCTCAAAAAAGAGACACAAATTTCAATACAGAGACTAGCTAATGTGGGAGGGGGCTTGCCCCCGATGGCGGTGCTTCAGTTGGCTATTAGTTGGCTGACACACTGCCATCGGGGGCAAGCCCCCTCCCACATTTGTTTGTCACTTGTCTCAAGTTAGAGACAACATTCAGAGAAGCACACCAAATACAGAAAATTACTGTTTAATTTCAACAAGTTAAGAACATGGCACATATCTCGCTATAGCCCTCTCCTAAATCAACACCCCACAACAATAACAATCCGATGGAGACACACCATGAGTGTGATCATTGCCCTGGCAGCCCTGGCGCTGCTGATGCTGGCGGCCTACCGTGGCTATAGCGTTATCCTGTTTGCCCCCATCGCCGCCCTCGGCGCTGTCCTGCTCACCGACCCGTCCGCCGTCGCCCCTGCCTTTACCGGCGTGTTCATGGAGAAGATGGTCGGCTTTATCAAGCTGTATTTCCCGGTGTTCCTGCTCGGTGCAGTGTTCGGCAAGCTGATCGAGCTGTCGGGCTTCTCGCGCTCGATTGTGGCGGCAGCCATTCGTTTGCTCGGCACGCGCCAGGCGATGCTGGTGATCGTGCTGGTCTGCGCCCTGCTCACCTACGGCGGCGTATCGCTGTTCGTGGTGGTGTTTGCGGTGTATCCGTTTGCAGCGGAGATGTTCCGCCAAAGCAATATTCCCAAGCGCCTGATCCCGGCCACCATCGCCCTGGGTGCGTTTTCGTTCACCATGGACGCTCTGCCCGGCACCCCGCAGATCCAGAACATCATCCCCAGCACCTTCTTCAACACCACCGCCTGGGCCGCGCCGTGGCTGGGTTTGATCGGTACGATCTTCGTGTTCTGCGCCGGCATGCTCTACCTGGCACGCCAGCGCAACAAGGCGCAGCGTGCCGGTGAAGGCTATGGCACGGAGCTGCGCAACGAGCCGGAAACCGCCGAGAACCTGACCCTGCCCAATCCCTGGATCGCGCTGTCGCCACTGATCCTGGTCGGCGTGATGAACCTGTTGTTCACCCACTGGATCCCGCAGTGGTACGGCAAGACCCACAGCCTCAGCCTGCCCGGCATGAGTGTGCCGGTGACCACCGAAATCGCCAAGCTCACCGCGATCTGGGCGGTACAGGCGGCGTTGCTGGTAGGGATCATCGTGGTGCTGGTGTTCGGCTTCTCGGCGATCAAGAGCAAGCTGGCCGAAGGCAGCAAAAGCGCGGTCAGCGGTGCGCTGCTGGCGGCGATGAACACCGCCTCTGAATATGGCTTTGGCGCGGTGATCGCGTCGCTGCCGGGCTTTCTGGTGCTGGCCGACTGGCTCAAGGGCATTCCCAACCCGCTGGTCAATGAAGCGATCACCGTGACCCTGCTGGCCGGTATCACCGGTTCCGCGTCGGGCGGCATGAGCATCGCCCTGGCGGCGATGTCCGAGAGCTTTATTTCGGCGGCCCATGCGGCCAATATCCCCCTTGAAGTGCTGCACCGCGTCGCGGCCATGGCCAGCGGCGGCATGGACACCCTGCCCCACAACGGCGCGGTGATCACGCTGCTGGCGGTCACCGGCCTGACCCACCGCGAAGCCTACAAGGACATTTTCGGCATCACGCTCATCAAGACCCTCGCGGTGTTCGTGGTGATCGGTACTTTCTACGCCACCGGCATTGTGTGAGGTTTCCATGACGACATTGAACGGCAAGACCGCCCTGGTCACCGGCTCCACCAGCGGCATCGGCCTGGGCATCGCCTTGAGCCTGGCCAAGGCCGGCGCCAACCTGATCCTCAATGGCTTCGGTGACGCCAGCGCGGTGATCGCCCAGGTGCGGGTGTTCGGCGGTAAGGTCGGCCATCATCCGGCCGACGTCAGCGACCCGGCGCAGATCGCCGACATGATCGCCTACGCCGAGCGTGAATTCGGCGGCGTCGACATCCTGGTCAACAACGCCGGCATCCAGCATGTGGCTGCGGTGGAAGACTTCCCGGCCGAACGCTGGGACTCGATCATCGCGATCAACCTGTCCTCGGTGTTCCACAGCACACGTTTGAGCCTGCCGGGGATGAAGGCCAAGGGCTGGGGGCGTATTGTCAATATTGCCTCGGTGCATGGCCTGGTCGGGTCGGTGGGCAAGGCCGCGTATGTGGCGGCCAAGCATGGCGTGATCGGGTTGACCAAGGTGGTTGGCCTGGAGACCGCCACCAGCAATGTCACCTGCAACGCCATCTGCCCCGGCTGGGTGCTGACGCCACTGGTGCAGAAGCAGATCGATGATCGCGCCGCCAGTGGTATCGACCCGCAGCAGGCGCAGCACGACCTGTTGGCGGAGAAGCAACCGTCGCTGGAGTTTGTGACACCGCCGCAACTGGGTGAACTGGTGCTGTTTTTGTGCAGCGAAGCCGGTGCCCAGGTGCGCGGTGCGGCGTGGAATATCGACGGCGGCTGGCTGGCCCAGTAACAGCGGACACTGGCGTTCAAATGTGGGAGGGGGCTTGCCCCCGATAGCGGAGGGTCAGTCACCCCATGTATCAACTGGCACTCCCTCATCGGGGGCAAGCCCCCTCCCACATTTGAACTGTATTGTGTGGAAGACCTAGATAAGAACAAGAGACCTGCTGATGCCCGACATCCTCTGGCAACCCTCCCCGGAACGCATCGCCAACACGCGCATGGACCAGTTCCGGCGCTACATCAACCAGCGCTACAGCCTGCAGCTTGGCGACTACCCGGCGCTGCACCAGTGGAGCATCGACCAGCGCGCGGATTTCTGGCGGGCGATCGTGGACTATTTCGACGTGCAATTTCGCAGCCCGCCCACCGCGGTGCTGATCGAAGACGCCGAGATGCCCAGCGCCCGTTGGTTTCCCGGTGCGACGCTGAATTTTGCCGAACACCTGCTGCGCCGACGTGACGCTCACACCGCCGTCGTGGCTGTCGCAGAACACGGCCAACGCGAACAACTGACCTACGCCGAACTGGCCGCCCACGTCGCCGGCCTGCAACGCAGCCTGCGCGCTGCCGGCGTGACCCAGGGTGACCGCGTCGCGGCGTGTATGCCCAACACCTGGCAAACCCTGGTGGGCATGCTCGCCACCACCAGCCTGGGGGCGATCTGGTCCTGCTCGTCGCCGGACTTCGGCACCCAGGGCGTGATCGACCGTTTTGGCCAGATCGAGCCCAAGGTACTGATCACCTGCGCCGGCTACCGCTATGCCGGCAAGGATATCGACCAGACCGCCAAGCTCAATGAAATCCTCGCGCGCCTGCCGTCCCTGGAGCAGTTGATCATCGTGCCGTATGCGCGCCCCCAGGCCAGGATCGAGGACTATCAGACCCACGCCAGCGTCTGGCTGTGGCCGGACTTCTACCAACCCGGCGGCGAGCCTGACTTCGTCGCGGTGCCGTTCGACCATCCGCTGTACATCCTCTACTCCAGCGGCACCACCGGCGTGCCCAAGTGCATCATCCATGGCACCGGCGGCGTATTGCTCACCCACCTCAAGGAACACGGCCTGCATGCCGACCTGTCCCGCGAGGACTGCCTGTTCTACTACACCACCTGCGGCTGGATGATGTGGAACTGGCTGGTGTCGGTGCTGGCCATCGGCGCCACGGCGGTGCTGTATGACGGCTCACCGTTTCACCCCGGCCCCGAGCGCTTGATCGACCTGATCGATGCGGAACACATCAGCGTGTTCGGCACCAGCCCCAAGTTTCTCGCCACCCTGGAAAAAGCCGGCCTGCAACCGCGCCTCAGCCATGACCTGGGCAGCCTCAAAGCGCTGATCTCGACCGGCTCGCCGCTGTCGCCGCAGAGCTATGACTACGTGTACCGCGAAATCAAGGCCGAGCTGTGCCTGTCGTCCATGTCCGGCGGCACCGATATCGTCTCCTGCTTTGTGATCGGCAACCCGGTGCTGCCGGTGCGGCGCGGTGAAATGCAGTGCAAGAGCCTGGCGATGGCCATCGAAGTGTGGGACGACCAGGGCCGGCCGCTGGTCGGTGAAAAAGGCGAGCTGGTGTGCACCCGGCATTTCCCGGCCATGCCCATCGGGCTATGGAAGGATCCGGAGCGCAAGAAACTGCTCGCTTCGTATTTCAGCCAGTTTCCCGGCGTCTGGGCCCAAGGGGACTACGCCGAACAGCGCCCCAACGGCAGCCTGCTGATCCACGGGCGTTCCGACGCGGTACTTAACCCGGGCGGCGTGCGGATCGGCACCGCAGAGATCTATCGCCAGGTGGAAAAAATCCCCCAGGTGCTGGAAAGCCTGGCCATCGGCCAACGCTGGCAGGACGACGTGCGCGTGGTGCTGTTCGTGCGCCTCAATGACGGTATCGAACTGGACGAGGCCCTGGAACAGCAGATCCGCCAGGTGATCCGTGCCAACACCACACCGCGCCATGTGCCGGCCAAGATCCTCGCTGTCACTGATATCCCCCGCACCATCAGCGGCAAGATCGTCGAATTGGCAGTGCGTAATGTGGTGCACGGCGAGCCGGTGAAGAACACCGACGCCCTGGCCAACCCGCAGGCGCTTGATCAGTTCCGCGATCGCCCGGAACTGGCGCAAGGATGAAAGGTTTCAGCGCTGACGCACTCATTTGAAGACAAACCCCCAATGCATGCTATTTTTCGGGGGTAGTCACTCATTGCCGTCTGACGGGATAATGGGTGTTGTCATTTTTCAAAGCGTTACGCTCAGGGCTTTTTCATGATTGGAACATCCACCGGCAGCGAAGCCGCCGCATTGATTGCGCGGCTGGACTGGGCGCAAAGCCCTCTCGGTGAGGCCGGTGATTGGCCGCAAAGCCTGCGCACGGCGGTCGATATCGTGGTGCACTCGCCGATGCCGATGCTCCTGCTGTGGGGCAACCAGCTCACGCAGCTCTACAACGACGGGTTCGCCCAACTCGCGGGCAATAAACACCCTGGGGCCATGGGCCAGCCGGCGCACCAGACCTGGCCGGAGCTGGAAGGCTTTACCGGGCCAATCTACGACGCCGTGCTCAGCGGCCAGGTGCGCACCTTCAGCGAGCAGCGCTTCGTACTGCAACGCCACAATCGCGATACTGAAATCTGGCTGGACCTCACCTACAGCCCGGTCCGCGATGAAAGCGGCAGCGTTGCCGGCATCCTGGTCACCGCCATCGAAACCAATGAACGGCGCAAGGCCCAGCACAACACCGAACAGCGCCTGCAACTGGCATTGGCGGCCACCGACGCGGTCGGCACCTGGGACTGGGATATCGGCGAAGACCGTTTTATCGCTGACACGCACTTCGCCTACCTGCATGGTGTCGATCCCGACGATGCAAGCCGTTTGCCGATCAGCGACTACCTGCAAGGCGTGCACCCGGAAGACCGTGGCATGGTGGCGCGCAGCATCAAGCACTGCATCACCTTCGGCACCGAGTACGCCGAGGAATACCGCCTGCTGCAAGCCGATGGCCAAGTGCGCTGGGTATTCGCCCGCGGGCGCTGCTACAAGGATCATCAAGGCCGCCCCGCGCGTTTCCTGGGTGCTGCGCTGGACCTGACCGAGCGCAAACACACCGAGCAGGCCTTGCGCCAAAGCCAGAGCGAGTTGCAGCTGATCATCAACGCCATGCCGGTGTTGATCGGTTATGTCGACCACGAGCAGCGGTTCCGCCTGAACAACAGCGCTTACCTGGAATGGTACGGCATGACGCCCCAGGAGCTGTACGGCAAGACCATCCGCGAAGTGCTCGGCGACGAGGTGTATGCCGGGCGTGCAGACAAGATCGAGGCCGCACTCAAGGGCAAGGCCTGCAGCTTCATGACCATCACGCCACACCAGGACGGACGACCACGCCACGCCCTGATGAAGTACCTGCCACGCTTCAGCAATGACGGTTCGGTGAAGGGGTTCTACATCTTTGTGATCGATGAAACCGAACGCAAGCTCACCGAAGAAGCCCTGCGCCACCTCAATGAAAACCTCGAGGAACGCGTGGCCCAGCGCACCCAGGCGCTGGCCGAGGCCAACCAGCGCCTGCAAAACGAAATGTTCGAACGCGAACGCGCCGAAGATGCGCTGCGCCACGCCCAGAAGATGGAAGCGGTGGGCCAGCTCACCGGCGGTATCGCCCACGACTTCAACAATATGCTCACCGGCATCATCGGCAGCCTGGACCTGATGCAGCGCTACATCGCTGCCGGGCGCAGTGACGAGATCGGTCGTTTTACCGATGCCGCCGTATCCTCCGCACACCGTGCGGCCGCCCTCACCCACCGCTTGCTGGCGTTCTCGCGGCGCCAGTCCCTGGACCGTCGCCCGCTGGACCCGAACCAGTTGGTGGCGTCCCTGGAAGAGTTGTTCCGCCGCACCAAGGGCGCGCACATCAGCCTCAAGGTGCAGCTCGGCCATGACATCTGGCCGGTGAACACCGACGCCAGCCAACTGGAAAACGCCCTGCTCAACCTGGTGATCAACGCCCGCGACGCGATGCCCGACGGCGGTGAACTGCTGATCGAAACCGCCAACAGTTACCTGGACGGCACCGACATCACTACCCTGGAACCGGTCAAGGCCGGCGACTACGTGATGCTTGGCGTGTGCGATAACGGCACCGGCATGGCGCCGAAGATTCTGGCCAAGGCGTTCGACCCGTTCTTCACCACCAAACCCATCGGCCAGGGCACAGGCCTGGGGCTGTCGATGATCTACGGCTTTGCCCAGCAGTCCGGCGGGCATGTGACGATCCAGAGCGCGCCGGGCCAGGGCACCTGCGTGCGCCTGTATCTGCCGCGCCTGCATGGCACCTCCCTGGAAAGCGACCTGCCTGCCAGCCTCGGTGAAGCCCCGGTAGCCCTGGCCGGTGAAGCCGTGGTCGTGGTCGAAGATGACCCGGCAGTGCGCATGCTGGTGGTCAATGTGCTCGACGAACTGGGCTACACGGCGCACCAGGCGGGCGACGCCCGGGCTGCACTGCCGCTGCTGGAGTCGGATCTGCGTGTGGATCTGCTGGTGACTGACGTCGGCCTGCCGGGCATGAATGGCCGGCAGCTTGCGGAAATCGCCCGCCAGCACCGGCCGGGGCTGAAGGTACTGTTCATGACCGGTTACGCGGAAAAAGCCGCCGAGCGCCAGGGCTTCCTCGAAGACGGCATGGACATGGTGGCCAAGCCGTTTTCCATCGACCTGCTGGCGACAAAAATCCGCAGCATGATCAACGCCGACGAATGAGTTCAGGCATAATCGCGCGCCGTCGCACACCTGGTAGAGATCAATGAAAGCCCAAGCCCGTCATATCCTGGTGAAAACCAGCGAAGAAGCCGAACAGCTCAAACAGCGCATCGCCAAGGGCGAGGCGTTTGATGTGCTGGCCAAGAAGTACTCCACTTGCCCCTCGGGCAAGCGTGGCGGCGACCTGGGCGAAGTGCGGCCCGGGCAGATGGTGGGGGCGATTGATGCGGTGATCTTCAAGAAACCGGTGAAGGTGGTTCACGGGCCGATCAAGAGCAAGTTCGGGTATCACCTGGTGCAGGTGTTTTACCGGGATTAACCGGCTCTATTTGTATCGCTCGTCGTCGACCTGGACGAGATATAAATACTGCCGGGTGACTTTCCACACAGCCTACCTTGATCGCTATACCAGGACCAGGGAGGCCGGATGTGGACACCGCCAAAATACAACAACTCAGCATTCCAAGTTTGCTCTACGCGTTACATATTCCAAATGTGGCGGACCTGCCCAGCGATCAGGCACGCCAGTTTTTTCAGCGCCTGCTCACACGTTCCCATGTTATCGCCCTGCGTGCCCACGTCTTCTTCAAAACCCTTGATTTCGGCGACGAACACGCGCTGCCTGGCCTGTGCAGATTTCCGCCTTTTCAAACCCTGATTTCCACCGCAGTGACAATTCCCATCGAGAAGTTAACGTTTTCGCTGACCCTGGAATGTCTCTACAAACTCTCAGAAGCCCTCTGGCGCGGAGAGCTTCCAGCGCTGCTCTATCCCACCGCGATTCTTGACCGCACAGCACGGCAGTGTTTCAAGGATGAATTCATCAGCGCATTAACTAACAGCGAGACTTCAAGGAATTCAGCTTACCCTCTGGACCAGGACTCCCTTGCGTTGATCGCGAATATTATCGATATCTATCAACTGCGCGCCTTTCAGAAACTGGAGCTCAATGCGCTCACACTCCATCGTCACGATCCGCTCGACATTCTGAAACGCCAACCGCGCTTATCGCACAACTTGCAGCGGGAAATCACCACGTTCATCAGCAAATCCTTCAGTGCCACGACACACTCGACTTTTTACGCTGCGATCGTCCATGGCTATGTCGATGTCCCATCCAAAGACCGTAAGCCACCTGCCACCGATCGACTGATCATCTATACAAAACCCATCGCGTCGTTGGTAGCAGACTACCTTCGCACAGGTGTCAGGCCTCATCAGCAAACGGACACCCGGTGGACCTCATTGCAGATATCGGTTTATGAGGACACGAGCATCACCAGAGAAGATCGTCCCGCCCTGGTAACTGCCCAAGATTTATTGAAGCAGTCGCCGATCAACCACAGTCAATTCAATCTACATCCTTTCATCTCCGTTGATATCGGCACATTGGATGACTTTCTGGATCGCCTCGACAGGCTCCCCAAGTTGTACCAGCAGGATGTCATAAACTATTGGGCGCCCGTGACCTCTGAAAAGGGGGCCAAGACGATCTGGCGCAACCATCTCAAGCACGCTATCGAAACCACAGCCCGTATCGGGCTGGCGGACAGTACCCTGACGCACGACAGCCATACGCAGATCAATCAGATACTCAGCCAATCTTCCGCTCAAGCACTGCCCCCTGCAATCAGCACCTACACCTGTGCGTTCGTAGATCTTTTCAGCGGTAAGGCATTTCCCATCAGCGGCACATTCCTGATCGAACAGCAGGCATCAGCCTCAAAGCAAAACCGCCTTGTGGCGTTCGCCCTGAACACAGGCGCGGTGGAGTACGAAAGCTGGGAAGCATTCGAGAAGCGCCTGCTTTCCCAGATGGCTGATAGCAACAGTCGACCGCTATTACTGGACCATTTGAGCAAAAAAAGCGCTCTGAACATCGTTGATTTTTGCTCAACACAACCCGCTCGACTGGGTTTGAAAAAAATGCTCACAGCAGCTTACGTCGTTGACGAACTTGTGGAGGGTTTACTCGTCCAGCAGGCGGAAGATTTCCTGCACGACTTCACCGCGATAAAAAATGATACGTTGCCTGCCGGGCTCGAAGCATTTTGCAACGCACTAAATCCATCACTGGCCCAACACTTGACCAAACAGCACGCGCGCTGGATAAACCACCGCCAGACAAGCATGCTTGAACAGTTGCCCGGCAAAACGCTTTCTGATGCGTTAGTACTGACTTCCACTGCGCGCGCGCAGGATATCTACAGCAAAGATCTGGACTCACCCATACTGGACCTCTCGGCACTCAATAAGCTTGCGTTCAATGACACTAAATGCAGAGCGCTGATGATAGGCACCTTGAACACCGACAAAGTGGGTAACACTCTCAAAGGTGTCATGAGCCATGTCGTCAGTTATTTCTCTGCCGAGACACCTGTTCCCCTCTCTCTTCGCTTTCTTGCCCTGCAACGCATCTGCGCCTACCGCGATGAACGCCAGATTTTCAGTTGGCAGCACCCCGGCAGTCTTCGGCACAACTTCTATTACTTCATGCAGCTCTATGCGAGCAACGCCCCCAGCGATCGCCTAGGCTTACGACTCGAAAGCGTGGGCCTCAGGTTACTGGGCATGAAGCAATTACCCAGCGAGGGCGTTCACCCCTACTACTCCGCACGAGAGCTGACCCTCGCACAGGACCAATCTCCCGCGCTCGTTTCCATTTTGTGCAGTGAAATCAAAGCAACACCTGACCAGATTGATCTAACGGCATTAGCGTCTTACCTCAATCTGTCGTTATTGGCGGACTACGACCCTGAGCACATGATCTCACCAGCACAGCCACGTAACTATTCGCTATATCATGAGTTGCTGCTGGATCTTCCAGGCTTGCACAGACTGGGCAAAGCCCTTGGAAAAATCATTGCACCAGGCCGCAATGACGCGCAGACATCATTTAGGGCGCTCGCCATCTCGGTTATAACCGATTATCTCTACCCACCCACCGAACAAAAGCCCGGCTACATTTGTGGTTTGAACTTGCACAGCGTCGAGCTAGGGGAGTCTCCGGTAAGCCAGGTTCGCGAGACGCTTCGAGCGCATCTCAAACAACGCCTCCCGAAAAACGTAGACCGCCAAACCCAGCGGTTCGTCTTCACACTGCTCTGCGCTCGTTATGCACCGGAATTATTAGTGACCCAAGTGCCAGCCACCCTGCTGTACGGGCAAACCCTGGACAGTCTTCACTGGCGTCATGCGGTTGCATGCCTGGAAGCTGAACAGCCATGCTCTAGCCAAGGCCTGAGCTACGTGGAAATAGTCACCGCCTACTCGAATGCTCATTACGCGGGGTTGAGCGATGATAAGAAAACCGCTGTTGCTCTTTTAAAGCAGCTGCCCAGTCTGCACTTTGCCATGTGCCAGGGAGTCATTCCCGAAACCGAAATTGCCTGGGTCACCCATGCCGATAGCCTCAAGGCTGTCGCCTATGTCAGCGAACAAGAGGCCCTCGAGGCACAAACCTTTACTCATCTGGCGCAAGTACCACCTCAACGTAAAAGCATGGCAAGCAGCGCATTCAAAAAAGCCAATCCTGGTGTGGATGCGGAACAGATCATCGCGTTCACAGAAGCCGAGCTCAAGAAGTACTTCCATGTTCACCCCTCCGTCGCGGCAGACCGGCATATTGGACGCCGAATGCGTATGACCCTTCTGGAAAAGTACATGTCCTGTGTGTCCGGTGTGGGGTTTACAGAACAAGAGATTGGGGTAAAACCCTACCCACACGGCGCTTGCGAGTTACAAGCGCGGTTTGACCAACAATTTTCCATCTACAAGGACAACTTTCTAAGCGCCATGGTTGACCGCCTGGCACTCGCGCTGCACGGCACACCGCAATTGGACCGGGAGCGGATACTTAACGCTTACAAATACATAAAGGTATCGTTTGAAAACAGTCAGGGTAACTGGGAGGAAAGCCGCTTTGGGCTCATCGCCCTTTATAAAGAGAACGAGGACATCCAGTACGCCTATGAAATATTTTGCCCTTCAGGAACTGTCCGAGCGCTACCTCTCTCTGCTAAACGCGCTACCCGCATCCACGTGACGTCTTCTCCCCCCACACAGGATGCTCTGTGGCATGAGTTGCCGTATCTGTATATCTCTCCCTTGAATGAAGGGGCTTACCTCAGAGGTGCCCCAGATCAGAAAGAAAGTACGCCGTACTTAATGGTCAGCTTCTACACCGTCCGACGGCAGACACAGGGAATGTCCAGAGCACAAAAGATCCAATACTTGTGCAAAAAAATGGTGAACGCTGTATTCGGCAACATCATGGACCTTGCCTACCCCTATTTGAAGAGTCCTACGCCGTACGAGACCCATAAAGAGCGACTGTTTGCACGCGCGCAACTCATGGCGCGCTTTGTACTGCCTGGATATGCGCTTTATCAGGACATCAAGGCCGGAAAAGTAACACTGGGTACTATCATTACCACGGCCCTTGAAATGTTCAGCCTGTTACTGCCGTTTGTCGGACTTGGCATCAAGGCCCTTAGTATTTCCACGCGCCTTGGTCGGGTCATCATTCTTTCTAAGTCAACGAATTTTTCAAAGGTAGCCTTAACAGCAGCCAAGGCGATCCAACCGTTACAAAGTTCTTTACCCAATGTACTCCTGCGGTCTCTAGGTGCGGCTAATCCCTTCGGCGCCATTGCACTGTTATTTCAATACAGTCACAAAGGCATGCTGGCCATCAAGTTTTTACTTAGATTTACACGCGCCGAAATGTCGCAGGGGCCAACACTGTTCAAAACGCTTGCACACAGGCATCTTCCAGCACTTGAGTACCGCCCCCTCTCCGCTGTACCCACTGCGCAAGGCCGCGCGCAGTTCTTCAAACCTGACACCCGCACCGGCGACAACAAACTCAATATCCAACAACAATTCAAATTACACGCTCGTGCTGTCGACGTATCAGAGATAACAGCCGTCAACTCAATGTACGTAAAAGAAGGGAAAACCTATATTTATCTTCAGGGTAACATCTTCGCTGTGAGAAAACTGCACGGCACTGACGACTATCAACTTTACAACGACACTCACATCGGCCCTCGCGTCAAGTTCGATCACACTCGAAACAGGTGGGAGATACAATGTTGAACCCTGAACATCACTGCACCCCTCCTGTCAGCGCCCTACAACCCTTGGCGCCCCTTCATACCTCAAGAGTTCCGGTGGTTAAGTTTGAGCATCATCTATCTGTTCTTGATGCGGAGGGCGCGCCGATGAGTATCTGGTACGACGTGCAGCATGGCGTCTGGATGACACACCCTGATACCATTGACGGCGAACTCCTCACCCAAGCTGTATGGCTCACCCATGAGGGTTACTGGGACCGCGGAACGTTGGAAGACTGGCAAGCCATCAGGCACAAGTTGCCCCAGCCCACTGAATTCAGAAACGTGGAGCTTCCTGGCTATCCCGTGTTGCCCACGGATACACAACCGATTCCGCGAGAAATTCATAAAATATGGATAGGTACTTTACTTCCCAGTCAGAACCTCATTGACGCGCTTACCCGTAACGCCGCGCACACAGCGGGTTATAAGGTCATCGTCCATACCGATGTGAGTGATGACTTATTGATTCCCCTTACACAGATACTGAAAAACGCCGTACCCACGTTGACGATTGCTCCGTTGAACGGCACCGTGTTTTTTGAAGATTTCAAAAAACACGCCATCTATAAGCACTACCTGAATATCTCCACAGGCACCACAACCAACTACTCGGCAGCGTCTGACATATTACGCTACCCGCTCGCCAATCATTACGGAGGCATCTACATGGACATGGATGACTGCTTCACAACGAAGATAAGCGAGCAAGTGTTCATGGCGGCGAGCAATGATGTATTACTAGGCACTTTCATCAATGCGCCCCATGCAGACTTTTATGGTTACAACTCCAGTATTTTCGCCACTCACGCCAATAACCCGGTATTGGTCAAGGTAACGGAAGAGATGCTCAGCCGGTGCGACAAGCATAAGGATTTCTTTATCAAACCCAGACCGCACTTTACTGGCAAATACGATTCAACCTACGAAGCCTTAAAAACCTACTCAGCCGAGCTTTTTCAATTGACCGGTCCGCAAGTATTCAACGATGTACTAGCACGTGAACGACCGGATTATTACGGCGTACTGGTCCAGCGCTCCCGCAGCCATGGCACCAAGATTAACCCTGGTGTAGTTGACACCGCTTACTTTCATAAATTATCCAAGGTGACGGACCATTACTTCCCCTTTTTCGAAAGAGCCCGTGTGGTAATAGGCGTAGAGCACTCCTGGATCACAACGTGAAACGAGTTCACGGGCCGATCAAGAGCAAGTTCGGGTAGCACCTGGTGCAGGTGTTTTACCGGGATTGATGGGTTGGCTGCAGACCGCTACCGGGGGCAAGCCCCCTCCCACATTTGAATAGGTTCACAAATCAAACTGTGGGAGGGGGCTTGCCCCCGATCCGCCGCAGGCGACCATTCACCCCCGGGGAATCAGCGCCCCCGGCACCTGGATAACCCGACTGGCCAACCGATGCCCAGCCAATGCAGCCTGCTCCGGCGAGCTTCCCTTGAGCCGCCCGGCCAGGTACGCCGCACTGAACGAATCCCCCGCCGCTGTCGTGTCCACCACCTTTTCCACCTTGATCGCCGGCACGCAAAAGCGCTCGCCGTTGCAGCGTATCAGGCACGCATCCGCGCCACGCTTGAGCACCACCTCTTTAATATCCGGATACGCCGTCAACACCTGCTCGCTGTCGGGATAGCCAAACAGGGCACGCTCGTCATCCTCGGTGAGCAAGGCAATATCCACTTCGGCCAGGACACGCCCATACGCAGCACGCGCCGCCTCGACACTCGTCCACAGTCGCGGCCGGTAGTTGTTGTCGAACACCACCTTGCCCCCGCGCCGACGGGTTTCGATCAGGGTTTGCAGCAAGCGTTCGCGGCCGATTTCACCCAGCACGGCCAGGGTGATACCGCTGAAATACACCACGTCATAGCCCGGCAGCGCGGCCAGGATCGGCTCGGCTGCCGGCGTGGTGAAGCAGTCGCGCACGGCGGCTTCGTTGCGCCAATACAAGAATTTGCGCTCGCCGTTGGCATCGGTCTGGATGCAGTACAAACCCGGCAGACGTCCGGGCAGGCGCTGGACCATGCCCACCCCCAACCCTTCGTCAGTCCATTGCCGGCACATGGCATCGCTGAAGCTGTCATCGCCCAGGGCAGTGACGTAGTCGACACCGCCGGTATCGCCCAACTCGCGGCGCAGGTACACCGCCGCGTTCAGGGTGTCGCCGCCGAAGCTCTGGTGCAGGCTACCGTCGGCACGGTGTTGCAGTTCGATCATGCATTCGCCGATCAGGGCGATGCGGGGTTGGGTGCTCATAGCGATTGTCTCGGGAGTGACTGATGGCCTCATCGGGGGCAAGCCCCCTCCCACATTGGAATGGGTTCACACATCAAACTGTGGGAGGGGGCTTGCCCCCGATGGGATCGACGCGGTCTAGAAGCAGGTAGGCAGAGACTCAATCACCTGCAACTGCTCATCCACCAGGCAACCGACCTGCCACTTGTCGAAGGTCAGGCACGGGTGCGAAGTGCCAAAGGAAATGATGTCACCAATACGCAGTTCAACCCCCGGCGCCACCGTCATGAACGCATGCTGGTCCATCACCGCCGTCACCTTGCACGCGCTCACATCATCGCCTTCCGCTGGCAGGATACCGGCCTTGTAACGCTTGAGCGGCACCGGCAGGCCGGCATCATAGGCCACGTCGCGCTTGCCCAGGGCGATCACCGCAAAGCCCGGCTCGGGCAACGACTGCACATGAGCCCAGACTTCCAGGGCCGGGTGCAGGCCTTCATCGAGGTCGCTGCGGCGGTCGAGCACGCAGCATTGCGCTTCTTTGTAGATGCCATGGTCATGGGCCACGTAGCTGCCGGGGCGCAGCACACTGAGGAAGCGGCCGGCGGCGTTCTGTTCTTCGAACGACTCGGCGATCAGGTCGTACCAGGCCGAGCCCGACGCGGTGATGATGGGCTTGGGCAGGTCGAAAGAGCCGTTGTTCTGCAAATCCACCGCCAGGCGCACCAGGCTCGCGGCGAAATCGCGGATACCACTGATGGCGTGCTCGCCGTGGATCACGCCCTCATAGCCTTCGATACCGGTAAGGGCCAGGGCCGGCTGGGCCTTGATCGCCTTGGCCAGTTCGCGCACTTCCTGCTCGCTGCGGCAACCGCAACGGCCGCCGACCACGCCGTACTCGATCATCACGTTCAGGCGCAGGCCACGGGCGGCGAAGAACAGCCCCAGGTCGGCGACGTTGTCCGGGTGATCGACCATGCAGTGGAAGTCGAAGTCCTTGTCGGCCAGCAGGTCAGCGATCAATGCCATGTTCGGCGCGCCCACCAGTTGGTTGGCCATCAGCACGCGGCGCACGCCACCGGCATACGCGGCGCGGGTCTGCACGGCGTTGGCCAGGGTGATGCCCCAGGCGCCTGCCTCGATCTGACGCTGGAACAGCGCCGGCATCATGCTGGTCTTGCCGTGGGGCGCGAGCTGCGCGCCGCTCTTGCTGACAAAGTCCTGCATCCAGCGGATGTTGTGTTCCAGCGCATCGCGGTGCAGCACCAGGGCCGGCAGGCTGACGTCGCGGACCAGATGGGCACCGACGGCGGCGGCGCCTTTTTCAACGGCATTGATGGCAGACATGAAATGCTCCTATTCGTTGATGCGACGGGCCAGGTTGTTGGCACTTTCAATCAACACCCGGCGATAGTCGTTGTAATTTTTGATCGCATCGGCGCGCGGAGCGACGATGCACAGGGTCGCAATGCTGATGCCTTGCGCGTCCCGCACCGGGGCGGCAAAGCAATGGGTAAAGGTGTCGGCCACACTGTCGAAGGAAAAGAAACCATCGAGGGTGGCCTGACGGATTTGTGCCAGGAAGGTATCCAGCGGCAAGCGCTGGCCATCCGGCAGGATAAAGTCATCGTGATCGATCAGGTCGACGATCTGCTGGTCGCTCAAGTGCCCCAGCAACAGGCGCCCGGAAGCGGTCCAGGGGATCGGCGCGTTTTCGCCGATGTCCGAAGAAATACGAAAATGCCGCTCGCCCTCGCGCATCAGCGCCACCGTGTACTTGCGCCCGTTCAGCAGGCACATCTGCGCGGTTTCGTGGGTCTGGCTGACGATCTCCTGCAAGGCGTGGTCGGCCTCGCGGGTCAGGTCGAAATGCCGCAGGTGTGCCTGGCCCAGGAAATACAGCTGGCGGCCGAGGTAGACGTGACCGTCCTTGCCCACTGTTTCCAGGATGCGTCGCTCCAGCAGTGACGCGACCAATTCGTAGACGGTGGATTTGGGGCTGCCGATGCCGCTGGCAATATCATTCGGGCGCAGGGGCTGGCCGATTTCCTTGAGAAAATCGAGGATATCGAATGCCCGGTCCAGGCCTTTGGCACGGCGTTTGATGGTGTCTTCGGTCATGGCAGCCTTCGATTCCTGTAAAAATGCTGTGATCTGCGCAGATCCTTGTGGGAGGGGGCTTGCCCTCTCCCACATTGGATTTTCCGTGGTTTCAAGAATGGGGCATTTAGCCCTTTTTCTTGTAGGCCACGCAATCGATCTCCACCTTGCAGTCGACCATCATGTTCGCCTGCACACAGGCCCGCGCCGGGGCGTGTTCCGGGGTGAAGTATTCGCCGAAGACTTTGTTGAAACTCCAGAAGTCCCGCGGGTCCTCCAGCCATACCCCCACGCGCACCACATCTTTCAATTCGTAGCCAGCCTCTTCGAGGATCGCCACCACGTTGCGCATGGTCTGCCGGGTTTGCTCAATGATGCCGCCAGTGATGATTTCGCCATCCACCGCAGGCACCTGGCCCGAGACGTACAACCAACCGTCCGCTTCCACGGCGCGGGCGAAAGGACGGGGTTGGCCACCGCCGGCAGTACTGCCGGCACCATAACGAGTAATGCTCATAACAACAGGCTCCTGATTAAAAACGAATGTTCTTGAGAAATTCCGCCAGGCGCGGCGATTGCGGGCGCTCGAAGATGTCCTTCGAGGTGCCCTGCTCTTCAATGCGGCCCTGGTTCATAAACACGATCTTGTCCGAGACTTCATAGGCAAAGCGCATTTCGTGGGTGACCAGCAACATGGTCATGCCCTCTTCCGCCAGGCCCTTGATCACGCTGAGGACTTCGCCCACCAGCTCCGGGTCGAGGGCCGAGGTGACTTCGTCGAACAGCATCAGGCTGGGGTTCATGGCAATCGCGCGGGCAATCGCCACACGTTGTTGCTGGCCGCCCGACAACTGGCCGGGAAAGTGGTTACGACGCTCCAGAAGTCCTACACGATCCAACCATTTTTCCGCGAGCGCCACCGCCTCGTCCTTAGGCATTTTCTTAACTTTCAATAAGCCCAGGGTGACGTTTTGCAACGCCGTCAAATGCGGGAACAGGTTGAACTGCTGGAATGCCATGCCGGTCATGGCACGATGCTGGGCAATCACGCGCTCGGGGTGACGCACCCGCTTGCCGGCAACTTCGCTGTAGCCGATGGACTCGCCATCCAGGGTGATCTGCCCGCCCTGGAACTCCTCCAGCAGGTTGACGCAGCGCAACAGAGTGGTCTTGCCCGAGCCGCTGGAGCCGATCAGGGTCACCACGTTACCGCGCTGCATCGACAGGTCGACGCCCTTGAGCACTTCCACCTGGCCGTACTGCTTGCGCAGGCCGCTAATGTTCAGCAGTGGTGGGTTGGTTTGAGGTTGGTTCATGGCAAGGCCACCCGCTTTTCAATGTAGCGCCCGAATAACTCGATGGCGTAGTTGATGACAAAGAACATAAAGCCTGCGAACAGGTAAAACTCCAGGGTCATGAAGGTGCGTGCGATCACTTGCTGAGTGCTCAACAGCAACTCGGCCACGCCGATCACCGAGAGCAGGGTCGAGGCCTTGACGATTTCCGTGGAGGAGTTGACCCAGGTCGGCAGGATCTGGCGCAGCGCCTGGGGCAGCAACACATAACCCAGGGACTGATAGAACGTCAGGCCAATCGCCTTGCCCGCTTCCAGTTGCCCACGGGGAATGGCTTGCAGCGCACCGCGCACGATTTCCGAGACGTGGGAACCGCAGAACAGCGTCAACCCGACCGCACCGGCCTGGAACGCGGTGATCTGCCAACCGAGCGCCGGCAGCATGTAGAAGCACGCCAATACCAGCACAAACACCGGCGTGCCCCGGATCAGGTCGACGTACAGCCGGAACGGCGCACGCATCCAGAATTTGCCGTAGGTCAGGATCAACCCGGCGACTATGCCGATCAGGGTGCCAAAGATAATCGCCAATGCGGACACATAAACACTGGCCTGAAAACCCGCCCAGAGGGTATCCCGGGCGATCCACAACTCATGCAGCCAGCTGGGGGATTCGTACATGGAAACCTCTCTTAACGACGGATCGCCAGGCGCTGTTCCAGGTAACGGAGCAGCATGGCAATGAGGTAACAGGCGGCCACGTAGAGCGCGGTCGTGACCAGCCAGGTTTCAATAACCCGGTAGCTCTCGACGTTGATCTTGCGGGCGTAATAGGTCAGCTCCGGCACCGCGATGGCGGCGGCGAGCGAGGTGTCCTTGAACAGCGAAATGAAGTTGTTCGACAGCGCGGGCAACACATTGCGCAGCATCACCGGCACGGTGATGTAGGCACGGATACGCCACTCGCCCAGACCGATGGCCAGCCCGGCTTCACGCAAGCCCTTGGGAATATTCAGCAGCCCGGCGCGAAATACTTCGGTCAGATAAGCCCCGGCGTACAACGACAAGGTGATGATGAACGACGGGATCTTGTCCAGGCGGATGCCCAGGCTGGGCAAGGCGAAGTAGATCAGCAGGATCAGCACGAGGATCGGCGTATTGCGGATCACCGTCACATACACCGAGGCCAGCACGCGCAGTGCCTTGTGTTTCGACAGCATGGCAAATGCCATCATCAGGCCGATCACGCAGCCGATCGCGATCGACAGCAGCGCCAGCTCGAGGCCCAGGCCGAGCCCCGCCAGCAAGCTGGGGAAGTCGCGCCACACGGCGGCAAAGTTCAACTGATAGTTCATGGTCAGCAGTACCTGATTGGGGCGCCGTCAGCGACGCCCCAGGTTTTCGATTTACTTGAACTCAACCGGGAAGCCGATCGCAGGTTCCGGCAGATCCACGCCGAACCATTGCTTGAACGAGGCCTTGTAGGTGGGGAACTCCACGCCGGTCATGGCTTCATGCAGCGCGGTGTTGACGAAATTCAGCCAGTCCTGATCGCCACGCTTGACGGCGCACGCATAGGTTTGCGGGCTCCAGGCGTAGGCCGGGCTGCGGTAACGACCTGGGTTTTGCACCATCAGGTACTTGACCGAGGACTGGTCGGTGGCCGCGGCATCGGCGCGACCGGAGTTCACCGCCTGGTACATCAGGTCGACGCTGTCGTACTGGTCGACCTTGGCTTTGGGCAGGGCCTGGTGCACCAGCTCTTCGGCATACACGTTTTGCAGCACGGCCACGGTGACGCTGTCGCCGGCGGCCTGCAGGTCTTCGATCTCTTTGTACTTGCTGTTGTTGGGCAGCAGCAGGCCCACGCCTTCGCGGTAGTACGGCAGGGTGAAGGCCACCTGCTGCGCGCGGCTGGCGGTGACGGTGATGAACTGGCAACTCATGTCGACCTTGTCGGTCAGCAGGTTGGGAATCCGCGCATCAGAGGATTGCACCACGAACTCGACCTTGCTCGGGTCATTGAACAAGCCCTTGGCCACGATGCGGCCGATGTCGATATCAAAACCCTGCAACTTGCCATCCGCTCCCTGGAAGTGCCACGGCGCATTGGTACTGCCTGTACCCACGATCAGATGCCCACGTTTGAGCACATCATCGAGCTTGCTGTCCGCCGCTTGCGCTTGGCTTGCGAGGGAGGCCGATGCGGCGAAGAGAAAAACACACGCTTTGAATACGGAAGGTCGGTGATGCATGACAAGCACTCCAGGAGTTGTGTATTCCGCTATACCGGAACTTAGTATGTAACAACGGAATAGACAGCAGAAAGTGTGCCACACGCGCTAACAGAAAAACACGGCATGAATAAATCTGTTTTAGATCAGATAGATAAATGAAGATCCGTAACCAGGCGTTAAGCCAGCACTTGAAATCTCTTTGCTACCCAAGGCCCCACACGGCGGTGACAGGCCACACTTGCGTGCGCTACAGCAGTATTACCACGCACCGTTGCGGTGCGGCTGTCGCGTGGAAAAATCCCCGCGCTGGGCTAGCCTTGGCACATTCATTCCGACAAGGACTCCACCCCGATGACCTTCCGCCTCACCCTGGTTTTGCTGTCCCTTCTGGTGGCCGGCAGCGCTTCGGCCAGCAACGACCGACGCGAATGCAAGGCCGAACTGCGCAAGCTCAACGAAGCCCTGAGCACCAATTACACAAGCCAGAACCACCACGGCTACCGTCAGGCGAAGGCCTCAAGGGACAATCTGGAATACAAGAAATGCGCAAGCCAGGCGCGCAAAGCCCGCGAACGCTTGGAGCGTGACCGGGACCTGTGAAGGTTGACAGTAGACGACTGACGCCCCCCCGGCTTAGCGTGAGCCAGGCCTGGAGGGAAATATCGATGAGCTATGTGAATGCCGTGATTGCAGACAAAGCTGCGTTTGAGCGCGAACTGAACACCCCACAACCCGTATTTGTGGTTTTCATGTCACATGAATGCACGGCTTGCACTGATGCGATGCCGCGTTTCATGCGCATCAGCGAGCACTACAAGGAGCAGGTCAAAATCTTGATTCTTGATTGTATAGACACGCCTCCACACCCAAGGGTCGACCGTATCCCGATGCTGTTGATCTACCGCAATCAGGTACTGCTCGAAGCCCTTCCCGGCCTTGGCGAGCAAGCGCTGCGAAGCGCCTTCGAGCAATACAGCCAACTACCCGCCGTTACGCCTGGTGCATAGGCACCAGGCAAACCTGCGTCACCCGCCGCTCTTCCACCGCCGCCACCGTCATGCGCCAGCCCTCATGTTCCAGGCTATCGCCCACCACTGGCAGGCGGTCGAGCAGGCTCATGACCAGACCGGCCAGGGTCTGGTAGTCCTCGGTCGCCGTCGCCTTGAAACCGGTACGCTGGCGGACCAGGTTGAGGTTCAAGGCACCATTGGCGCGAAAGCCATCGCCTTCCTCGACGATATCCGGCCCCTCGATTTCACTGGCATCCGGCAACTCACCGGCAATGGACTCGAGAATGTCGGTCATGCTCAACACGCCCATAAAGTCACCGAATTCGTTGATGACGAACGCAATGTGCGTGGATTCCTGGCGCATCTGCTCCAGCGCATTGAGGACCGAAAAGCTGTCGAGCAAGTTGATCGCCCGACGCGCCAGGTGCTCCAGGTTCGGCTCGTTGCCGGCCAGGTACTCCTTGAGCAACTCCTTCTTGTGCACGAAGCCCAGCGGCTCATCGACGGCGCCATTGCGGATCAACGGCAGTCGCGAATAGGACGAGTGCATCAGTTTCAGGCGGATACTGTCGGGGTCGTCCGCCAGATCAATGCAGTCGACCTTGGCTCTCGGCGTCATCAGCGTGCGGATCGGTCGCTCGGCCAGTTGCAGCACGCCGCTGATCATCACGCGCTCACGTCGATCAAACAGCGGGCCCTGGGTGGCATCCGGCTCGCCGAGCAGGTCGGCCACCTCTTCACCCACCTCTTCCACCGCCAGGCTGCGACCGCCGAGCAGGCGCATCACAGCATGGGCGGTACGCTCGCGCACCGGCAACACGCCTTGCGCCGACTTCTTGCGGCGTGAACGGGCGATCTGGTTGAACACTTCGATCAGGATCGAGAAGCCGATGGCGGCGTACAGGTAACCCTTGGGAATATGGAACCCCAGGCCTTCGGCGGTCAGGGCGAAACCGATCATCATCAGGAAGCCCAGGCACAGCATGATCACCGTCGGGTGCGCGTTGACGAAGCGTGTCAGCGGCTTGCTCGCCACGATCATCAGGCCGATGGACACGATCACCGCGATCATCATCACCGCCAGTTCGTCCACCATGCCCACGGCGGTAATCACCGCATCCAGGGAGAACACCGCGTCGAGCACCACGATCTGTGCCACGATCGGCCAGAACATCGCGTAGGCCACATTGCCTGTGCGCTGGGCCACATGCCCCTCGAGGCGTTCATGCAATTCCATGGTGGCCTTGAACAGCAGGAACACACCACCAAACAGCATGATCAGGTCGCGGCCGGAGAAGCTCTTGTCGAACACCTCGAACAACGGCTGGGTGAGGGTCACCAACCAGGAAATACTCGCCAACAGGCCCAGGCGCATCAGCAACGCCAGGGACAGGCCGATCAAGCGCGCACGGTCACGCTGCTCCGGCGGCAGCTTGTCCGCCAGGATCGCGATAAACACCAGGTTGTCGATGCCCAGTACCAGTTCCAGCACAATCAAGGTCAACAGGCCGAGCCAGGCCGTTGGATCCGCTAACCATTCCATTTATTGAGTCTCTTCAGTCATCGATTTTCAGAATGCCGGGCACGGCAGAGTGCGGTCAGTAGACCGGTAAAAGGTTAGCAGTCGGAATACGGGGTGCTTCAGCGGGAACAACGACAGAGGATGTCTTGGGGAAAGACGACTGGGAGGCTCCGAGAGGGTGTTCATGCAAATCCTGCAATGACAAAAGGACTTGAATCGTACAGTCGAAAGGGAAAATCCCCACAACCCAAAACTATTACAAGATCTGTAAAACCTTCGAAACCAGCACGATCATTTGATCATTAAATGAAATTATTATCAGCATAAATACCTACTGATCGTTGGTACAAAGCCCTAAAAACCAATAAATCAGCCTATTTCTGCGTTTTATACGAAAGCATTTGACTGATCAGATTTTCATTTGATAAACATATGATCAGCACAAGGCAATGAATGAACGACTGACTACAACAATAAATGGGGTGCTCATCATGAAACTTGCTACGACCTTCGCCGCCGCTGCGGCCCTCTCCCTCCTCGCCAGCAGCATCGCCCTGGCCGCCGACGGCAAGACCTACAAGGTCGGCGCCGCGGTCTACGGCCTCAAGGGCCAATTCATGCAGAACTGGGTACGCGAACTCAAGGAGCACCCCGCCGTGAAAGACGGCACCGTGCAATTGACCGTATTCGACGGCAACTACGACGCGCTGACTCAGAACAACCAGATCGAAAACATGGTGACCCAGCACTACGACGCCATCCTCTTCGTGCCCATCGACACCAAGGCTGGCGTCGGCACCGTGAAGCAGGCCATGAGTAACGACGTGGTGGTCATCGCCTCCAATACGAAAGTTGCCGATGCCGCCGTCCCCTACGTGGGTAACGACGATGTAGAGGGCGGCCGCCTGCAGGCCCAGGCCATGGTCGACAAACTCAACGGCAAGGGCAATGTAGTGATCATCCAGGGCCCCATTGGCCAGTCGGCACAGATCGACCGGGAAAAAGGCGAGCTGGAAGTGCTGGGCAAGCACCCGGACATCAAGATCATCGAGAAAAAGACCGCCAACTGGGACCGCGCCCAGGCCATGGCGCTGACGGAGGACTGGCTGAACGCCCACCCCAAAGGCATCAACGGCGTCATCGCGCAGAACGACGACATGGCCCTCGGCGCGGTACAGGCCCTGAAATCCCACGGCCTGACGTCCAAAGATGTACCGGTTACCTCCATCGACGGCATGCCGGATGCTATCCAGGCCGCGAAAAAAGACGAAGTCACCACCTTCCTGCAGGATGCCCAGGCCCAGTCCCAGGGTGCGCTGGACGTGGCCCTGCGCGCCCTGGCCGGCAGCGACTACAAGCCCCGCTCGGTGATCTGGGAACGCTATGCCAAGGATGTGCAATGGGCTGACGGCACCGCGAAGAACTACATCCTGCCCTGGGTGCCAGTAACCAACGCCAACGCCGATGCGCTGTACAAGCAAGTCAGCGGCGCCAAGTAAGCCGTAGCCGGTTGATCGCTTCCCGCATGGGAGCGATCCGTTCATCTTTGTTGTGAGGCCTGCCATGTCCACCGTCACCGAACGCCCGCAAGAACACCTGCACCCCGTCATCCCGAAAACCATGCAGGCCGTGGTCTGCCATGGCCCGGAAGACTACCGGCTGGAAACCGTCGACGTGCCCACCCCCGGCCCCGAGGAAATCCTCACCAAGGTCGAGTTGTGCGGGATCTGCATGGGCGACATCAAGACCTATCGCGGCGCGCCGTCGTTCTGGGGCGACGCCGAGCAACCACGCTATGTGAAACCGCCGATGATCCCCGGCCATGAATTCGTGTGCCGCGTGGTCGCCCTGGGCCCCGGCGCGGACAAGCGCGGCGTGAAGATCGGCGACCGGGTCATTTCCGAGCAGATCGTGCCGTGCTGGGGCTGCCGCTTCTGCAACCACGGCCAGTACTGGATGTGCCAGAAACACGACCTGTATGGCTTCCAGAACAACGTGCAGGGCGCCATGGCCCAGTACATGATCTTCACCAAGGAAGGCATCATCCATAAAGTCCCGGACTCCATCGCCCCGGATGAAGCGATCCTGATCGAACCCCTGGCCTGCTCACTGCACGCTGCCGAGCGCGCCAATGTGGATTTCGACGATGTCGTGGTGGTCGCCGGCGCCGGCACCCTGGGCCTGGGCATCATTGGTGCGGTGCGCATGCGCAATCCGAAGAAACTCATCGTGCTGGACATGAAACCGGAACGCGCCGCCCTCGCCCTGCGCATGGGCGCCGACGAAGTGTGGAACCCGGCCGAAGTCGATGTACTGGCGAAGATCCGCGACATCACCGATGGCTACGGCTGCGACATCTACATCGAAGCCACCGGTCATCACAAGGCCGTGAACCAGGGCCTGGCGATGCTGCGCAAGCTGGGGCGGTTCGTCGAGTTCAGCGTGTTCAATGACGAGGCTACGGTGGATTGGTCGATCATCGGCGACCGCAAGGAACTGGATGTGCTCGGCTCGCACCTGGGGCCTTACATGTACCCGCGCGCCATCGACTTTATCGGCAACCGCAAGATCGACATGCGCGACGTGGTCACCCACAAGTTCGCCCTGGCGGACTTCAAGGAAGCGTTCGCAGTGATGGAGCGCGGCGACAAGTCCCTCAAGGTAGTGCTTGAGCCTTGACCAACTGTATGTACCGCACCACTGCCGGCGCTTTCTCGAAGCGCCGGTGGATCAACGACAACCAGGACGCTGCCTCGCTGCCCTGAATCGGGCGATACACCACTCCCGGCAAGCTCACATGCCCCACCACCGACGCCGGCACCACCGCCACGCCCTGCCCCAATGACACCAGCGCGACGACCGCCACCAACCCACCCGGCTGCGGCCCCAGGCGCGGCGCAAAACCACCTTGGGCCGCGACGTGCAGCGTGCCGCTGATCTGCTCCGGCAGGATGAAGGTCTCGTTTTGCAGATGCTCGCAGTAGATGACTTTCAAACCCAACAGCCATGAGTCCTGCGGCAACGCCAGCACAAAACCTTCACTGTCCAGGCGCACTGCTTCCACACCGTCCGGCAAGGTCATCGGCGAACGGACATAGCCGATATCGCAGCGCCCGTCCGCAACGGCACCCGGCAGTATGGCCATGGCACATTCACGCACGTTCACGCTGACATCGGGAAACGCCTGGCAGAACCCCTGCATCTGCCGCTGCAACACGCCGGAATACACGGCGGAAGCCACGTAGCCCAACTCCAGATGGCCGATCTCGCCACGCCCGGCACGCTGGGCATTGCGCTGGGCAAACTCGAACTGACGCACCGTCGCCTCCGCTTCGATCAGCAGCGCGGCACCGGCCTCGGTCAGGCTGACTTCCCGCTGCTGACGAACAAACAGACGTGTGCCCAGGCTGGTTTCCATGTCCTGGATCTGCCGACTCAAGGTCGGGGGTGCGATCCCCAGCTGCTCGGCGGCGCGGGTGAAATTGCGCTGACGGGCAACGGCCAGGAAATAGCGAAAATGACGGATGTCCATCTCTGGATTAGCTCAAAGGTAATGAAACGAGTCGGCCTGGCTAATAAAGCCACTGGGCAGCGCGGATATGCTGAGACAAACCACAACACTAGAGAGCCCTTGCGATGGTCGTCAACCGTACCCCCCCTCTTGCCTTTGAGGTAATTCAATCATGAGCCGGGTCAGCCCACGCCTGACCTTGCTGACTGCGTCCGGCGTCTGCTCGCTGATCGTGCTCGACACCAATATCGTCGCCGTGACCCTGCCGAGTATCGCCCGCGACCTGGGGGCGAACTTCGCCGATATCGAATGGGTGGTCAGCGCCTACATGCTGGCGTTCGCCGCGCTATTGCTTCCGGCCGGGAGCATTGCCGACCGGTTCGGGCGCAAGAAAACCCTGGTCTGGGGCCTGAGTATTTTCATCCTGGCGTCATTGGGTTGCGGGGCAGCACCCACCGCGCTGCTCCTCGATAGCGCCCGCGCGGTCAAAGGCGTGGGCGCGGCGCTGTTGCTCACATCCGCCCTCGCCTCCATCGGCCATACCTTCCACGACGAGGTGCAGCGCGCCAAGGCCTGGGCCTTCTGGGGCGCGTGCATGGGCGTGGCGATGACTGCCGCACCGACCTTGGGCGGCCTGATCACCCAGTACCTGGGCTGGCGCTGGATCTTCTACCTCAACTTGCCGGTGGGGCTGATGCTGATGAGTCTGGTCCTGCGCGCCATCCCGGAATCCCGCGACACCCAATCCGCGCGGCTCGATCCGTGGGGCAGCCTGGCGTTCAGCGCCAGCCTGCTGTGCCTGATCTGGGGGCTGATCGAAGCCAACCGCATCGGTTGGGACAACCCGTTGACCTACACCCGCCTGATCGGTGGCGCAGTCTTGCTGGGCGTGTTTGTACTCGTCGAACGGGTGCAGCGGCGGCCCATGGTCGACCTGCAACTGTTCCGCCACCCACGCTTTATCGGTGCGCTGTTGGGGATGTTCGCCTATGCCGGTTGTGCCCAGGTGATGATGACGCTGCTACCGTTCTACCTGCAGAACGGCCTGGGATTTTCCGCGATCGCCTCGGGCCTGGGCATGCTGCCGTTTGCGCTGACCATGCTGATCTGTCCGCGCATCGGCGCACGCCTGGCCGCACGCTTTGCCCCGGCGACAATGATGGCCGCCGGGTTGACCCTGGTGGGCAGCGGCAACCTCTTGAGTGCCTGGGCAGTGAACATCGGCGGCTACCTGCCCTTCGCCCTGGCGATTGCCATTACGGGCGCCGGTGCCGGCTTGCTCAATGGCGATACGCAAAAAAACATCATGGCCTGCGTACCACGGGACCGCGCGGGAATGGCGTCGGGCATGAGCACGACCATGCGCTTCAGCGCGATCATGTTGGCGATTGGGGTGTATGGGGCGTTGTTGAGCGGTCATAGCGAACAGCTGTTGAGTGCAAGCATTGGCGCGCAATGGCAGGCACAGGTAAACGCGATTGCGTCACGCGTGGTGCCCGGGGATATGCCGGCGGCGATGGGCTTGTTGCCGGAATCGGCACGGGCGGTGGTACAGCCGCTGGCACGGCAGGCCTTTGTGGGTGGCTTCAGCAGGGTGTTGTGGGTGGCGGGGTTGTTGGGGTTGCTCGGAGCGTTGGTGGTGGGGATGTTGATGAGCAAACCAATCCCAGCGGTGCAACAGGCTTCGATAAAACCTGCGCACCGCTGATCAGCCTTACCAGAACCGCTGCTGGGTCAACCGGTTCCACCAGGTCAACAGGACCCGGTCCACCGAACCGCTGGCCGCCAGGCCCACACGCTCCTGCAGGCTCTTGCGCTCGGCATAGTGCAGGTGGAACACCTCGGCGCTCTTGGCCTTGGTGGCCAGGTATTCGTCACTGGTTTGCAGTTCATCGACCAGTTGCTTGTCGAGGGCTGCAACACCCAGCCACACTTCTCCGGTGGCGACTTCATCGATTGCCAACTGCGGGCGATAACGCGACACGAAGTTCTTGAACAACTGGTGAGTGATGTCCAGGTCTTCCTGGAACTTCTCGCGGCCCTTCTCGGTGTTTTCGCCAAACACGGTGAGCGTGCGCTTGTACTCGCCAGCGGTCAGCACTTCGAAGTCGATGTCGTGCTTCTTCAGCAGGCGGTTGACGTTCGGCAACTGCGCCACCACGCCAATGGAGCCGAGGATGGCAAACGGCGCGCTGATGATCTTCTCGCCGATGCACGCCATCATGTAGCCGCCGCTGGCCGCGACCTTGTCGATGCACACGGTCAACGGCACGCCCGCCTGGCGGATACGCGCCAGTTGCGACGAGGCCAGGCCGTAGCTGTGGACCATGCCGCCGCCGCTTTCCAGGCGCAGCACCACTTCGTCTTTCGGGGTAGCCAGGCTCAACAAGGCGGTGATTTCGTGGCGCAGGCTTTCGGTGGCCGAGGCCTTGATGTCACCGTCGAAGTCCAGCACGAACACCCGTGGCTTGGCCTCGGCCTTCTGCTTGCCCTTCTTCTTTTCGGCCTTGCCTTCGGACTTGCGCAAGGCCTTGAGCTGGTCCTTGTCGAGCAGGCTCGACTCCAGGCGCTCACGCAGGCCTTTATAGAAATCATTGAGCTTGCTGACCTGCAACTGGCCGGCGGATTTGCGGCGCCCTTTACTGCGCAGCGCCGCGAAGCTGATCAATACCACCAGAATAGCGACCACCAGGGTGACGGTCTTCGCCAGAAAGCTCGCATATTCGGCCAAAAAATCCATGTTGCTCCTTACAAGTGCAGTGCGCCGGGCGCGGATTGCCCCAGCATACCGGCGGCACCGCGTTCGGGCCAGTGATCAAACCGCCAGCAACTACAGGCTCCAACGAGCTTTTAAAACAAGCGTATGTTTTTTCATTGACAGCTCGCAGGCATCCTCATAACCTCGCCAGACTTTCAACGTACCGGGAAAACGGACGTGGGCAGCATCTATCTGATTCGACATGGCCAGGCCTCCTTCGGTGCAGACGACTATGACGTCCTGTCGCCCGTCGGCGTGGAGCAGGCGCAAGTGCTCGGTCGCCACCTTGCGAACATGGGCCTGGTGTTCGACCGCTGCGTGGCCGGCGACCTGCGCCGCCAGCAGCACACCGCCAGCGCCGCCTTCGATCAGTACCACGCCCTCGGCCTGCCGGTGCCGGCGCTGGAAGTCGACAGCGCATTCAACGAATTCGATGCCGACGCAATCATCCGCGCCCTGCTTCCCGACCTGCTCACCACCGAACCCGAAGCCCTGGAGATCCTGCGCAATGCCGCGCAGAACCGCAGCGAATTCCAGCGAATCTTCGCGCTGATCATCGAGCGCTGGCTGGCCGGCACTTATGATCCACCGGGACTGGAAAGCTGGCTGGGCTTCGTGGAACGCGTGCAAGGTGGCCTGCAACGCATCCTTGAGGCAGCGGACAACACGCAGAAGATCGCGGTGTTCACCTCCGGCGGCACCATCACCGCCCTGCTCCACCTGATCACCCGAATGCCTGCCGCGCAAGCCTTCGAACTGAACTGGCAAATTGTTAACACCTCGCTCAACCAGCTGAAATTCCGCGGTCGCGAGGTGGCACTGGCTTCCTTCAACAGCCATACCCACTTGCAACTGTTGAAGGCGCCGCAGCTCATCACGTTCCGATGAACTGCGGCCAACCGTGACCCCAAGGTCACTGGACTCTACCCTAAAGGATCGAAACCATGACTGACGTAGCCAAAGCTGTAGAAGCAATGAAAGCCAAATTCAACCCAGCCGCCGCTGACGGCCTGGACCTGGTGTTCGGTTTCCGCATCGACGACACCGAGAACTTCTCGCTGGTAGTGAAAAACAACACCTGTGAATTGCTGGAAGGTGAAAACCCGGACGCCCAGGTCACCCTGGTGATGGACGCAGAAACCATGAAAGGCATCGTCAGCGGCGAGACCGACGGCATGCAAGCCTTCATGGGCGGCAAGCTGCGCACCGAAGGCGACATGATGCTGGCCATGAAGCTGAGCGAGCTGTTCCCTTCCTGATTCACGGGCAACCCTGAATCCCGATCCCGCCTTTACAGGCGGGATTTTTATTTGGGTTGCAGCAACAACGCCACCAACGCACTCCACCCGGTTTGATGCGAAGCCCCCAGCCCACGCCCGGTTTCGCCATGAAAGTACTCATGGAACAGCACCAGATCGCGACTTGCCGGATCCGCCTCCAACGGCGCATATCCCACCATCGACGGCCGGGAGCCGTTTTCATCCCTCAGGAACAACCGCGTCAGCCGCTGGCTCAGACTGTCGGCCACGTCCTCCAGGGACGCCAGATAACCACTGCCCGCCGGGTACTCCACCGAGAAGTTGTCCGCGTAATAACGGTGAAATTCGCGCAGCGACTCGATCAGCATGTAGTTCACCGGCATCCATAACGGCCCGCGCCAGTTGGAATTGCCACCGTACAGCCGCGAGTCGGATTCACCCGGCTGGTAGCTCGCACTGAGGGTGTTGCCATTCATCTTCAACGCCAGCGGTTGCTCGGCGAACGCCTTGGACAAGGAGCGCACGCCGAACGTCGACAAGAACTCCTGTTCATCGAGCATGCGCCGCAGCAGGTCTTTGGTCCGCTCGCCGCGCAGCAGCGCCAGCAACAGGCGATTACCCTGCCCCGGTTCGTTCCAGCGTGAAACCAGCCTGGCCAGGTCCGGCCGATGTTTCATGAACCCCAGCAGCCGCTCGCGCAACCCCTCCAGGCCTTCATGTTCACGCTGCTCCAGCACCAGTACGGCAAACAGCGGCATCAGGCCAACCATCGAACGCAGGCGCACCGGTTCGTTCTGGCCATCGGGGCGGTGCAGCACGTCGTAGAAGAACAGGTCCTGCTCATCCCACAGGCCTTCGGCGCTGTCGTCGACACGGTTGATGGCGCCGGCGATATACAGGAAGTGCTCGAAAAATTTCACCGCGATGTCAACGTATACCGCATTGCGCTTGGCCAGCTCCAGGCCGATGCGCATCAGGTCCAGTGCATAGGCCGCGACCCACGCCGTACCGTCGGCCTGATCCAGTTGATACCCCGGCGGCAGTGCGGCGGAGCGGTCGAACAAGGCGATATTGTCCAGCCCCAGGAAACCGCCCTGGAACAGGTTGCGGCCTTCGGCGTCCTTGCGGTTGACCCACCAGGAAAAATTCAGCAGCAGCTTGTGGAAGATCCGCTCAAGGAAATCCATATCGCCTACGCCGTTGAGCGTCTTGTCCTGCTGGTACACCCGCCAGCTGGCCCAGGCATGCACCGGCGGGTTGGCGTCGTCGAACCGCCATTCGTAGGCCGGCAACTGGCCGTTGGGGTGCATGAAGCGGTCTTTCACCAGCAGCAACAGCTGCTGCTTGGCGTACGCCGGATCGATCAGCGCCATGGCCACTGCCTGAAAGCCCTGGTCCCACGAGGCATACCACGGGTATTCCCAGGTGTCGGGCATGGAGAGGATATCGAAGTTGGACAGGTGGCGCCAATGGGTATTGCGGATATGCAGGCGCTCGGGCGGCGGCGCGGGTTGTGCGGGGTCGCCGTCGAGCCATTGATTGACGTCGAAATAGTACAGCTGCTTGGACCACAGCAACCCGGCCAGTGCCTGACGCTGCACATTGCGCGCATCGTCGTCGGCCATGCCACGTTGCAGGGCGGCGTAGAAGTCATCCGCTTCCTGGCGGCGTTGTTCGAACAGCTTGCGCGCGTTGACCTGTGGCGCGTCGACAGGGGCAAAGCGCAGGTAGAGCGTTTTACTTTCCATCCCGGCCAGTTCGACAACGAAACGCGCCGCGACTTTGGTACCGCTGTCACGCCGAATTGCCGAGTGAACACCCTCGACCACGTAATCGTTGATCCCGTCCTTGAACGGCCCCGGCGCCGGCTGCCCATCCAGCCTGGGGTAGTTGGTTTCGTTCTCGCAGAACAGCCACTCCAGCCCGTCCTGGCCCCAGGCGCCGAGATGACGGTCCGGCAGTTCCGGATGGCGTGCCAGCACCTGCTCCCCGTCCAACATCAACTGCGGCTTGGGCGCGTCAAAGGTCCAGCTCCAGTCATTGCGCGCCCACAGTTGCGGCAGCACCTGCAGCCGCGTCGGCTGGTCCGAGCGATTGTGCACGGTGACGCGCATGAAGATATCGTCGGGCTGGTGCTTGGCGTACTCGACGCTGACATCGCAGTAGCAGTTGTCTTCGAACACGCCGGTGTCGAGGATCTCGTACTCGGCATCAGCCAGCCCACGGCGGGCGTTTTCGCTGATCAGGTCGGCGTAGGGAAAGGCGGCATGGGGGTATTTGTAGAGCATGCGCATGTAGGCATGGCTCGGTACGCCGTCGACGAAAAAGTACAGTTCCTTGACGTCTTCACCGTGGTTGCCCTCGGCGTTGTCGAGACCGAACAGGCGTTCCTTGAGGATCGCGTCGCGCTCGTTCCACAGGGCCAGGCCCAGGCACCAGCGTTGCGCCTTGTCACTGAAACCGGCCAGGCCATCCTCGCCCCAGCGGTAGGCGCGGCTGCGTGCATGTTCATGGGGGAAGTAGGCCCAGGCGTCGCCGTCGGCGCTGTAGTCTTCGCGCACCGTGCCCCATTGGCGTTCGCTCAGATAGGGACCCCACTCGCGCCAGCGCTCGGCATCCTGCTGCGCCAGGCGCTGACCTTCGGTTGTCTCAAGCATTCGAGTGTCGGGTGTGGCCGTCATCGGGTCCTCCAGCGCCTACCAGGTGAGAGGCAGTGTAGAGCCCAATGACGCCCGGGTGCACATGAAGACTTAGAAGATGGCGTAGGTGTAGTTGAAGATCAGGCGGGTCTGGTCCTGGTCGGCGGTGCCGGTGTTCTTGCCGTGGTAGGTACCGGTACGGAAGGTGGTACCGAAGCCTTTCAGGGGACCTGCCTGCACCACGTAGTCCAGGCGGAAGTCGGCTTCGTTTTCCTTCTGGTCAGGGCCGCCGGCGACCTTGGCCTTGATGTCCGAACCGTCCAGGTAGGCCACGGACGCCTTCAGCCCAGGTACGTACGCCTTGAAGTCATAGGTGTATTGGCCAAAGTTGACCTGCTCGCCCGCGCGGGAGAACTGGCCGACCACGGCGTCGGTGAACAGGTAGAAGTCGCTGCCGCCGGCGCCTTGGGCATGCGGGTCGGCGAGGCTGCCCTGGTTGACCCAGACGAAACCGCCGTCGTCACCTACGCCAATGTGGCCGAGCATCAAGCTGCTGCCGCCCAGTTGGTAGGTGAAGGCCGCACTGTAGGTTTTGTTGTCGACTTCGCCGGCGTGTTTGGCGTAGCCACCGTTGTTGTTGAATTGGTAGCCGCTTTCGCCGTTCTTGCCGTCGCTGCGGCTGTCGAAGTAGCGCAGGTCGGTCTTGAACGACTGGTCATTGCCCAGCGGCAGGGTATGGACCAGGCCAACGTAGTTCTGTTTGTAGAAGTCTTGCAGTTGGGCGTAGTAGTACTGCAACGTCAGGTTTTTCGCGATCACGTTGTCGGAAGAACCAAACGGCTTGTAGTCCACCCCACCGAACTTGAAGCTGTCGCTGTCGCGAGTACCACCGGCCACGCTCAGGCCTGTGGAGTTGCTGGAAGCACGGCCTTCGGCGCGGTTCAGCTCACCACCGGTGAAGGTGACATTGGGAATGTCGTTGGAGGTCAGGATACCGCCATCAAAGGTCTGCGGTGCCACGCGACTGTCGTTGGACACCAGGATCGGCAGCACCGGCGCCAGGCCACCACCGACGTGCAACTCGGTCTGGGAAATACGGAACTTCACATTGCCGGCGGCGCGCCCGAAGGAGTCGGCCGGTTCAGTGCCATTGTTCCTGGTCGGGAAGAAGCTGTTGCCGTTACCCGCCAGGCCCGGACCCGCGGTGTGGCCGTCGCCACCGTCCAGGCGCAGGGCGCCGAAGGCCATGACATCGAAACCCAGGCCAACGGTGCCTTGGGTGAAGCCGGACTTGTAGTCAAAACGCAGCGCTGTGGCGGCTTCGCGCAGATCGTTGTTGGTGCCCGAGCGGTTATCCGCGCTGTAGTACATGGTCCGTGAGCTGACAGACGCATGGCTGTCTTCAAGGAAGCCGCTGTGACCGTTGCCGGTGCCCAGCGAGCCGAGCCCGAAGTCATCGGCGTAAGCCTGTTGTGCAAGAACGGCGGCGGTGATCGACAACGCCAGTGTAGAAATTTTCATTAACGACAGCCCCTAAACATTTTTTTATGTGTCTGGTGTGCATAACGGCGTTTTCATCCTTGCAAACGTGACGATTCTTTCACGCCGGCCGGGGCGGACTTCGTGAAGAATTAGTTAGGAAAAACGCCCGAAAATGAAATTTCACACGGGCCGTTTTTTGTCATCTTCACGTCATCTCATTCATTTGCAGAATGAAGTCCTGAAGAATCTTCGTTTGCAAGGCGGCGTTGCGCTCAACAAAATCCAGCAAAAGGCCACTATCCTCGCCCCCCGCCATCAGGAATTTTTCTATGCCCAGCACCGCACAGGTCAGCCCCGACGAGATCCGCAAGGGCTTTTCCAAGGCCATGTCCGACATGTACCGAGATGAAGTTCCGTTGTATGGCGCGCTGATGGAGCTGGTGGCCGAGACCAATGCGCACGTGCTCGACACCCAACCGCTGCTGGCGCAACAGCTGCAACGCACCGGCGAAATCCAGCGCCTGGACATGGAACGCCACGGCGCGATCCGCCTGGGCACCGCCACCGAGCTGGCCACCATCCGCCGCCTGTTCGCGGTGATGGGCATGCAGCCGGTGGGCTACTACGACCTGACCCCGGCTGGCGTGCCCGTACACTCCACCGCGTTTCGCGCCGTGCATGAACAGGCGTTGCAGACCAGCCCGTTTCGCGTGTTCACCTCATTGCTGCGCCTGGAACTGATCGAAAACCCCGACCTGCGCGCCTTCGCCGAAACCGCCCTGGCCAAGCGTTCGATCTTCACCCCCGGCGCCCTGGCGCTGATTGAACAAGCCGAAAACCAGGGCGGACTCAACGCCCAGGATGCCGACGAATTCATCCGCCAGGCCCTGGAAACCTTCCGCTGGCATCACACCGCCACCGTCACCGGCGCGCAGTACCAGCAACTGAGCGACCAGCACCGCCTGATCGCCGACGTGGTCGCCTTCAAGGGCCCGCACATCAACCACCTGACCCCACGCACCCTGGACATCGACCAGGTCCAGGCCGCCATGCCCGGCAAAGGCATCACCCCCAAGGCCGTGATCGAAGGCCCGCCGCGCCGCCACTGCCCGATCCTGCTGCGCCAGACCAGCTTCAAGGCCCTGGACGAACCCATCGCCTTCACCGACGCCCAAGGCAGCCACAGCGCACGCTTCGGCGAAATCGAACAACGCGGCGTGGCGTTGACGCCCAAAGGCCGCGCGCTCTACGACCAACTGCTGAACGCCGCCCGCGACGCACTGGGCGCCTTCCCCAACGAAGGCAACGCTGCGCGCTATGTCGAATTGATGGAGCAACACTTCCAGGCCTTTCCGGACAACCATGCCCAGATGCGCGAGCAGGGCCTGGCCTACTACCGCTACTTCCCCACCGAGCAAGGCCTGGCGGCACGCGGCAGCGCCGATCAACCACGCACCCTGGAGGCACTGATCGCCGCCGGCCACATCGACGTGGAACCGTTGGTGTATGAAGATTTTCTGCCGGTGAGCGCGGCGGGGATTTTCCAGTCGAACCTGGGGGATGCGGCGCAGAGTCACTATGTGGCCAACTCGAACCAGGCCGAATTCGAACAGGCACTGGGCCAGCGAACGATTGATGAATTGAAACTGTATGGCAAGACGCAGCAGCGCTCCATCGATGAATGCACCCAGGCGCTGCTGGCATGAACTGAAGTACCCATCCGGCTCACCAGCGCAATCCTTGCGCTGCAACAGTCCCCAGAGCCGGGTGGGCGATGGGCATGATAGGCAGTGAGTGGGATGATGTCTTTCAGTCAATTCTGAAAAAATGTGAACGGGGCGAACGTCCCTGTTCACTGCGCAATAAAACAACGATGCTGCAGCAGATTCCCCTGCGTGCGGCCGATATGACCAAGCCTTCATTTACCTATCTATTGGCGGCCTCCAGCGGCTTAGCTGCCAATATTCTCCTTGGGGTATCGTCGCTGTACTGGCGAGAGCTGAACGAACTCACGCCCCAGGTTCTGGTTGCCTACAGGGTCCTGCTATCCCTGCTCGCACTGGCTGTGATCATTGGGTTTGGCCAAGGCTTTCGTCACCTCGTAAAGCTCAATATCCGCACCTTAGGCCTGCACTGCACTGCTTCTTTTTTGGTAGCCGTTAACTGGGGATCCTTCATATGGGCATCCCTGCACGGCCATGTGCTTGAAAGTGGCTTCGGCTATTTGCTTGCCCCGTTTTTATCGATAACGATGGGCGTCTTTTTCTACCGCGAGAAGCTCAGGCCTGCACAGACTGTTTCAATGCTGACTATCATGGCCGCAGCCTTGCTGCTGGCGCTAACCAGCAGCGAGCTCAACCACTGGATTTACGTGCTGATCGCCGTCACTTGGGGGAGTTACACCTGCATCAAAAAAGCCACGCCGTTGAATGCGGTAGAGGGCTTGTTCGTCGAGACTCTGTTTTTAACACTCGCCATCGTGCTCGCTGTTGCGCTGCTTGGATGGAGCCTTGCCTGGCCAGATCCCATGTCAACTCAGGCTCAGTGGCTGATTCCCCTGGCAGGCGTAATATCGGTCGTGCCCTTGATAATGTTTGCCTACGCCATCGGCAGAATCCCACTTTCCCAGGCAGCCTTATTTCAATTCGTATTGCCCATCACGCAGCTTGTGATCGCTGTGTATGTGTACAAGCAACCGATCTCGATAAATGCGTTGCTCCTGTACTCATTCACGGTAGGCGTGCTGATAGTGCTCATGATTCATGAACTGGCGACTAAACAAAAACAATAGTTGCAACACAACAAGGCCAACCGCATAAATCTGGAGCCGTGACACTTTCAAAGCCCGGAAGGCTAAAACAGGTGAAGCGTTCGTTGTAGCGACGTCAGAAGCGTATGCCCCCCAACACGCTGACATCCGCTAACGACCTCAAACGAAATCAGGAGACTCGTCAACTCAGCTCATTATTGAACGTGTCGCAAACGCCCAGAAGACATGCGCGGAATATTGCAAGTCGCAACGAAGAAAAAACCTACAGAAAACCCAGCAGAAAAGTACTACACGAATTTAGGACGCGCTATGTTTGCAATCTGCAGCCTACATAGCTTTTACTCAATACGGCACTGATCTATTTGGTTCAAAAGAGGAAGGAACCACAGCGTGGCTCTTGATCAAAAATCAAAATCAATCAGTGACCACCTAATCTAAAATTCAAAAAGAGAACATAATAATGAAAAATGAAGAAGTGATTGAGTATGCACTAGAGACTGACAACACATTCTCTACCACAAATGAAAGTGAAGATATATCTATCTTCATGGATTTAGCAGATGATGAATTGATGCTTCAAGCTGTTTTTAGCCGTTGTTAATGGCTCGATAGCACCAAGACAAAAAAGGTCATTCGTTTAGTCTGACCTTTTTTAAAAACTAGAAAAATACTGAACAAGGAACACCGCCTTGTCAAACAAAAATATAAATCTTCTTGAAAGCATTGATGCTGGTGATGCAATGCTGTTCCAAGAAAAATACCTCATGAATGAAAAGCCAGTCATTTTAAAAGGAATGGGCAAGGATTGGCCCGCAATTAGACGTTGGTCCGCCGATTTTTTCAGGAATAATTATGGGCACATAAAAGTACCCGTTTGTTACTACAAGACAAAACAGCAAGAAGCTTATAAAAACCAAATCAAAATGCGTCTAAACGAATATATCAACCTAGCAGAAAAAAATGCCCCCCCTGACGATTACGCTGAGCCACCATATTTAGGCGGATGGATCTATCATAAGGAGGCTCCAGAACTCTTAGATGATATCGACATGACATTACCTTGCTTTCCTGAAAACTGGCTATACAAACTGCCAATTTCAATTTCAATACCGCCGACCAACTTAATTATCGGCTACCAATATGTATCGAGCCCCCTCCATACAGATTCTTTCTTCGTTAACTCTGTGCTGACTATGATTGCGGGTGTAAAGAAAGCACGCATGGTATCTCCATCGCACACATTTGCAGTTTCTAACGGGCTCGATTTATTTAATCCCAACGTTGCTAAAAACGTACTTGAGCAAGGTGCCGAAATTTTTGAAGGCACGATATCTGCGGGTGATGCATTTTATATCCCACCGGGTTGGTGGCATAACGTGATAAATATTGGATTCACGATTGCTGTTCAAAATTTACATGTAGACACGCACAGATTTCCACTTTTCGAACAGCAAATGCGCGGGTTTGTTCTACCCATATTAAGCAAAATCGAAGATTTAGGAGTTGAAGCCAGGAAGGAAATATCCAGCGCAGAACAAACATTATCACCCCCACCATCACACAAAACTGGTGATTTTATTAAGCACGAAAAAAATTATATTATGTTACTCAAGAAATCAACAGAAAAGTCCGAAAGTTTTCTAGATAATTACTATGAGCAAAATTCTATTAAATGAAGGAGCAACGCATCAATCAAACCCAAAAAACCTGCAATTACTGATTATTTTTGCACAAACAAAGTAAGCCGATATCAACCCAACCAACAAAAGATGTAAGAATTAAATATATTTACAAGCTTTCATCAAGGAAGCGGGGAGGCTGTGTGACTGAGGAAAATAAACTAATTAGAATTGCTGTGGATGCACCTCCTGGACCCTTACAATCTCCTCGCAACTATGGCGCACTGCAATTGGCTAGCTTTGGAGCACTCCCTCCACGAGCACCATTGTCTTCACCCATGCCAAACTTGAGTATAGAAGGCGGCTGCGACATAAACATTAAAGATGAAGGACACACATACATTCTTTCCCCAAAAAAAAATAATAATCACAAGTTGAATTATATTTCGGGAGAGGATTATTTGAGAGGTCTCGAATATCTGATCAGTCATGATGTCACCGTCCATCATCTAATCATGAGCAAAGCAAAGTTGGGATTAATGCAGGATGGCAGTGCCATTATCAATTTCCAGGATAAAGTTCCAGCCTTTGAAGGACTGCTATCATCTCCTGCGTGGATACCATTTCGTAATAATAAATGGCCGGGGGCAAGACAAATCTGTGAAATTGCCCCTAACCGGTGGGAGGCTTTTTGCCCCTATAACAGCATCCCGACCATTCTAATAGAAGTCATTAGAAATCCTGAAGAGAACATCACCTTATATGAAAAAGGAATTATTAATCAGACTGCAGACACCGCTACACCATTTAATTCACTCACATCAGGGAATGGACAACGTATCGTTAAAAAAACATCGCTTAGAGCTATTCTCGTTTTTTCAGGCGAGCTTCTTGGCGATGACAAAAAACAAATTCGCAGAAAAATAAAAAGCATTCTAAATAAAACCAACTGCGGAGAGCATGTGGGCTGGGCAAGAGTATCCACACTATCTGATGATCCATTGCCCTTAAGAAACCTAACACCTTTAGATTGGTCGCCTACAGCATCGAGAAATGGTCTCATTTTTGCTTATTCCGACTACTCCCCTAACGCTACGGTAGCTTGGTCTATTGCAACAACTCTTCAAAAAAATGGCATACCTTGCACTCCGGTTTCTGACAGCTATTCAGCGCCTAAAGTTAGAGCAGCTTTGCGGTTAATGATAGTTTCCGGACCAACCGATGATGCCTGGGGTAGGTACGCGTCGTTAATATTTTGTCCCGTTTGGCGAAGTGAACCACGAGCCCAAAAAAAATACATTCAAACATTAAAATCCCCAATATTTAACAATATGCACAGACGTTTGCTAGACGACATAATAGACGACATATGTCCAAGCGTAATAATTGGTGCAATCCCAAGTATTTGCTTGAGCAACGTCGACTTCAAAAACTGACACATCTATAACTTGAGTAACACCATGAAAACAATAAGTACAAAAATAGACCTATATATCCCCCCACCAAAAAACTCGAACAAGGTTTGCCAAGACATAGTTAAAACCTTTGGCTTATCCGAAGAAGGGTGGATGGAGTCTCTATCATGTATAGACATCCCTAAAGATGGGGTCATTCTAATAACAGGAGCAAGTGGTGTAGGTAAGAGTTTACTACTGGAAGATATCGCTCGAAATTTTTCGTCTATAAAAAAAATACCAACCTATATCGACAATGACAAATCTATCGCGGAAATAATATCGAATGAGGATGCAGGTGCTGTCATTCGTTATCTTTCAAAATTTGGCTTGGGGGAACCACGCATCCTCATTGGTCCTTTTTCCCATCTATCTGATGGACAAAAAGAACGTTTTCTCATTGCATTAGCCTTACTTCAAGGCATGGGACCACTTATTCTTGACGAATTTACTACACGATTGGATAGGCGCACTGCTCAAATAGTCGCAATAAACTTGGGAAAAATTCTTCGCTCCAACAAACAAAATGCCTTTATCGCAAGTTGCCATGATGACCTTGTCGATTTTTTAAAGCCTGACACTCACATTCAACTCTACCCCAATGGAAAACATCGCCTTTTTAACAGAAAACCAAAAAACACAAACACATTAGAAAGCTTAAAAATCACAATTAAAGAAGGCACTATAGACGACTATAAAAAACTCTCTCACTACCATTACGAAAATGACAACCCGGATGATCTAGATATATTAGCACCTCTAGTTGATCATATTGTCACAGCTCACTCCAAAGGGGAATTGATTGGTGTTAACTTATGTATTCGTCCATGGCCAAAGGCATTCGAGGTGTTCCCCGAGTTCTCGGAAATCAATAAATATGTATTGCAATCTTTCAGAGTTATTGTACACCCACAATATCGTGGCATTGGACTAACCAAAGCATTAGATACACTCCCCAACCCTAATACAAAAATACTATTATCATGGTCCGCATTTTCCTCTTACTACTCCTTCCCTATTCGTGCAAATTATCAAAGGCAAAACAGCCCATTTGAAATAATGAGCCACGCAGAGAAATTATTACAACAGTTTATTGAATTGCGACAAAAAGACAAAACAAAACCGCTCCACCTTATTAGTCAGTGTCGCCAACTCATCCATCAACTTACAAGCGAAGAAAGAAAAACACTGAAATCATTAACCATAAATGCAGCAAGCGAAAAAAGTTTGCGACTAACTCTATTTCAAAGAAAAGTATCTGGTTTGGAAACATCCACCAAGTCCATCAGTTTTATTAAATCTATTTTTTCAGGACTTTACTCCAAATCTAGTGACGAAGCATTGCCCATGTTGTTGGCTGAAACAGTTTATAGGGAGATGGCTATGTTTGTAAAAAACGTAGGAAATGTAAACACAATAGAGGAATGCATCTTTGATTGAAAAACATGAAAAATGGGTGCTGCGAGGTGATATTGTTATTATAAATGATAACAACCAACTTAAATTAATCACTGAAGATGGCATGAGACTCATCGGGAACCACCATCCCGACACCGCTAAACGGTTTCGTTTGCTTAGCACAACAGGAATTCCAATAAACTTTAAAAATGAACCGGATGAAAGTCTTCTCAAAAAACTAAAGAATGCCAATCTCATTCATGCCGTCGCACCTCTAGGGATGTCTCAGTTACAAAAAATGCAATGGTCGTGGAACGAAGCTATTGCACCAAATCAAAAATTTAGCCAGCAACTAAAAAACTCATCAGTAGTAATTGTCGGATGCGGCGGAACAGGATCTTTAGTTGCTCAAAGCCTTGCTGGCGCAGGCGTTGGTTCTTTTGTTCTGATTGACTTCGACAAAGTAAACATCAGCAACCTTAATCGTCAATTTGTATTTGGCATGCGCGACGTCGGTAAATTTAAGGCAGATATACTTGCCGAGCGACTAATAGAAAACCAACAAGTAATCAAAGCCAAACCTTTTATAGCCAAAATAACTTCCAGCCGACAACTCGCCAAGTTATCCCAGAGCACGGCGTTAATAATTTGCTGTGCTGATGAACCTAAGGGAGCTATTCAAACTTACGTAGCTACTGCTGCTATAAAAGCAGGCACATCAGCACTCTTCGGTGCAGTTGGCATCAACAACGGCATACTCGGGCCACTTCTAAAAGACAGATCTTCATTTCTGGCCTACCTAAGCTGGATTAGAGAGGTACGTAGCGCTTGTAGAAAAATAATTATTCCTGCTCGCTTTCCATCCAACGGAATAACAAACTCAATTATCGCCAACCTTTTGGCCTGGGAAGCCTTTCAACATTTGACCAATAGACCTTCAAGGCTAGATGCATGCACCGTGAGCTTGAATTTTCAATCTTTTGAGTTCACAAAAAAACAGGTGTTCAAAAAACAATGACCACACTAAAACTTTTAAAAAATAAGAACGACAATCTATATTACGTCTTGTCTATTTTCATGAACCTGGACGTCCAGAGAAGCTTATTTGTACTTTACCTACTGCAACTCGGTATCACCCAGGGCGAGATAGGTATCCTACAATCATTCTTGTTTTTTTCTTCAGTCGCGCTGGAAATCCCCTCTGGTTTACTCGCAGATCGATATGGTCGCAAGTGCACGCTTATCATCAGCTTTTTAGGCTTGTGTGTCAGTGGGATTGGTTTTTTGCTATTTTCGTCTTTTATTCCCTTCGCAATCATATTCTGCCTATTCGGTGCCAGCATTGCCATGGGGTCTGGTTCAGACAGAGCATTGCTTTATGACAACTTACTGGCTGAACATCGCGCTGATGAGTATCCTAAAATATTGTCACGCGCCCGTGCTATTGGTGCGATATCACTGAGCTTATCCATGCTTCTTGGCGGCGTCATACAAGACACGTTCTCTTGGAATGGAGTCTATATTTTTTTTGCGGCATCAAAACTCATCGGCGCCATCATTGTAGTATTCAACTCCGAAATCAAGCTTCCACCTATTTCACTAAACCCCAACAACGTAAATGAATTAAATACGACAACCGCAGAGGGTAGCTTTACTTCACTCATCAAATTTTTCAGCTCCAACAGAGGTGCTTTTCTGATACCTCTCTTTGTTGGATATGCTCTATTTGAACTCTCAACCATTCCTCTTTTCATCTACGGCCAGCCATTCTTCTCCCAGCAGGGTCTAGAAATACCTATTATTGCCGGCATTTATGCCGCCGTTGAAATCATATCGGCTGCCATGTTTATGGTTGCAGGATATATTTGCTCCAGATTCACGCTTGGGGTGATAGCCGTCACTACCACCCTCATTGTCACCGCACTGCTCTTCACCCTATCTTTGAATACCGGAACACTCTCTTCAGTCGCAGTATTTATTTTAATCATGTCACTCCCCGCCATCTATGAAACTGCCTACGAGACCTACATCAATGACAACATAGAGTCACGTATTCGAGCCTCCTGCCTCTCCGTTGCCAATCTAGTCAATTCGATCATCATCGGTATCTCCTACACTGTCTTCGGCGGGCTGCTGGATAGATATGGTTTCTCGTCGACGTTAATTGTTGTTGCAGGCGTCTGTTTTATGGGTCTCTTTTTTGCAAGTACTACCTTACTGCTAGGTGGGCAACAACGTCGTAAAAAGAGCAAAAAGCTTGAGTCAACCCGGTTTACTGGAGATGCGCCGTGACAGGCCTAAAGCCGGGTAGATAAAATACGTCCATAACCTTGTAGGAGCACGCTTGCTCCTACAAGGAGGCTCGGTTGTGATCAGCCCAACTTCGCCACGATGTCATCTTTGATCAACAAGCGTTTCTTCTTCAGCTTCTCCACTTCCTCGTCGCTGGCACTTGCCGACTCCGCCTTCAGCACCTCTTTGTCAGCGTCGTCGTACTGCGTGAGCAGCGAGTCCAGGCGTTTGTCGCTCGCCCTGCGTTCGTGAACGACTTCCTTGCTCAACCCCAAGTCCTGATACAGGTCGTGTTTCACTGGCATGGCGTACCTCCGCATGTTGATCAATGGCTTACGCCCTAGAAGCTAGACCATTGCGAGGGGTCTTGTCATGTTCAGGGTCAATACAGCCCCGTTCGTCGCGGCGCGGGCGTTTGGATCAAACCTTTGCCGCGCCCTGCCCTCCACTCTAGATAGCCACCCGAGGGAGAACGGTTTCATGACGCACGCTGCCACCGCTGTCGATACCCAATGCATCAACACCCTCCGCACCCTGGCCATGGATGCCGTGCAAAAGGCCAATTCCGGCCATCCGGGCACGCCCATGGGCCTGGCGCCGGTGGGTTATACGCTGTGGAGTCGTTTCCTGCGTTATCACCCGCAACATCCCGACTGGCCCAGCCGTGATCGGTTTGTGCTGTCCGTCGGCCATGCCTCGATGTTGCTGTATTCGCTGCTGCACCTGGCCGGTGTGGTGGAACTGGATGCCGACGGCAAGCGCACCGGCCAGGCCGCTGTCAGCCTGGACGATATCAAGCAGTTTCGCCAAGCGGGCTCCAAAACCCCCGGCCACCCCGAATACCGTATGACCACTGGGGTGGAGACCACCACCGGCCCGCTCGGCCAGGGCTGTGCCAACAGCGTCGGCATGGCGATGGCCGAGCGTTGGCTGGCCAAGCGCTTCAACCGCGAAGAAAAAACCCTGTTCGACTACAACGTCTACACCCTGTGCGGCGACGGCGACATGATGGAGGGCATCAGCGGCGAAGCGGCGTCCATGGCCGGGCATTTGAAACTGGACAAGCTGTGCTGGATCTATGACAACAACACCATCAGCATCGAAGGCCACACTGAGCTGGCGTTCAGCGAAGATGTGATCAAGCGCTTCCAGGCGTATGGGTGGCACACCCTGCATGTGACCGATGCCAACGACTTGCAAGCCCTGAGCAATGCCTTGGAGGCGTTCCATTGCAACCGCGGCGCGCCCACCCTGATTGTGGTCGACAGCGTGATCGGCTACGGCTCCCCGCACAAACACAACACGGCCGCCGCCCATGGCGAGCCCCTGGGCGAAGAGGAAATTCGCCTGACCAAGGCAGCCTATGGCTGGCCCGAGGATTCCAGCTTCCTGGTTCCCGATGAGGTGCGCACGCAATTGCGTGATGTTTTGCTTGAGCGCAGCGAGCCGCTGTATGAAAAGTGGAGCGAACACCTGTCCCAGCTGGAACAGTACGAACCGGAATTGGCCGATGAATTGAGGCGCATGCGTGCCGGGGAAATGCCGGAGCACTGGCAGAAACACCTACCGGATTTCGATACCGACGCCAAGGGCATCGCCAGTCGTGCCGCCGGCGGCAAGGTGCTGAATGCGTTTGCCGAACAGATCCCCTGGCTGCTGGGCGGCTCGGCCGACCTGTCACCGTCGACCAAGACCAACCTCACCTTCGACGGCGCCGGGCGTTTCAGCGCCGAGGACTACAGCGGGCGCAACCTGCACTTCGGCATTCGTGAACATGCCATGGGCGCCATCGCCAATGGCATGGCATTGTCCTACCTGCGGCCGTACACCTCGACCTTTCTGGTGTTCAGCGACTACATGAAGCCACCGATCCGCCTGGCGGCAATCATGGAACTGCCGGTGGTGTTCGTGTTTACCCATGATTCGATTGGCGTGGGTGAAGATGGGCCAACGCACCAGCCGATCGAGCATCTGACCCAGTTGCGCGCAACGCCGGGGCTGCTGACCTTGCGCCCCGGTGACGCGAATGAAACCCGCGAGCTGTGGAAGGTGGCGCTGGCACAGACCCATCGGCCAAGTTGCGTGGTGCTGTCGCGTCAACCGCTGCCGACGCTGGATCGTACGCGGTACGCGCCGGCATCCGGGGCCGCCAAGGGCGCTTACGTGCTGGCGGGTGCAGATGCGCCCCAGGTAATTCTGCTGGCCACAGGCAGCGAAGTCAGCCTGGCGGTGGCGGCGTATGAGCAGTTGGAAAACGAAGGGATTGCCGCGCAAGTGGTGTCCATGCCCAGCTGGGAGTTGTTCGAGGACCAGGACCAGACGTACCGCGACAGCGTGTTGCCGCCGGCGGTGAAAGCTCGGGTCGTCGTGGAGCAGGCAGGCCCCCTCGGCTGGGACCGGTATGTGGGGCAGACCGGCGCCAAGGTGGTGATGAACAGCTTTGGTGCGTCGGCGCCGTTGGCCCAGTTGCAGGAGCAGTTCGGGTTTACGGTTGAGAATGTTGTGAAGCAGGCGAAAGCACAGATCCAACTGACTCAACAGTGATCAGAAATGTAGGAGGGGCGGTGCGACGGTTCGACTTGCCCCCGATAGCGGTGTGTCAGTCGCATATCAGTTGACTGACACACTGTCATCGGGGGCAAGCCCCCTCCCACAAGTTCTCATCCGCTTTTAGTTCAGTTCTTTGGTCAGGAATGGCGCAGTCCGGCTGGCCTTGCTTTTGGCAACCTTCTGCGGCGTACCACTGGCCACCACCTTCCCGCCCATATCCCCCGCCCCCGGCCCGATATCGATCACCCAGTCACTCTGCGCCACCACGCGCATTTCATGCTCCACCACGACCACTGTATGCCCCGCGTCCACCAGCTGGTTCAACTGGTTGAGCAGGCGGTCCACATCCCGTGGATGCAACCCGGTGGTGGGTTCATCCAGCACATACAGGGTGGCGCCCCGCGCATTGCGTTGCAGCTCGGTCGCCAGTTTGATGCGTTGTGCTTCACCACCGGACAGCTCGGTCGCCGGTTGCCCCAGGCGCAGGTAACCCAGGCCGATATCCCGCAGCACCTGCAGCGAACGCAACACCCCAGGCTGCTCGGCAAATACCTCCACCGCCTGTTCCACTGTCAGCCCGAGCACGTCGGCGATGCTCAAGCCTTGCCATTTGATCGCCAGGGTCTCGGGGTTGTAGCGTGCGCCGTGGCAGGTCGGGCATGGCGCATACACGCTGGGCATGAACAGCAGTTCAACGCTGACAAAGCCCTCGCCTTCACAGTTCGGGCAACGGCCCTTGGCGACATTGAAGGAGAACTGCCCGGCATCGTAATGCCGCTTCTTCGCCGCCGGAGTGGCCGCGAACAGCTTGCGCACGTTGTCGAACAGCCCGGTGTAGGTCGCCAGGTTGGAGCGTGGCGTGCGACCGATGGGTTTCTGGTCGACCTGCACCAGGCGGCGGATATGCTCCAGCCCGGCGCGGATGTGGCCCCCGCTGGTTTGCGGGGCGTCGTCTTCCAGGCTTGGTTCTTCGTCGTTTTCCATCACACGCCCAAGGCCGGCGCCCACCAGCTCCAGCAGTGCCTGGCTGACCAGGCTGGACTTGCCCGAGCCGGAAATCCCGGTGACCGCCGTGAAGCAGCCCAATGGGAAATCCACGTCCAGGCCCTTGAGATTATTGCGCGTCACACCTTCCAGTTGCAGCCAGCCGGTGGCTTCACGGCGCACCTGAGCCGACACGCGCTGTTCCGCGAACAGGTACGCACGGGTCTGCGACGCCTCCACCTGCGCCAGCCCCGCCGGCGGGCCGCTGTACAGCACCTGCCCGCCCTGTTCACCGGCCGCCGGGCCGACGTCGATCAGCCAATCGGCGCGGCGCATGGTTTCCAGGTCATGCTCCACCACAAACAATGAATTGCCGGCCGCCTTCAAGCGGTCAAGGGCGGTGAACAATGCCTCGCCGTCCGCCGGGTGCAGGCCTGCCGAAGGTTCGTCCAACACGTAGATCACGCCGAACAACTGCGAACCCAATTGCGTTGCCAGGCGCAGTCGCTGCAACTCGCCGGACGACAAGGTCGGCGTGCTGCGCTCCAGGGACAGGTAACCCAGGCCCAGTTCGGTCAAGGTACTGACCCGCTCCAGCAAGTCCTGGGCGATGCGCTGCGCGGCCAGGCGTTTCTCCACCGACAGCTTCATCTTGTCCTGCCCCGCCGCCACCGGTCGCAGCAACTCGGCCAACTGCGTCAACGACAATTGCGACAACTCACCGATGTCCACCCCGGCAAACTTCACCGACAGCGCCGCCTGGGTCAGCCGCTTGCCATCGCACAGCGGGCAGGCGCTGCCCTGCATGAACTGCGACACGCGCTTTTTCATCAGCGCACTCTGGGTATGGGTGAACGTGTGCAGGATGTAGCGCCGTGCGCCGATGAAGGTGCCCTGGTAGCTCGGCTCCAGTTTGCGCTTCAACGCATCGCGGGTCTGTTCCGGGGTGAAGCCGGCGTACACCGGGACGGTGGGGGTCTCTTCGGTAAACAGGATCCAGTCGCGCTGCTTTTTCGGCAGGTCGCGCCAGGGGATGTCCACGTCATAGCCCAGGGTCACCAGGATGTCCCGCTGGTTCTGCCCCTGCCACGCCAACGGCCAGGACGCCACCGCACGCTGGCGAATGGTCAGGGAAGGATCGGGCACCATCAGCGCCTCGGTCACTTCATACACACGCCCCAGGCCATGGCACTGCGGGCACGCGCCCTGGGGCAGGTTCGGCGAAAAGTCTTCGGCGTACAGCATCGCCTGCCCCTTCGGATAACTGCCGGCGCGGGAGTACAGCATGCGGATCAAACTCGACAACGTGGTCACGCTGCCCACCGACGAGCGCGCACTCGGCGTGCCGCGCTGCTGTTGCAGGGCCACGGCAGGCGGCAGGCCTTCGATGCTGTCCACGTCCGGCACGCCGACCTGGTCGATCAACCGCCGTGCATAGGGCGCCACCGACTCGAAATAGCGACGCTGGGCCTCGGCATACACCGTGGAAAACGCCAGGGACGATTTGCCGGAACCCGACACCCCGGTGAACACCACCAGGGCATCGCGGGGGATATCCACATCGACGTTGCGCAGGTTGTGTTCGCGGGCGCCGCGCACGCGGACAAAGCCCGAGGGTTGGGCAGTGATAGAGGGAATATTGCGCGTTGAAGTCATGGACAACCTTGTCGGGCGGTGAGCACGCTGCGCACCCGTTGCGTCAGCGCTTCGGGGCTGTAGGGTTTGCTCAGCAGATGAATATCGGGGCTCAGCAAGTGATTGCTGGAGAGAATGTCACGGGTGTGGCCGGAGGTGAACAGCACCGGCACCGCAGGCGTCTGCTGGCGGGCCCAGTCGGCCAGGTCGGTGCTTTTGACGCGGCCGGGCATGACCACATCGGTGAAGATCAGGTCCGGTGGCGAGCCTGCCTGCAGTTTCGACATAGCCTGGTCACCGTCTTCGGCGGTAAGTACGGTGTAGCCGGACTGTTCGAGCAACTCCACGACGGTCAGGCGCACACCTTCATTGTCCTCGACCACCAGGATGGTTTCCTGGCCGCCGCTGTGCTGCACCTGGTCCATATGCACATCGAGGCTTTCCGGTTCCAGGCTGTGGGGGAAATACATCTGCACCACCGAGCCCTTGCCCTCCTCGCTCCACATTTCCACATGCCCGCCACTCTGGCGCACAAAGCCGAACACCATGCTCAGGCCCAGGCCGGTGCCATGGCCTTCACGCTTGGTGGTGAAGAAGGGTTCAAAGGCACGCTTGAGGGTGCTCTCGGACATGCCGACGCCGGTATCGGCCACCTCCAGGCGCACATACTCGCCGGGCTTGATGCTTTTACCCGCGCAATCGGCCGGATTGAGGATGATATTTTCGCCGGAGATGCGGATCACGCCTTCGCCCTTCATGGCGTCGCGGGCATTGATCGCCAGGTTGAGCAGCGCGTTCTCCAGTTGGTTGCGGTCGACATTGATAAACCAGGCATCCTGGGGCATCTGCACGTCGATATGGATGGTTTCGCCCAACGCCCGTTGCAGCAACTCGCCAAGCCCCGCGTAAATGCGTTGCGGGTTGTACACCGCCGGCGACAGCGGTTGGCGCCGGGCGAACGCCAGCAGTTGCGAGGACAGCTTGGCTCCACGCTCCACCGCCGCAATGGCGGCCGTGACACGCCGCTGCACCTGGGCGTTGTCCGGTTCCTGGCGGGCCAGCAGGTGCAGGTTGCCGGCGATCACTTGCAGCAGGTTATTGAAGTCGTGGGCCACGCCGCCGGTGAGGCCGCCAATGGCTTCGAGTTTCTGCGACTGGCGCAACTGGTCCTCGGCCGCGGAGCGCGCCTGCACTTCGGCGGCCACCCGTTGTTCGAGGTTGTGCGTGAGTTCCCGGCGTACCTGTTCGGACTTCACCAGTTCGGTGGTCTCCACCACAATCGCCAGCACGCCGGCCGGTTGTTGATCGTCGCCGGCCACCGGACTGTAGTAGAGGTCCAGCCACACGGTTTCCGGCTGGCCGTTGCGCAACAGCACCAGGTCCTTGTTGTTGAATGACAGGGTGCCGCCGGCCAGGCAGGTGTCCATCACATGCCGATTGAAGTCGGCCACTTCCGGCCAGCCGAGTTCCACCGGTGTGCCCAGCAGGTAGGGATGACGGCCACCGGCAAAGGCCGAGTAGCTGTCGTTATAGATCATGTGCCCCAGGCGTCCCCACAACATCACCATCGGCACGGGCGAAGCCAGCATCATCTGTACGGTACACGCCAGGCTGGTGGACCAGCGGTCAATGGGGCCCAGGTCGGTGCCCGACCAATCGAATGCGCGGATCCGCTGGGCCATTTCACCGGCCCAGCCTTCGCAGCCGTGGGGGTTGGATAAGAATTGCATCGGTTGGCTCTGTGCGCTAAGAGAACATCGGCAAGTTTTGGAGCGCTGCAAACCCGGATGGTTTCACCTCATCTGCATCAGAAGTGATTACAGCAGAAACCACGGGACTCAGTGAAAATCCCGACTGCGCACATTGATCCCTTCCAACAAGGGCGTCAGGTCGGTCAGGCGCCCGGCGATCAAGTGCCGCACCTCGCCCACCGCTTCCCAGCGCCCGTCCACCTTCAACAGCCGCGAGCCCACCAGCGCCTGGCGTTGACGCTCGGCCAAGTCACGCCAGACCACCACATTGAGGTTGCCGAATTCATCTTCCAGGGTGACAAAGGTCACACCGCTGGCAGTCCCCGGGCGCTGTCGACCGGTCACCAGCCCCGCAACGCTGACATTACGGCCGTGCTCCACCGCCATCAGTTCATGGGAGCTGCGACAGCGGCGCTTACGCAATTCATCCCGCAGCAACGCCAGAGGGTGCGGCCCCAGGGTCGTGCCCACAGTGGCATAGTCAGCCTGCAGGTCTTCACCCACGGTCGGTGCCGGCAACTCGACCGCCGCCTCATCCGGGCTCGGCAGGCCGGCAAACAGCCCCAGTTGCTTGTGCACGCCGGCCACCGCCCAGCGCGCCGTGTGCCGGTTGTCAGCCAGGGCGCGCAAGGCCCCGGCATCCGCCAACAAGGCCTGGGCACGTGCATCCAGCCCGGCGCGCTCGTCCAGGTCGGCAATGTCGCTGAACGCTCGACGCAGGCGCGCGGCTTCGATGCGCCGCCCATCTTCTTCGCGAAACCCGGAGATCATGCGCAAGCCCATGCGAATCGCCGGTTGTGCACCATCGATGGGCTCCAGGCTGCAATCCCAATCGCTGGCCTGCACATCCACCGGCCGGATCTGCAAGCGATGGCGCCGTGCATCCTGCAGGATCTGGTCCGGGCTGTAGAAGCCCATGGGCCAACTGTTGATCAGCGCACAGGCAAACGCCGCCGGTTCATGGCACTTGAGCCAGCAACTGGCGTAGGTCAACAAGGCGAAACTGGCCGCGTGGGATTCAGGAAAGCCATAGCTGCCAAAGCCTTTGATCTGCTCGAAGATCTGCGCGGCAAAGGCTTCGGTGTAACCGTTTTTCAGCATGCCGGTGCGCAGGCGCTGCTGGTGCGGCTCCAGGCCGCCGTGGCGTTTCCAGGCGGCCATGGAGCGGCGCAACTGGTCGGCCTCGCCGGGGCTGTAGTCGGCGGCAACCATGGCGATCTGCATCACTTGCTCCTGGAACAGCGGAATGCCCAGGGTACGCTCCAACACCACTTTCAGCTCCGGCGAAGGATAGGTGGTCTCCTCCTCCTTGTTCCGCCGCCGCAGGTACGGGTGCACCATGCCGCCCTGGATCGGCCCGGGTCGCACGATCGCGACCTCGATCACCAGGTCATAGAACTTCTGCGGCCTGAGCCTTGGCAACATCGACATCTGCGCCCGCGACTCGATCTGGAACACGCCGATAGTGTCGGCCTTGCTGATCATCGCGTAGGTGGCCGGGTCGTCCTGGGGGATCGTCGCCAAGGCCAGGTCGCGGTGGCGATGGCGGCGCAGCAAGTCGAAGCAACGACGGATCGCACTGAGCATGCCCAAGGCCAGGATATCCACCTTGAGCAAGCCCACGGCGTCGAGGTCGTCCTTGTCCCACTGGATGATGGTGCGCTCGGCCATGGCGGCGTTTTCCACCGGCACCAGGGTGTCCAGCGGGTATTCGGAAATCACGAAGCCACCGGGGTGCTGGGACAAGTGCCGAGGGAAGCCGATCAACTGCTGGGTGAGCGTGAGCACTCGGCGCAGCAGTGGGCTGTCGGGGTCGAAGCCGCTTTCACGCAAGCGCTCCAGCGGCGGGGCGTCGTCGCTCCAACGCCCACAGCAGTCGGCCAGGGCGTTGATCTGGTCCGGCGGCAGCCCGAGGGCCTTGGCCACATCGCGCACCGCACCGGCGGCGTGGTAACTGCTGACCACCGCCGTCAGCGCCGCGCGGGTGCGGCCGTAGCGCTGGAATACGTACTGCAGCACTTCTTCGCGGCGCTCATGTTCGAAGTCCACGTCGATGTCCGGCGGCTCGTTGCGCTCCCTGGACAGAAAGCGCTCGAACAACAGGCTCGTCAGGCTCGGGTCGATCTCGGTGATGCCCAAGGCAAAACACACCGCCGAGTTGGCCGCCGAGCCGCGGCCCTGGCACAGGATCGAACGGCTGCGGGCGAACTGCACAATGTCATGCACCGTGAGGAAATAGCTTTCGTAGCCCAGCTCGCTGATGAGCGTCAGTTCGTCATGGATCTGCTGCAAGGTCTTGGCGTCGACCCCCTGCGGCCAGCGCTGGGCGATGCCCGCTTCGGTCACGGCACGCAGCCAGGATTCGGCGTCGTGGCCGCTGGGCACCAGTTCACGCGGGTAGTGATAGCGCAACTGGCTGAGGTCGAAGGTGCAACGCCGGGCAATCGCCTGGGTTTCATCGAGCAGGGCTTGCGGGTACAGCGCGGCCAGGGCATCGAGGCTGCGCAGGTGCCGCTCGCCATTGGGGTGCAGGCGCGTGCCGGCTTCGGCCACCGGCACGTGATGACGGATGGCGGTCATGGTGTCTTGCAGGGCGCGGCGGCCACGCGCATGCATGTGCACATCGCCACAGGCCACCGCCGGGATGTGCAGGCTGGCGGCCAGGTTCAGGCGTTGCTCCAGGTGCCGCGCATCGTCCTGGCCGCAGTGCAGGTGCACCGCCAGCCACAGGCGCCCGGCGAAGGTGCGGCGCAGCCACTGGATCAAGGCCTGGGTGTCGCCGTCCTCGGCAACCCACAGTGCCAGCAGGCCGGGCAGCGGTTGCTCGAAGTCCTCCTGCAACAGGCGATAGCGGCCCTTTTCCGCGCGCCGCCGGGCCACGGTGATCAAGCGGCACAGGTGCTGGTAACCGCTGAGGTCTTCCACCAGCAGCACCAGTTTCGGGCCGTTCTCGATGCGCATCTCGCTGCCGATTATCAGCGGCAATTCCACCGCCTTCGCCGCCTGCCAGGCCCGCACGATACCCGCCAGGGTGCATTCGTCAGTGATCGCCAGGGCGCTGTAGCCTTGGCGCTTGGCCCGTTCGAACAGCTCCAGCGCACTGGACGCACCGCGCTGGAAGCTGAAGTTGGACAGGCAGTGCAGCTCGGCGTAATTCATGCAAACCAGCCTTGCAGCCACAACCCATCGCTTTGCCCGACGTTACGAAAGGCCCAGCCTTGCTGGCCGGCGCGGGTCTGGATCAGGTAGTAGTCGCGGCGGATATCGGCGCCGTCCCACCAGCCCGACTCGATGCGTTCCGGCCCCATGAGGATATTCACGCCGTGTTCGGCCAATAGCGTAGGTTCGCTCAGCAACCAACCGGGGCGTTGCACCTTGTGCAAGGTCGGGCAGAGGTTTTTGTCGCTCGCCGCTTGCCAGGCGCATTCGGGGCGATGGTCGGCGTGGAAGCGCAAGCCCTGCACGGCCTCATCGCCGAGACGGGCGCGCAGGCGTTCGCGCAATTGTTCCCACGGCAAGGTCTGTTGCGGGCGGTCGTCGAACAGGTCCTGGCGCTGCGGCACGAACACCGGCAAATCCTGGGCGACCAGGCGGAAACCGCGTACCGGTGAGGTGACCTGTACCTGCTCCAGGCGACCCCGGGCCAATTCAAACAGCATCGCCGGTTCGCGCTCGGCGCTGAGCAGGCCGACCTTGATCACCGTGTCCGGCGCCTGGGCGTGTTCCAGGTGCAAGTCAAAGCGCTGCACGCCACTGTCGCGGCCACACAGGAAGGCCGACAGATCTACCGTCAAGCGTCGCAAAGGAAACAGCAGCGCCTGATGGGACTGCACGTCGAAATTCAGCTCGATGCGCACGTCGAATCGGTCCGGGGGCTGATAGAACGCCAAGGCCAATGGGCGCTGCCCGGTCAATGCGTCCAGGTGCTTGAGCAGGTCGGCATCAAAGCGTCGCGCCAAGGTGTGCCGAGGCAGCGCTTGCACCTGGGCCAGGCGGCGCAGGCCCATGCGCGACAACGCCGTGGCGGCCTGCGGGTCGAGGCCGGCGCGATCGATGGGCAGCGGCGCCAGGGCCTGTAGCAAGCCGTGATCCTGCACCGCCAAACCATCGTAGAAATTCGCCAGCACCCGCGCCGCCGCCGGGTTGGGCGCAGCGACGATGCGGTGACGAAAACCCAGTTCGGTCAATTCCTGGCGCAAGCGTGCTTCGAACCGCGGCCACGGCCCGAACAGGCCCAGGCTCGATTCAATCTCGAACAACAAGGCACGCGGGTAATACAGGCTGACCTGGGAACTGAACTGGTAGGCCCAGGCAGCCAGGAACTGTTGATGGCGCTCGATCTCGGCGGGGTCGTATTCGACGCTGGCAAAGGTTTTGGTCAGGGCATGCGCCGCCGTCAGGGATTGACCGGGGCGCAGGCCCAGGGCGCGGGCGGCGTCATTGACGGTTTGCAGCACGCGCCGCTGTGGCGTGCCGGCCAGCAGGGCCAAGGGTTGGTCCGGCTCGGGGTGCACACGCTGCACCCCGTCCAGCGCCAATTGCGGGAAGACAATACACACCCAGCGCATGACAACCTCAGTGCCCCGCCAGGGCAATCGGCACCGGATGGGCCAGCCCGCCCCGACACTTGAGCACCCTTACCTGCGCGGGCTTGGCCTCCACGGCCAGGCGTAACGCGGCGGGCGATGAGTTGACTGACTCACTCAAGGCGCGCCAGGCAAACGCCAGGGTCTGCCCGGTTTCCGCCGCCACTTGCAGGCGCCGCAGCGCCCGGTCATCGGCCTTGCGCGGCCAGCACAGCACCGCCCCGCAACTGCCGGAACGCAGGCATTGCTCCACCGCCCACAGGGCATCGCGTTCCTCGGCCTGGATCACCGAGAGCAGGCGCAGGTCCACCCCGGCGTTCTGCCAGGCATGGGGGTACGGTGTATACGGCGGCGCCACCAAGACAATGCGCTCCCCTGCCTTCGACAAGCGCGCCAGGGTCGGCAGCACCAGTTGCAATTCGCCCACACCTTCCTTGGCCATGAGGATTTCACTCAAGGCCGCCTCCGGCCAGCCGCCCGTGGGCAGCACCGCGTCCAGCGCCGCCAGCCCGGTGGGATGCACACTGGACGGCGGAGCGGCGGGCCGGCCCTTCCAGACACGCCCGCCATTGAACAGCGTGTCCAGCGCAACCACGGCGCCCATCAGCCTTGCCTCACCAAACCGCAGAACACCCCTTCGATGGCAAGGTCCTGGTCGGGCCCCACCACGATGGGTTGATACGCGGGGTTGCGCGGCAGCAGACGCACGTGGTCGCCACTGCGCTCGAAACGCTTGATGGTCACATCGCCGTCCAGGCGCGCCACCACGATCTGCCCGTTCAAGGCCTCGGCACTGCGGCGTACGCCGACCAGATCACCGTCGAGAATGCCGTCCTCGATCATCGAATCGCCCTGCACCCGCAACAGGTAGTCCGGGGTTTTCGCGAAGGTCGACGGGTCCAGTTGCAGGCGGCTGTGCACTTCGGCATCGGCGCCGATGGGTAAACCTGCGGCCACGCGACCGAGCACCGGCACATCCAGCCATTCCGGGCGCGCCGGCTGGTTGAGCAAACGAATGCCACGCGCCTGGTTGGGGTTGACCTCGATAAACCCGGCTTCGGTCAGCGCCAGCACATGCTTGCGCGCCACGCTGCGCGAGGCAAAACCGAACGCCTCGGCGATCTCGGCGAGGCTGGGAGGCTGGCCTTGTTGCGCGATGCGGTCGCGGATAAAGGTCAGGATGGCGGTACGGCGGGGGGTTAGAGTCGTCATGGAGTACATTTGTACTCTTGTGGGAAATTTCTGACAATAGCCGCTAGTCGCGTGATAGCGGACGAGCACTGTCGAACCGTCCCACATAACCGCCGGATAAGCGCTACTCCCCTGCCCTGCAAACGTCCGCAAAGTCCCTCGCCTGACTACACAGTGCGAGGGATTGCAGATGACGTTATGGGTTTTGGCTCCGGTTGATGGGGCTGTTTCATGATCGAAGTGACCAGCCAAACCATTGGCTATTTGGTACTGGCCACCCTGGATTCAAAGACGCGAGACGTCGAATCCGTTATCCGCGACTTCAAGCGCTGCCTCAATCACTACGACGCCTGGGCTTCGAGCTTTTTCAGCTTTTCGGCGCTGGATATCGAGCAGGTCTTCAAGGTTGGAGATGAAGTGGCGCTGGTCGCGCCGATCAATCGCTCCCTGTTTCCCAGCACCACCACCGCAACCTGCCAGGCAGACGGCACGCTGACCCTGGTGCATATGTTCCAGAGTTCTCGATTTGTGCCGATTGGCGATACGCCCGTGATGGTGCAGCGCATTGATCCGAAGGGTGGCCCGCTCGGGGAGCCCATCCATAAAACCATCGGACCCAGCGGCATTCTCGAAATCAAGGAATGTGATCGTAACCAGCAGTACCGGGTCAGTTTCTATCCCAACGTTTCCAAGGCGCACTTCAAGGCGCTGTACGCCTCTTATCAGTCGGTTATCGAACCGCTGGAAGGCTGGCTGCGCCGTGAATGGGCCACCACCTTCGCCGCCTTGTGGAAGGGTTATTCCGAAGCCAATTTTCTCAAGCGCTACCTCTCGCTGCACGAAGCCTATGCACGCGGGTTTAGTGGGGCGTTGTATTCACTCTGGGACAACATCACGCAGATGCTTCAGTGGTTTCTGGACCCGCTGAAGCATGCCGAAAAGCTGCTGCATTACCTGAGCCAGGAAGAATTCGAAAAGCTGTTGAAGCTCGGCACCGAAAGCATCGCAAAGGGCTTGCTGGTGCTGAGTGATGAGCCGTTGCTGTTCATTTATCTGTCGGCAATGGTCAGTTGGACGCGGATGTTGCCGCCGCCTTATATGAATGAGCTGCTGGGGGAAATCAGCGCTGAAGTATTGATCAATTTGCTGCTGTGCCTTGCCACGGCAGGTATGGGGATGGCGGTACGCATCAGTACGAAGGTGCTGGGCAGCATCAAGTCTCAACGTGCGCGCAAATGGCTTGAGCACATGGCTGGGCAGTTCGGGAATTTTCGTGCGGATCACACGCAGGTGGCCAAGCCGATATTGCTCGGTAGCCAGGCGACGACGATCAAGACGATTCCGGATGCGCCGTTGAAGGCTGGGGATCAGGTGGTTTCCAACGCGGTGCCGGTGGTGCGCAGCAAGTCCCAGCGAACCGCGTTGGTGCGGCAGGAGACCGTGGATGACGTGCCGGTTTCTGCTCGCAACCCGAATGGGGATGCGGCGGCATCTTCGGACAAGACCGCCACCAACGGCTGCCCGGTGTCGATGGTCACCGGCGAGGAACTCCTGAGCCTCACCGATGGGACGCTGGACGGGATCTTGCCGTTTGAGTGGACGCGGTTGTATCGCACCAGTGCGGTGGAAGTGGATGTCGGGCTGGGGTTTGGCTGGAGTCACGCGCTGGCGCATCGGCTGGTGGTTGTGGGTGATGCGGTGGTGTGGACCGATCATGAAAACCGCTCCACCACCCTGCCCTTGCCGTCGACTTCTCGCCCCGCAATCACCAACAGTCTGGCCGAAGCCGCAATCTATTTGGGTGCTGTGCCTGATGAACTGGTGCTGGCCCAAGCGTCACGTTTCTACCACTTCCGCGACGGTGTGCTGACAGC
>NZ_FOKD01000030.1:0-1412 GCF_900112095.1 Pseudomonas sp. NFPP24
GTAACCGATCCATCACCCACACATTCAAAGCCGCCCATTGAAGCCCGATGCTGCGCTCCCGATCTCTTTCTGGAGCCAGCACCTCATGATGCGTCCCGACGCCAAAGTCGAAAAAGTTTACCTTTACCCCAAGTCCGTGGACTTCCGAAAATCCATCGACGGCCTGGCCGCCCTGGTCGAGCTGGATATCAAGGTGGCCGTCTTCGACCCGGTACTTTTCGTTTTTCTGAATCGCTCCCGCAACCGGGTGAAAATCCTCTATTGGGAGCGCAACGGCTTCTGTCTTTGGCTCAAGCGCCTGGAATCCGAGCGTTTCAAAACCTCGCCCGACGTCACCGACGAAGCCATCGTATTGAGCGTCCAGGAACTGAACTGGCTGCTCGACGGTTTTGACCTTTGGCGCAACCGCCCTCATCAGGTTTTGACCCCACGCTACGTAGCCTGACCCGGTATAATCCGGGCCATGATTTCCCTGCCCGACGACCTTCCTGATGATCCTGTTTTGCTCAAGCAACTGCTGCTTGAGGCACTCAGTCGCCAGGAAGAAGTGGCCCAGGCTTATCAAACCCACATCGTCGACCTGAAAGAGCAGATCAAGTTGCTGCGCGACCGCTTGTTCGGGCGCAAGTCCGAACAGACTGTCGAGCCCAACACGCCGCAACTGGCGCTGTTCAACGAGCCCGAAAGCGAGCCGATGCCGCTCGTTGATGACCCTGACGAAGAAGCCGTTGCGCCGACGCCGCGCCGTGGCAAGCGCAAGCCGTTGTCGGCCGATCTGCCGCGTATCGAAATCATCCACGAACTGCCTGAACACGAACTGACCTGTGCCTGCGGTTGCCGCAAACACGCCATCGGCGAAGAAACCAGCGAACAACTGGACATCGTGCCGATGCAGATCCGTGTCATCAGGCACATCCGCAAGGTCTACGGTTGCCGGGGGTGTGAAACTGCACCGGTCACGGCTGACAAGCCTGCTCAGTTGATCGAAAAGAGTATGGCCAGTCCCAGCGTGCTGGCGATGCTGCTGACTACCAAGTACGTCGATGGCTTGCCGTTGCACCGGTTTGAAACCGTGCTCAGCCGACATGGCGTCGAGATTGCGCGCCAGACGCTGGCGCGCTGGGTGATCCAGTGCAGCGAACACTTCCAGCCACTGCTGAATTTGATGCGCGACCGCTTGCTGGAAAGCCCGGTGATCCACTGCGATGAAACCCGCGTCCAGGTGTTGAAGGAGCCGGATCGTGACCCGACCAGTCAATCTTGGATGTGGGTGCAGGCCAGTGGCCCACCGGACAAGAAAGTCGTGCTGTTCGACTACACCTCCAGCCGAGCGCAGGATGTACCGTTGCGTTTGCTGGACAGCTATCGCGGCTATGTGATGACCGATGATTACGCCGGCTATAACGCCTTGG